>CAVYYX010000017.1:0-447631 GCA_963772825.1 Ilumatobacteraceae bacterium | reverse complement strand
GTAGGTCTCTCCTTGTTCGCCGAGGCTGCCACCGTTCGTCAACCTCCTGACTGGCGGCGGGGCGTTCGTGGCGAGATCTCGGGCCCTCCTCGGTAGATCGACGTCACCAGACGAGTCACGCGATTGATGACGATCGTGCCGCGTCATAGTCTCTGACTGACCGTCGGTCAGTCAGCTAGGGCAAGGGAGCTCACGATGGTCGGTGGTGCCGTCAAGAGGCCGAGACATCACGCGCTCAACCCGGGTGCAACCGCCGCACGTCCGCCTGCGCCAGATCCTCGACGCCGCCGAGCAGCTCATCGTCGAGCACGGCTACGAGGGCATGACGATGGAGCAGGTCGCCTCGGCGGCCGGCGTCGCCAAGGGCACGGTCTACCTCTACTTCCCGTCCAAGCAGAGCCTCCTCGCCGGGATGCAGGCCGACGTCGCCCAACTGTTCCTCGACGGGCCGTCCGAGATGATGGCCGACGAGCGCTGCACGTGGCTCGATCGTCTCGACGCCGTCGTCCGCCGCCGCCTCGAGGTCCGCCTCTCCCACGCCAAGCTCTATCACGAGCTGTTCCACGTCAACCGGGCGCGCGCCGGCGAGGAGCCGCTCGAGCGGGTGCGGGCGATGCTCGCCGAGATCCTGGCCAGGGGCACCGATGCCGGGGAGTTCGACGTCGAGGACGTGCTCGCTCACCACCGACGTGCTGCTCCACGCCTCGGGCGGCGCCCTCGAACACGTCGATCGCTTCGACCCGGCGCGGATCGAGGCGGCGCTGCAGCACGTCCTTCGAACTGTTCCATCGCATGGTCGGCATCTCAGCGCAGGAGAAGCAGATGAGCACTGTCAACTTCACCGTCAACGGCGCACCGGCGAGCACTGAGGTCGAGCGGGGCAAGACCCTGCTGCGCTACCTGCGCGACGACGCCGGCCTGGTCGGGACCAAGGACGGCTGCACGACGGGTGACTGCGGCAGCTGCGTCGTGCTCGTCGACGGCAACCGGTCGACTCGTGCGTCCACCTCATGCGGCGGGTGGACGGCACCAGCATCGAGACGATCGAGGCGCTCGCCGACGGCCGACGACCGGCTGCATCCGATCCAGGCCGCCTTCTTGGACCGTGGCGCGGTGCAGTGCGGCTTCTGCATTCCCGGGATGATCATGGCGACCAAGGCGCTGCTCGAGGAGAACCCGGCCCCGACGATCGAGGAGATCCGCCACGGGCTGCGCGACAACATCTGCCGCTGCACCGGCTACGTGCAGATCTTCGAGGCCGTGCAGCAGGCCGCCGACTGGATCGCCAATCCCGACGTCTTCGCCAAGTGGGAGCCGACCTACGGGTCGATGGGGACGTCGTCGGTGCTCATCGACGGTGTGCGCAGCGTGCAGGGCCGGCTCGGCTTCGCCGACGACCTCGCGCTCGCTGGGCATGCTCCACGGCAAGGTCGTCTGGTCGCAGCACGCCTACGCCCGCCTGCTGAGCGTCGACGTGAGCGAGGCCAGGCGGGCACCCGGGTGTGCACAAGGTGGTGACCGCCGCCGACGTGCCGGGGCTCAACGCCCACGGCCGCACGGTCGCCGACCAGCCCGTGTTCTGCCACGACTACGTCCGCTTCACCGGCGACCCGATCGCCCTCGTGCTGGCCGACACGCGTCGAGCACGCCGAGGCCGCGGCAGCGCTGGTCAAGGTCGAGTACGAGGAGCTGCCCGGTCTGTTCTCGCCGTCCGCGTCGCTCGCCGACGATGCCCCGCAGCTCGTGTCGTCCGCGCCGGGCAACATCTGCAAGCAGCTCACCCACGAGGTCGGCGACGTCGACGCCGTGTTCGCCGACGCCACGAACGTCGTCGAGGGACACTTCACGACCCAACGCCAGGACCATGCCTATCTCGAGCCACTGGTGTGCCTCGCCGAGGTGGGAGCCGACGGCACGGTCACCGTGCACACGCCGACCCAGGCGCCGTTCGAGACCCGCGAGCAACTGGTGAAGGTGCTCGACCTGCCGCGCGAGAAGATCCGGGTCATCGCCACGCCGCTCGGCGGCGGGTTCGGCGGCAAGCTGGAGATCGCCCTCGAGGCGATGACGTCGGTCGCCGCCTACGTCACCCGCCGGCCGGTCAAGATCACCCTCGGCCGCGAGGAGAGCCTGCAGACCTCGGTCAAGCGGCACCCGTACGAGATGGACTACCGGGTGGCGGCCGCCGACGACGGCACGCTGCTCGCCGTCGAGGCCGTCGCTGATCGCCGACGGCGGGCCGTACACCGGCAACAGCCCGCGGGTCATCGACCAGGCGTGCATCTTCTCGTGCGGTCCGTACCGGGTGCCCAACCTGCGCATCCACGGCAAGGCGGTGCTCACCAACAACCCGCTCGGCGGCGCCTTCCGCGGCTACGGCATCAACCAGGCGGCGGTCTCGATGGAGCAGCTGCTCGACGAGCTCGCCCGCAAGCTCGGCATCGACCCGTTCGAGATCCGCCGGGTGAACATGCTCGTCGAGGGCGACGAGACGATCACCGGCCAGTACCTGCCCGAGCAGTGTCGGGGCGATCCCGACGCTCGACGCGTGCAAGGCGGCGTTCGAGGAGGAGTGGCCGACGTACGCGGCGATGGCCCGCCCTGGCTACCGCATCGGGTTCGGGGTCGCCGCCGGGTACAAGAACGTCGGCGCCGGCAAGGGCAAGATCGACGACTCCGGCGCCCTCTACGTCCTCGAGCCCGACGGGCGCATCGAGCTGCGGGCGTCCGTGGTCGACATGGGCCAGGCGATCCGCACGACGATGGTCCAGCTCGCCAGCGAGGCGACCGGCATCGGGTTCGGTCAGTTCGACCTGATCACCCAGGACACCGCCCTGACCCACCCGCACCGCTCGGCGTCGGGCCAGCGCCAGACGCTGATCTCCGGCAACGCCGTGGTCATCGCCGGCCGCTCGTTCAAGCAGCAGCTCCTCGGGCTCGTCGCCGGCTGGCACGGGATGGAGCCCGACGAGCTGATGATCGCCGGCGACGAGGTGCGCACGCAGTGGTCGCAGTACCGCAGGGAGGAGGTGCTGATGACCCTCGCCCAGGTCGCCGAGCGGGCGGCCGCCGAGCAGGTCGAGGTGCGCGCCGACGCCGTGTACGAGGCGCCGCGGACGTGGCCGCTGTCCGATCAGGAGGCCCGGCGCACCGTCCCGCGCGAGGAGTACCGCAACTATCCGACGTACGCCTACGCGACCCAGGTGGCCATCGTCGGTGTCGACGAGGCGACCGGGCAGGTCGACCTGCTGCGCGTCATCGCCGCCCACGACGTCGGCGTGGCGATCAACCCGCAGCAGATCCGCGGTCAGCTCATCGGCAGCGTGTCGATGGGCCAGGGCTACGCGCCTCAGCGAGAACTACCCGTCGGAGAACGGCCGGCCGCCGTGGAAGCGCATCGACTACGGCCGCCTCGGGGTCCCGACGAGCGTCAACGCCACGACGGTGCGCGTCGAGATCGTCGAGGACCCGTTCCCCGAGGGCCCGTTCGGGGCCAAGGGGATCTCCGAGATCGCCACCGTCCCGGCGACGCCCGCCATCCTCAACGCCGTCCACGACGCCACCGGCGTGCGCGTGTACGACATCCCCGTCGACCCGCAGCGCCTGCGCGCGGCGATGGCAGCCAACCGTCCTCCCACCGCTTCGAGTCACCATCTGTGGTCGCGTCGTGACCACAACGGTGACTCAGGTCGAGGTGTCCGGCCGCCGGCGATCTGCAGGGCGGTGAGGGCGTACATCTTGGCGGCGTCGACGAGGTCGTCGAGCTCGAAGTGTC
The DNA here is from genome assembly GCA_963772825.1 of Ilumatobacteraceae bacterium. GTDB lineage: Bacteria > Actinomycetota > Acidimicrobiia > Acidimicrobiales > Ilumatobacteraceae > Desertimonas. The sequence continues at coordinate 443,856 of CAVYYX010000017.1, read as the reverse complement.
CGCGGCCCTGGACGTCGGCGCGACCGCGCGGCGGGCCGAACGTCAGCGACGGGATGCCGGCCTTGTTGAACACGTTGGTGTCGCGCCACATCGACACGACGGCGACCTCGGCCTCGGGCGGCTGGGCCTCGCCGCGGACGGCGCGGTAGGCGGCGGCGACGGCGTCGGCGAGCGGCTCGATGCCCTCGGCGACCGCGCCCGACTTGGCCATGATCAGGTCGACCTCGGCGTCGACCCCGGACGCCGCGATCGCCGCGCCGCAGGCTCTCGGTGACCGGGCCGACCGGCTCGTCCGGGGAGCAGCCGGACGTCGACGTACAGGGCGCAGTAGGGAGACGAGCGGTTGGGCCGCCACGGGATCCCGCCGCGGATCGCGCCGACCTGGGCCTTCGGCCGCACCTCGCCGCACGGCGTCTGGCGACGTAGCGGCGGCCTCGCGCTCGATCGCCCACTGCTCGATCGCCTGGACGGCGGCGGCCGCCTTGACGATGGCGTTGGGGTGCTCGCCCAGGGCTGCCGGGGCGGACGAGTCGCGGCGTGTACATGTTCGAGCCGCGCAGCGTCACCTTGTAGTAGGCGGCGCCGCAGTTGTACCAGCACGACGCGAAGTTCGGTCGTCTCGGCGACGAGGGCATAGTCGCCGGTCACGCCGTGCTGCACCAGGTAGCTCGAGCCGAATCCCTTGCCCTCGTAGCGCAGTCCCTGGTACTCGTCGACCGGCGCCTGCCCGGTCTCGCCGGCCACCGACGTGAACACGACCCGCCCGCCGAGCGGGCCGGCGTGCTCGGCCAGGGCGCGCCCGGCGATCATGAACACGGCCATGCATCCCCGGTCGTTGAGGATGGTGTGGCCGAACAGCCGCTCACCCTCCCGCCAGGCGCCGGTCACGGTTCGGGTCGGCGACGTCCATCAGCCGGTCGTAGTCCGGTCCCGACGCCTCCGTGTCGAGGTGGGCGTTGAAGATCAGCGTCCGGCCGTCCGCCGCCGCGTGCCGGTCGCCGCCGATCTCGGCGACGACGTTGGCCCGCTCCTCGATGATCTCGACGAGCCGCGAGCGGATGCCCTGCGCCCGCCACCAGTTGTCGACGACCTCGGCCGTCGCCCGTTCGGCGCCGACCGGCCCGATACGTGTTCCCGAGGGTCAGCGCCAACTCGGCCAACTCCTCCCTCGCCGACTCGATTGCGCCGAGCACGTCGTCGATCGGGTTCACGTTGGTCCTCCTAACCCTCCACCGCGGTCACGGTGTCGTGGATCGGCAGCTGGCGATCGAGCGACCGCTGCCGGCTGTAGACGAGGAGCCGCCGAAGGCGACACCGGCCATCACGAAGAACGCCTGCTCGATCGGTCATCGACGGCGACGAGGGCGCCCATCACGAGCGGCGCGGCCAGCTTCCCGAAGTTCTTCGGCGGTGGCGCTGACCGACGACGACGCCGGAGCGCACCGTCGGCTCGGCGGCCTGGGCGACGAAGGCGTCCTGGATGACCGACACCATCCCGTCGCCCGCCCCGAACGCCATGCCGACGACGATCGCCACGGCCCACGAGTCGACGAAGGCGAAGGCGGCGAGCGCCGCGCCGATGGCGGCCAGGGCGCCGGCGACGACGATCGACGGACGGACGGTGCGCAGCAGCCGGGCCACCTGCGTGCTCGCCACCGCGGCGGTCAGCGCCGACACGCCGAGCACCACTCCCGCCTGGGTCAGGCTGAGGCCGTGCTCGTCGACCAGCAGCAACGGGAGATACGTGATCATCGTGAACTTGAAGACGAAGCGCAGCACCCCGATCGCCAGCACCGGAGGGATGCCCGGGCTGGCGCAGCGAGGTGCCGATGCCGCGGCGGTACTGCTTCGACGACTGCCGTTCGATGCTGGCGCGGTCCGAGGACGAGCAGCGCGGCGACGCCGGCCGGGCAGGATCGCCGCTTGGGCGAGCAGCGGCGCATACCAGGCGATCGCCGCCAGGGCCGTGCCGATCACCGGCATCAGGAAGTCGCCACCGACGACGGTCACCGCCCGGCGGGACTGGGCGTGCAGCAGCGCGAAGCCGCGGAACGTGTCGCCGAGGATGGTGATCGTCAGCGGCATGATCGCGGCGAAGCCGATGCCCTGGACGAACCGCAGCAGCGAGCAACGCTCCGTAGCTGTCGGCGAAGGCCCCGGCCATCCGGCGGCAGCGAACAGCGAACGGTGGCCGCCGGCGAAGACCGGCCGCGCGGCCGAGGATGTCGCCGAGGATGCCGAGCGGGAAGGCCAGGAGGATGCCCGGGCAGCAGGTACACAGCCGTGAACAAGCCGACCTCGCTCGTCGTCAGGTCGAAGTGGTCCTGGAGCACCGGTGCCGCCGGCGCCACCGCCTGCACGCCGAGCATGGCGAGCACGGCCGTGGCGCACGACAGCACGAGGATCCGGCGGGCGCACCGCCGTGCACCTCGCTCGATCGGGCCCGGCAGCGCTGGCCCGGTCCGGGTCAGTGTCCAAGACCAATGTTGATGGCCTTGAGGCGCGTGTAGCTCTCGAGTTCGTGGACCATCGCCTGCTCGCTGCCGATCCCCGACTGCTTCCAGCCGCCGAACGGGACGCCCGTGTAGCGCGTCTCGATGTCGTTGATCCACACGTAGCCGGCCTCCAGGCGGTCGGCGGTGTGAGGGCGGCGGTCAGGTCGTTGGTCCAGATGCTCGCCGTCAGCCCGTACGGGACGGCGTTGGCCACCGCCACGGCCTCGTCGAGGTCGTCCCACTCGAGCACGGAGAGCACCGGGCCCGAACAGCTCCTGCTGGGCGATGGTCATCGACTGGTCGACGCCGTCGACCACGGTCGGCGTCATGAAGCGCGCCGGCGGCGAGCCGCTCGTCGGCCGGCGTCCGCCGCCGGTCAGCAGCGTGCCGCCCTCGTCGACCGACTGAGCGACGAACGCCGACGAGGCGGTCGCGGTGGTCGTGGGAGACGAGCGAGCCCATCTCCGCATCGCCGTCGTCGGGCAACCCGATGCGGATCGCCCTCGACCAGCCGGACGATCTCCTCGACGCACGGCGTCGTGCAGCGACGAGTGGACGAGCAGCCGCGACGTCGATCCGCAGCTCTGTCCCTGGACCCTGGTGAAGTTCATCCCCTTGACCGCCACGGCGGCCGCCACGGTTGGATCGACGTCGGCGAGGACCAGCAGCGGGTTCTTGCCCCCGAGCTCCAACGTCACGTGCTTGATCGTCTGGCTGCGCGGCCGCGGTCTCCTGCACGGCCAGGCCGGTCGACACGCTGCCGGTGAAGGCGATCCGGGGGACGGCCGGGTGGCCGACGATCGCGGCCCCGACGGCCGCCCCGCCGGGAACGACGTTGAGCACCCCGGGAGGCAGCAGGTCGGCGGACAGCGCGGCCAGCGCAACGGCGCTGATCGGCGCCTGCTCGGACGGCTTGAGGACGACGGTGTTGCCGGCGACGAGCGGCGGGCCGATGCGCTGGCAGGCGAACAGCGTCGGATGGTTGTAGGCGCTGATCGCCCCGACGACGCCGTAGGGCTCACGCTTGGTCAGGTGCCAGCCGGTCGCCGAGGCCGGGATCGTCCGCCCCTGCAGCTCGATGGCGACGCCGGCGTTGCCGCGCAGCTGGGTCGCCCCCTTGCCGGCGCCGGCGCGCATCGGTCCGACGAGGCTGCCCGTGTCGAGGGCGTCGAGGAGGGCGAATCCGTCGAGGTTCGCTTCCAGCCGCCGAGCCAGCTCGGCGACCGCGAGCGGCACGCTCGGGGAGTCCGAGGCCGCGCCAGGCCACGGCCGGCGGCCAGGGCGGCTTCCACCGCCCGGTCGACGTCGGCGGTATCGGCCTGGGCGACCATGGCCAGCCGCTCGCCGGTGGCCGGCGATCGATCCTCGACGGCGGCCGACGTGGCGACCGCTGCTCCGTCGATCCACAGCGGGACGGTTCCTTCGCCGTCGACGACCAGGGCGCCGAGGTCGATCCGTCGGCCGCGGACCGACGTCGGTTGGTCGCGGCACGGCGGTCATCGCGGCATCCCGATCACCGGGACCTCGACGACCGCTACGGCGCCCTCGCTGGACGACCGACGACGGCCTTGGACAGGACCGACGCGAGCGCATCGAGATCGCCCGGCGCGCTCCACGCTTCGCAACCCTGGGCCCGGGCCAGCCCGGCGACGTCGATCGGCGGATCGTCGAAGGCCAGCCCAGGCCCGACGCGGGCATCCGGCCGGTTGCGGTCGCTGGCGACGTTGCGCTGGTGGAAGACGTCGCGCTCGTACGTGCCGTTGGCCTCGACGATCACCAACAGCGGGATGCCGTGGTGCGTCGCCGTCCACAACGCCTGGGGCGTGTACAGCAGATCGCCGTCACCCTGCAGGTCGACGACGACGGTGCCGGGTGAACTGTCGCGAGTGGCCAGCGCGGCACCGACGGATGCCCCCGGGCCGTACCCGAGCCCTTCGCCGCCCGAACGACCCAGCACCTGACCGGGGTCAAGGCCGAGCGTGCGCCTGGCCCAGCCGCTGAGCCAGCCGTTGGCCACGACGAACGGTGTGTCGGCGAGGGCGTCCGACAGCGCCCGCACCCACCTGTCCGGGATGGAACGGGGCATCCTCGGAGAGATCGGACGGGATCTCGGCGACGCCGGCGAGCTCGGCGAGAGTGGTGGGTAGCGGGCGATGCTCCGGCCCGACCGCGTCGACGAGTGCCTGGAGTGTCAGCGTGGCGTCGGCAACGAGCTCGATGCGGTGCGTTCCCGACGACTCGGTTCGCATCCACGAACGGTCTTTGGCGTTGGCCAGCCCGACGACGATCGCCACGTCCGGTCGGGACGCGGTCGAACCCGGCGGCCGCCACGCGGGTCACGGGCCTCGACGAAGGCGATGACGTCGGCCCGGGCGAAGACGTCGGGACCATGATCGCTGCAGTCGTGGGAATGGCCCACCGGAAAGCTGATGCCGCCGCCGAGCTCCACGAGCGCGGCCCCAGTCCGTTCGGCGAGCTCCACGACGAGGGTCGTGCCGGCTTGCGTCGAGAGGCCGGTCGGTGACGATCACCGGCCGCTCGGCAGCGATCAGCACGGCAGCCGCCCGGTCCACCAATTGAGGGTCCGGGGCGACTCGACCGCCCAGCGGTGCCTCGATGCCGGCCAGCAACTCGGCGGGCTCGGCGAACACCTGCTCCTGGAGCAGGACGTCGAGGCCGAGCACGGCAGGGCCCCCGGGTGAGCCTTGACATGCCGACCAACCCGAGCGGATCGACTCGACCAACGCCGCCTCGCTGGTCGGCTGGTCGGTCCACACCGTCCAGTCGCGGACGGCCGCGGTCTGATCGAGGACCGTGTGGATCCAGTCGATCCAGGGTCGTCGGAGCGACGCATCGAGCGGGCCGGTACCGACCAGCACGAAGACGGGTGCCCGATCGACCCAGGCGTTGAAGATCGCCATCGACCCGTGGAGCAGCCCGACGGTGTCGTGCAACCCCACCGCCATCGGCCGCCCAGCGGCCTTGGCGTAGCCGTGGGCCACCGCCACGGCGATCTCCTCGTGCAGGCACATGATCAGCTCGGGTGCCTGCCCGATCGGGTTGACCAGGGTGTCGTGGAGGCCGCGGAAGGATGCTCCGGGGTTGAGTGCCACGTACCGGCACCCCAGCCCGGCCAGCGCGGCCGCCACGACGTCTGACCCCTCCCACGTCGGAGGTGTCACCTGGTCAACCACGTGTGGTCAGGCCGGCTCGGTGCTGGCCGGAGCGGTTCCCATCGGCTCGGTCCCGGCCGGCGCGCTCCCCGTCGGGGCGGCCGCCGCCGAGCAGCTCGAGGGCCATCTCGAAGGGCCGGCTGTCGACGATGTCGTCGTAGGCCGGGACCTCGTCGAGCACTCCAGAAGCCACGGCGACCTCGGCCATGAACGTCGCGGCTTCTTCGGTGATGCCCGTGTCGATCGGCCAGAAGTCGTCGTTGATCAGCGGGTACACCTCGTCGAGCTGGGATGCTTCCGGGGGCTCGGCGACGTACGTGTTGACGGCTTCGTCGAAGGCGGCGCGGTCCCCGACCAGGGTTCGCGAGCCGGAGATCACCGCGGCACAGATCGCTGCCGCCGTCTCGAGATTCTCGTCGATCCACGACGTCGGCGCGGCGAACGTCTCCTTGAGGAACGTCGGCACGTCCTCGTAGAGGCGCGAGATGATCTGGGCCTCGGGAACTGCCGGGAGGATCTCCGAGTTGTACTGCGTCAGGTGGACGAGCGTGACGTCGACGTCCCCGGACGCGAAGGCCGTCGTCCGCAGTCCCGACGACTCGAGGATCTGGATCCCCGGGATGTCAGCGGTCGTGCGTTCCTCACCCGCCGCCTGAAGCATCGCGTTGAGGATGATGTCGCCGGCACCGCCGGGGCTGTCGAGGGCGACCGAGACATCGTCGGCGAAGATGTCGCCGATCGCGTCGATCCCCGGGCTGGAGACGAGGACGAAGTCGTCGTTCTTGACGAACGGGCAGAACGCCTTGAAGTCCTCGCCCTGCTGGTTGACGAGCATGTTCGAAACGAATGATCCGCCGACGACGTCGGCGTCACCCGAGAGCACCGCCTGGGTGGCCACGGCATGCGAGTCGAAGGTGAGCATGTCGTCGACCGTCGTGTTGAGGCCGAAGGCAGGCCCTTCCTCGACGATCCCGTAGTCGCGGTTGACGAACGTCGGTTGCGTCGGCGACGTCCAGGCGAACGGTGACGTCGCCCACGTCCCCGCCGCCGGCGGGAACCGTGGTGTCCGTGCCCGCGCTGACGACACCGCCGCCGACGGCGACGAGCAGCGCCGAGACTGCCGCTACGGCGGCTGTTCGACGTGCGTTCGGCCGGTGGTGGTGGACCCCCGGCGTGCTTCGTTGCATGGATCATGTTCGCTCCCCTTTCATGGCATGTGAAGGCGACGGGTGCCGCCTCTCCTTCCCCCTCGGAAGACCGTCATCCGACCTCCAGGTACCGCAGCACCCGCCGCTCGAGGAGGGCCGCCGCCTTCATCAGCACGAGGCCCACGAGCATCACCAGGACGATGACGGCGAGCAGGGTCGGGATCTCGAACGTCGACTGGGCGAACAGGCTGAGCCGCCCGAGATTTGCGGCGGCGAGCAGCAGCTCGGCGGTGACGGCGCCGCGCAGCGCTCGGCCGACGCCGAGGCGCAGGCCGGTGGCGATCAGCGGCAGGGCGCTGGGGAAGACCACGCGCCGGTAGACGAACGACCGTCTCGCCGAGAATGAGCGGGCCAGCTCGATCCGTTCGGGCGGCGTCGAGCGAACTCCGGCGATGGTGTTGACGATGATCTCGAAGATCGACCAGAAGACGACGAAGACGATGCGGCCGCGGAAGCCGAGGCCGGTGTAGATGCCGATGACGGGGATCAACAGCGACATCGGCGTGGCGTACAGGGCGTCGATCAACGGCTCGAGCGTGTTCTTGCCCCACGACGTGGTGGCGATGAAGAAGCCGAGGAGACACCCCGAGGACTGCGGCGATGAGATAGCCGACGAGGAACGTGGTGAGCGTCCCGCGCAGCGCCGCCGCGAAGTCGCCGTCCGTGAACCCCTCACGGAGCGCTTCGGCGACCTCGGTCGGGGGAGCCACGGCGAAGGTGTTCGGCTGGTTGCCGTACCACTGCCAGAGGGCGAGTACGGCGAACACGCTCGCCAAGCGGACGAGGCGCAGGGCCCACGTCTTCGCCGTGGACTGCCGCGTGTCGTGCCCGTGTTCACCGGGAGATCCCCTGCAGCTCGCTCGCCCACGGCGTGAAGCGCCGCTGCAACCAGAAGAACAGCTGGATGAGCAACACGCCGAGGACGACGATGACGCCTGCGAGGGCGAAGAACTCGCCGAGCTTGCGGGCGAGGCCGAGCGCCGACAAGCGCCGGCCGGTGCCGGCGGCGATCCACAGCTCGGCGACGATCATCCCCTGGATCGCCTGGCCCATGCCGAGGCGCATCCCGGCGAGGATGAACGGCAGGACGCTCGGGGCGATGACCGAGCGGGCCATCCGCCAACGCGATGCTCGGTACGACCCGGCCATCTCGCGCAATCCCGGGTCCACGCTGCGCACCCCCGCCGCCGGGTTCATGATCAGGTAGAAGATCGAGAAGAGGAAGACCACGACGATGCGGAACTCGAGGTCCGTGCCGGCGAGCAGGATGAGGAACGGCAGCAGGGCGACGAGCGACGTCACGAACAGGACGTCGATGATCCACCCGAAGGCGGCGCGGAACACCGCCGAGAGCCCGTGCAGGATGCCGAGCGGCACGCCGATGACGACGGCCAGTCCGAAGCCGATGAGCATCTGGCGGTAGCTCGTCAGCACGCCGGCGAAGTCACCGTTGGTCAGCGTCGTCCAGAAGCCGCGGGCGATGTCCGGGATCGCCGGGAGGAAGAACGAGCCGGCGATCATCGCCACGATCTGCCAGGCGACGACCAAGCCGCCCCACACGACGGTGCGCTGGAACCACGGCCGCTCCCAGCAGCGGGCGGTGCCGCCGGACACCTCGCCCTCGGGCAGCAGCGACGGGATCGAAGTCGAAGCTGACCTCGGCGGGCAGCGCCCCGGCGGTCGGAGTCAGGCTCATGTGTCCTCCGCGTGGCCGGTCTCGGAGCGGTTCGCCCGCAGGGTGTCCCACAGATGGCCCTTGAGCTGGGCGAACCGTTCGGTCGCCCGGACGTCCGTGTCACGGGGTCGGGGCAGGTCGACGTCGACGACCTCGACGATGCGGCCCGGCCTGCTCGACATCACCACGACGACGTCGGCGAGGAACACCGCCTCCTCCATGTCGTGGGTGACGAGGATCGCCGTGCGGTGGTCGCCGAGCAGGCGCGACAGTTCGTCCTGGAGCACGAGCCTGGTCTGCGCGTCGAGGGCACCGAAGGGCTCGTCGAGGAGGAGGATGTCCGGCTCGGCGGCGAATGCTCGAGCGAGGCCGACGCGCTGCTGCATGCCGCCCGAGAGCTGGTTCGGGAAGTAGCGCTCGAACCCCTCGAGGCCGACCAGCCGGAGGTACTGCTCGGTCCGGCGACGTTGCTCGGCGCCTTTCACGCCGAGGCACTCCATGCCGAATCGGATGTTGTCCTCGACCGTGCGCCAGGGCAGCAGGTTGGCCTGTTGGAAGACCATCGCCCGGTCGGGACCGGGGCCGGTGACCGGCTTGCCGTGCAGCGAGATCGTTCCGCTCGTCGGTGCCAGCAGGCCGTCGATCATGCGCAGCACGGTCGACTTGCCGCAGCCGCTGGGGCCGATGATGGCGACGAACTGGCCGCGCTCGACCTGGAGGTTGAACGACTCGAGGGCAGCCGTCTCGTAGCGCTTGCGACCGCGCCGGTGCTCGAAGCGCTTGGCGAGATCGGTGATCCGCAGCACGGGCTCGCCGCGTCGCTGGCGCCTGGCTCGACTTGCCACGTGTCGCTCCGGCGCCGGTCACGGGGACGGCGGTTCGAGACCGGTGCCGCGCAGGGCCTCGCTCGAGACCGGCACGCGCTCGCAACATCCGTGCTCGGCGTGCGTCCCGGGCCACGCAGGCCCTCGTCGGCCTCACTCGGTGGATGGAGCAGCTGCCAGACGCGCTCGGGCGTCAGCGGGAGCTCGGTCGGGCCAGGCGCCGACGGCACGGCCGACCGCCGCGGCAACCGCTGCGGGGATCGGGTTCAGCGATCCCTCGCCGCCGCCCTTGGCACCGTACGGACCGACACCGTCGCCGCGCTCGGCCAGCACCGAGGTGATCCGCCGGGGCACATCCCGGAATCGGGGCACCCGGTACTCGACGAGGTTCGGGTTCATCAACTGCTGGCCGTCGTAGATCATCTCCTCGAAGAGCGCCGCACCGAGTCCCTGCGTCGCGGCACCGAGGTCCTGTCCTTCCACGAGGGCCGGGTTGATCGCGTGGCCGACGTCGCCGACGGTCACGAGGTGCTCGATCGACACCGCGCCGGAGGCCTCGTCGACGGCGACCTCGACGCCGACGACGCCGATCTCCCAGAACGGCGGCAGCTGGCGCGGTGGCCCCCTCGTTGCGCACGATGCCGCGTCCGATGACCTCCCCGGCGGAAGCGCCGAACCAGGACCTGGATCACCTCGGCCGGAGGCCATCGGCCGACGCTCGGCGACGACGAGGCGCGCACCGTCGCGCGTCACGGCGTCGGCGGTCGACGCCGGCGACCTCGGCGGCCATCGCCGTCGAGTTGCGTCCCACACGTCGGCGCAGGCGCGCTGCACGGAGAGGCCGGCGAGGGTCGTCGTCCGGCTCGCTCCGGTCGACCACTCGAAGGGCGTGAAGCGCGGTGTCCGACTGGCCGACGGCCACCTGGTCCAGCTCGATCCCGAGCTCGCTGGCGACGATCTGGGCCAGCGCCGTCGCGCTGCCCTGGCCGATCTCGGTGCTGCTCGAGCTCAGCGTCGCCGACCCGTCGGAATGGAGGCGCACGACCGCGGTGGAGACCGGAGCCGCGCCGGCGTCCGAGGCGCTCACCGCCACGGCCGTGCCGCGTCGCCGTCCGGCCTCGCTCGGGACGGCATGCGGCGGCGAGGGCCGTGGCGACGATGTCGAGGTCGGCCAGGAGGTCGGCGTCGAGCGGTCGCTTGCCGGGCATCACGGACTCGCCGGGGCGAAGGAGGTTGCGCCGGCGCAGCTCCACCGGGTCGAGGCCGAGGCGCTCGGCTGCCTGGTCGATGTTCAGCTCGCCGGCGAGCGCGCCCTGCGGGCGCCCCGAAACCGCGGTACGACGATGCCGGCGTCGTGTTGGTGTAGACGGCGCGGCCGCGGACGCGGAGGTTGGGGATGCGGTACGGACCGAAGCAGCGGTGCACCGACTTGGTGAGCACGAGCGGGCTGTTGTCGGCGTACGCCCCGCTGTCGAGGGTCAGGTCGAAGTCGCGGGCGACGATGTGCCCGTCGGCGTCGAACCCGGTCTGCACGCGCACCACGGCGGCGTCGGCCCGCGTCGTGAGCATCGCCCCTTCGGCGTCGACGGCCACCTTGACGGGTCGCCCGGTGAACCACGACGCGGCCGCGGCGAGCGGCTCGAGCTTGGTGTACGACTTCGTGCCGTACCCGCCGCCGACGTAGGGCACCTCGACGCGCACGGCGGCGAGTGGCAGGGCGAACATCGCGCGCCAGCTCGGCGCGCACCTGGAGCGGGTGCTGAGCCGTGGTCACGACGTGGAGGTGGCCAGGGCGGAACGACGCCGAGGCGTTGTACAGCTCCATGGCGTACCCGAACACCATCGGGTAGCTCGTCGCCGTCTCGACGACGATCGCGTGCGTCGCCCATCGCCGCCTCGACGTCGCCCCACCCGATGCCGTCCTCGTGGACGACGTTGCCGGCCGACTCGGGGCGCACGCCGAGGAACCCGCCCTTGCCGTCGTCGCCGTACACCACGTCGTGGATGCGGATCGGTCGAGTCGACAGCCTCGGCTGCGGTCATCAGCGGGGTGAGCTCGTCGTACTCCACCGTCACGAGGGCGGCCGCGTCGAACGCCGCGGCACGCGACTCGGCGACGACGAGGGCGACGGGTTCGCCGTAGTAGCGCACCTTGTCGATGGCCAGCACCGGGATGGTCGGGGATGATGTGACCGAAGCGCGGCTCGATGCCCTTGAGGTCGGTGCCGCACATCACGGCGATGACTCCCTCGATCTCTGCGGCGGCTTCGACGTCGATCTCGCCGATGCGCGCATGGGCCCGCTCGGCGCGCACGATCGCGCCGAAGGCGGTGTTGGGGAGCTCGACGTCGATCGCGTAGGTGGCCGCGCCCGTGACCTTCTCCCAGCCGTCGATCCGGCGCGGCGAGCGAGTGTCGACGGCGCTCATCGCCGTCCCTCGCGCCGAGGGCTGGCGAGCGACAGCACGGCCTCCTCGATCGGCCGGTAGCCGGTGCAGCGGCACAGGTTGCCGTCGAGCCAGTCGCGGACCTGTTCGGCAGTGGGGTCGGGCGTCTCCTCGAGCAGTGCCTTGGCCATCATCAAGAAGCCGGGCGTGCAGAACCCGCACTGGAAGGCGTTGTGCTCCCAGAAGGCGACCTGCAGTGGGTGGAGCTCGCCGCCGCGCTGCATCCCCTCGATGGTGTCGACGCGACGTCCGTCGAGATCGACGGCGAGCATGCTGCACGAGCTCACCGGCTGCCGGTCGACGAGGATCGTGCACGCCCCGCAGACCTGCAGCTCGCAGCTGACCTTGGTGCCATGCAGGCCGAGCTGGTCGCGCAGCACGTCGGCAGCCGTCGCCCGCACGGGCACGATGGTGTCGATGGCCCGCCCGTTGATCGTGCAGCGCACCTCGGCCGTGTTCACGCCGCCCGCTCCTCGCCCAGCTCGCCCAGCAGGTGGTGCAGGAGGACGGCCCGCTTGTACTCGGCGGACCCGGTGAGGTCGGCGATCAGCTCGAGCCCGGCGCAGAACTGGTGGACCGCCGCTGCCGCCCCGTCCGTGCCGCTCGGCAACGTCGCCCGCACGGGACGTTCGGTGGCGGCACCCACCACCACGATGGCCTGCTCGCCGTCGGGCACGATCGCCACACCGAGCGTCGGCCGCTCCATCGGCTGGAGCTTCCAGTAGCGGGCTCCGGGGCGCTGGCTGCGCCGGCACCAGCAGGCGCACGAGCAGCTCGTCGGGCTCGAGGGTCGTCTCGTACGGGCCGACGACCAGCTCGTCGACGGTGATCGTCCGCCGGTCGCCGTCCGGGCCGGCGATCTCGACGGAAGCATCCAGGGCGACGCACGCCGTAGCCAGGTCGCTGCGCGGCTCGGCGAACGCCAGGTTGCCGCCGACCGTGCCCGTGCTGCGGACGCGGACGTTGCCGACATGGGCCACGACCTCGGCCAGCATCGGCACGAGCCGAAGGGCGTCGGCGTTGCTGGCGAGCTCCCGGTGCGTGGTCAGCGCGCCAATGGCCAACGTCTCGCCGTCGCCGACCGACTTCGATGCCGCGCAGCTCCGGGACGCGCTTGAGATCGACCAGGGCGTCGGGCCGGCGCACGCCCAGGCGCATCGCCGGGACCAACTCGGTGCCGCCGGCGTAGCCGACGTTGTCCCAGTCGAGCAGGCCGACGGCCTCGTCGAGGCTCGACCGGGCGGTGGAGGGCGAAGTCGGGCAGCATCAGCGCAGCTCGGCCTCGGCCCTCGTACAGAACTCGTCGACCAGCTTGCGCGCCTTCGAGTTGATCGTGGCGGCGCCGAGCGTGGCGACCCTGCCGGTCACCTCGTAGTTGCCGACGAGGTGCAGGCGTGTGCCGCTCCCGGACTCGGCGGGGCTCAACGCCAACGAGGCGTCGACGGCGATGCGCGACCGGACCTGGCGGTCCTCGCCGGCGGCGGCGATGGCGAGGCGGGTCGGCTCGGTCGCCTCGGTGACCGTGATCGCCAGGTCGGCGCGCAAGCCGGAACGGCCCGACGCGGTCCTGCAGCACGGCGTCGTAGGCGGCCAACGGCTGGCGCTCGGTCACGTGCTCGAGGATCGGCAGCCACGAGGCGACCTCGCCGACGTCGGTGACCCGCGCCCAGACGGCGGGCGGGTCCAGACGCGACGTCGATCGTCCGCTCGATGGTGCCTGTCGACATCGCTCAGCTCCGCAGCGCCGGGAGCACCTCGCGGCCGAGCAGCTCGATGCCGGAGAACCAGCGGTCGAAGCGCAGCCGCAGGTCGAACACGAGGTGCTCGACGCCGACCTTCTCGAACCGTCGGGTCTGCTCGACGACCTCGGCGGGATTGCCGGCGATGAGCGAACCCTCGATGTCCTCGGCGGTCGAGAACGAGCCGGACGGCGGGGTGACCCACCACTTGCCGCGCTTGTTCGCCCAGGCGATCAGGCCCGTCGACGTTGAGGCCCTCCCACGCCTGCTCGGTGGTGTCGGCGATGGAGGTGGGCGGGATGACGGCGACGGTCGGCATCGGCCGGCCGTTCTCCGAGGTCAGCTGGCGCATCGTCTCGGCCCGCGCCTCGATGGTGAGCAGGGTCGTGCGCCCCGGCATCCAGCCGTCGGCGTACTCGGCGGCCAGGCGTGCCGACTTGGGCGTCGCCCCGCAGTACCAGAACGGCACCGGCTTCGACGGCTTGGGGGCGATCGTCACGTGCTCGAACTGGTAGTGGTCGTCGGCGTAGCTGACGTCGTCCTCGCTGAACAGCCGGCGCAGGATCTTGGCGTTGGACTTGACCAGCTCGACGCGGGGCATGTCGCCCATGCCGATCACGTCGAACTCGTGGTCGAACGTGCCGGCACCCATGCCGATGATCACACGGTCGCCGACCAGGGCGGTCAACGTGCCGACGGTCAACGCCGTGGCGATCGGGTGGCGGAACGGGATGAGCGACCCGGTGCCCAGCTCGATCCTCTCGGTGACCGCTCCCATCGCGGTCGAGCGTGGTGAGCGCCTCGTAGAACGTCGGGTCGGGTTGCTCCATCTCGCCGTGGGGCTCGAACACGAGGTGGTCGCGCGCCCACAGCGAGTCGAAGCCGTAGTGCTCGGCGAGCCGCGCCCCTCGCGCAGCTTGCCGGGATCGGCTTCGGCGCCGAAGTGGGGGACCAGCAATCCGAACTTCATGGTCATGGCATCCGCTCCTTCACAGCGTCGGTCTCGCTTGGCGGCCCCAGCCGGGTGCGCCGACGACCGTCCCGTCGACGAACACGTCACGGCCGCGGACCATCGTGCGCACGATCGTGCCCTTGGTGGCCCGGCCGTCGTACGGCGTCCATCCACATCGCGACAGCACTCCGTCGTTGGTGTACCGGCCCGGCCGGGCGGGGTCGTAGACGACGAGGTCGGCGTGGGCGCCGGGACGGATGAACCCCTTGTCGGCCAGGCGGAACTCGGTCGCCGGCTCCTCGGCGACGACGGCGGCGACGCGAGCCAGGCTGATCCGGCCGCCGAGCGCCTCGTCGAGCAGCAGGGTGTACTGCTCCTGGATGCCGGGGGTGCCCGTGTGACAGGCCCAGCAGTCCTCCCAACCGACCTCCTTCTCCTCGCGCGTGTGCGGGGCGTGGTCGGAGGCGAGCATGTCGACGGTGCCGTCGACGAGGGCCTCCCACACCGCGTCGCGGTGGTGATCCTGGACCCAGTAGGAGAGGGCGTAGGGCCCGAGCTTCTCGATGTCCGACCATCGGGCGAGGAACAGCGCCCAGTGGTTGACCTCACAGCTCACCGGCGACGCCCCGCGCCTTGGCGGCACGGACCATGCGCACCGAGCCCTCGGTCTGCATGTGGACGATGTGCAGCTTGGTGCCGGTCGCCTCGGCCATGCGCAGCAGGACCGAGATGGCGCTGTCCCAGATCAGCCCGTTGTGCGTGGCGAGGGTCTTGGCGTAGGCCTGCGGGCTGCGATCGCCGGCCGCCCAGAACGACTGCTCGACGGTGTCCATGATCGCTTGGTCGTGGGGGTGGACCATGAACGGCAGCCCGGTGGGCTTGATCGCCTCGAACATGCGCAGCAGGTGGCCGTGGTCGTGGATGCCGGTGCCGCTCGGATGCGGGTAGTCACGGCCGGTGTCGACGACCATGTAGATCTTGAAGGCGGCGATGCCGGCCTCGGCCATCTTCTCGACCTCGTCGAGTTGCGACGGCACCGGGTTGTGGTTCCAGTCGACGATGCTCTTGCTGGCGTAGGTGTCGAACAGCTCGTCGAGCACTGCCCTCGTGGCGGTCGGCGGCTTGAGGTTGGGCATGCCGAAGACGGTGGTGACGCCGCCTGCCGCGGCCGCGGCCGTACCCGTGGTGATGTCCTCCTTGTGCGTGTAGCCGGGCTCGCGGAGGTGGACGTGGACGTCGATCATCCCCGGCAGCACGTACATCCCGGTGGCGTCGATCGTCTCCACGGCCGGATCGAGGGGCACCCCGCCGGGAGCGGTGACGGCGACGATGCGCTCGCCGTCGAGCAACACATCGGCCTCGAGCACCTCTCCGGCGGTGACGACCTCGCCCCCGACGATCGCCCGATCGATCATTGGTGCAACTCCTCCTTGACGACGATCGACTCCCTCGTCTCGGCGCTGCCCTCGGTGGTGCGCACCTCGATCGAGCGCGCCGTCGAAGTGCCGGGCGAACCACTGCGACGATCTCCGGCGTGACCTGCGGCCCGTACTGGGCGTAGGCGGCGTAGTGGGTGGTGTGCCGCTGCATGATCAGCTTCTTCGGCGCCCGGGCCCGCTCGTAGAGATCGACAGCGTGGTCGGTCGGGCGTGACGGCGTCGCCCTCGACACCGATGACGAGCAGGCCCGCTGGACTCACCAGATGGGCCACGTCGATCGGCTTGTAGTCGAGGATCGCCTCGGCGCAGCGCAACGGCACCGAACTCGGGATGCGCGCGTCGACGTCGCCTTTGACGTTGGTCGCCTTGCGTTCCGGAGTCGGCACCATGATCTCCTCGCGCGGGTGAACCATCTCGCCCTGTCCGGTGGTCACCCGAGCGCGGCGATCGGCTTCGAGGCGGTCGAGGAACTCGTACCACTCGTACTCACGGCGCATCCTGTGCAGCCAGTCCTCGCCGTCGGCGACGGGCACCTGGGCGACCGCCGCCCGGATCCGACGGTCGTTGGCCGCCAGCAGCACGGCGTTGCCCCCGCCGGTGCCGCCCGAGCCGAACGTCGCCAGGTTGTCCGGATCGACGTCGTCCCGCGTCGTCAGGTAGGTCACGGCGTTGATCAGGTCCTCGAGCTGCAGCTGCGGTAGGAGGAGTCCGCTGTCTCCTTCGCTGTCGCCGAAGCCCCGGTAGTCGAAGATCAAGACGTGGTAGCCGGCCGCCGTGAGGGCCTCGTGGTACGGCAGGTAGAGCTTGGCGTCCTTGAGCCCCAGCCACCCTGGGCCCTGGACGATGGCGGGCCGGCGGGTGTCGCCGTCGTCGGGTGAGCGCAAGATGCCGGCGATGCGGGCGCCCTCGCTGTAGAACGAGACAGTCTGCTCACGCATGGGCTGCAGCCTCCGATGCCTTGGTCATCCGGTCGATCAGGTCATCACGCGCATTGCAGCAGATGTCGATCGACGATCGTTGAGGCGGCGTCGGCGTCACGATTCCGGATCGCCCGCCGTAGGTCGGCGTGGGCATGTCGGCGACGACGCCCCTTCCATCACGTGATAACGAGTCACCTCGTCGCGCAGCCGGAGGATCGCCCCCGCCAGCCGCGCTCGCCCGGACAAGGCATAGAGCTCCTCGTAGAACGCTCGGCGGGCCGGTCGGCCGGCAGCGGGCTCGGCGGAGGTGGCGTCCATCGCTTCGGAGAGGTAAACCAGACGGCGGACGGACTCATCGGTGAGCGCGCTCACCGACAGCCTGACGGCGAGTGGCTCGAGCAGCTGACGCATGTCGTAGATCTCCATCACGTCGTCGATCGAAAGCTCGCGCACCCGGGCCCCGCGACGCGCATCGATCTCGACAAGTCCGTCCTGTTCCAAGCGGGCGAGCGCGTCGCGCATCGGGATGCGGCTGGTCCCGAACCGTTGGGCGAGCTGCGCCTGGTTCAGTCGGGTGCCGGGGGCGAGATCGCCGTTGAGGATCTCGTCCCGCATCGCCGCGACGAGAGAGTCCCCGATCGTCGTCGGTCGGGCGAGGTCGCTGGTGTGCATGACGCGTTGTTCCACGGTCTCCATCGCTGAACCCCGATCTCCTGGTGCCGGCAGCCGTCGTCTGCCTGCCGTTCGGCATCCGTGCATACCGGTATATCAGAGGAAGGAGCTGCCGTCGAGTCCGACGCCCCGTACGGGCTCTGAACACGTCATTGGCGTCTTGATCGGTACCCGCACTGGCACCGTTGCTGGTCTGATTCCCGCATCTGGGCGTGATCCGTCTGGACAGTCCGCACAGATTGCGCCCAGATCTCCGCGAGCCGTGATGGCGCCGGTGATCGGGCAGTCGGCCGTCGTCTATTGGCGGGCCATGGCGACGCGAAGGCGTTCCTCGGGGGTGATGAGGTGGTCGAGGTCTTCGGCCTTATCGTCGATGTCGATCTGCACCCAGTGGACTCTTCCGGTGAAGCTGTTGTCGCCGGTGGCGTAGTCGGTGCTGACGCCGGTGCCGGTGTCTTTGCCGACGTCGGTGGTTTCGTCACCGGAGAACACCATCGGAACGGTGGCCTCCACTCGACCTTCGCCGACTTTGTCGCCGTCGAGGTACAGGGTGACGGTGCCGCCCTTGGCGAGGCCGCCGCCGTCGTAGGCGAACTCCATACGTACTTGGTGATCTCCGGGGGTCAACGCTCGGTCGCCTTCGATCGTCGACAGCGTGAGTCCCAACGTGTTGTAGCAGTACCTGGGTCTGCCGTCTTTGACGTAGAGGCTCCACCCTGCGAAGGCACCGCCTTGGGCGACGATCACACCCTCGGCTCCACGGTCGGGAACGGTGATGTTGGCGGTCACGGCGTGCGACTTGTTCTTGATCACGATGACTGAGTTCTCCGACAGACGACCCATGCCCTCGAACAACAGTTGCGAGCTTCCCTTGACGAGCTGTGGCCTGCCCGCCAGGTCGGCGTTGAACCGCTCGATGCGGCGATCGTCGAGCGGCAGGACGTTGTACTTCGCGGCCTCGATGAGGAAGAGCCGTTGCAGTTCGGCCAGCTTCGTCGGGTTGTCGTTGGCGATGTTGCGGGCCTGAGTCCAGTCGTCGGGACCGTACAGTTCCCACTCGTCGTCGTCGATCGGTGGGGTCGGCTCGATCACCCATGGCGTCGAGTGCCGAGTGCAGGCGGTCCAGCCCTGGTGGTAGATCCCCCGGTTGACGAACATCTCGAAGTATTGGAGGTCGTGGCGTTCCGGCAGCGTCGCCGGCGTCGAACGAGTAGACCATGCTCGTGCCCTGGAGTGGCATCTGCTGCACGCCGTGCACGAACGTCGGCGCGGGCAGGGTGGCAGCTTCGAGAACGGTAGGGGCGACATCGATCACGTGGCAGAACTGGGAACGGATCTCGCCACGCGCGGCGAAGCCGTTGGGCCAATGGATGATGGTCCCGTTGCGGGTCCCACCCCAGTGCGAGGCGACCTGCTTGGTCCATTGGTAGGGCGTGTCCATGGCGTGCGCCCAACCGACGGCGTAGTGGTTGTAGGCCTCCGGGCCGCCAAACAGGTCGACCTTCGACGCCATGAACTCGACGGTTTCCAACGCCGACGCGCCGTTGAAGATCAGCGTCTCGTTGAAGGTGCCATTGATCGTGCCCTCGGCCGACGCGCCGTTGTCGCCGACGATGTAGTACACGAGGGTGTCCTCGAGCACGCCCAGGTCCTCGATGGCGTCGATCAGGCGACCGATGTGATGGTCGGTGTGCGACAGGAACCCCGCGTACACCTCCATCTGACGAGCCAGCACCGGCTTCAAGTCGTCGGCCACGTCGTCCCACGCCGGGATCTCCTCCGGCCGGGCGGTGAGTTCGGCGTCCCCTGGAACGACCCCCACCGTCTTCTGCTGCTCGAAGATCTCCGCCCGCAACGCGTCCCACCCGCCGTCGAAGCGACCCCGGTAGCGCTCGATCCAGTCCTTCGGCACATGATGCGGCGCGTGTGTCGCGCCCGGCGCGAAGTACATGAAGAACGGCTTGTCCGGAACCAGCGCCTTCTGCTGACGCACCCACGCGATGGCGTGGTCGGCCAGGTCCTCGGTGAAGTGGTAGCCCTCGTCCGGTCGACCCCACTGCTCCACCGGCGTCGTGCCCTCATACAGCGCTGGATGCCATTGGTTGGTTTCGCCGCCAATGAACCCGAAGAAGTACTCGAACCCGCCACCGCCCGTCGGCCAGGCGTCGAACGGTCCCAGAGGGCTGGTCTCATACACCGGCACCTCATGGCACTTGCCGAACTGCGCGGTCGAATAGCCGTTCAGCTTGAGCGTCTCGGCCAACGGCGCCGCCGTGTTCGGTCGGACACCGGTGTAGCCCGGAGCCGACGTAGCGATTTCCGTGATGCCACCCATGCCAACCGAGTGGTGGTTGCGACCGGTGAGCAGCGCCTGCCGCGTCGGCGAGCACAACGCCGTCGTGTGGAACCTGCTGTAACGCAGCCCCCCCGCCGCCAACCGATCCGCCGTTGGCGTCTCGATCACGCCTCCGAACGCGCTCGACGCGGCGAACCCCGCGTCATCGACCAGCACCACCAGCACATTGGGCGCCCCCGCTGGCGGCCGGACCTGACGGATCGGCGGAAACGACGTCGCCGGATCCTTTGCGTCATACGTGACAAGACCGGGATACGGCTGGTGCGCATCCGGAATAGGAAGGACCGCCCGACTCGTGCTAGCCGTCACCATGAAGATCCTCCTCGTTGCCCGACCAAGCGAGTGTAGGCAGCCCCCGCACGACCCGCTTGAAGGCGAACCGCACCGCTGCGGTCGCATCTGGGCGCGATCTGTCTGGACAGTCCGGACAGATCGCGCCCAGATCTCGGCGGCTCGAGCCGCCGATTTTCCGGCCTGAGATCGGCCTCAGTGGTTTCTCAACGCATCGATGAGCTCGGACTTGCTCATCTCCGACGTCGGCTCGATGCCGACCTCGCGTGCGCGTTCGACCAACTCGTCCTTGGTGCGGTCCTCGTAGTCCTCGGCCGTCCCACCTTTGCGTCCGACGGACGAACGACTCGATCCGGCTGACTCGTTCGAGATACGGGCCGCCTTCTCCTTGCTCATGCCCTCGTCGCGCAGGGCTTCGTACTGTTCAGGGTCCTTGATCGATGGCCCATGCTTCTTGCCGGGCATTTGGCCCCTCCTCTCACCTGCCTCCGACGTCGTCACCGGCGGCCCCTTTGGCCAACGTCGGTACCCCGGGGCAGATCCACGTCAAGCCTGCCGACCGCAGAATTTCGGTCGCGACGACTCGGTGCTCGACGGGTGTGGCGTTTCGACGTGCCGGGTACGCGACAGGTGGAGGCGAGAACAATGACGGATGAACAGGACCGTGCCGAGTCGCTCGACGATGACCTCATTGCCGACGACGAGTTGATCGACGACGATGCGGCGGCGGCTGGCGACGATCGGTTCGAGCGATTGCCGGCACTCGACGAGGAGTACCCGCCCGAGCGGCCGATGGGGGTCGAGGATCCCGGGCTGTTCGGGATCGAGGACGATGTCGCAACGCGCGAGACGCGGCGGTCGACGAACGCCGGTCAGTGAGTGACCCAGCGCCATGAGTGTGATGAACGATGACCACCGTGTGACGATCGCGGGCACCGAGGTGGCCGCACGGGTGAGACGGGGCTGATCGAGGCCACGTGGAAATTGCTGATCGCCGGCGAGATCGCCGACTCGGCCGAGGTGACCGGCGACCACGTCCTCAACGGCAGGCTTCCGGATGGAAGCACGGTCGAGGCGAAAATCCATCAAGGTGCGTTCGGCCCGACCGAGGTCGAAGTGTCACACGACGGGGAACACGTCGTGCGGTTCACCGGGTTCGTGCTCTGAGCGCGATCCCCCGAACACCAACATCGCGATGCGGCATCAACGACCTCCGAACCGTCCCGGTCGTCTGAGAGCCGTTCAGGGCGTCCTTGACGAACCGGGAGCGTAGAGGTTCGAGGCAGCCCCCGGCGCAGCGGTGGTTGTGGCGAGTTCGTGTGGTCGTGGTTGCCGGGCGACCAGGTACAAGGGGGCGGCGAGCGCCAAGATCGCGGCTCCGGTCAGGATGCTGACCGTGAGGCTGGTCGCATCGGCGAGCAGGCCGAGCGCGATGGCGCCGGCGGCGCCGCCCAGCTGACCGGTCAGACTGTTGACCGACAGCATGGTTGCGCGACGGCCCGGGTCTGAGATGGCGCGGTGGAGCAGGCCCTGATGGACGGGATTGGCGGCGCCGTGGATGGCCATCGTGGCCAGGTAGGCGACGATCACGCCGGCCGGGCCGGCGGCTAGGGCGATCCCTGCGACGGCGAGACCTTGGGCGATCCGCATCGCCGCGCCGGCGAATGGCGCGCCGGTCCGGCGGGCCAGTGCTGGTGCCGCCGCCGCGGCGCCGGCGGCGGCTAGCCAGGCGATGGCGGTGACTGGTCCGAGTAGCGCGGCAGCGGAGTCGGCGTCTCCAAGGACCGCCTCGAGGCGCAGCGGGGTGAAGATCTCGAACGTAACCATCCCGATCCCCCACAGCAGCTCGATGGCGATCAGGGCCGCCAGCACGTGGCTGCGCCGAACCATCCGCACACTGTCGCCAACGACCGCCACGGTGCTCCGAGCGCTTGGCTGCGCCGGTGGCCGGTGTGGCTCGACCATCAACCGAGAGATGCTGGCGATCTCGACGCCGCGTAGGACCAACGCCACGAGTAGAGGAACGACGAGCGGGTTGACGCCGGCGATCGGGTCCCATGCCACGAGGCCGCTGCCCGCCACCGTCCCCGATCGCCAGTGCCGCTCCAACAACAGCACCGGCGACACCGATCGCCCCCTCGATGTCGGCGTCCGGCTCCACGGCGAGGGCAGCATCGACGTACCAGGCGTCCAACGGGCCGCTCTCCAGTGCCCGGTAGACGCCCTGCAACGCGAACACGGCGACGAGAAGCGGCACCGTGTCAGCGACAACCAGCAGGCTGAGCGAGGCGATGTCGAAGCAGGCCGCAGCCAGCAGAACGATTCGCCGGCCGTGGACGTCGGCCAGGGCGCCGGTGGGCAACTCGAACAGCATCACAACGAAGCCCTGGGCGGCGACGACCACGCCGATCTGGCCGATCGTGAGTCCTCGATCCCGGAGCAGCAACACCAGCACCGGCATGACGAATCCGGTCGGCAACCAGCGCAATGCCCGAAGGACGAGGAAACGGCGGCGGATTTGGCGTGCGGTCACAGCCTGGCCTGACGGGTGGGAAACACGTCGAGGAGGACGAATACGTCCGCCGTGTCCTCCTGCGTCTCGGACGTCTCGGAGAGCTCCGGACCGGCGCTGAGGTACCGCTCGACGACTGCATCGAGTTCGTCGACCATCGCTGCGGTCTGCGTCGGGGTCAAGCGGACCCGCATGTCGCCGAGGCTGGCCGCCTCACGCCACGCAGTCGGCCAATCCAGGCGCGTCTCTAGCCAGTCCTCGCGCCAGCGGTTCTTGAGCCGAAGATGATGTCCGGCCAGCCACTCGGCGGCAGCCCGGTCGGCGGGGTCATGATCGAACCTCGTCTCGGTCCAACTGGTGACATCGTGGGCAGACCTCCAGAACCGCTCGCGGCCGCGCCCTCGATCTGGATCTTCCTCGATCAAGCCGACCGCCGCGAGCTGACGGAGGTGGTAGCTCGTCGCCCCCGTGTTCGTGCTCAGGCGCTCAGCAAGGCCGGCCGACGTCGCCGGTCCGTCGAGGCGCAAGCGCGGCAAGCAACCGCGACCGCAGCGGATGCGCCAGGCAACGAAGTTTGGCGCTGTCCAGTTCAACCTGCCGAATCTCACTCATCGCGGTAAGTATACACAGAAACTGTGCATACAAACTATGCATAGGTTCGGCACGACAACCCGAGTGCGGCGGGACCTCCTCCGGCGCACTTCGACACTCGGGTGCGCTGAGCCGAACCGGATTCGGTCTTTCTGTACGTGTTCGCTAGTTTCTACGCCGATCAGTACGCCAGTCGCTGCGCATCGAGTTCGTCGACGTAGCCAACCAACCGGGAGTGATCATGGGGGATCTCGCAGGCCGTGTCGCCGTCGTCACCGGCGGCTCGCGCGGCATCGGGCGGGCGATTGCAGAGGCCTACGTGGATGCCGGTGCCCAGGTCACGATCACGGGCACCACCCAGGACAAGGGCGACCAGGCGATCGGCGAGATCGCCAAGCCTGACGACACGATGTTCGTGCGTGCCGATGCCAAGGTGCGGGCCGACTGCGAGCGGGCCATCGACGAGACCGTCGACCGGTTCGGCAAGGTCGACATCCTGGTGAACAACGCCGGCGGGGCGAGCAACCACGCACCCGTGGCCGACCTGACCGACGAGGCCCTCGACAACGCGCTGCGCTGGAACCTGTGGAGCACGTTCTGGTCGTCACGGCACGTGGTCAAGCCGATGATCGAGCGCGGCTGGGGCCGGATCATCAACGTCTCGTCGCTCGAGGGCAAGGTCGGCAAGCCGGGCATCGCCATCTACGTCACGGCCAAACACGCCGTCAACGGCCTGACGAAGTCGATGGCCCAGGAGTTGGGCACGACCGGCGTCACGGTCAACTCGCTGTGCCCGGGCGCCATCGAGACCGACATCATGCAGGCCGAGGGCCCGGGCGCGGCGGAAGCGATGGGCATCACCTATCAGCAGCTGCTCGACCACTTCGCCCAGGAGTCGGCGATCAAGCGGCTCAACTCGGTCGAGGAGGTCGCCGCCGTCGCCCTCCTGCTGGCCTCCGACGCAGGAAGCGGCATCACCGGCTCGCTCATCTCGATCGACGGCGGCAGTTCGCCGTACTGACGTCACGGACACGACGGACCGCCGACAGGGGGAAACACATGGGAAAGCTCGAGGGAAAGGTCGCCTGCATCACCGGCGGCACTCGTTCGATCGGCCGCGGCATGGCCGACGCCTTCCTCCGCGAGGGCGCAAGGGTCGTCGTCAACGGACGGAGTGAGAGCAAGGGCAAGCAGTGCCTCGCCGAGATGGACGCCGGCGACGACGCGGCATTCTTCGCCGGCGACGCCAGCAAGCAGGCCGACGTCGAAGGATTCATCGACTTCACCATCGAGCGCTACGGCCAACTCGACATCTGTTGTCTCAACTCCGGCGGCGTGGTGCAGACCGCGCCGGTCGCCCAGATGACCGACGAGGAGTGGAACCTCGAGATCGACTGGAACCTCAACCACGTGTTCTGGGGCATGCGCCGGGCGCTCCAGCACATGATCCCGCGGACGTCTGGCCGGATCATCGTGACGTCGTCGGTCGAGGGCAAGCTCGGCAAGCCGGGCATCCCCGGGTATGCGACGACGAAGCACGCCGTCAACGGGCTCGTCAAGGCCGCCGCCCGCGAGGTCGGCACGTTGGGCATCACCGTCAACTCGATCCTCCCGGGACTCATCGAGACCGACATCGTGCGGGAGACCGGTCCGGCCTCGGCGCAGATGATGGGCCTGCCGAGCTACGAGGCGATGCTCGACCTGTTCGCCCAGGAGTCGGCGATCAAGCGCCTGAACACGGTCGAGGAGGTCGCCGCCGTCGCTGTGCTGCTGGCATCCGACGTCGGCCGCAACATGACCGGATGCATGTTCCCGGTCGACGGCGGCACGATGCCCTACTGACGTTCCCGCCGCGCCAGCCTCTTTGCGTCAGCCAAACGACCGATTGTGAGTCGAACAGCTGACGCAAACCGTCTGAGCCCGGGCCGTCCGGGCGGTTAGTCCTGCTCCTTGAGCAGGGTGTCGATCCACGTGTGCAGGTTCTGGTTGGCCATCTCGTTGCGACCGAAGCGGAACGACTCGCCGGCCTCGGCGAGGACGTCGACGCGGCGCGTGATGTCCAGCACGGTGACGAAGTCCTCGTAGTAGGTGACGTCGGCGTATAGCTGTCGCTTGGCTTCGGCGTCGGCGATGGCCTCGTCGCCGACCAGCGGCTCCCTGAAGTACTGGTACTGGATCACCGTCGACTCCGAGACCGTCGGGCCGGGGAAGACCCGACTGACCATCAGCGAGCGATCCGGCTGGCCGGAGATCGACACGTTGGGGAAGACGTAATGGACGAGCGAGAAGCAGACGTAGTTGTCGGCCCACTCCTCCGGCGGGACGTCGCGATGCTCGAGGATCGGCTTGTTGGCGAAGCCGATGCGGACGTGCGGGCCGTAGAGGTCGTACGTGTTGCGGTTGGTGATCGATTTGGCGCCGATGCTCTTGCGGTGCAGGTAGCCGAGGTGGTAGCCGTCGACGTAGCCGTCGGCGGTCGCCTTCCAACTGCCGCTCGGCAACTTCGTCTCGACGTCGTAACGGTGGAGCTTGTCGAGCTGGAGCATCCCCAGCGCCGACTGCATGTCGCCCAACCATCCGTCGATGTCCAGCTCGGCCCCGACGGTCAGCGTCGCAAACACGGCGCCGACCCGTTCAGCCGTCGGGTACTCGACGAGGCCCTCGACGTCGACGTCCTCGAACGCCTCCTTACCCGGGATGCCGACGAGTTTGCCGGCGCTGTCGTAGACCCAGTTGTGGTAGGGGCACGTCATCCGCCGGGCGTGGCCGAAGCAGTCGTCGGCGACCGACCGGCCGCGGTGCCGGCAGACATTGAGGAAGGTGCGGGCAACGCCGTCGTCGCCACGGATCACCACGATGGGCCGCCCGGCAATCTCCATCGTCGTGAAATCCCCGGCCGCCGGGATGTCGACCGACAGGGCCACCATCAGCGGGTTCCGCCGGAACAGGGCCTCGATCTCGCGCTCGTACCGCGCCACGTCGCGGTACTCGTCGGCGGGGATCTTCATCATCGACGCGGCGAGATCTCCGTGGTTCGCGTCGACGTTGGCCAGCAGGCGTGTGGCCAGATCGGTCAGCGGCGTCGCCGCCATGTCTCGCCTCCCCTTGGTCGCGGGCTCTGCCCAACTGTAGTCACTCTCCAGTTACCCGGGCCGCACCCCGAGCGAGCTCGGCGAACGTGCGGTCGCGGTCGACCCGTGGCTCGCCCGGGAGTCCGAGGACGCGCTCGCCGATGATGTTGCGTTGGATCTCATCGGTGCCCCCGGCGATCCGGTAACCGGGTGCGCCGAGCACGTGCTCGTTCCATTCGTACGTCCCCCACTCGCCGGAGTCCGCCGTCAGCGCCGGACCGAGCAGTTGGCCGGCGATGTCGCTGGTGTGGGCCATCGCCATCGTCCACAGCAGCTTGGTGATCGACCCGCCCGGTCCGGGCGAGCCGGACGCGCTGGCGTTCGCGGCAGCCCGCGCCCGTACCCACTCCCGAACCTTCTTCATCTCGTAGGCGCGAGCGAGGCCTTGGCGGATGGCCGGATCGTGGCTCCTCCCGAGGTGCCGGGCGAGCAGCACCAGCTCGTCGTAGCCGCCGCCGCGGCGGCTCGATCCCGACGTCGACCGCTCGTGCCCGAGCACCGTGAGGGCGACCTTCCAGCCGTGGCCGACCTCACCGATGCGAAGATCGTCGCCGACCCGCACGGCGTGCAGGAACACCTCGTTGAACGACGCCCCGCCAGACATCTGGCGGATCGGGCGGATCTCCACGCCGTCGGTGTCGAGGGGCACGAGGAACGCCGTCATGCCGGCGTGCTTGGCGACGCTCGGATCGGTCCGGCAGATGGCGAACCCGTACTCGGCAAGGCGCGCCGTCGACGTCCAGACCTTCTGCCCGTCGAGCACCCACGCGTCGCCGTCGCGCACCGCTCGGCAGGCGAGTCCGGCGAGGTCGCTGCCGGCGTCCGGTTCGGAGAACAACTGACAGCAGAACTCGTCCAACTGGAAGAAGCTGCGGCACCACCGCTCCTGCTGCGCCGGCGTGCCGTACTCATCGATCGTCGGGGCGATCAGCTTGCTCGTGACGGAGATGACCTCATGGTCACGGGGAACCTCGAACTGCGCCTCGAGCTCCTTGAACGCGGCATCGTGGCCCTTGCTGAGCCCAAGCCCGCCGTATCGCTCGGGCACGGCGATGGCGCCGAAGCCGGCGGACACCTTCTGGCGATGCCACCCCTGGTAGGCGCGAAGAAGCTCCAGCTCGGCGGCGTCGTCCGCGTCGTGGAACACCACCACCGAGAACTGGCCCTCGCCCCAGCGCTGCGGGCTCTCGGCCGTGCGGCGCGGCGCTCGCGACTCGAGCCAGGCGACGGCTCGCTCGGCGAACTCGCTGATCGACTCACCCATGCGATCCCTTCGGTTGCCCCCGTTGCTTTCTGGAGTGCAACACTAGTAACCAAGGCTCGATCCCATCACTGGTCAGCCGTCGAAGGAGCAGACCCATGGATCTCGGACTGGCAGGCTTGCGAGCGATCGTCACCGGATCGACCAAGGGCATCGGGCGGGCGATCGCCGAGACGCTCCTCGACGAACAGGCGGCGGTCGCCATCTGCGCGCGCGACACCGAGGGTGTCAGCTCTGCCGTCAGCGAGCTCGGCGATCGGGGCACCGTGTGGGGTCGGGCCGTCGACGTTGCCGACAGTGGGTCGTTGCGCGGCTTCATCGCCGAGGCCATCGAGCAGCTCGGCGGACTCGACATCTACGTCCACAACACCAGCGGCAAACCCGGTAAGACGCTCGACGCCTGGCAGCACAACATGGACGTCGACCTGATGGCCCTCGTCCATGGCGTCGATGCGGCGACCGAGGCATTGACGGCGAGTGGCCGCGGTGCGCTGATCAGCATCGGGACTTCCGCCGTCGGCGAACACTTCGCCAGCGGCTCGAACAGCTACAGCTCGTTGAAGGCCGCCGTCACCAACTGGACGCTCGGGCAGGCTCAGGTGCTCGGCGCCAAGGGCGTCCGCTGCAACGTCGTGTCGCCCGGCCCGATCTGGGTCGAGGGAGGCGATTGGAACCGGGTCAAGGACGGTCGCCCCGAGTTCTTCGAGGCGACGGAGCACGCCCACCCGATGGGCTCGATCGGCGACGTCACCGACGTCGCCAACGCCGTCGCCTTCCTCGCGTCACCGGCCGCGAAACACATCAACGGTGCCAACCTGACGGTCGACGGCGGCTTCATGAAGCGCGTGAACTATTGACCGTGGCCGGTGACCCAACGCCCCGCGAGCGCACCGACGTCGTCCTCGTCGCCGGCGGCCTGTGGCACGACATCGACTTCGCCCGCTTGCGGCTGCTCACGCTGCTCGCCGAGCACGACGAGTTCCGGGTGCGCTGCCAGGCCGACTTCGAGGACACGGCGTGGTTCGAGCCGGACGCCACGCGCCACGCCCGCATCCTCGTCACGTACACCTGCAACGTTCGTCCGTCTGCGCGGGCCCAGCAGGTGATCCGCGAGTGGATCGAGCGGGGAGGACGGATGGTCGCCCTCCACGGCACCAATGCCGCGCTCAACTCGTCCCCCGCCGGTTGGACGGCGCCGCGGGAACTGCCGCTGTGGTTCGACACCCTCGGGTCGCAGTTCATCGCCCATCCGCCGATCGCCCCGTACATCGTCGAGAACGTCGCACCCGAGCACTGGCTCGTCGCCGGCATCGAGCCGTTCGAGGCGACCGACGAGCTGTATCTCAACGAGTATCCCGATCGCAACGCCCTGATGCCGTTGCTGCAGACCACGTTCCGCGGCGACGCACGGGGCTTCGCCGAGGACGACTGGAGCGGTTCCGACGGCGACCACCTCGTGATGTACCTCCGGCCACTGGGCGAGGGTGCCGTCCTGTACAACACGCTCGGCCACTGCCGCGGGCACTACGACATGGTGCCGGTGAAGGACTACCACCCAACGGTCGACCGCTGCTCATGGGAGCTACCGGTGTTCCACGAACTGCTCCGTCGCTCGATCCGCTGGGCGCGCGGCGACACGTCCGCCAACTGACCAGCCATTCACGAGGAACCGTATGGACCTGACACGAGAGCAACACCTCGCAATGCATCGCAGCATGGTGCGCATCCGGCTCTTCGAGGAGGCTGCCGGTTCGCTGATGGAGCAGGGCAAGATGCCCGGCTTCCTGCACCTCTACGTCGGCCAGGAAGCGGTCGCCGTCGGCGTGTGCGAAGCGTTGCGCGTCGACGATTTCCTCACGTCGACGCACCGTGGTCACGGCCATCTCGTCGCCAAGGGAGGCGACCTGCCGCGCATGATGGCCGAGCTGATGGGCAAGGCGACCGGCTACTGCGGCGGCAAGGGCGGGTCGATGCACATCAACGACCTGTCGCTCGGGATGCTCGGGGCCAACGGCGTCGTCGGAGCCGGCGTCCCGATCGCCGTCGGGGCGGGGTTCCGCAACAAGTACGTCGGCTCCGACCAGGTCTCGGTGGCGTTCTTCGGCGACGCCGCCACGAACATCGGAGCGTTTCACGAAGCTGCCAACATGGCCTGTGCGCTGCATCTGCCGGTCGTGTTCGTGTGCGAACACAACAAGTACGGCGAGTACACCCCGACGGATCGGACGATGCTGATCGCCGACGTCGTCGATCGCGCCGCGGGCTACGGCATGCCGGGGGTGATCGTCGACGGGATGGACGTGATCGCCGTCTACGCGGCGACCTCGGAGGCGGTCGAGCGGGCCCGGCGTGGCGAGGGGCCGACCCTCGTCGAGGCCAAGACGTACCGCTTCTACAACCACCACGGCATCCAGAACCTCGGCCTCAAGTACCGGCCCGACGAAGAGGTGGTGGCGTGGAAGGAACGCGATCCGATCTTCAGCTTCGAGCAACGGATCGTCGAGTCGGGAGTCGCCAGCCGTGAGGTGCTCGACGCCACCTGGGCCGAGCTACGGACGGCGATCGACGAGGCGATCGTCTTCGCCGACGAGAGCCCGTTCCCCGACGAGGACCAGCTCCTCGCCGGCGTCTTCACGGAGTCGGCGCACCCGTGACCGACGAGCGTTCACTGACGTACGTGCAGGCGTTCACCGAGGCCGTGCGCCTGGAGATGGATGCCGATCCCGACGTGTTCATCGCCGGCGAGGACGTCGGCGCCCACGGCGGCGTGTTCCACACCTTCGACGGAATCCAGAAAGAGTTCGGCGAGCGCCGGGCCGTCGACACGCCGATCAGCGAGCAGGCGATCATCGGCCTTGGCATCGGTGCCGCCGTCGCCGGCCTGCGGCCGATCGTCGACCTGATGTTCATGGACTTCGTGCTCGTGGCAGCCGACCAGATCGCCAATCAGGCGGCCAAGCTCAAGTACATGTTCGGCGGGACGGCAACCGTGCCCCTGACGATCACGACCACCGGCGGCGCCGGGCTGTCGGCGGCGGCGCAGCACAGCCAGAGCCTCGAGGCGCTGTTCTGCCACATCCCGGGCATCAAGGTCATCTACCCGTCGACCCCGTACGACGTGAAGGGGCTGATGTCGGCGTCGGTCCGCGACGACAACCCGACGCTGTTCGTCCTGCACAAGCGCATGCTCGGGATGCGCGCCGGCCCAGTGCCCGAAGAGCGCTACCAGGTCCCACTGGGCGTGGCGAACGTCTCCCGCCAGGGCAAGGACGTCACGATCGTGTCGTGGGGCAAGACGGCGGTCGACAGCCTCGCGGCGGCAGAGCAGCTCGCCGCCGACGGCATCGATGCCGAGGTCATCGACCTGCGCACGCTGTCACCGCTCGACATCGACGCCGTGGTCGCCTCGGTGCGGACCACCAACCGCGTGGTCGTCGCCCACGAAGCGGTGCGGTTCGGCGGGTTCGGCGCCGAGGTCGCGGCGCAGATCCAGGAGCACGCCTTCGACTACCTCGACGCCCCCGTCGGACGTGTCGCCGCACCGTATTCGCCGGTCCCGTTCACGCCGGCGCTCGAGCAGCGCTACGTTCCCGACTCGCACAGCATCGCCGCCGGCGTGCGCGCGACGATGGCCCGTCCGCTGCTCGGCGGCTGAACCGATGGCGAGCGATGGCGACTGACGTACCGATGCCCAAGCTCGGCCTCACGATGGAGGAGGCCACGATCATCGAGTGGCTCGTCGCCGACGGCAGCACCGTCGAGGCGGATCAACCGATCGTCTTGATCGAGACCGACAAGACCGAGAGCGAGGTCGGCTCGCCGGGAGGCGGCCGGCTGCACCAGATCGGACGCCCGGGCGACGTGTTCCCGTGCGGCCAGCGCATCGCCCTACTCCTCGCTGAAGGTGAGCAGCCTCCGACGTCCGCGTCGACCGCGCCGACGACGGCGTCGACGCCCGCCGCAGCACCTCGGTCACCGGCCGCTCCGCCCTCCGCAGCCGGAACTCCGACGATCGGCGGGCGGATCCTGGCGTCGCCGAACGCCAGGCGGGTCGCCGCCGAGCGCGGCGTCCGGCTGTCGACGGTCCGCGGCTCGGGTCCCGGAGGCCGCATCGTCTCGGAGGACGTTCCGGAGGTTCCCTTCGTCGGCGCAGCCGACCGAACCAGCGAGATCCCCCCGTTGGCGACGTTCGCCGCCCGAACCCTCGCCGACCTTCTCGGCGTCGACCTCACCGAGGTACCGGTCGATCCCATCGACCAGCGGGTCACGCGTGAGGGGGTTGCCGCTTACGTCCGCTCGCTGCTCCAGCAGCTGGCGTCGCCGCCGCGCTCTTCGCCGGGTGCGCTCGTCGCATCGATGCCGCTGCTCCAGCAACCGACCGAGGTCATCAAGCTGTCAGGCATGCGTGGCACGATCGCCAGGCGGATGCACGCATCGCTGCAGGAGATTGCCCAACTCACGCTGACGATGGACGCCGACATGACCGCCGTGCTCGCCGACCGGGCCGAGCGCAGCGCTGGCGGGACGACGGCTCCGTCGATCACCGACTACGTCG
This sequence comes from Ilumatobacteraceae bacterium, assembly GCA_963772825.1. Lineage (GTDB taxonomy): Bacteria > Actinomycetota > Acidimicrobiia > Acidimicrobiales > Ilumatobacteraceae > Desertimonas. Next base: position 411,616 of record CAVYYX010000017.1, on the reverse strand, counting down.
TGGCGGCAACCGCACGAGCACTCGCGATGAATCCGCGCCTCAACGCCCAGGTCACCGAGGCGGGCATCAACCTGCTCCCGAACGTCCATGTCGGCCTGGCGGTCGCCGTCGACGATGGTCTCCTCGTCCCGGTCGTGCGCGACGCTGCCCAGCGCAGACTTGCCGACCTCGCCGCCGAGACGAAGCGGCTCGCCGACGGCGCTCGCCGCGGCCAGCTCTCCCCCGCCGACCTGGAGGGTGGCACGTTCAGCGTGAGCTCGCTCGGCACCTTCGGCGTCGACATGTTCACGCCGGTGATCAACCCGCCGAACGCCGGAATCCTCGGCGTCGGCCGGCTCCGCGACGACGTCGTCGTGGCCGACGGCGCGGTGACCTCAGTGAAGCGGCTCACGCTCAGCCTGACCTGGGACCATCGGGTCGTCGATGGTGTGCCCGCCGCCGACTTCTGCCGGACGATCGTCGACTTGCTCGCCGCGCCCGCTCGCCTCGACTCGCGCGATGAGCGATGACCGCCGTAGAGCCCGTCATCGCTCATCGCACCAACGATCGCCACGCCTCGTCACGTTCCGGCGAGGGCGGCCACGATCGGGGCGAACTCGTCGAGGTGTCGCTGGGCGACGGTGACGTAGCTGATCCCGAAGCGCTCGCGGCGCTCGATCAAGGTGTCGCAGATCCGCTCGGCCGAGCCGAACAGGGCGTGCGGATGCGTGCGGAACTCCTCGCTGCTGACACCGAATCTCGACGCCATCGCGTCGAGCTGCGTGCCCGCGTCGCCGCCGACGGCCACGAAGTAGGCGCCGATCTCGATCTCGATCCGATCGAAGCGGTCACCGGCACCGTCGCGGATCCAGCCCAGCTTGTCCAACGTCGCCTCTGCCCCCGAGCTCATCACGCTGGCGCTGCCGAGCGCGCCGGAGGCGTTGTTGAAGTTGATGCTGACGATGTCGGCGAGCCGGCCGGCGAGACGCAGGATCTTCGGGGCGCCGCCCCCGATGATGATCGGTGGTCCGGGTCGCTGGACGGGTGCCGGTCGCCCAGCGAACCCGCTGACGTCGACGTACTCGCCGTGCATGTCGATCGGCTCGCCGGACCAGTGCGCCCGCATCACGTCGACGTACTCGGCGAGCTTGGCGATCCGCACGCCCGGCCGGGCCATCGACACGCCGAGCCCGTCGTACTCGGCGCGGACCCACCCGGCACCGAGACCGACCTCTACACGCCCGTCGGAGAGCAGGTCGAGCGTCGCCATCTCCTTGGCGAGGATCGCCGGGTGGTGAAAGTCGCACGCGAACACGCGGCACCCCACGCGCAGCGACGACGTCCGCGCCGCGGCCATGGCGATGGAGGTCAGGGGGGCGAAGTCGACCGGGCGGTGACCGGTGGCCTCGGAGATCGCCCCTGGCCCGAAGTAGTGGTCGGAACTGAACAGCGTGGAGTAGCCGAGGTTCTCGGCGCGTTGCACGAGGTCGAACCAGCCGGCGGCCGAGCTTCCTTCGAACGCCTGCACGCCGAACCGGAACGGTCGCTGCACCTTTTCACCTCCTCGACAACTAGAGTTCGACTCTAGTTACTCACTGTTTCCTGGGGGATGGACGAGATGCTCGGAGATCGCTGGATCTGCGACCGCGTGCCGACGGCACGCTTTCCCGACTACACACGCGGCAATGCCGGCGAGGTGATGGCCGATCCGGTGAGCCCTCTGGCGTGGACGTTCTGCTGGGAACCAGGTCCGGTACAGGGATGTGTGGACGGCTTCGAGCAGATGGGCGTCTTCGACCGCATCGAGTACGGCGACCCGCCCGCCTCGTTCGGCTTGTTCGGCGGCTACTTCTACAACTCGCTCACCCAGTCACGGCTGTTCGGCGTTCGCTCCGGCGCCGGCTGGGAGGCGGTCGACCGGACGTTCTTCGACAGCGGTAGCCAGCAGATCCCGCCCTACGTCGAGGCCGACTGGCACGTCGACGAGTGCAAGACGAAGAAGCTCGCTGCGACGATGGGATGGGTCACGACGACCGATCACGTGCCGGAGGCCGAGCTGCAGAAGCTGGAGGCCAAGGCGATCCGCGACAGCAGGCCCGACCTCGCCGCGCAATCCGACGAGCAGCTCGTTGCCAGGGCGTTCAGCCTCCAACGGCACCTCCGGGTGCAGTTCTCATCGGTCGTGTGGGCATCGATGGGCAGCTCGGTCGGGCCCGCCGTGCTGCCGGCCCTGCTCGGCGACATCGAGCCGGACGCGGTCGCCAAGCTGATGGCCGGGATCGGCGACGTCGACTCGGCCGGCATCGCCGGCCAGATCTTCGAGATGTCGCGCCTCGTGCGCGATTCGGAGGAGCTGACGTCGGCATTCGATGGAAGCCTCGACGGCCTTCTCGACCGCTTGGCGGCGTCGGACTCCGCCGACGTCAAACGGTTCCTCGACGCGGTCGGCGAATTCATGTACACCCACGGCAGCCGCGGGCCAAACGAGTGGGACGTCTACCAGCGGAGCTACGAGACGAACCCGATGATGCTGCTCCAGGCGATCGAACGGGTTCGTCAGTCGCCGGACGACGCCAACCCCAACGTCGCCGCCGAACGCGCCGCCGCCGAGCGTCAGCGACTGATCGAGAAGTACGACGCGGCCTTCGCCGACAACCCCGAGGCGCTCGGCGGCTTCCAGGCCGGTGTGCGGACCGTCGGCGTGTGGATGGCGGCCCGCGAACGAATCAAGTCGAGCAACGTTCGTTGCCACAACGAGGTACGGATGTGCTTCGACGAGCTCGGCCGGCGGATGGTCGAGGGCGGTCACCTCGCCCACGCTCGACAGATCTACATGCTCCTCGCAGACGAGCTCGCCGCATTCCTCGCCGACCCCGCGTCGTTCACCGCCCGGCTGGCCGAGCGCGAGCAGGACTACCTGTCGCTCTACGAGCTCGAACCGCCCTACATCGTCAACGGCGCGGCTCCGCCGCTCGGCGAGTGGAAGCGCCGCGGAGACACCGACACCAAGCCGGTCGAGGTGGGCGACGTGCTGACCGGAGTCGCCGGCTCGCCGGGCGAGGCGACCGGTACCGCCCGGATCATGCTCGACCTCTCCGAACCCACCCGCCTGCAGCCGGGTGACATCCTCGTCGCCCCGTCGACCGATCCATCATGGACACCGATGTTCCTCGTGGCCGAGGGCGTGATCACCGACATCGGTGCCGTCGCCACCCACGCCGTGATCGTCAGCCGTGAGCTGGGCATTCCGTGCGTCCCATCCATCGCCGACGCCACCAAGCGGATCCCGGAGGGCGCCACGATCACGCTCAACGGCGGCCTCGGCACGGTGACGATCGACGCCCTGCCCTGAACGAACGGTGTTCGAGCAGTTCGGCGTCGGCCTGACGCTGCCCCAGCTCGGCGACCACGTCACCCGCGACGCCGTCCGAGGCTTCTGCCGCCGTGCCGAGGCATTGGGGTTCGGGAGCCTGTGGGCGCAGGAGCACCTCTTCTTCCCGCTCCATCCGTCCAGCCCCTACGCCGCCCGGCCGGGGCTGCCCATTCCCGAGGCGTACCGCTCGACGATGTCGCCGTTCGAGCTGTTGACGGCCGCCGCGGCATGGACCGAGCACGTCGTGCTCGGCACCGGCATCCTCGTCGGCGGCTACCACCGGCCGGTCGAGCTCGCCCAACGTCTCGCCACCCTCGACCAGCTCTCGGCCGGCCGGTTGGTCGCCGGCCTCAGCGTCGGCTGGTCACGCGACGAGCACGTCCAGATGGACGTCGACTTCTCGACGCGGGAGCGCGGATGGAGGAGCTCGTCGCCGCGCTCGAGGCATGCTGGGGCCCGGACCCGGTGAGCTTCGACGGAACGTTCTTCACGATCCCGCCGTCGGTCGTCCGTCCGAAACCCGTCCAGCAGCCGCGCCCGCCGCTGCTGTCGGGCATGCGCTCGCCCGCCGGCTTGCGCAGGACCGCGGCGACGTTCGACGCCTGGAACCCGGCTTCGGGCGCCGTCGAGGAGATCATGGCGACCGCCGCGGAGATCGATGCGATGCGGCCGGCGACCCGTCAGCCGATCCAGGTGATCCAACGGATCTTCCCCGAACCACCATTCGTCACCGCCGGGCTCCAGGGCAAGAGCGTCGACCAGCTCTGCGACGACGTGCGGGCGGCCCGCGATGCCGGCGTCGATCACGTCGTCGTCGACACCGCGTTCACCACCGAGGTGCGGTCACCCGACGACTGGGCGTCGTTCCCCGACCGCTTGGCGCCGTTGGTCAACGCGGCGCGGTGACGGTCAGCCGGCGAGCGCTTCGTCGAGCTGGCGCATCGCCGCGTCGATGTCGGTGACGTGAATGGTCCGCCACCCGGTCGCCGCGGCGCTCACCAGGTTGGCGGCGAAGTCGTCGAGGTAGAGGATCTCCTCCGGCTCGACGCCGATGCGTGCGGTGGTCAAGGTGTAGATCTCCGGTTCCGGCTTCCGGAAGCCCACCTCTGACGAGTCGACCACGACGTCGAACACCCCGAAGTCGACGTGCTTCTCGAGAAGCGCCCGGAACTCCTTGAAACTGTTCGTCAACAGCGCCGTCCGGATTCCGGCGTCGCGCAGCTGCCGGACCCGCGCGACCGCGTCGTGGTGCACGTCGAAGACACCGCACAGCAGCCGCTCGTACTCGTCGCCGCGCAGCGTCAGGCCGGCGGCGGCGGCGAATGGTGCGACCTCGTCCTGCATCGCCGAAGTGGGGAGCTCACCGCGCTCGGCGCGATGCCACGGATGATCCGGCGTCGAGGCCTCGCGCGGGCCCATCAGCACGTCGAGCATCTCGACCATCGAGATGTCGTGCCAACGGGCGATCTCGTCGAGAAGCTTCGTGATCGGTGTGATCAACACACCGCCGAAGTCCCAGACGACGGCGCGGACGGGGGGCTTCGAGGCCATCGGGATGCTCCTGAGGTCAGCCGGAGTTACTCAAGAGTGTCTACAGCGCAGAACCGCGAAGCGCACGCTCAACGCGCCAGGTAGCCGGCATCGACCGCCAGGGCATGGCCGACCGTGAAGGACGCGGCGTCGGAGCACAGCCACAACGCCGCCGCGGCGATCTCCTCGGGTCGCCCGAAGCGGCCGACGAGGCTGAGCCGATCCGCCACGTCCTGCGGATCGCGTCCACGGCGATCCATCGCCTTGCGGAGCATCGGGGTGTCGATCGCCCCCGGGCAGATCGCGTTGATGCGGATTCCCCGTCCGGAGTAGTCGACCGCCGCGCTGCGGGTGAGACCGAGCACCGCGTGCTTCGACGCCGTGTAGGCGGGTTGGTCGTGCTGCGGCCTGAACGAGTTGGTCGACGCGATGTTGACGATCGCGCCGCGGCCATGGGGCCCTGCCTCGTTGTCGAGGATCGCCGCCAGCTCGTACTTCATGCACAGGAACACACCCCGAACGTTCACCGCCTGGATCCGGTCGAACGTCTCGTCCGAGCACTCGTGGAGGGGATCGGTCTCGTTCTCGATCGCTGCGGCGTTGACGGCCCGCTGCAGCCCGCCGAACCGGTCGACCGCCGTGCCCACGAGGCTGGCGACCGACGCCGCATCCGACACGTCCGTGCTCACGAACAACCCGCGTGCACCAGCGTCGCCGACGAGACGCGCGGTCTCCTGTCCGCCCGCCTCGTCGACGTCGCCCATCACCACCGCGGCACCGGCCTCGGCGAAGGCGACGGCGATGGCTCGTCCCATCCCGCCGGCCGCTCCCGTGACGAGGGCGACCTCGCCGGCAAAGTCGGGCGTCATCGTGCCCATTGTTCGACCACTCGTCCTCCCATCATCGGCCCGCCGAAACTCGATGGAGACTCTAGTAACGAGCGCCGGCGGCAGCTGTTGGCCAGCTCGGTGGGCGATGCGGCATGTCAGACTGGCGGCGTGCTGCTGGGCATCGACGAGTACCCGTTCCACCAGGTGACCGACACGTTCGCCGCCGTTGCCGGCAGCGATCCGAGCTGGAACGACGGCCACTACGTCTGCGCCGCCGACCAGGCGGGGGTCGTGGCCTTGACATCGAACGTGCGCCTGTACGCCAACAACGACGTCCTCGACGGCTTCGTCTGCGTCCGTCACGGCGACCGGCAGTTCAACGTGCGCGTCTCGCGCCGGCTGCGCCCCGATATGGAACGGCTCGGCGCCGGGCCGTTACGGCTCGAGATCCTCGAGCCGCTCCAGACGGTGCGGCTGACCCTCGAGGACAACGCCGTCGGCATCACCCTCGACGTCACGTGCCACAGCGCCAACGTCCCGTACGTGGGACCGATCGAGGTGCGCCGCGCCGACGGCCGGCTGATCTCGGAGCGGGCCACCTATGAGATCACCGGCGAGGCGGAGGGGTGGGTGGAGGTCGCTGGTGACCGCCTCGTTCTCGAACGCCGAACCAGTTCGTTCTTTCGCAACCATTCGTGGGGGTACCAGCCGCCGCGAGGTCGTCCGGTCGCTCACGGCGCGCCCGTCGCGAGCGCTCGCCCACCCGGGTTGCGTCAGTGGGTTCTGTTCCATACGCCGCGGCACGGTGGCTTCTTCTTCGAGGATCCGAGCGGCCGACCAGCCGCCGGGCGCGGCGCGATCCTCGAACGCGATCGCGTCGTCCCCATCGTCGACGTCGCCACCGATCTCGAGTTCTACGACGGTGGCCGCCGGCTCCGCCGCGGGACAGTTCGCCTGACCGACATCGAGGCCGCCGTGCACGAGTACGGCGTCGAGAGTCTGGGTTGGGTCTACTGCCAGGGCGGCGGGTACTTCGGCGGCTTCGATGACGGCCTCGGGCAGGGGGTTTACCGCGGCGAGGAACACCTCGAGGGCGAAGTCTGGGACGTGCGCCACCCGACGACGATCGTCGACCCGTCGGGCCGTTCCTTCGAGGTCGAGCACGACTGGGCCGAGAGCTTCACGTTGCTCCACCACGGCGGCGAGATCGGCCTCGCCCACTACGAGTGCGTGCGCATCGGCTGACGCTGAACCAACCCGCCGGTTCCGAGAACTGTGAGCTGTCGATGCAGCTACCAACTCGTTGCGCTCACAGTTCCGGCATCGGTTCGTCGACTTACTTGAGGATGGTTGTAGTTGCGGCCCGCGGAGTTGCCATGATGGAGCGAGGCGACCGACACAGGGGGCAGGATGATCGCGATCATCGGATACATCGATGTCGACCCGGAAGTGCGCGACCGCCTCGTCGAGTCGACCGTCGACCTGCAACGGTCGAGCGCGCAGGACGAAGCGGGCTGCATCGTCTACACGATCGCTCCTGACCCAGCCGACCCGGGCCGCATCCGCATCGTCGAGCTGTGGGAGTCCGCTGACGCCCTCGACGCCCATTTCCAGCACCCCAACTTCACCGCCACCGGCGCCGCGCTCCGCGCCGCAGAGCGGCTCGGGGGAAGCGCGATGAAATACCGCATCGATGCCGTGGCCCCTGTCAAGGGGCCCGACGGTGTGGCCTCAAGCGAGTTCGGCCCGGACGCCACCTGACGGTTTGCGGTGACGTTCTGATGATCGTCCGTCAGCGCGACGCCGCCCGCGACTTCGAGCCGACTCGGCACTACGGGCAGTGGCGGCAGCGCTGCCCGCTCCATCTCGAGTCCGACCACGACCCGCCGTTCTACGTGCTCAGCCGGTTCGATGACATCGTCGACGCGCTCCGGCACCCGGAACTGTGGCGTAACGGCGATGGTCCTGGGGTCTTCTACCAGGAGCCGGGGTCCTCGGTACGACCGATGAGCCCGACCACGGTCGCCACCGGCAGGTGCTCAGGGCATCGTTCACCCCGAGTGCCATCGACCGCCTCGAGCCGAGGATCCGGGCGATCACGAACGACTTGATCGACGAGTTCATCGACGTCGGAGCGTGCGTCTTCATCGATCGGTTCGCCGCTCCGCTACCCGCCCTGGCGATCGCCGAACTGCTCGGCGTCAGCGGCGACGACCGCGACGACTTCCGCCGGTCGAGCGACGTGGCGGTCGCCGCTCTCAGCGGCGGCGATGTCTCCGCCTACGAGTCGGCGAAGGGCGCGCTGGAGAGCTACGTGCTGGCGGGCGTCGAGGCCCGCGACCGATCGCTCGAGGGCGGCGCCACACACGCCGCACCGGGCGCGGCACCGCCCGACGACGTGCTGGCCGTGCTCGCCGCCGCCCGGCGCGACGGAACGATCACGACCGACGAGGCGAGGCATCTCGGCTACCAGCTGCTGGTCGCCGGCCACGAGACGACCACCAGCCTGCTCGGGACGATGCTCTACCGGCTGCTCGAACGACCGGCGCTGTCGGCCGCCCTGCGCGAGACCTCGGCCTCCTCCCTCGCCCGCCTCGAGGCGAGGGTCGCGTTCGAGCAGCTCCTCGCCCGGATCGACGGCATCGTCCTCGACGGCGAGCCGGAGCGCAACGACTCGTTCGTGCTCCACGGCCTGACGCGACTTCCGATCCGGTTCACCAAGCGTTAGGAACACCACGATGTCGAAGCCACAGCCCGGACCGCAGGGCGACGAGGACTACGTCGACTCGTACGAGGACGTCTCGACCTTCCACCTCGACGAGCAGCGCGAGCACTCGCTCCACGAGGCCCAGACGGAGTGCACGTTCATGTGGACGACCAGGGACGGCGATCCGGTCGGCGTGATCATGAACTATGTGCTCCGCGACGGACGCTTCTGGCTGACCTGCACGAGGCGACGAAAGCGGGTGGCCGCGGTGGAGGCCCGGCCCCGAGTCGCGATCTGCGTGTCGAGCCGGGGGACCGATATCGGCGTCAGCCAGTCGGTCACCTACAAGGGCGACGCCGTCGTCCACGACAGCGACGACGTGAAGCAGTGGTTCTACCCCGCCCTCGCCGCCAGGGTGCGGCCGGAGAGCACGGCACACCAGGAAGCGTTCGTCGAGCACCTCGACACCGCCGGCCGGGTGGTCATCGAGATCCGACCAACCGAACGGATCGGCTTCGACGCCGAGAAGATGTTCAAGAACTCGCCCGCCGGCCCGAGCCGGACGAAGGTCTGAGCCACCGTTGCCGACGATGGCCCCGCTCGACGGGATCCGCGTGCTCGACTTCACCCGCGTCCTGTCCGGTCCGCACGCCACCCGGATGCTTTGCGATCTGGGGGCCGAGGTCATCAAGCTCGAACCGCCCGCCGGCGACCTCACTCGATTCACGACGCCGAAGGTCGACGGCCTGTCGACGTACTACGTCCAGCAAAACGCCGGCAAGCGCAACATCAGCGTCGACCTCACCACGGCCGCCGGGGCGGCGCTTGCAGCGGAGCTCGCCGAGCGGTGTGACGTCGTCGTCGAGAACTATCGGCCTGGGGTGATGGATCGCCTCGGTCTCGGCCACACCACGCTGCGATCGCGCCAGCCGCGCCTCGTGTACGCCTCGATCACCGGCTACGGATCGAGTGGGCCGTGGACGGGGCGGCGGGCGTATGCCCCGGTCGTCGGCGCCGAAGCGGGGATCACCAAGGCCCAAGGCGACGCCCGCGGCAGTGCCTACACCAACGACCCGTTCAGCCACGCCGACGTGTACACCGCCATCGAGACAGCCACGGCGATCGTCGCTGCCCTGTACCGCCGGGCGCAGACCGGGGAGGGCTGCTGGATCGACGTCTCGATGGCCCACACGATGCTCTACGTCAACGAGCACCTCCACGACCAGCTCTACGACGGTGACGTCGATCCGAGCTGGATCCGCAGCTTCGCTCCGGGCGACTACCTCGTCGTGGCGACGGCGAACGGTGACCTCGTGACGATCAGCGGACACCCTGCCGAGCGCGGGACGTTCGAGCTGTTTGTCGCCGCCTTCGGGCTCGACGAGCTGGCGGCGGCGGAGCGCTTTGCGGATGTCGCGAGGCGGATCGCGAACTTCTCCGAACTGCGCGAGCAGATCTCGGTGGCGGCGGCGACGTTCCACGATGCGGACGCCCTCGAGCGACGCCTCGACGACTACGGCCTCGCCGCCGGCAAGGTGCGCTCGGCACGCGAGCTCGCCGAGTCGGGGTGGGCGGCCGAACGACAGGCGATCGCCGCCGTGGACGATCGCCGCGGCGGGACGATACGGATCCCCACCCCGCCGTGGCGCTTCGACGACGCGGCCGGCGACATCGACGGCGAGCCGCGGTTTCGTGGCGAAGACAACCGGGCGGTCCTCAGCGAATTGCTCGGCTACGACGACGCGACGATCGACGAGCTGGAGGCCGCCGGCGTGCTCTCCAGCCGCCTCCCCAGGCGCTGAGTTCCCGATCTGGGCGGCCTTCGGTCCAAAGTCGAATCTGGGCGGCGATCTGCCCGGAATCCGGACCGTACGCCGCCCAGATCGAGGGTCAGCAGGGGGCGCTGGAGCTCGGCGAACTCGAGTCGGGCGTGCTGCTGCCTGGGATGCTGCTGCTGGCACCGGGGCAGCCGGACTCGTCGGCCGGCTGGAGGACGTGGTCGATCACGTGGATCGTGGCATCGGCGGTGATGACGTCGGGGCACACGACGGTTGCCTCGCCACCGTTGATCACCAAGGTGTCGCCGTCTCCGGTGATGGTCAAGGCACCGTTCAGCGTCTCGAGGTCGCCGACCACCATGTCCGACGGCAACGCCTCGCCGACGACGATGTGATAGCCGAGGATCGAGTCGAGCAGTTCGGGGTCGGCGAGCAACGAGTCGAGGACGTTGGTCGGGATCTCACTCATCGCCGCGTTCGACGGAGCGAAGATCGTGAACGGACCGTCGCCGGCGAGTTGGTCGTCGAGCGAGGATGCCGCGATGGCGGCAGTGAACATCGAGAGTTCGGGAAGCTCGGCGGCAGCCTCGTGCACCGGGAGACCGGCCAGCAGGGCGGGGTCGTACAAGGTGCACGCTGAGGGACCACCCGCCGCGGCTGGCGCGTCTTCCGGCGGCACGGTGGTCGCCGACGTGTGAGCGGCGACAACGGTCAGGGACAGGCCGGCGATAGCGAACGTCGCCACGGCGGCACGGCGCAGCGTCTTTAGGGCAGTCATACATCTCGACCGTAGTGCGGCTCGACGAATGTCGCTCGCGAGCGTGCCACCGGGCCGGATAGAAAGTGGACCCGATGCCGTTGATCGTCCAGAAGTACGGAGGCACGTCCGTCGCCGACCCCGATCGGATGCGCGCCGTCGCCGACAACGTGGCCTTCACCAGGCGGCACGGCAACGACGTCGTCGTCGTCGCCTCGGCGATGGGCAAGTCGACCGACAACCTCATCGCCCTGGCGTCGCAGGTCTCGACCACGCGCAACGGCCGCGAGATGGACATGCTCCTGACGACCGGCGAACGCGTCGCGGCGGCACTGCTGACGATGGCGCTCCACGACCTCGGGGTCGACGCCGTCAGCTTCACCGGCAGCCAGGTCGGGATCATCACCGACACGAGCCATGGCAAGGCCAAGATCGTCGCCGTCAAAGGTGACCGCGTGCGCGAGGCGCTGGCCGCCGGCAAGGTCGCGGTCGTCGCCGGGTTCCAGGGTGTCAGCATCGAGAAGGAGGTCACGACGATGGGGCGCGGCGCCTCGGATCTCACCGCCACGGCACTCGCCAGCGCCCTCGGCGCCGATGCCTGCGAGATCTACACCGACGTGACCGGGGTCTTTTCGGCCGACCCGCGCATCGTGCCGCAGGCCCGGAAGCTGAGCCGGGTCAGCTTCGACGAGATGCTCGAGATGGCCGGGTCCGGGTCCAAGGTGCTCGCCCTGCGATCGGTCGAATTCGCCCGCAACCACGGCGTCGACCTACACGTGCGATCGAGCTTCACGTGGGAGCTCGGCACGTGGATCGTCAATTCCGATGACAACGAGGAGAAGTCCGTGGAAGATCCGATCATCTCGGGGGTCGTCACCGACGTCAGCGAGTCGAAGGTCACCGTGCTCGGTGTGCCCGACCGGCCAGGCATCTCGGCGGCCCTCTTCGAGCCACTCGCTGCGGCGAATGTCAATGTCGACATGATCGTCCAGAACACCTCGACGCGAAGGCGCCACCGACATCAGCTTCACGATGCCGTCGGCCGACATGGCCGTCGCCGAGGACATCGTGCGCAAGGTCGCCGACGACATCGGCGCCGCCGGGGTCAACCACGACCAGGACATCGCCAAGGTGTCCCTCGTCGGCGCCGGGATGAAGTCGTCACCCGGCATCGCCGCCAAGATGTTCCGCACGCTCGCCGACGAGGACGTCAACATCGAGATGATCTCGACGTCGACGATTCGCATCTCGGTCGTCGTCGCCAGCCGCGACCTCGAACGGGCGGCCCGTGCCCTGCACACCGCGTTCGGCCTCGACAGCGGCATCGACTACGCCGCCCCGTTGCCCGAACGACGCTAAGACCCCCGCCTGATCAAGAGGGGCACGCCTCTGCAACACTTGAGCGGTGGCGCGCCGCTCGCAGTTCCTCCCCTGGCAGGTAGCCGGGCAGCTGACGGACCGGCAGCAGAGCGCCGACGACGTCGTCCAAGCCACCGGCTGGGTGTTCAACAGCGCGACCGGGGATGACGCCCAGACGCTTGCCGAGTTCGTCTCGTCCGGGGACGTCGAGGTGTCGATGTACCTCGACGCGTTCGGGCTCGCCGGCGAGGGCACGGAACGGAAGGTCCTCGTCGAGATCGGCTGCGGGATCGGGCGGATGACGAGCGCCTTCAGCAAGCGGTTCTCGTGCGTGTACGCCTGCGACCTCGACTCCGGGTTCCTCGAACGCTGCAGGGAAGCGGTCGCCCGGTTCGGTCGCGTCGACCGACTGCGCACGATCCACGTCCCGGACGGGCGCACGCTCGACATCGCTGATGGCGTCGCCGACCTCACGTTCAGCTACATCACCTTGCAACATTGCTCGCGCAGCGACGCCATCAGCCTGGTCAGCGAGTCGCTGCGCGTCCTCGCCCCGGGCGGGACCACCGCGCTCAACTTCCGCCAGCGGGTGTGGGCCGACGTCGCCCTGCTCCCCCTCGGCAAGCTGATGCGGGCCATGTTCGCCGTGCCGGGCCTCGGACCGTGGCTCTCCAAGCACCGCTCGGTCACCAGACTGGCGTGGCAGGCCAATCGCCTCGACCCGCACCACGTGCTCGCCCCGATCGGCGACCAGGTCGACGACGTCGTGATCTGGCGCAACCCGCGGCGTGCATCACCGATCTGGGGCGCCCAGGGGGCCGAGCTGCGTTACCTCGAGGCGATCAATCCGGCCCACTGGTGGCTCGTCGCCAAACGCCGTTAGTCGCCCTCCGGCGGAATCCTGTACGCCCAGCTCACCACTGTCAGCAATAACCTTGCGACATGCGCGTCGGAGTCGTCGGAGCAACGGGTCAGGTCGGCACGGTCATGCGGCGGATGCTCGTCGAGCGGGCCTTCCCGGTCGACGAGCTGCGCTACTTCGCCTCCGCCCGGTCCGCCGGCACCACGCTGCCCTGGGCCGACGGCGAGATCACCGTCGAGGATGCCGCGCTCGCCGATCCGTCAGGCCTCGACGTCGCCTTGTTCTCGGCGGGCGCCACCTCGTCGCGCGAGCTCGCCCCGCGATTCGCCGCTGCGGGCGCAACGGTCATCGACAACTCCTCGGCGTTCCGCATGGACCCGGACGTCCCCCTGATCGTGTCGGAGGTCAACCCGCAGGCGATCCACGACGCCCGCAAGGGGATCATCGCCAACCCCAACTGCACGACGATGGCGGCGATGCCCGTGCTCAAGCCACTGCACGACGCCGCCGGGCTGCGCCGCCTCATCGTCAGCAGCTATCAGGCGGTGTCGGGGTCCGGGCTGGTGGGCGTCGACGAGCTCGACAAACAGGTCCGCCAGGTCGTCGACAACGCCAGGGCGCTCACCCACGACGGCGCCGCCGTCGAGTTCCCCGTGCCGGAGAAGTTCGCCAAGCCGATCGCCTTCAACGTCCTGCCGTTGTGCGGCAAGGTCGTCGACGACGGATCGTTGGAGACCGACGAGGAGCACAAGCTGCGCAACGAGAGTCGCAAGATCCTCGACATCCCCGACCTCGCCGTGTCCGGCACGTGTGTGCGGGTGCCGGTGTTCACGGGACACTCGCTGTCGATCAACGCAGCTTTCGCCCGACCCATCTCCGTCGACGAGGCGATCGCGGTGCTCAGCGGCGCACCGGGCGTGGCCCTCAGCGACGTGCCCACGCCGCTCGAGGCAGCGGGCCGCGACGCCAGCTACGTGGGACGGATCCGCGTCGACCCGACGGTCGAAGGCGGGTGCGGCCTCGCCCTGTTCGTGAGCAACGACAACCTCCGCAAGGGCGCCGCGCTCAACGCCGTGCAGATCGCCGAGCTGCTGCTCCGCTGACGCCTCACGATGTACGTCCTCGCCGAGGAGGTCGAACTGCGCCTGCCGCATGCCCATTCGCTGAAGGACAAGCGACAGGTTGTCAAGTCGATCATCGAAGGCGCCCGTCGCCGGTTCGGGATCTCCGCCGCCGAGGTCGCTCGCCAGGAATCCTGGCAGCGCGCCTGCCTCGGCTTCGCCGTGGTGGCGTCGAATGCCAGCCAGGCCGAGGCGGTGCTCGACGACGTCGACCGCTTTGTCTGGTCGCGCAACGAGGTCGAGGTGCTCAGCGCCGAGCGCACCTGGCTCGAATGAAGTCAGTCGGTCGTGCTGCCGTGGGCGTGATCGCATCGGTGCGTTTCGCCGGCGGCGACCTGTCCGGCACCAACGCCTTCGAGGGCGGCGAACGGACCGCACTCGTGGGGGACGATCCACACGTGGATCATCGGTGACTGGGCGAGGCGCACGAGCGGTGTGGAGCACTCGCCCGCCGAGTCGGTGAGCCCGGCGACCCGTGGCGATTCGGGATCGCTGGCGTCGAAGCACAGGTCGCCGTGGACATGCCATTGCATCAGTGCCCCGCCGTCGTCGGGCACCTCGTCGAGGGTCGTCGAGTTGGGCAGCATGTACATCGCCGACGCCAGCGTCCGTGATCCGTCTGGCTCGACTCGGTAGACGAGGCTCTCCGGGTGGTCAGGGTCGAGCACGACGTCGTCGTCGATCCAATCCCACTGGATGTAGTGCTCGTAACCCGTCGCCTGATCCCCGATCGAGTGGAACCCAGCTGCCTCGGCGGCGGAGGTATCGGCCCACTGCGGCAGGTCGCGGAGCGTGGCGGACACCAGGTTCTCGGCGAAGGCCTGCTGCTCGCCGGTGACGCCGGGCGTTCCGGACAGGTCGATCGGGAGGTCGGGATCGAACGGCACCGGTGCCGGGGGCGCAGCGGCTGCGCCGGCGCTCGCCACGTCGCCGAGGGCCGACACGGTCCCACCGTCGTGGCTGTGGCCGTCGTCGTGGGCGCACTGATCGGTGCGCGAGCCGTCCGCCGCTGCCGCCTGCCCGGCGCCGTGACCCTCGAGGGCGGCGAACGGGCCGCACTCATGGGCGGCGATCCACACGTGGACCATCGGGTTGTCGCCACCGGCGAGCACCGTGCCGGCCGGGCAGTTGCCGTCGTCGTCGGTGACCCCGGCGACCTGCGGGCCGTCGTCCCCTCCCCGCCAGCAGAGGTTCTCGTGGACGTGCCACTGCATCAGCCGGCCGCCAAAGTCGACGAGTTCGGGATCGTCGATCGGACGTTGCCCGACGATGAACATCGCCGACACCAGCGTGCGCTCGTCGCCGTCGACCAGGAACACCAGCGATTCGGGCTGGGTGGGGTCGAGCCACACGTCGTCGTTGATCAGCGAGTAGTTGATGTAGTGCTCATAGCCCGTGCGGGCGTCACCGATCGACCGGTAGCCGAGCTCGTCGAGCGAGTCGACGTCGGCGAACGCCGGAAGCTCCTCCTGCGTCGTGCGGACGAGGGCGGTCGCCCGCAACCGCTGTTCGGGAGTGACGCCATCTACGTCGCTGAAATCAACAGGTTCGGCGGGGTCGTACGGGCGCGGCCAGTCCACGGCTGCGGCTTCGGCAACCGGCGCCGCAGCCGCCTCGTCGTGGGTATGAGCCTCGCCAGCGCTGTGCGAGTGGTCGGCACCGACGAGCATCGCGGCCAGCGTGACCACCCCGACGGCGAACGCCGGGAGCCCGAGGCGCACCGTCGACACCGTCGTGCGCCCACGGACGAGGGCGACCAAGGCGGCGATGGCGGCGATGGCCCCGAGCGTGGCGCAGGCGGTGTCGGGGAACCGCGGGTCCTCGGCGACCTCCAGCCCGTCGATCCAGGTGATGCCCCATAGCCGAGTCGCACCCCACGCCGCAACGGCACCGAGGTTGACGAGGACGGTCAGGACAGCAGCGAGCCGGCCACCCTTCACGAGGGCGAGCAGCCCGACACCGAGCTGGGCGATCGCGACGGCGACGAACAACCTGGCGAGGGTGACGTCGGTGGCGTGCAGGCCGGCGACTCCGGCGTGGATCGCCCCGGCGCCGATCGACGCGAGACCGGCGAGTTGCATGACGCCGATCGCGACGGACAACGTCCACTCGCGGGGAGTCGACGTCGGTGGCGGCGGCAATTGATCGGTGTCCAGGCGCCCGAGGTTACCGACGGTTGCGTCTGGAGGTCGACGTCAGGAGAGCCAGACCTGTTCGGCGGACGTCACCGCCCCGTCCTGCACGATCACGACGTACCCGTCGACCGGGTCGAATTCGAATCCGTCTGGCGCATCGTCGGCGGGCGGCTCCCCTGCCAGCAGTCGAGCCAGTTCCTCGGCGGTGATTCGGTACGGCTTCGGTTCGGAACTGCCGTCGACCAACAGCACGCTCGCCGTTCCGGCGTCGACACGCATCGAGGCTGTCGTCGCGACCTCAAAGTCGAGAAGGTCGAGGCAGCTCCCGGGTGCGGTTCCGTAGGGCTCTGGGCACTGCAGCAGTTCGAACGTGATGGTCGAGCCGTCGCCACTCACGCTCGGCACGTTGGACAAGTACGTCCCGTCGACCAACGGCTCGGTGATCGCCAAGATCAAGCCGTCGAGCGACGGCCCGCTCGTCGCCGCGTAGCCGCCGCCCGTCGCCGGCGCTGTCGCCGTCGCACTCGAGCCGGCCGTCATCGTGGTCGTGTCGTCGTCATCATCGCCGCCGTTGTCCGCCGGCCTGGTCGTCGACACGGCGACAGCACCTTCCGGCAGGGCGATTACGTCGCCGGGAAGATGGCGTGCTCGATCCATCGCTCCACCGTTGACCTCGACAAGTTCGCTCAGCGACAGCCCGTGGCTGGCCGCAATGCCGTTGACGTGTCGCCGGCGACCACCACGTAGGTGTTCGTCGGCGCCAACGAGCTCCGCGGCTCCGTCGAGGCGGCATCGGCGCTGTCGCCGTCGCGACCTGAATCGCACCCCGTCAAGGCGAGCCCAGCGGAAACGGCAACGGCGACGAACGCCACACGACCGCGTCTCACGGACGACAACTGAGTAACCGACACCTTGTCCTCTCCAAGAGATCAACCGGTCGAGCTGGCAGACGCCCGCCGATCCGACTGCGTGACGCTAGCGACAGACGCCGACGACGCGACGTCCGTTCTCGGCAAGTTCCCAGCCGATTCCTGGCTGGCCCTCGGGGTACGGGTCATACGTTGCCAGCAACAGTTCGTCACCACGGAGGTCACGATGAGGAAGTCACGCCACCAGCGCCCCGCTGAGTTCGAAGGACGGCCGCTCGCCCGGCCAGGTGAGGACGTCTACGACCAGGGCCTCGGATTCGATCTCGGGACCGCCCTGTCGCGTCGCAGGGTCCTGGCGATCTTGGGGGCCGGTGCGGGCGCGGCGACGGCAGGGCTGCTCGCCCGCGGGGCAGGCGCCCTCGCTACGACGACGCCGGGATCATCGGAGTCGACGGTCGCTGGGTCGGATCTCACCGAGATCCCCGAGGAAACGGCGGGCCCCTACCCCGGCGACGGCTCCAACGGTCCCGACGTCCTCGAGCAGAGCGGCATCGTGCGCAGCGACATCACGACGAGCTTCGGCGACGCGAGTGGCGTGGCCCAAGGGGTCCCGACCACGGTCGAACTGTCGATCTCCGACCTCGCCAACGGCGGGGTGCCGTTCGAGGGAGCGGCGCTGTACCTGTGGCACTGCACTCGCGAGGGTGGCTACTCGATGTACTCCGAGGGCGTCGAGGACGAGAACTTCCTCCGCGGCGTGCAGATCGCCGACGCCGACGGAAAGGTCACCTTCACCACGATCTTCCCGGCCTGCTATGCCGGCCGCTGGCCGCACATGCACTTCGAGGTGTACCCGGAAGAAGCGAGCATCAGCGACTCGACCACCGCCATCGCGACCTCCCAGCTGGCGCTGCCCGAGGATGTCTGCAACGTCGTGTTCGAGGAAGAGGGCTACGAGCAGTCGGTGTCCAACCTCTCCCAGCTCACCCTCGCCACCGACGGCGTCTTCGGCGACGACGGCGCGGCGACGCAGCTTGCGACCGTCACCGGCGATGTGGCCGGCGGCTACACCGTCACGATGTCGGTCGGCGTCGACACGACCACCGAGGCCGGCGGCGGCGCCGTGATGGGTGGCGGTCCCGTCGGTGGGACGCCTGGCAGTGGTCCCGGCGGACCGCCTCCCGGTGGCAGTGCGCCTCCCGATGGCGGACCAGGCACGACCTCGTGACATCGACGCCAGCCGACTGAGGAGCGAGCGTCAGCGAGCGAGAGTCGGGGTGAGAGGATTTGAACCTCCGGCCTCCACGTCCCGAACGTGGCGCGCTAACCAAGCTGCGCTACACCCCGTAGCGGGTTGCCACGCTATCCGGCGGGAGCCGGTTCCGAGCGGGCGTCGAGGCCCTCCGTGTAGGTGCTTCCGGCGGCGATGGCGCGAGCAGCCCGGCGCAGGCGTAGCGGGTCGAGCGGCTTGATCAGCCAGCCATCGGCGCCGCACCGCTTGGCGAGATGCACGTCGGCGACCCGATCGAGGAGCAGCAGCACCGGCACGGCCGGCAGCCGGCCGACCGAAGCGTCGAGACGAAGGGCCATCGTGACGGCCATGCCGCCCATCGATCCGATCTGCAGGTCGACGACGGCGAGATCGTAGACGCCGCCCTCAGCAGACACCGCAGCGACCTGCTCGCTGACCCGCCGGCCATCGCTGCACACCGTGAACGAAGTGTCGACACCCCCGAGGGCGGCGACGATGTCGTCGACCAGCCAGTCGGCATCCATCGCCAGCAGCACGCGCACGACCGCAATGTACTGGAGTGAGCTGCGCTACCCGGCGTCGCTGATGAGGTGACGGCCGACGTGGGAGAGGCCGTCGGTGTCGTGAACATCGGACGCCAGCTGCGGCACCTCGGCGCACGCCGCGCCGCTGAACAAGGACACGAAGTCGTCGAGCGTCCGAACTTCGGACTCTCGCCGGCGCCGCAGCTCGGCGAGGTTGTCCCACAACGGCCGCTGCTCGTCCGCGGACTGGGCTGCGGCCTGCTCTGCGTCGGCGGCGGTCCCCGCGCCGAACGGCGGGTAGACACGGTTGGCGACGCCGGCGATGTTGTCGATCCCCTGCTCGGCGAGTTGCCCGGCGAACCAGACGGCCTCGGCGACGGCTTCGCGGCGTGGAGCGGCGACCAGCAAGAAGACCGTGGTGGGCAGGCGTAGCAACGTGACGACGTCGTCGGCGCGTTGGCGGAATCCGGCTTCCATCCCGGCGAACGCCTGGAAGAACGCCACGGCATCCGCCAACACGTCGGAGCCGACGACCTTGCCGATCGTGCGCAGCACTGGCTGCGTCGCCACGTTGAACACGCGCATGCCGGGCCGCGCCGGCAGCATCAACAACTTGAACAGGCGGTGGTCGAGGAAGCGGGCGAGAACCCCTGGTGCCGCGAGGAAGTCGAGGGCGCTGCGCGTCGGGGGTGTGTCGACGACGACGAGGTCGAATCGCTCATCGGCGGCCAGCACGTGCAGCGTCTCCGCCGCCATGTACTCCTGGGTGCCACTGAGCGATCCGGCCATGTTGCGGAAGAACGAGTTGGCGACGATGCGCTCGGCTTGCTCGGCGTCGGCGGCGTGACGGCGCACGACCGCTGTGAACGCCGCAGGCGTGTCGAGCATCATCGCCCACAGCTCGCCGCCGGTGCCGTCACCGAGGCGGTCGGGCTCGATGCGTTCGGGTTCCGAGCCCAGGTCGTCGACCCCGAGGGCGTCGGCGAGTCGCTTGGCCGGGTCGATCGTCAGGACGACGACCCGCCGGCCGCGGCGCGCCGCTTCGACCCCGGCGGCGGCGGCCACCGTTGTCTTGCCGACGCCCCCGGAACCGCAGCACACGACGACCGCGGCGGTGTCGAGCACCTCTTGCATCCTCGCTGGACGCGAAGTGCTCATCGCGCCGTCCCGCCGCGGCGCACGTCACCGACGAGCCGTGTCAGTGCGGCGCCGTCCAGTCGACCGGTCACCACTGGAACGTGGAGCTGGTCGAGGGGCAGCGAGTCGGTCAGTTCGTCGATCGCAGCGGCCTGCACCCGTCGACGCTCGGCGCGGAAGCGCGCCGCCGCGGCCAGTGCCTCGGCCGTGCCGGCGTCGACGTCGATCGCAGCGACGGCCTCGTCGATGCTGCCGGGCGTTGTGGGCAGGGCGGTGGACCGGTCGACACCTTCGACATCGACGGCGTTGACGAACAGGGGCGTCAGCTTGACGCCGACGCGGTCCTCGATCGAGAACGCCGTGGCGACCGTCTCGTTGACGGGGGTCGTCTCGGGGAGCGTGACGAGGGCAACCTGACATCGGGTGGAGTCGCCGAGCATCGCCGACACCTCGTCGGCCTGCGCCCTCACGGGTCCGCTGCGCACCGCGTCGCGGAGACCTGCCGGCGACGTCAACATCGTCACGGCGTGGCCGGCGGCCGGGCCGTCGACGAGGATCGTGTCCCAGTCGCCGCTGCGCTCGAGCTGTTTGATCTTGCCGAGCACGACGAGATCGTCGATCCCCGGGGCCGCGGTCGACACCACGTCGATCACCCCGGACGCCGCGAGGCGCTTGGCGACGCGACCAAATCCATGCTCGCGCAGGTATTCCTCGAGTGCCGCTGGCGCCGACAGGGCGAGCAGCGGCACGTCGCCGACGAGCTCAGCGAGCGTCGGTTTGCCGTCGAGCTCGACCACGATCACCTGGCGCCCGGCGTCGGCCGCCGCACGGGCGAGAAGCGCCGTTACCGTGGTCTTGCCGACTCCCCCCTTCCCGGCGACGACGGTGACCTTCGCCGCGGAGAGCAGCGGCACGACGTCCACGGGCTCCGGAGGCATCTTTGCGCAGACTAGCGATCGGCTTGCTGATCACCGCGGTGACGCTCGGTGTCTTCGCGGTGCCCGCCGGCGCGGGCACGAGCGACGAGGGTGACGGTGACGGCGGCGCTGACGCCGTTGCTGACGCCGAACTGGGCCGCGTCGATGTGCTCCTCGTCAGCGGACTGTTCGACCGCATCGTCGTCGACGCCATCGAAGACGCCATCGAGGACGCCGCCGAGGCCGACGCCCAGGCGTTGATCATTCAGGTGAACACTCGCGGAGCCGTCGTCGGGGACGAACGGATGGAGGAGCTGCTCGCCACGGTCGCCTCCTCTCCGGTGCCGATCGCCATCTGGGTCGGGCCGTCGCGTGCCCGGTTGTACGGTACGCCCGCCCAGCTCCTCGCCGTCGCCGACGTCACGGGGATGGCGCCGGGCGCGCGCGTCGGGCACACCGGCGAGCTGCTCACGCCGCCGGGAGTCGATGTCGAGTTCGGCGATGTCGAGACGCTGTTGCGGACGGGCTCGGTGGGTCTCGCAGACGCCCGCGATCTCGGTGTGCTGCGCCAGCGGGTCCCCGATGAGGGCATCCCGACGTTGTCCAACATGGTCAACGCCCTCGACGGCTACACCGAGGACGGACGGACGCTGCGGACCACGGAAGACGAGGTGCTCGACGATGGCACCGTGCGACGCACGACGATCGCCCCGGTCCGCCAGTCGAGCCTGCCGTTCGTCGACCGCTTGTTCCACACCGTCGCCAGCCCGGCGATCACCTACCTATTGCTGCTCGTCGGCCTGATCCTCATCGTCTTCGAGTTCTTCACCGCCGGCGTCGGCGTCGCCGGCGTGGTCGGTGCCGGCGCCCTCGTGCTGGCGTTCACGGGACTCGCCGCCCTCCCGGTCAACGGCTGGGCCGTCGGCCTGATCATCGCCTCGATGTTCGCCTTCGCCGTCGACGTGCAAGTGGGCATCCCACGGTTCTGGACGGGCGTCGGGATCGTCGGGACGGTCATCGGCAGCGTGTGGCTGTTCGAACCGCTGCCCGGAGCCACGTTACGCCCATCGTGGATCACCTTGCTCGCCGGCATCGGTGGCACGGTGCTCGCCTTCGTGGTCGGGATGCCGTCGATGGTGCGCACTCGGTTCGCCACGCCGACGATCGGGAGGGAGTGGATGCTCGGCGAGCTCGGCGAGGTCGTCGTTGCCGTCGACCCCGACGGCATCGTCAAGGTCGGCGACGGCACGTGGCGGGCGCGAACAAATCGGGCGACCCCGGTGGCAGCCGGCGATCCGATCCGCGTCGTCGCGATCGACGGTGTCACGCTGGAGGTCGAGCCGATCGAAGGGGCGGCACGCGACCACCGTGAACGGCGGCGGTCGCCCGACGAGCGATCGGCGAACGACACCTAACGGAACGTTCCGAGGCGGTAAACCCTGTGTGAACACCGCCGTCTGGTCGTTGATTGAAGCCGGCGCCGTTTCTACCGTGACTCTCGTGGTGACGGGAAACCTGACATGGCAGCGCCGGGCGAGTTGTCGGGGCGAGGCCGGGCGCGACTTCTACCCACCGTTCAGCGGCGAGCGCAAAGGCGACCGCAGGGCCCGGGAGCTCCGCGCCAAGGCGGTGTGCGAGTCGTGCCCGGTCCGCGCCGAGTGCCTCGAACACGCCGTCGTCAGCGGCGAGCGCCACGGCGTGTGGGGCGGCCTGACGTCCGACGAGCGCCTTACCTGGCGCCACTCCGCCTAGCCATCCCGATTCGGGACGGGCGTGGCGGGCGCGTCGCAATCGGCAACCGATGGGTTTCGACGCGATTTGTCAGCTGGATGCGCAGGTAGCGGCGCGTCGTTCCCACCCGAGTGTTTCCGGCTACCCGAGTGCCACCGGCGCGAGGGGTGGTCCGGAAACACTCGGGTCAGGCGAGGTGGTGGGTGCGGCGCAGGACGATCAGCCAGGTGAGCAGGGCCGAGGCGGCGAGCAGGGCGATCGCTGCGAATCCGGCCTCGGCGAGGAAGCCGTCCTCGAACGCACCCCACACCCGGGTCGTCAGCGTCTCGTAGCCGATCGGGGCGAGGAGCAGCGTCGCCGGCAGCTCTTTGAGCACCGACAGCATCACCAGCCCGCCACCGGCGAGCAGGCCGGGGAGCATCAGCGGCAGGTGCACGGTGACAGCCCGCCGCACCGGCGATGCTCCCAGCAGCAACGCCGACTCGTCGAGCGCCCTGGGCACCGACCCGACGGCGAGCTCGGACGAGCGCAGGGCCTGGGCGCCGAAGTGCACGACGTAGGCGACGATCAGCAGCGGCACCGTCTGGTACAGCGCCGACAAGCCAGGGGCACGCAGCGCCCAGAACGTCAGGCTGAGAGCGATGACGAGACCAGGCACCGCGAACCCTGCGGTGATCGACGTCGTGACGGCGGCCGAGACTCGCGTGCGATGGCGGACCGCGAGCACGGCGACCGGGACGACGATGGCGATGGCCACGACGCTGGCCACGACGCCGAGCCACGCCGTCGTCCAGGCCGGCGCAGCCAGCGAGCCGAGCTCGTGTCGCAACGCCTCCGGTCGCGGTTCGTCGGCGTTGGCGATCGCCCGCCAGGCCCACTGTCCGAGCGAGACCACCGGGACGACGAGGGCCAGACCGAGGACGATCGCCACGAATGCCGTCGCCGGCACCTTCCAGCGTCCGAGGCGCACCGCCCGGCCGCGCCGCGCCGCCGCCCCAGTGCGGTGATCGAGCGGTCCGCGCAATCGGCGCTCGATGAAGATCGCCGTGAGCGCCATGACCACGAGGATCGCCGCAGCCATGAACGACGCGGCCCGATCGGCGAGCCGTGTGGCGTAGACAACGCGGGTCAACGTGTCGAAGCCGAGCAGCTGCACGGCGCCGAACTCGCTGAGACAATAGAGCAGGACCATCAGCGTCCCGCCGGCGATCGCCCCGCGGACGAGCGGCAGGGTCACCCGCCCGAAGGTCCGCGCCGGCCGATCGCCGAGCAACCGGCTGCTCTCCTCGAGCTGCGGCGGGAGCGTCGCCAGGCGGGCGGCGACCGGGAGGTAGACGAGCGGGTAGGTGAACAGCGTGAGCACGAGCACGGAGGCGCCGAGGCCCCGAAAGCGAAGCGGTGGGTGATAACCGACGAGCTCGAGGACGTCGCGCAGCACGCCGTCGGGACCGAGCCCGGCGATGAACGCGGCGGCACCGATGAACGAAGGGAACACGAGAGGCAGCGGCGCCAGCACGCGCCACACCGGGGCCATCGCCAGGTCGGTCCGCGTCAACAACCAGGCCAACGTCACGCCGATCACTCCTGCCGCCGTGGTCACGAGGACGCCGAGCTGCACCGTCCGCCAGGCGGGGGCGAGCGACTCGGAGAACACGTCACGGCGGTCACCGCCCAGCGTCAGCGCCCGCCATGCCACGTACAGCACCGGGGCGGCAAATGCGGCGGCGACCAGAACGCCGACGAGGTGCAGGACGACGCCTCCCCCTCGGGTGACCCGCCGCCCGGGAATCGGGTGATCGGTTGGCGGCGGTTCGAAGACCGTGTCGACGCTGAGCTCGGCAGCCGTGACCGTGGCGACGTCGGCCATTCAGCCCTCGAGCCCGGCGTCGCGGATCATCTCCCGCGTCGTCTCGAGGTCGGCGCCGAGGTCGTCGAAGTCGAGGTCGATGTCACTCGCCGCGGCGAGGTCGATGTCGGGCAGCACCTCGGCGGGCTCCACCCCGCTGGCCAGCGGGTACTCGAAGGTCTCGTCGGAGAAGTAGCGCTGGGCCTCCTCGGAGAGGAGGAACTCGACCAGCGCGTCGGCCTCGTCGGCGTGGTCGGCGCCGGCGAGCACGGATGCCGCCGTGACGATGACGAGGCTGCCGATGTCGTCAGGAGCGAAGTTGTGGTTGCGTCCGGGAAAGTCGGGATCCTCTGCCAGCGCTTGGAACACGTAGTAGTGGTTGACGAGACCGACGTCGATCTCGCCCCTGCCGATCGCGGCGACGATGGCGCTGTTGTTGGCGAACGTCACTGGATCGTTTGCGGCGATGCCCTCCAGCCACTCCGTGGTGGCCTCGTCGCCGAGCTCGATGCGCATCGCCGACACAAAATCTTGGAACGAGGCGTTCGACGGGGCGATGCCGATGCGCCCGGACCACTCCTCCCCGGTGAGGTCGAGGACGCTCGACGGAAGCTCCTCCTCGGGCACGATCTGGGGGTTGAAGGCGAGCACCCGCTGGCGCCCGGACAGGCCGACCCAGCTGCCGTCGCCGGCGTGGAACTGCTCGGGGACGCGGTCGACGGCAGCGTCGTCGAGCGTGCCGAGCAGGCCGCGCTGGTCGAGGTAGCCGACGGCGCCCGGTGACTGCGAGAGGAAGACGTCGGCCGGCGCCTGGTCGCCCTCCTCCTCGATCAGCAGGGCGAGGTCGGAGGTGTTGCCGTAGCGAACCTCGACGTCGATGCCGGTCTCCTCGCTGAAGCGGTCGAGGATCGGCTGGACGAGGTTCTCCGTGCGCCCCGAGTAGATGACGACCGTGCCGCCGTCGTCGCCGGCGGTCGCCGGGCCGGCAGCGGCCAGGACGACGGCACCGCAGAGCCCTGTCGCCAGCGCCTTCCGTATCGTCACGGTGCCACGGTAGGGCCTCCCCGGCGCCGGCTTCAAGGCGCCCTATATGTAGTGAGTAGGCGGACCTAATGGGTACCCGTCGGCCAGCCCTGGGCGAAGGCGCCGATGAAGCGAACGGTGACGGCGTCGCCGGGCTCGTGCTCGGGTGGCCCGGGGGTGCGCACGATCAACGTCCCGGCCTCGGGGAGGTCGATCTCGTAGCGGGTGTCCCGACCGAAGTAGCTGACCGCACCGACGGTTGCGGACCCCGACGTTGCCAGGCGCAACTGCTCGGGCCGGCAGAGCACCTGCCCCGTCCCGTCCGATGCAGACGTCGGGATGACCCCGATTGCCGTGTCCGCCCCGTCGGCACCGAAGCTTGCGTCGAGGAGGTTGGCCTCACCCACGAACGTGGCGACCCACGGCGAAGCCGGGCGGGCGTAGATGTCGGGCGGCGCGCCGACCTGCTCGATCGTTCCGGCACGCATCACCGCGACACGGTCGCCGAACGTCAGCGCCTCGTCCTGGTCGTGGGTGACGAGGATCGTCGTCACCCCGATCCCGGTGAGCATCCGGCGAACATCGCTGCGCAGCTGCCACCGCAGGCCGGCGTCGAGGCTGGAGAACGGTTCGTCGAGGAGGATGACCCCCGGCTCCGGCGCGAGGGCCCGGGCGAGAGCGACTCGCTGCTGTTCGCCTCCCGACAGCGTCCCGGGCATCCGCGCCGCCATATCACCGAGCCCGACGAGGTCGAGCGACGCGGTGCTGCGCTGTCGCCGGCCGTCTCCGCGGGGAACCCCGTAGCCGACGTTGCTGGCGACGGTCTTGTGCGGGAACAGGGCGCCGTCCTGAAAGACCATCCCGACGCGGCGCTTCTCCGGCGGCACGCCGCGGCCCGCCGTGACGTCGCGCTCACCGATGAGGATGCGCCCGGCGGTCGGCGCTTCGAGCCCGGCGATGCACCGCAGCAACGTCGTCTTGCCGCATCCGGATGGGCCGAGCAGGGCGAGGATCTCGCCGGGTTCGACGCTCAGGGAAACGCCGTGCAGGACCGCCGCCGAGCCGTAGGCCGCGGCGAGGCCCTCGACGGTGATGCCCAACCCGGCCGGCATGGTCGGCGACGCTACCGGCGAGCAAGAATCGGGGACATGATCGATCACGTCTCCATCCAATGCGCCGATCTCGCCGCAGCCGCCGCCTTCTACGATGCCGTGCTCGCTCCGCTCGGGGGCAAGCGGGTCCTCGACTTCGGCCAGGCGATCGGCTACGGCACGGAGTTCCCGGACTTCTGGATCGGCGCCCAGCAGACCGGCGACGGGTTCCGCGAGTCACACCTCGCCTTCACCGCTCCCGACCGCGCCACCGTGCAGGCCTTCTTCGACGTCGCCGTCGCCAACGGCGCCGAGGTGCTCCACGAACCGCGCCCATGGCCGGAGTACCACGAGCACTACTTCGGCGCCTTCGTCCGCGATCCAGACGGCAACAACGTCGAAGCCGTCTGCCATTTAGCCCAGCCATAGCGGACTAGACACCAAGCGTTGTATCAGCACTCCACCTGCCCGTTGGGAGCCTCGTAGCAGGTGTCCCGGGTACGCAGAACACGACGGTCGGCGATCGAGCAGCCCGAGGACAACCGTCAGGCGCACTGACCGTCCAGATAGGCGACGATCACGTCGTTGACCAGGCGGTGATGTCCTGGCCGGTGTCCGCGGCGTAGCTCGTCGCGATGTCGACGTCCTTGTGCTCCTCACCGGTGAGCATCACGGCAGTGCGGTAGGCAAGACAGGTCGTGTCGTCCTCTTCGAGCGGCAACAGCATGCAGCGGACGCTCCGTGCTGCCCACCGACGGGTAACTGTCGGTGGGCAGTCCGCAGCCGCCGCTGCGATCCTGGGGGGTCAGCAGCCGCAGTGGCCGTCGTCCTCACCGTCGTCGTAGGTGCCCTCGTCGTGGAACGACGGGGCCGAGACGATGAAGTGGACGCGGCCGCCGTACACGCCGACCCAGGCGTCCATTGATTGGTCGAAGGGGACGTCCCAGTCGTAGTGCATGTTGCCGTGGCCCTCGGCGGAGCCGTGGATCGTGAGGCCGTCGTTGGTCGGCATCCAGCGCACGCGTTGTTGTTGTTCGTCACGTAGCCGTCGGGGACCTGATAGATCGTGTCGTCCTGGGCGGTGCGGTACACGCAAATCAGGTCGAGGCCGACCTCGTGGTCATTGATTTGGGTGACGTAGGCGCGGAACATGCCGTCGGGGATCACGTCGCCGATCGAGCCGTCACCGCCGCAGAAATCACCGGGCACGTTCTCGGGGCCTTGGTTGGGCACGTCGTAGAAACCCACATTGGGCGGGATGTAGTTCCCCTCGTCGTCGGCGAGGGCACCCTGGCCGAAGGCGAGGAAGGCGGTCGCGGCGCTGACCGTTCCGAGGATCAGGCGGCGCAGTGGATGTTGCATTGAGATTGTCCCCTCCGAGGGACGGGTGTTGTTGGTGACGGACTGGAGTGCCCCAGGAGCTGATGACCCCCGACGCTGTCCGCTAAGCTACCTTCAACCTATGTCTATAGCAACCTAGGTAGACAACAACATATACGACGGGACCTGTAGTCCCGGGACCGTGTGAGTCGAAGGTCCCACCACACCCACAGGCGGACGGTTCAGGAGGCGATGCAGAACTGGTCGAGCATTCGCACACTTCCTGAACCAACATGTGTACGATACAATGAACCTATGCTCACGTACGCCTAGGAATTCGATTGGAGTAGCGTTGGAGTTCGACATCACGACACGCGGCAAGGTTTCGGTCGGTCCCAACGGGCTGGCACGGTCGGTGCCCCGCTCGGTGCGCATCGTCGTCACCGACAAAGACCCCTACGACCTCGACATCCGACTGTCCTGGGACGACGACGAACAACGACTCGTCCCCGACGACGTACGCGTCACCCGACGCCCCGACGGCATCCCCGTACGCGCCGCCGACCTCGGCCGGATCCAGATCGGCCAACTCATCGAAGCCAACCTGCATGGCGAAGTGCTCGACTCGCGAGGCTGGTCAGGGATCATCGACGACCACCCCGACGCCGACCCCGCCGCCGTCGACGCCCTGATCTACGCCCTGGCCCATGCCCTCGGTGGGCACAACCCGACCCAGACGGTCGCGTTGGCCCGCAACCTGCAGCCCGGCTCAGCGATCAAACGGGTGATGCGCGCCCGCCAACTCGGCTACCTCGGCAAAGCCACCAAAGGCCGCTCCGGCGGACTCACCAACGGACCCACCGGCTAGTCCGTGCCGACGGGTGGCGCTCTGGATGATGTAGCGAGGCGGCTTCGTCGAACGCCTGAGCCTCCGCGGCGGTGGATCGTCGAGCCCGATCGGGGACGCGGTCAGAGGGGCATGTTGCCGTGCTTGCGGCGGGGCAGCTCCTCGCGCTTGGTGCGCAGCATCGCCAGGCCGGCGACGAGCTTCTGGCGGGTCTCGGCCGGGGCGATCACGTCGTCGACGTAGCCGCGCTCGGCAGCGGCGTACGGGTTGGCGTACTTCTCGGTGTACTCGGCGACGAGCTCGGCACGCCGGGCCGCCGGGTCGGCGGCCTGTTGGAGCTCGCGGCGGTAGACGATCTCGACGGCGCCCTGCGGTCCCATGACGGCGAGCTCTGCGGTGGGCCAGGCGTAGGACAGGTCGGAGCCGATCGACTTCGAATCCATCACGACGTAGGCCCCGCCATACGCCTTGCGCGTGATCACCTGGATGCGCGGCACGGTCGCCTCGCAGTAGGCGTACAGCAACTTGGCGCCGTGGCGGATGATCCCGCCGTACTCCTGGTCGACGCCGGGGAGGAAGCCGGGGACGTCGACGAACGTGACGATCGGGATGTTGAAGGCGTCGCACGTGCGCACGAACCGCGCCGCCTTCTCCGACGACTCGATGTCGAGCACGCCGGCGAGGACCATCGGTTGGTTGCCGACGATCCCGACCGTGCGCCCGTCGATGCGCGAGAAACCGCACAGGATCGAGCGGGCCCAGTGCTGGAAGTACTCGAAGAACTCACCGTCGTCGACGATCGACGAGATCACCTTGTGCATGTCGTAGGGCAGGTTGGCGCTCGCCGGGAGGATCTCGTCGAGTTCCGGGCACAGCCGCTCGGGATCGTCACCCGAGTCGACGACGGGCGGCTCCTCCATGTTGTTCTGGGGCAGGTACCCGAGGAGGAAGCGGACCTCGTCGAGGCAAGCCTTCTCGTCGGCGGCGACGAACGTGGCCACCCCGGACTTCGACGCGTGGCTCATCGCCCCGCCGAGCTCCTCGAGCGTGACCTCCTCACCGGTCACCGTCTTCACGACGTCGGGTCCGGTGATGAACATGTGCGACGACTCGCGGACCATGAAGATGAAGTCGGTCATCGCCGGCGAGTACACGGCGCCGCCTGCGCACGGCCCGAGGATCACCGAGATCTGCGGCACGACGCCGGACGACAGCACGTTGCGGTAGAAGATCCCGCCGTAGCTCGCCAGCGACACGACGCCCTCCTGGATGCGCGCCCCGGCACCGTCGTTGAGCCCGACGACCGGCGCCCCTACCTTCAGGGCGAGGTCCATCATCTTGTGGATCTTCTCGGCGAACACCTCTCCGAGGGCACCGCCGAAGACGGTGAAGTCCTGGGAGAACACGAACACCTTGCGCCCGTCGACCGTCCCCCAGCCGGTGATCACCCCGTCGGTGTAGGGGCGCTCGTCGAGGCCCGAGGCATGGGCCCGGTGACGGGCCAGGAGGTCGAGCTCGTTGAACGATCCCGGGTCGAGGAGGTAGTCGATGCGCTCGCGGGCGAGCAACTTGCCCTTGGCGTGCTGGCGCTCGACGGCGTGCGGCGACCCGGCGGCGAACGCCTGCTCGCGGCGCTGGCGCAGGTCGTCGATCTTGTCCTGCATCGGGTCGCTCACGGGGTTCGACGCTAGTGCGCCGGGCGTTACAGCAGGCTGACGACGAACACCACGGCGGCCGCCAGGGCGATGAGCGAGGCGACGATCGCCAGCCACGTCGCCGACAGCCGGCCGGCGACCCACTCGACGGCGGCGTACAGCGCCGTCACGGCGAGCACGCCGATCGTCACGTGGATCAGCACGGCGACACCGATCCCGGCGATCCAGCCGGCGGCGCGGAACTTGCCCCACAGCAGGCCGATGACACCCGGGATGACGATCGCCGCGGCGATCCCCGTGGCCAACTCGGCGGCGAAGGACCGATCGCCCATCCACGACAGCTCGTAGGCCAGCCACCAGTCGTCGCTCTGGTCGAACAGGTCGGCGGTGGCGACGTAACCGAGCCAGGCGACGGCGAACAGCGAGGCGGCCATCATCCAGCGGAAGTAGGCCCGACCGACCCGTGACGAGGCGGTGGAGTCCTGCGACCACATCGTCGCCAGGGTCACCGCCGTCCACACCAGCCAGCGGCGCACGACACCGGTGCCGGTGTCGGCCATCCCGTCGCGGAACACCCGATCGGCCTCGACGCGGTCGATCACCTTGCCGGGCGTGGAGATGTACGTCTGCGCTTCTGACTGCGGGTTCCAGATCAGCCCGTCGTGGAGCAGCGCCGCCGGTAGGTGGGCGCCCGTCTTCGGCACGAGCCAGGTGAACAGCGCAGGCACCGACGTCAGATCGGTCTTGAACGTGGCGAACGTCGGCGGGACGATGATCTCTCCGCAGTGCCGGTCGTCATAGGCGATCCGCCGGCGCAGCACGAACACCTCGCGGGGTCGGCCCTTGGCGTCGGGTGCCAACTGGCGATCGAGGACGACGAGGATGTCCTTGCCGGGGTCGGCCGGCTCGGCGCCGACGCCTGCGTCGTCGCCAGGGTGTCCGCCGTCGTAGAAGCGCGAGCGCTCCCGGTCGAGCTTGACCGGTTGTTCCACGACCGCATTGTCCCCAAGTGCTGTGCTCGAACTCAACCGATTTCGACGGCGAGCATCAGCCCACGAGGTCGCGTCGCATCACAGCCCGGCGTGGCGTGGGACGGGCGATGCAGCGGAACCCGCTCTCGGCGAACGTCTCCTCGCGACCGAGGTAATCGTCGGGCGACGGCGGTTGACCGGCCGAGCGGGGAAAGCCTTCGATCGCCGGCGCTCCGTGGCGACGGGCGAGTTCGACCGCTGCGTCGAGCAGTGCCCGGGTGACCCCGTGACCGCGCTCGCCGACGCGGACGAAGAAGCAGGGCACGAGCCAGACAGTGTCGTCCTCGGCTCGATCACGCCCGGCGAGGATCCGGACCCGCGGTCCGAGCGTCCGCTCGTAGCGCGATCGAGGTCCCACTGCGCACCAACCGATCGGTGTTCCGTCGCGGTAGGCGAGCAGGCCGATCGGCGTGTCGCTCGCCCGGGCCAGCGTCTCGAAGCTCGTCCGGTTGCCATGCCCTTTCCACCCTGCGGAGTACTCGGCGCGGGTGGCGATGAAGTACATGCACCAACAGCCGCGAGTGGTGCCGTTGCTGCCGAACAGGTCGGCGACGTCGTCGAGACGCTCTGCGATGACGGGTCGGACTCGTACGTCAGGTCGATCGTCGGGCGCCACGACGACGCAGTCTTGCCGATCCCGCGCTCCGGATTCTGGGGAAGATTCTTGTCAACCACGCTTCCGGGGAAGATTCGTGTCGACGTCTGACACCGATCTTCCCCAGATGCCACTTGGACGCGGCCATGGCACGCTGTGGCGATGCGCGTCGTCATCACCGGTGCAGGCTCGGGGATCGGGGCGGCGTGCGCGTCCAATCTCGCCACCGCTGGATGGGAGGTCGTGGCCACCGACCTGACTCCGGCGTCGGGGGTGATCGAGCTCGACGTCGCCTCGGAGTCGGCTTGGGACGATGTGCTCGCCGAGGTCGGCCCGATCGACGGGTTGGTCACGTGCGCCGGCATTCGCCGGGGTTCGTCGATCGTCGACACGTCGCTCGACGAGTGGCGGCGCCTAGTCCGCCACGTGGCGCAGCGACTCTCCGCCGTCGGGCGTCGAGCTTCGCTTCGCGAGCGAGACAGCGGGTCGTGTGCGGGGGCGAACGCCAATTGCGAAGGACGCAGGCGCGTCAACTGGTTGCGGGTGGGGCGCGGCTGGGATCGTCGCCCGCGGTGTGGTGGGTGCGGGTGCCGGCGAGGTCGGGCCACATCCCCTGGAGTCGACAGCGCCGCTGAGCGGACCGGCGGTGGGTCAGGTGGTTGCGATGAGGTTCAGCGTCGCAGCGGCAAGCTCCGGGCCGACGTCCTCCTGGAGGAAGTGCCCGCCGCCGGTGAGGGTGACGTGCGGTCGGCCGGCAGCGCCCGGAATCCGCTCGATCAGGGCCCGATCGGCACCGGCCGTCACCGGGTCGGAGTCTCCGAAGGCACACAGGAACGGTCGGTCGAAACGGCGGAGTGACTCCCAGGCCCGCCGGTTGGCTTCGGCGGCGGGGTCGTCCGGGGTGATCGGCACGAGGGTCGGGAATTGTCGAGCGCCCTCCTTGTAGGACTCGTCGGGGAACGGCGCGTCGTAGGCGGCGACGACGTCGTCGGGCAACGGGCTGACGGTTGCCCCCTGGACAATGCGACCGACGTCAAGCTTGTCCACGCGCTGGCTGAAATCGCGCCACCGCAGGAACGCCTCGCCCGCCGGCGCGTCACCCGTCGGGAGGAACGTGTTGGCGGCGATTACCCGTCGGAAGCGGTCGGGGTGCTCGGCAACGAGCCGCAGGCCGAGCAGCCCGCCCCAGTCCTGGCACACGAGCGTGATCCCGTCGAGGCCGAGGCGGTCGAACAGCACGGCGCGCAACCAGTCGACGTGACGCTGGTAGGTGTACTCGGAGCGAGGGATCGGCTTGTCGGAACGGCCGAACCCGACGAGGTCGGGAGCCACCGCCCGGTGCCCGGCGGCCACGATCAGCGGGATCATCGTGCGGTAGAGGTACGACCACGACGGTTCGCCGTGGACCATCACGACCGTCTCGGCGGCGTCCCCCAGACCCTCATCGACGACATGGACGCGCAGCGTGTCGCCCGAGCCGTCGCCCGCGTCGATATCGACGTAGTTCGGCTCGAACGGATAGCCCGGCAGCTTGGCGAATCGCTCGTCGGGTGTGCGCAGTACGTCCATCGAGCCGACGCTAGATCCGCCGTCACGGCCCTCACGGACGCATCGTACCGACGGGGTGTCAGCGAGTGCCGCCGACCGACGGCGCGTGTTCGGCGAACCAGGCGACGATCCCGGGCATCTCCTGCTCGAATCCACCGGGCACGTAGACGTTGAGCAGGCGGACGGGCTCGTCGCTGTCGTTGCGGTAGTCGTGCAGCACGTTCGGCGGGACGCGCACGAACGAGCCTGGACCGGCGTTGACGATGGCGCCGTCGAGAACGAACGTCGCCGTTCCCGACAAGACGTAGAAGATGTCGTCGTTCGCCTCGTGGCGGTGCTCGCCTGGCCCCTCCGACCCCGGTTCCAGCCACCACTCCGAGATCGAGTAGCGATCGGCGGTCTCAGCACCGTCGGCCTTGAACACGGCGCGCATCGTGCCGCACGGGTAGTCCCGCCCAGCACCGTCGCCGAGCACGATCACGGAGGTCGTCGGTTCCATCGACCCATCGTCGCTCGCCGGCACGCTTTTCCGACGCCTCCCACCCGAGTGCCGGGTCTGTTCGCGGCCCCGACTCGGTGACGTGCTCTCGCTTGGTTTGCGTCAGCTCGGCGACCTCGATCAGGTGATCGGTCTGACGCAAACCATCGCGCGTCGTTTGCGATGGCGAGGGCAAGGGAGGACCTGACGTACCGTGACCGAATGGCGCAGCGGGTGTTGAGTGCGATCTACGTCTACCCGATCAAGTCGTGTCGCGGTGTCGCGGTCGAGTCGGCCACGGTGTCGGCGATCGGTCTCGCCGGTGACCGGCGGTGGCAAGTGGTCGACGGAGACCAGCGCGGACTCACCCAACGCCAGCACCGGATCCTCGCCACCGTTCAACCCGAGCCCATCGACGGCGGGGGACTGCGTCTGCAGGCGCCCGGCAGGTCACCGATCGCCGTCGATCCGCCAGGCGACCAGACCACGACGGTGCTGTCGCACTTCCGACTCCCAGTGCCCGCCGCCGATGCCGGGGATCCGGCCGCACGATGGTTCTCGGAGCTAACGGGCGAATCCTGTCGGTTGGTGGCCATGGTCGGGGAGGGCGGCTGGCGTTTGCCCGACGATCTCGACGTCTTTGGCCAAAGCGCCCCATTCAGCGACGCTGCGCCGGTCCTTCTGACGGCGCAGCCGTCGCTCGTCTGGCTGCGCGAACGCGCTGACGAGCCGTTCGGCATGGACCGGTTCAGGCCGAACCTCGTGGTCGACGGCACCGAACCGTGGGAGGAAGACACCTGGTCGACGATCCGGATCGGCGAGGCCGAACTGCGATGTGCGGTTCCCTGGCCGCGGTGCACGATCCCGCAGATCGATCAGCTGACGGCGGACCGTCACCGCGAGCCGGCGAAGGTGCTACGCCGACACCGCTGGTGCACCGAAGCACCGACGGTGCGGGCAGGATTGCGCGGCATTGTGGAGGGCAACAGCCTGTTCGGCGTGGGGTGCTCGGTCGGCCCCCTGCACAGCACGGTCCGTATCGGAGACGAGGTAACCGTGACGTCGACAGGCCCACCGTTGATGACACCGCTGTGAGCGCGGTCGCGCTTCTCGCCGCCCAGCGCGTCCGCGAGCACGACGACCTTGCGCTCAGCCGTCGAGCTGGGGTTGGCCACCGGGGGGTGGGGCGAGGCGGTGCGCGATCGCTGCCGCTTCCCGCCGGTTCGGAGCGCCGAGCTTCTCGAGCACGGGCTGAGCATGGACGCGCGCCGGGCGAGCAGGGCGAGCGTCGCCTCGAACACCTCGAGCTGCGAGCATGCGGTACCGGCATCGACGAGCCGAAGTTCCCCGAGCGGATGCAGGGCCTCGACGAGCGGCTGATACGGCAGTTCCGTGCCAACCAAATCGATCGAGCGACCGAGCAGGACCTCGAATCCGGCGGCGCACGCACGACTCGCGATCTCGGTCGCCAGCCGGGTCTTGCCGATGCCGGCTTCTCCCGCGACGAGCACGCTCGCGCCACTTCCTGCTCGTGCCGCCTCGACCAGCTGTTCAAGTTCCCCGAGCTCTCGTTGGCGGCCGACGAACGCGCCGCACCCGCGCGTCATCCGGCCAGTGTCGCCCAGCCAGGCCCAGCCGAGGAACGCCCCATGGGGATCCAGGCAACACGAAGTAGGGAGGTCGGGCGAACGAATTAAGGCCCGCCGCCCGATGCGCCTTCCGGCCGGTGTCGCCACGATCGGCTGATCAACGTCCGAGACGAGAGGAACGACATTGTGGAACCAGCCAGTTCGATCAGCAGCGGAGTGCACTCACGCCGTCAGGTGCTGCGGATGGTCGGGGCCGGAGCCGCGATCCCGGCGATCGGCCGACTCGGGGCGGGCGCCGCGCTCGGCCTCGCCACGACCGGCCGGGGCCCAGCCGCCCACGAGCGGCGAACCGGCCGCATCGATGAAGGTGCACGAGGTGCAGGGCGGCGGCGGGCTGCAATTGCACGTGCGCGAGTGGGGCAAGGCGGACGGACCGCCGATCCTGTTCATCCACGGCATGTCGCAGAGCCACCTCTGCTGGGTGAAGCAGTACGACAGCGCCCTTGCCGATGAGTTCCGGCTGGTCGCCTACGACCTCCGCGGCCATGGCATGTCCGAAGCGCCACTCGAGCCCGAGCACTACACCGACGGCAAGCTCTGGGCCGACGACGTCGCGGCAATCATCGACCAACTCGCTCTCGCCCGGCCGGTGCTCGTCGGCTGGTCCTACGGCCCATTCGTCATCTGCGACTACGTGCGCACGCACGGCCAGGATGGAATCTCAGCGATCAACTTCGTCGGTGGCGCGGTCAGGCTCGGCGAGGCTGCCTTCGGCACGCTGATCGGCCCTGGTTTCCTCGATCACTTCGCCGACGCCATCGCCGACGACCTACCGACCAACATCACGGCGATGCGCGCATTCGTGCGCGGCTTCTTCGTGAAGCCGATCGCCGACGACGACCTCGAAACGACCTTGTGCGCAAGCATGGTCGTCCCGGCAGCGATCCGCGCCAACCTCGGAGCCCGCGAACTCGATTGCGACGACGTACTCGGCGCGCTCGACGTGCCGCTGCTCGTCACCCAGGGCCGAGCAGACTCGTTGGTGCTCCCGGCGATGGCCGAACACGTCCTCGCCACCTGCCCGACCTCCGAGGCCTCCTGGTACGACGATGGCGGGCATGTACCCCACCTCGAGGAGCCGGCGCGGTTCAATGGCGAACTGGCCGCGCTCACCCGCCGCGCCCACGCGGGATCCGGGGGCTAGCCGCGTTCGTTGTCACCGCGGCTTTCGTCGACGCCTCGATCGCCGAGTCCCGACGAAACGGGAGCGTCCGGATCGGATCAGCGGAGCGTCGCTGTGGTGAGCGTGACGACAAGGGGTCGAGTGACGTATCCGCCGAACCGCTCGTTGATGAACGACTCGATTTCCTCCACCAGTCCCTCCCGGTCGCCATCGTCCATCATCTGGGTCCCTGAGTACGACAGCATCAGCTTCCGGTAGTCGGTCGCGGAGTAGGTCTGATCCCAGCCGTAGCGGCGCACCTCGACGTCGCCGAACCGAGAATCGCTGGCGAGCTCCACCCGGATCGCGGGCTCGACGTCGTCCCTCGCGGGCGCCGGCGGACCCGAGTGGCCTTGTCCGTATCGCTCGTAGATCGGTTGGGCGGCGGCGAAGAAGCCACGGTCCTCCGGCGAGTTGACCTGGACGAGATCGACGATCGCCACGATGCCACCGGGTCGCAGGATCACGGCTGGCCGATCCAGTCGAGCTTTGGGAGATATCCAGTGGTACGCGGTGGCGGAGAACACGGCATCGGCACTTTCAGCCGCGATGTCGATCTCCTCGAAGTCAGCAACACTCACCACGAGGTGATCGGACGGGAGATTCGAGCGCAGCGTGGCAGCCATCGCCGGACCGATCTCGATCGCGTGGACGACGGCGCCCCGGCCGAGGAGGTCTTTCGTTGCCTGGCCAGTCCCAGGTCCGATCTCCACGATGCTGGGCCGAGGTGCCAAGAGGGCAAACAGAGCGTCGAACATCGCCGCCGGGTACGCAGGGCGAATCTCGTCGTAGACGCCGACCGCGGCGTTGAACGAGAGCCTCGGATCGTTCAATCGACCGGCGCCGTCCATGCGATGATTGTGCCCCGCCCCCGACGCCCGCCCGCCGTCGAATTGCCGCTGCGCACGAGCGCAGGACCTCCAGACCGAACGACGGGAAGCGATGGCCGACGAACTCCGGACCCAGATCGGCGCAGTATCGACGATGCCGTCGTTCGTACGCTTGCTCCCGTGGCGACGGACGATCAGATCACGCGGCACCACGATGTTGATCCCGACGATGACGTTTGGGTCGGCGCCTGGCCACCGGAGAGTCCGATCGACATCGTCGATGCCGACCCCTGCTGGCCAGCGCACTACGACCAGTTGGCCGACCGCATCCGGCGTGCACTCGGTGATCGCGTCCTCGCCCTGGAGCACATCGGCTCGACGAGTGTGCCGGACCTCCCCGCCAAGCCGACAATCGACATCGACCTGACCGTCACCGATTCCAGTGACGAGTCGGCATACGTGCCACCGCTCGAAGCGGCGGGGTTCGTGCTCACGGTTCGTGAGCCGGGCTGGCACCAGCATCGCCTGTTGGTCGCAACGTCGCCGCGGGCCAATCTTCACGTCTTCGGTCCCGACAGCCCCGAGACCATCCGCCACGTGATGTTTCGAGACTGGTTGCGCGATCACCCCGACGACTGCAGGCGATACGCCGACGCGAAGCGGGCGGCGGCCGATGCCTCGAACGACCATCGTGAGGCCGTTAGGGAGTACAACCTGCGCAAGCAGCCCGTCATCCGCGACATCCTCGATCACATCTTTCGAGTCCACGGGATGTTGTGAGCCATGTCGGCAGCGGGAGAATCGAGATCGGCTTCGGCTTCACCGGCTCGACGAGCTGGCGGTCGTTGCGGGTGCCCACCGCTACCGAAGGAGGCTCCTGTCTCCTCCCAGTCGATTCGGGTCAGGTCAGCTTGGTGAGCAGTCGCACGAAGGACTTCCGCTCGTTCGCGGTGAGTGGCGCGAGCACGGCGTCCTGGATGTCGTCGAGCACGGAGTCCAGGTGGGCGAGCGCAGTGGCACCGTGTTTCGTCATCGTGACGATGTTGCGGCGACGGTCGGCGGGGTCGGGTTCTCGGCGGGCGAGTCCGCTCGCGACGAGGTCGTTGAGCGAGGCGACCACGTCGCTTCGATCGATCCCCGTGTGCCGTCCGAGATCCGCCTGACTGGCGGGGCCGTACTGCTCGAGCGCGGCGAGCAGACGGAAGTGGTAGCCGCGGACACCTTCGGCGGTGAACGCGTCAGCCAACAGACGATGCGACCGGGCGTTGGCGCGACTGAGCAGCCACGTAGGCCTCCGCGCGACTCGATTCAGCGGTGACACAAGACACCGAGAGTACTGATTGTTGGGCGGACCAACGAACCGATACCGTTGGACCGACCAACGATCTACTCGAGGAGGCAGCGATGTCCACTCCGTTTGGCCCGCAGCTCATCGGCGAGACCGAAAAGACCCTCAACGCTCTGCTCCGCCGGTTCCTCGCAGGGACAGGCGTCACCGAGCCGCAGTGGGTCACGCTACGACTTTCCGACCTCCTCGAAGGCAGCGTCGACGCCGATGGCTTGACCACCGCAGTCGCCGACCGAGCGCACTTCCCTGATGCGGCAT
This sequence comes from Ilumatobacteraceae bacterium, assembly GCA_963772825.1. Lineage (GTDB taxonomy): Bacteria > Actinomycetota > Acidimicrobiia > Acidimicrobiales > Ilumatobacteraceae > Desertimonas. The sequence goes on along the minus strand of CAVYYX010000017.1, from coordinate 372,074 downwards.
CGCTCGTGACGGGCCTGACCAATCGCGGCCTGCTCGACGACGGGAGACTCACATCCACCGGCCGTGAGCTGACCGCGGCAGTACAAGCAACCATCGCCACCCAAACCGCCCCGATCTGGGACAACCTCCCTCCCGACGACGTCGCTGCCGCGACACGGGTCCTCAACGAGGTCGTCATGCGGGCACGCGCCGTACTGAGCTGACGACGTCGAGGACCACCCGCGTCGCGCATGGCTGTTGAAGGACGCACGGAGCGGGTACACCACCGGCATGGATGAGTTGATCGAACTGGAGCAGGCCGGATGGGCATCACTGTGCGCCGGTACGGGGGACGAGTTCTACGGAGCGACAATGACGGAGAACGGTCTGATGGTGCTCGCTGACGGAAGCGTGATGACGCGCTCCGACGTCGTGGCCGCCCTCGGTAAGGCACCGCCTTGGGCGTCGTACGAGATCGACGACGTTCGCACCGTGCCGATCGGCGACGACGTGGCCGCGTTGGTGTACCTCGGCACGGGTCATCGCGACGGTGACGCGCCCTCGTTCGTTGGGGTGATGACGAGTGTGTATGTCCGCAGCGGGGGCCAGTGGAAGCTCGCCCTGTACCAGCAGACGCCCAAGCCGTAGCTCACCAGCTCGAGCAGCGTGGTGTCACAAGCCGGCGCTGTTGCTCGGACACCGCGGACCGACGGCCCGAGGCCGGGCGCGAAACGGACGCCAGCGATGGCGTCGTTGCAGCTGATCTCCATGAAATCGTGAAGAGTTCTCCGTGACTTGAGGCGGTCAATCCTCGATGGTGGTGTTCCCCCTGGGGCGAGTCTCCGATCTCGCCCACGTTCGTCAAGGACCACGTGAGACCAGCCGCTCCGCTGGCGCGAGGTCGAGGATCTCAGCGTCGGGTGCCACCAGCGTCCGACGTTCGTTGTGCCCGACCGCTTGCCGGACCCGATCGCCGACGACCTCGTGCGTCCGGGCGCCTCGCTCGGGCGACTTCTCGCCACCCATCAGCTCGAGACGCGGCGAGCCATCCTCGAGGTTGTCGGAGTGCGCGCCGCCGAAGCCGGCGAACACCTCGGGGTCGCCACGAACGCATCCGTCGCCCGCCGCACCTACGCGATCATCATCGGCCAACAAGCGGTCGCCGCCGTGACTGAATGGATTTCTCCTGGGCACCTCGCCGCAATGGCACGCGCGGGCAGCGCGACGAACGGCGCCTCGCAATCACTCCCACGAGCCGGCGAACGTGCTCCGGGTGGTCGACGCCGCCTCGAGTTCGTCGCCGACCTTTGACAACTCGAGCGGAGATCGTGCACGTGCGGCACGTGCTGGCTCCTCCACCGAACCGTCGAGTCTCGTCAACCACTTCCGGAGTTGACACGATGGACATCGATGAGCCGGGCGACGGAGGACACCAACCGGCGGATGCTGCGGGCCCGGGACGCGATGGACCGGTCGTACGCCGACTCCCTCGACATCGCCAGGCTGGCCCGCATCGCCGTCGTCTCGGAGACCCACTTCATCAGGACGTTCCGCGCCGTGTTCGGCGAAACGCCGCACCGTTACCTCCAGCGACGCCGAATCGAGCGGGCCATGTTCCTGTTGCGCACGACCGACCGTCGCATCACGGACGTCTGCTTCGACTGTGGGTTCACCAGCCTCGGTACGTTCAGCCGCACGTTCACGGCGATCGTCGGGGAGTCGCCGAGCGCTTACCGCGGTCGTGGTGTCGTCCACCCCGTACCGTCCTGCTTCGCCATGGCGTGGACCCGACCGAGCACGTTCACCCACGACCCCGCTACCCCACCATCCCAAGACGGTCGTTTCGGAGAAGCACCCGACGCCACGCGGCCCGTACCGTCGACGTCATGATCACCTCACTGGCCATCTCCCAAATCTTCGTCCTCGACCAGGACGAGGCCCTCGACTTCTACGTCGGCAAGCTCGGACTCGAAGTCGCCAACGACGTCGACCTCGGCTTCATGCGCTGGCTCACCGTTCGCGTGCCCGGCGATCCGCGGCGTGAGATCCTGCTCGAGTCCCCGAAGCCGCCGGTGTACGACCCGGCCACGACGGACACGGTGCGCGAGATGGTCAGCAAGGGCTGCTCGGGCGGGACGCTGTTCTTCAACACCGACGATGCCCACCAAGCGCACGCCGAGCTGGAGGCGAAAGGCGTCGAGCTCGGCGAGAAGCCCACCGAGCAGAGCTACGGCATCGACTTCGGCTTCCGCGACCCGTTCGGCAACCACATCCGCATCGCCCAGCGATCGACGCCGACACCCTGACGAGATCCGTCAGCAAGGCCGTCGACCGATCTGGCACGGGCCGCCTACGGCGGAGGTACTGTCGTGGGCGATCGTGAGGAGTTGACGATGCCCCAGAAGACACCGCAGAAGCACGCCGCGAAGAAGGTGGGCAAGTCGCTCAAGGAAAAGCGCGAAGCGAAGAAGGCGAAGAAGGCCGGCCACAAGCCGCTCAGCTCCTGATCGGGTTGCGGGCGGCAGGCGGCCTCATCAACGGCCAGCCGGTCACCTTCGATCAGCGCCTTGGCGACTTCAATGGTTGCTGGCTACTTCCCCAGCTGACCGCGGACGGCGCCGGCCAGGAACCCCGCATTGTTCACGTTGACGTAGTAATCGTCGGGGTGTTTCAGGATGTCTCTCGCCAATGCCGGGTCGACATAGGTGCAGCCCGACGAGGTCCCGCCGATGACTTCGCCTGACGAAAGCACGACCTCGGGTCCGGGCGGAACGAAGTAGACGACCTCCGGACCGTTGGCTCCGGCCGGCGCGAGATGGATTTGGGCCGTCGTCGCCGGAGCGATGTTCTTGACCGTGAGCTCGTAGCAGACCTCGCCGCGACGGGCATGGACTCTGATCTCGGCGTGGCCGGTGCCGTCGGGATCTCCCGGGCCAGGTACCTCGGCGGCGCCGGTCAGGTCGGCTGAAAGCGGACGGCCGCGGCCGGACGCCGCCGGCGTTGACAGGGTGACGATCATGGCGAGGGGCGACAGCGACGCCGATGCCGGCCATGGCGGTGCGTCGTGTAGTGAGATTTCTCATGATGTCTCCTGGTCAACGTCGTGGTCAGGCAGAGGTTCGGAGCGGCCGAGCGGCCGGATCAATCGCGGTCGCGATCGACCAGCTCGCAGAACGCGAGCCATCGCCGCCCGGCCCACACGAGTGTCGAAGGGCGTCGCAGGCGGTCCCGTCGCCCTCGGACTGGCAACCGGGCTGCGGCGCGGTGCAGTGTGTTCACTCACGCTCCGAGGCGAGCTCCGAGCTGCTCGCAGCGTCGAGGAACGAGCCGAGTACCTCATTGAACCGCTGTGGCTGCTCGAGGTTGACCAGGTGGGCGGTTGGGAAGGTCTCCAGGCGTGTGCCGGGCACGCGCTCAGCGAGGTGGCGCATCGACGCTGTGGTGGACTCGTCGTCGAGCTCCCCGACGATGACGAGCAGCGGGACGCGCAGGTCGCCGAGGCGGGCATCGGCGGGGGGATCGAGAACCTGAGGGATGCCCTCGACTTTCTCCGCGCGGTAGTTCGTGCTGATCCAGTCGGAGACGAGGGCGCGGATCGCCGGGTCGACGCGATCGGTCGGTTGGCCAGGGCCGTCGACCCAGTAGGCGACCTCGAAGTCGGTCAGGCGCTGCCAGTCCTTGGTGTCCCACCACGCCTCGACCTCGTCCCAGTCGACCGTCGAGGCGATGTCGGCTTCGTAACCACCTACCCCTCCGGCGACGACGCTCAACGACCGCGCCCGTTCGGGGTGCTCGAGGACGAAGTCGAGGGCGATCTGACCGCCGCGCGACAGGCCGACGACGTGCGCCGACTGCTCACCTACCTCGTCAAGAACGGCAGCGACGTCGTCCCGGTTGCTGAACTCGACGTGCTCGGTCTCCGTGCGTCCATAGCCACGGGTGTCAAAACGGATCACCCGGTAGCGGTCACCAAGAGCCGCCGCCTGGTCGTCCCACATCCGCAGGTTGGCGACACCAGCGTGGATCAACAGCACCGGCTCACCCTCCCCCTCGGCTTCGTAGTAGATGCGCGCTCCGTTGTGCGCGAGGAACCCGCTCGTTGCAGTCGTCATCGCCCCAGTGTCGTCCGGCTCACGCCACTCGATCGTGATTTCGACCACGCGAGCATGGCCGATCGCCTTGGCGCTGCGAACGGGTGAGCTGTCGGGGCCGAAACCGCACTCTCCACTCACAGTTCCAGGACCGGGGCACCCTGTGCGGTAGGGCTACGTTTCTCAGCGTGGACTATCGATTGTTGGGTCGCACTGGCCTGCGGGTGAGCCCGTTGTGCCTCGGAACGATGAACTTTGGCGGCGAGGCCGAGGAGGCCGAGGGGCATCGGATCATGGATCGGGCTCTCGAGCTCGGCATCAACTTCTTCGACACCGCCAACGTGTACGGCGGGCCTGACCTGCCGACCGAGGAGATCATCGGCCGTTGGCTGGTCCAGGGCGATCGCCGGCGGGAGCGGACCGTCATCGCCACGAAGGTGTATGGGGGTCGCGATCCCTGGCCGAACACGAGCAAGCTGTCGGCTCGACACATCCGTGAGTCGTGCGAGCGCAGCCTGCGGCGGATGCAGACCGACTACATCGACCTCTACCAGATGCATCATGTCGATCGCGACACTCCGTGGGACGAGATCTGGCAGGCGATGGAGCTACTGGTGTCGCAGGGCAAGGTTCTGTACGTCGGAAGCAGCAACTTCGCCGGTTGGCACATCGTCAAGGCCAATGAGCGGGCCGCCCGCCGAGACTTTCTCGGGCTGGTTTCAGAGCAGAGCTTGTACAACCTCAACGCCCGCACGGTCGAGCTCGAGGTCCTGCCGGCGTGCATCGACTACGGCGTCGGCGTCATTCCGTGGAGCCCGCTCGGCGGCGGCATCCTCGGCGGCGCGCTGCAGAAGGTGATCGAAGGGCGCCGCGGCGCCGAGCGGATACAGCAGCAGGTTGAGCGCATGCGACCGACGTTGGAAGCATGGGAGAAGTTGTGTGCCGAGCACGGCACGCCACCCGCCAACGTTGCCCTCGCGTGGCTGCTGCGCAACCCGGCAGTGACGGCGCCGATCATCGGCCCGCGCACCGTCGAGCAGCTCGACGGGGCGATGGGCGCACTCGACGTGCAGCTCGACGACGAGATGGTCACCGAACTCGATCGCATCTTCCCCGGCCCCGGTGGCGCGGCTCCGGAGGCCTACGCCTGGTGACTCGGCTGCCTGGTTGGCAGGTAGCCCTCCGGAGTGATGCACCGATGGTGCAGTTGGCTTCCCAGAGTGTTCTACGGTGCGATGCGGCAGCACGTACGGCATTCGTGGCCAACGAAAACTGGCGTGATGGCTCGATTCGCCGATGTTGTGATCGACTGCGCTCGGCCTGCGGTCGTCGCCCGGTTCTGGGCTGAAGTGCTCGACGGGTACGCCGTCGCGCCCTACGACGCCGACGAGCTCGCACGCCTGCGCGCCGTCGGTATCGACGATCCAGAGGATGATCCGACGGTCCTCGTCGAGGGAGCCGCGACCTCGCCGCGACTGTGGTTCCAGCGGGTGCCGGAGGCGAAAGTGGTCAAGAACCGGGTACACGTCGATCTCCGTGCCGATGACCTCGACATCGAGGTCGGCCGATTGATCGGCCTCGGCGCACGCGTCTTGCATCCGGAGCGCAACGGTCTCGTCGTGATGGCTGACGTCGAAGGCAACGAGTTCTGTGTGACCAGCGGTTGAGCCCGCAGAGAGCAAGGCGGCCTTGGAGCCGGTCTCGGTCACCGTGCATCTCCACCAGCCGGTCCCGGTCACGCAAACCTGCGGTTTTCTCGGTCGCACTGAGTGGTCAGATGGGTTGGTGGAGCGACAAGGGGTTCGCAGCCTGTGGAGTGAGGTTCCGGCGGCTGTCCGCGACGAGCTCGATGTGGTTCTGGGGTCGCCGGTCGTGGCGACGCATGGTGTTCGCGGCGGATTCTCGCCGGGTCCCGCGGTGCGCGCCGACCTCGCGGACGGCCGCACCGTCTTCATCAAGGCGGCCGGCACGGAGCCGAATCCACACTCGCCCGTGATGCACCGCCGGGAAGCAGCCGTGCTCACGGTGATTCCGGCGGCCGTGCCTGCGCCACGGCTGCTCGGGGTGGTCGACGATGGAGATTGGGTTGCCCTCGCCACCGAGTGGGTCGACGGGCGGATGCCGTCGGCCAGCAACCCAGCCGACATCGCCCGGCTCATCGGCGTTCTCGATCGGGTCGCCGATGCAACGACCGACGTCGAATTGCCCGGCCTCCTCCCGTTTGCCGACGCCCACCGCAGTCTTGGCGGGCACTGGACCCGCCTCGCCACGGAGCCGCTGCCGGGTCTGGACGAGTGGAGTCGCCGACACCTCGAACACCTCGTCGCCCTCGATCAGCTGGCGCCAGCAGCGACGGTCGGCACGAACCTGGTGCACGTGGACACCCGGACCGACAACGTGTTGCTGGCCGAGACCGGCCCGCCGGACGACGTGCTCGTGGACTGGCCGGGCGCGTCGCTGGGAGCGCCATGGATCGATCTCGTCGCCCTGCTACCGGCCCTCCATCTCGACGGCGGCCCACCGCCGTCCGACGTCTTCGCCGCCCATCCGCTCGGACGTCGCGCCGATCCCGGTGCCGTGGACGCGTTTCTGGCATCGCTGGCCGGATATTTCACACGCCAGTCCCTGCTCCCGCCACCACCCGGCCTACCCACCGTGCGCCGCTTCCAAGCCGCCCAGGGAACGATCGCGCGACGCTGGCTGGCCGAACGGTTGAGCCTGCCGTAAACGACGCCGTCGCCGCAGGGTTCGTCCGCTTTCCCCACGTCGATGCCCCGATCGCCCGAGCTGCAGCGTGGTGATCTGGGCGGCCTTCGGTCCGGATTCCGGCCATTTGGCCGCCCAGATCGAGGAATGGACCGAAGGCCGCCCAGTCCGATGGCCGTGTGCGGACGTGCGCGATGATCGAGCGGTGCCCGCCCGGCAGCGGTTCTCCACGCGCCTCGTCAGCGCAGCTCGCAATCGCGTGTTCGTGGCGGTGCCGTTCGACCCGGACCAAGTGTGGGGTCGCAAGACCGAGCACCGAGTCCACGGCACGGTGAACGGCATGAACGTCCGCGGCGTCATCGAGCCCCTCACTGACGGCCGTGGCTTCGTGCTCGGCCCGGCGTGGCGCCGGGACTGCGGTCTCGGCGTCGGCGCCGCCGTCGACGTCGTGCTCGAACCGGAAGGGCCGCAGCGTGAGGACCTGGCCGCCGACGTCGCCGAGGCGTTGACTGACGACCCGCAAGCGGGCGAGTTCTTCGACTCGCTCGCCCAGTTCTACCGCCGCGCATACCTGCGCTATATCGACGCAACCAAGCGGCGCCCCGACCAACGGGCCGCACGCATCGCCGAGGTCGTCGACCTCCTCGGTGCGGGCATCAAGCAGCGGCCGGGCACCTGATCGTCGCCGGCGGCGGGAGGGGGTTCAGGAAACTACGACGAGATGTCCAGTGTCGTTGAAGGCGACCAATGCGGGTGGGTGCCCTGTTCGGTAGCGGATTGTCGTGAGACCGGCATTGGCGACGTTGAGCGTCAGCCACCTCCACGGCTCGGCTCCAATCGCATCGACAACGAACCAACCGACGACGAACCCGTGCGTGACGATCAACTCGCTGCTGTCCTCGGGCGGCTCGGAGGCGAATCGCTCCAAGGCAGCCCGAGCGACCGTCGGCCGACTTCGAGCTGATCGGCGCTGAACCGGTCGAGGAACTCCGTGAACACGGCCGGGAGCGCCGCCCGCGGCGGGTTCGACGGGATGACGTCAGCAACCAACGATGACTCAATCAGTGTCGCGCCGCCGCGATGACCGGCGATGAGCCCGGCAGTCTGCGCCGCCCGCCGCGACGGTGAGTGGTACACCCCCGTGAGGGCGACGTCGGCGAGTCGCCGACCGATGGCGTCGCTTTGGCGTTCGCCGAGTGACGTCAACTCCGCATCGTCATCGTCACCCGATGCCTCACCGTGGCGGACGAGATACAACCACCGTTCCGCCATCGGCTCGACGGTACCGGCGGCAGCCCTGTGACGGAATCTGCCGTTGCGACCGTCCCTCGACGCGCAGCGCACCGATCCTGCGCATCTGGCTCCTGCGAACGCCCGAAGACCAACTGACGTCTCCGATGGGGACCGTACGCGCCAGGCTGGGGCGATGACGTCACGGATCTCGCACACAAGTGTCGACGCGCACAACGCCTACTCGCAGTCGGTCTGGTGGCGCCAGGTGCTCGGCTTCGGCGAGGATCCGCTGGACCCCAACCGGCCCGGCGACGAAGAGTGCATGATCTTCTCGCCGGACGGCCGGAGCCGGGTGCTGTTCATCGAGGTGCCCGATGACAAGGTGGTGAAGAACCGGCTCCATTTCGACGTGTCTCCGACCGATGGCACGCGCGACGAGGAGGTCGAGCGGCTGGTGGGGCTGGGCGCGACGGTGTTCGCCGACCATCGCACGCCGGAGGGCGGCGGTTGGGTGACGATGGCCGATCCGGAAGGCAACGAGTTCTGTGTGTTGCGGAGTGACGCCGAGCGGCCGGACCCGTACGCCCACTTGGTCAGCTGACAACGGTCGAGCGTCACCGAGCACACCTCGAGCCAAGTCCGCGGCGACGCGCATCGATCGGCGAGCTCCGACGTTGACAACGCGCCTGACGAGAACCGGTGAGTTGCCGGCCGACGTACCGCATCGCAGGGCTCGGGAACCGCGAGCCGGAACCTCGAAAGGAACCATCGTGAGGCAGTCCATCGATTCACGACGACGCCGGCGACACGCGCGACGGCTCACGGCGCTTCTGGCCGTGATGATCGCCGCGTTGGGGATCGCCACGACCACCACGTCCGACGAATCCGCACCCCGGTCGCTGGGCAGGCCCAATCCAGAAGGAACCTCCATCTAGCTTGCCGACCAGGACCGGACGACCCCGAAAGTTGGTGCGGCGCTTCGACGAGGACACCGACAGAACGGTCGGCCACCTCTATCGGATGACGCTCGGATTCGACCGCCATCGCCTCGCGGAGATCGAGGGCGACATCTCCGGTCTGCCCTATTCCACGCCCGACCCCGCCTGGGCCATCACCAAGGCGATGGACGCCGCGAAGTTCCATGACCCCGAGGTGCTGCGGGCGCGGGTCTCGATCGGTGCGCTTCAGGCGACGCCGCCCGAGGTGCTGGCGAAACCTGGCCTGCTCGAAAAGGTCGTTGCCCTCGGCGCCAACGCGCCGCAGTATCCCGCTCCCGGGCCAACGCGCACCGAGCTGCTGGCGACCGTCGCCGCCGCACGCTGAATCTGGGTAACGCGTGGGTAACGGCGAGGTCGGATCATGGCTCAGCGCCACGCGATGCCCCCCACGATGGCCTCGCTGCCTGGTCAACGAGACCAGCGGCGCCCTCACGAAGCTCGAGTAAGCCATGTCCAAACTCCAATCTCGCCTCGCCGTGCTCATGGTGGCAGCAGTCGTCGCCCTGACGGCGGTCAACATCAAGAGCGTCGCGAACAGTCCGCCAGTCGGCGTCGACGACAACTTCGCGGTCGTCGAAGGCACGCAGCTCGTCGTCGACGCTCCAGGCCTTCTCGTCAACGACTTCGATCCCGATGGCGATCCGATCGCCGGTGGGTTCCACAGCGATCCCCTCGACGGGACCATCCTGGCGATGGCCCCGGACGGGGCGTTCACGTACGAGCCCGATCCCGGCTTCGTCGGCGTCGACTCGTTCGTGTACGCCGTGCGCGATGACCTGGGCAGCTTTACCGGGCTCGTCGTCGAAGCGACGATCACGGTCACCGCGGCACCGGACCAGACGGCCACGCAGAGCGTTCCCAACGATCCGCCCGTGGGCGTCGACGACGCCTTCGAAATCGCCGAGAACACGACGCTCAACGTCGCCGCGCCCGGAGTGGTCACCAATGACTTCGACCCCGACGCAGACCCGATCTCCGTTGCCCTCGTGACCGCGACCTCCAACGGGGAGATCGTCGCCAAGCAGGCCGGCTCGTTCGTCTACACCCCCGACCCCGGGTTCACCGGCGTCGACTCGTTCGGCTATGCCGTCGAGGACGATCAGGGCCGCAGGGCCGGCCCGGTCGTCGACGTGGTCATCACCGTCACCCCCGGCACAGACTCGACGACCGATGCCACGGCCTCGATACCTTCGTCGGCTGCTGCTCCTCCGGTGGCCGTGACCGTCACCGGCACTACATCGAACTCGCTGATCCCGGCCGCCCTACTCAGCGCCGGGTTGCTCGTGATCGCGTACGGCGTTCGGCGAGCCCGCAACGAGAGTGACAAGCCCTTCGAACAGGCGTGAAACGATTGGCGTGCACTGCCGCGGCGGTGGCTGCCCTGACGCGCTGCTGTGGAGCATGCAGCACAAATCGCTGGCTGGGGCATCGGTCGCGCCGTAGCTTCCTGCGACCGCCGTCGCTCGACGTCGGATGGGCACACCGAGGAGTTCACCGTGATGTTCACGTGCTGGCGCGCGCTTCGCACACCGATCCTGCTGGCTGTCGTCGGCCTGGCCGCCGCCGTGCCGGTGCGACACGTCGCCTCGGCGTCCGCTGGACCGGTGCCACCAGGAGGACACTCAGAGGTGATCGCCCAGAGCCTGGTCGGATTCGGCGACGGCGAGTTCTCCTGGCAGCTCGCGACGCTGCCCATCACCGACACCCAGCCAACGCCGATGACCGCAGATCCAGTGACCTTCGTCGTTGCGGACGGCCCGGCGGCCGCGCTGGCGACGCCGTCGGGTGGAGGCCCCGGAGGGGCTCGCCTCGCCGTCGGAGAGGCGGTCGTCGCCCTCGCCGACTTCGGCTTCGACATCGTCGCGACGTCTCCGGAGGGCGGCACGATCCTCGGCGTGGCGATCGCACCCGGCGCAGGCGATGGAACGTTCACACCGGGAGCCGGAACGCGCGACGTCGATTTGGTGCGCGACGTCTTGAACACCAATGAGGCGCTCATCGTCAACACCGAGGTGTCTGCATTCGTGGTGGTCACCGCCGGCGAAGTCGACGCCGCGGGAACGACGATCGCCGACGGCTCAAGTGTCGCGATGACCGGCAACATCACGCTCATCAACACCTCACCCGAGGCCGCCACGGTGCTCGTCGCCGTCGTCGGCCCGTCGATCGGCGGGGCGATCGATGGCGCGCTCCCGCAGCAAGCGCCGTCCGCGACTGTCTCCGATGGCGGCGACGACGGCAATGACGGCGGGGACGATGGCACGACGACGACGACGACGTCGACGTCCACCACGACCACGACGACGACACAACCGCCCGCCCCGACGGACACCGACAGCGACGGCTTGACCGATGACGATGAAGCGAGCCTCGGCACCGATCCCAACAACCACGACAGCGACGGCGATGGCATTCCCGACGGGCGCGAGGTCAACGCTCTGGGATCCAATCCACTCGACACCGACACCGACAGCGACGGGCTCACCGATGCGCTCGAAGTCGACCACAGCTGCGGAATCAACCAGACCGACACCGACGGCGACGGCCTCGGCGATGCGTTCGAAGCCAACTCCGGCTTCAGCGAGTGCTCGTTGTCCGACACCGACGGCGACGGCGACGACGACCTCGCCGAGTTCAGCATTGGCACGGACCCCCGCGACCCGAACTGCTTCTCGGGACCGGGCTCGGTGTGCCCGAACTAGCGCGACTCGATTTCGACGGTTGCTCGAACAGTCTGGTTGCGTCCGACGGACGCAGCGTCGCCGGCGTTCCTTGGGCACGGTTGTTCGCAAGAACCTAGGGTCATGCCAATGACCGTTCACGACACCCCCGACACCATCGTTCTGATCCATGGCTTCTGGGTCACGCCGCGGAGCTGGGAGGACTGGATCGCCCACTACGAGAAGCGGGGCCTGAAGGTGCTGGCGCCGGCCTACCCGGGATTCGAGGTGGAGGTCGAAGCGCTCAATGCCGACCCGACCCCGATCGAACAGGTGACGGTGCCGCAGATCATGGAACATCTCGAAGGAGTCGTCGGGGGCCTCGAACGTCCGCCGATCCTGATCGGTCACTCGGCTGGCGGCGTGTTCACCCAGTTGCTGATGGACCGTGGCTTCGGGGCGGCCGGGGTGGCGATCAATTCGGCGCCGACCGAAGGTGTCAAGCGGGTGCCGCTGGCGCAGGTCAAAGCGACGTTCCCGGTGCTGAAGAACCCGGCCAACCGGCACAAGGCGGTGGGCTTCACCTTTGAGCAATGGCAGTACGCCTTCACCAACACGTTCAGCGAGGATCGCGGCCGTGCGCTCTACGAGCGTTACCACATTCCGGCATCTGGCCAGATCTTCTGGGCGAGCGCGCTGGCCAACATCCATCCCGGTAAGGACGACACCCACGTGAACTACAAGAATCCGGATCGGGCACCGTTGCTGTTCATCTCGGGCAGTGACGACCACCTCATGCCGTCTTCGATCCAGCGCTCGAACGCCAAGCACTACAAGGCAGAGGGCACGATCACGGAAGTGAAGGAGTTCACCGGACCACACCTGCTCCCGTCGTTCGACGGCTGGGAAGCGGTCGCCGACTACGCCCTCGACTGGGCGTTGAACCACGCCACGTCCACCAGTTCCGATCCTGCGTGACTTCGGGTTCTGGTTGGCGCACAGCGGTGGATCCCCGCCGTGGCTCGGTCACGGTGTTTCACAGTCGACGCAGTGGACGTCGTCGAGTGGATCACCGGCGACCAGCGCCTCGACCCAGTCGACCAGCCTGACGCCGTCGACCTCCAGCTCGTAGAACTCGTCCAACTCGAGGATCCTGTGTCCGTCCCCGGGTGCGAGGTAGCTGTGCTGGACCACGCCGGCGGCCTCGATCGCCGCCTCGTTGGCATCGATCACCTCGAGGGTCGACGCTGCGACACCCAACGACTCGAGGACTCGCGCACCGTTGGGGTCGAAGGCGAAGTCGAAGCGGGCCATCACGATGTCGGGGTCATGCAGGCCAGCCTGGATCCAGAACCGGGGGATCCCCCAGTCGCTTTCGGTGAGACCATCGTTGACCTCCCAGTCCGGCATCGTGTCGTAGACACCCCACAGCCCGAGGATCTCGGTGTTCAGCCCGGGGTCATCAGGCCAGTGGCCGGACCCGGCACCGAACACGGTGACCTGGGCGTCGGGGAGCAAATCGGCGATGAGGCCGCCGTAGACCGGAGCGGCGACCGAGCCCCCGGTGTTGCCGACGACGACGACTTGAGTGGCGTCGGGATAGTGCTCGGCGAGGTAGTCGAGCGCCGCTGTGCCGTTGACGAAGCCGTTGTGCTCGACTGTCAACTCCGGCGAATACTCGCGGGTCACGTCACCGAGATCCGCGTCTCCGGTACACGACGCCACGTAGATGAACGAGTAGTCGGCGAACGGGTTGTCGTCCCGAGAGAAGTCCAAGATCCCGCCGCCGGGGAATGCCGGGTCCTCATAGGCGACGCTCCAGTTGTAGAAGTCACTCTCGCCGTTGCTGCCGGTGAGTGCGCACGTCGTGGCGTCGGTACAGGCGCCGCCGCCGTCGAGGTAGAGCACGACCTTGGTCTGGTCGGCCTGACGTTCCCAGAAGGCGAACTCACTCCCATCGGCACACCTGCAGTCACCGCCGGGCACGATCTTCTCCCACTCCGACGCGCCAACGGGACTCGATCCGCTCGGTGTGCCGCCGTCCGGCGTGGAGCCGTCGGAGGCGGGACCTGGAGGGCCGGCTTCCTCGAGAAGGTGCTGACAGGCCGCTTGGGCCGCCGCCACCTCCTCGTTCCCGGCGGTGTTGACATCGAGGGGCGAGACGATCATGACCCCGCCGTCCTCAGCGATCTGCGGGTCGGGGTAGTCCTCGATGCCGTTGTCGCGCAAGCACTGGGCGTACTCGAACGCAGCTTCGCGTAGCAGGTCGTTCCCGGGCGGCGCGGTGGCGCTCGCGACGCCGAAGGTCGCCGACGCAGCAGCTGCCGCGGCGAAGGTCGCAACGAACCAGCACGCCCTCACCGTCTTCGTTCCCCGACATCCGGCATCCCTCCGGCACGACCTGACGTCGCGAGCGTGGTCGTGGTGGGGTCGGCTTGACATGGGTGCATCTTGACGAAACGAAGCTGTGAGACCGATGAGAGACGCCGTCGCGCTCGCCGACACCGAGCAGCCTGGTAACGCTCGGTGCACCGCCGACGCGGAACGGGCGCGAATCGTTATGTTGTTCGGGTGCCGGCGCAATCCGCCGAGGTCATTCGCACGCCGGATCAACGGCTGCGCGTGTTCGTCAGCTCCACCCTCGCGGAGCTCGCCGACGAGCGTGCGGCGGTGGAGCGGGCGATCGAGGCGCTGCGGTTGACACCGGTGATGTTCGAGCTCGGCGCCCGCCCCCATCCGCCACAGGAGCTCTACCGCGCCTATCTCGACCAGTCCGACATCTTCATCGGCCTCTATTGGCAGCGCTACGGCTGGGTCGGGCCGGGCATGGACATCTCCGGGCTGGAGGACGAGTTCCGCCTCTCGGGGTCGCTGCCGCGGCTGATCTATCTGAAGACCCCGGCTCCGGACCTCGAGCCGCGGCTGGCCGCGATGATCGCCCAGTTGCAGGCTGACGCCACCGCCTCCTACCGCACCTTCAAGACGCCCCGCGAGCTCGGCCGACTCGTGCGCGACGACCTGGCCACGCTGCTGAGCGAGCGCTTCGCCTCCACCGCGCCCGGTCCCGCATCGCCGCCGGCGGGCACTCGTGCCGAGCGCTCGTTGCCGTTGGTGCCGACGGCGCTGATGGGACGGGAGGACGACGTCGCCGCGGTCGCCGACCTGCTGGAGTCACCAGCTGTCCGGCTCGTCACGTTGACCGGTCCCGGCGGCATCGGCAAGACGCGGCTGGCGATCGCCGTGGCCGAGGCGATGGAGCAGCGATCACCGACGAGGCGGACCTTGTTCGTGCCGCTCGCCTCCATCGCCGACCCTGAGCTCGTGCTACCCCGGGTCGCGGCGGCCGCCGGCGCGGTTGTCGAAGGCACGCGCACGCCACTCGATGTCCTGATCGAGTACCTCGCCGAGAATCCGTTGTTGCTCGTGCTCGACAATCTCGAGCAGGTCGTCGGCGTCGCTCCCGACCTCGACCGCCTGCTGAGCGCTTGCCCCGACGTGGAGATCCTGGCGACCAGCCGTGCGGTGCTCCGACTGCGCGCCGAACACGAGTATCCGGTCGCCGCGCTCTCTGTGCCGGCGTTCCCCGAATCGCCCTCGATCACGGAGGCGTCGCTGCTGCCCGCCGTGCAGCTGTTCATCGACCGGGCACGGGCGGTGCGATTCCACTTCGAGCTCACCGACGACAACGTTGCGGCGGTCGTCGAGATCTGCCGTCGCCTCGATGGTCTGCCGCTCGCCATCGAGCTGGCGGCCGCGCGCATTCGCCTGCTCGATCCCGTCGCCCTGCTGGGGCGGTTGGAGAACGTGCTCGACGCGCTGGGAACCGGCCCGATCGATCTCCCGGAGCGGCAGCGCGGTCTGCGGGCGACGATCGAGTGGAGCGTCAGCCTGCTCGACGAGGAAGCGCGGAACCTGATGGCCGCACTGTCCGTCTTCGTCGATGGGTGGACCGTGACGGCCGCCGCGACGGTTGCCGAGCTCTCCGACGATCGGGCGCTCGATCTGCTCGACGCGCTGACCGGGCACAGCCTCGTCGACGCCGTCGGCACTGCTGCCGGCCCGCGATTCCGGATGCTGACCACCGTGCGCGAGTTCGCCACCGAGCTGCTCGACACCGACGGGCTCGGGGATGGGGTCAGGCGGCGCCACGCCGAGTTCTTCAGGTCCGTGGTCGAGGACGTGCACTGGCCCACGGAACGCCAGATCGACTGGGTGGACCGCGTGCGCGTCGACGAGGAGAACATCCGGGCGGCAGTGCAATGGTTCTTCGCTCACGACGTCACGGCACTGCCGCACCTCTTCCGCGTGCTCTGGCTCTTCTGGCAGATGGGTGACCGGATGCCCGAGGGTCGCCAGTGGATCGACCAGCTGCGGCTGCGCGCCGACGAGTTGGCCGACGGTGACCAGGCGGAGCTGTTGTTCACCGCCGCGGTGACAGCGGTGGAGGTCGGCGACGACGACAGTGCGCTCGAAACCGTCGAGGCCATCCGCCACTGGGATGGGCAGCTGGAGGACCCGACGCTCGTCAGCGCGCTCCAGCTCGCGGTCTCGTGGACGGTGCCGATCCTCGACGATTTCGATGGCGCCGTGAAGGCCGCGACGACGGCGCTGGACGGATTCCGGCGCTCGAACGATCCGCTCGGGGCGTTCGCTCTGCTGACCGTCGGCATGCTCGAGATGGCGCTTGACGACGATGACGGCGCCCGCGCCCACCTCAGCGAAGTCGATGCGCTCGGTTCGCAGTTCGGCAACAACTGGCTCGAGGCAAGCGCTCGAACGTGCCTTGCGATGCTGGCGGTTCGGTCCGGCAAGCTCGCCGACGCCGACGCCCTCCTCGCTGAATCGGTGCGGGCGATCAGGGAGACAACGCCGATCACGCTGACGGTCACCTTCGCGCTGGTCGCCAAGGCCCACCTGGCGCTGGCGCGAGGTGTCACGAGCCGGGCGGCGATGGCGCTCGGTGCCGCCGAGGGCCTGCGGGCACGGGCAGGCCTGCGCGTCTGGCCGATCGCTCGCCGAACGGAGCGAGATCTGACGGCCTCCGTTGCGCGACAGATGGACGCCGAGGCGTACCGCGTCGCGTTCGAGGCCGGCGCCGAGCTGCCCATGCGTGACGCGCTGACGCTGATCAGCGCCGACGAGCTGACGGCCGTCGACTCACGCATCTGAGCGAGGGTGAGCTGGCTTGCGTCAGATGATCGCGGCCGCTGTGGTCGTTCTCCTGACGCAAACCTGTTGGCCGGCGCGCCCGCCGGCGAGCGAGCCTTGGGTCCGTGTGCGACGAGATCGAGTACTGCTGGCGTGGTCCGGTTTCCGATGCCGAGATCGTCGAGCTCGGCGAGTCCCACGGCGGCCGGCCCGCGGCGGGATGGTGGGACAGCATCCGCTCACACAGTCTCGGCTGGGTGACGGCACGCGATCACGACGGCATCCTCGTGGGGTTCGTGAACGTGGCGTGGGACGGTGGAGACCACGCGTTCCTGCTCGACACCAAGACGCGCGGGAGCTTGCGGCGCCGTGGCATCGGCACTGAGGTGGTGCGGCGCGCTGCGCATCACGCCCGGACGGCCGGATGCGAGTGGCTCCATGTCGACTTCGAGCCACACCTTGCGTCCTTCTATCTCGATGCGTGCGGCTTCCGTCACACGGATGCGGGGCTGATCCACCTCCGCCCGACCGATTGAACTCGTCGACGCGAGCGGAGAACTCGTGACGGTGCGCGTCCGTGGCCGGTGTCGAGGTTCACGTGCCGCGCCCTTCCACTGCCGTCGGGAGTGCGTCACGATTGAGACATGGAGCACGTGGACATCGATGGGACGCGGATCGCGTACCTCCGTGCCGGGGCTGGCCCGCCGCTCGTCATGTTGCACGGTGCGCCGTGCGACAGCCGCACCTGGCAATGGATGCTCCCCGACCTCTCACGTGACCACACCGTCGTCGCCTGGGACGCCCCAGGATTCGGGGAGTCGTCGACCATCGACGAGAGTTGGCGAGCGCCACAGTTCGCCGACGCCCTCGCC
The DNA here is from genome assembly GCA_963772825.1 of Ilumatobacteraceae bacterium. Lineage (GTDB taxonomy): Bacteria > Actinomycetota > Acidimicrobiia > Acidimicrobiales > Ilumatobacteraceae > Desertimonas. The sequence goes on along the minus strand of CAVYYX010000017.1, from coordinate 354,387 downwards.
GCGTTCATCGCTGCGCTGGGGCTCGAGCGCCCGCACCTCGTGGGCCACTCGTTCGGGACGATGGTCGCCCTCTCGCTGTTCGAGCGCCACCCGAAGGTGCCGGCGAGTCTCGTGCTCGTCGGTGGCTACGCGGGCTGGGCGGGCTCGTTGCCGCCTGACGAGGTGTCACGACGGCTGAAGATGTTCGTCGGCATGGCCGACCTCGGTGACTCGTTCGACCCGAAGTCCTACCCGGGCCTGTTCTCCGACCTCATACCCGCCGACCGCGACACCGCGTTGGCCACAATGATGCGGGAGAACATCCGCCCGGCGACGGTTCGCGCGGCCGGCCACATCGGAGCGGAAACCGACCTCCGTCCGATGCTTCCCACCGTCGACGTACCGACACTCATCCTGCATGGCGCCGCCGATGCTCGCTCGCCGCTGTCCAACGCCGAGGCGCTCCATGCCGCGATTTCGACATCGCAACTCGTCGTGCTGCCGAAGCTCGGCCATGCCTGCGTGGTCGAGGACCCCGAGGCATGCGCAGCCGAGATCCGCCGATTCGTGAAGTCCGTCGACTGAACTCAGCGGCCGAGGAGGCCGCGACCACCTTGCGGCGGATGAGCAGGGCTCGGTGATCGGTCTGTGGGTCCTGAGCAGTTCACGGGTGTCCGCTACGGTGCCCGTCCAACGAGTGCGGGGGGAGCGATGGCAGCAGCGGAGTTGTTCGACGTCAGCGGGTCGGCCGCAGTGGTCACCGGCGGAGCGAGCGGGATCGGGCTCGGTTACGTCGAGGCGCTCGCTGAGAACGGCGGGCGGGTCACGATCCTCGACATTGACGGGGAGGCGATCGAGCGCGAGATCCAGCGGCTGAGCGGTGACGGGCTCGATGTACGCGGGCGCCGCGTCGACGTCACCGATCACGCCGATCTCGATGCCGCGATCGACGAGGCGGCCGCGACCTACGGCCGCCTCGATGTCGTCTTCGCCAACGTGGGAGTCGACCCCGGCCCTGGGTTCGTCGGCGCCTGGGCGGGATCGACCCGTCCGCGCAACGACGAAGGGGCGCTCGAGCGCTACACGACGGAACGGTGGAGTCGTGCCATCGACATCAACCTCACCGGCATCTTCGCCACGATGCGCGCCGCGGCGAGGCACATGCGCCCGCAGCACTCGGGCCGGATCGTCGTCACCACCTCCGTCGCGTCGACGCAAGAACGAGGCCGTGATCGGCGCCGCCTACATGGCCGCCAAGGCCGGCGCCGCCCATCTCATGCGCAACGTCGCCCTCGAGTTGGCGGCCGACGGCATCACGGTCAACGCCATCGCCCCCGGGTGGTTCGTCACCAACATCGGCGGCGGGCACGCCCACAGTCGCGAAGTGCAGGCGGCCGTCGCCCGCGAGATCCCCATGCATCGCGTCGGCTGGCCGGCCGACATCAAGGGCCTCGCCCTGTTCCTCGCCTCCCCGGCGAGCGCCTACATCACCGGCCAGGAGATCGTCATCGATGGAGGATGGACGCTCGGGATCGCCGACTGACGATTGGCCCGGGCGGGCGGCGACTCGCGCCATCAGAACGATCGGTGGCCCGGCGTGGTCATCGAGCCGGTGATACGGTTCGTCGTCGTTCTCCGCAAGGTCTTCATCGGTGAGCCCGGCCTGTCCGGCTCGGGGAGCAGATGAGGTTCCTGCTCGCCGCGACCATGCTGCTCGCCACGACCTGGGGCTTCGGTGCAGATGGTGGCGTTGCGGCTGCCGCCGATCCTGCGGGCTGCGACACCCCGCAACGCGGCAAGCTCGAGATGACGGGCGACGTCGGCGACTTTCGGCCCGGTGTGGTCGACGACCCGGTCCACGACCCGACCCTGTTCGTCGACGGCGAGACGTACTACGTGTTCTCGACCGGGCGGCTCGACCCAGCCGACCCCGGTGGCATCTTCGCCCGCCGGTCCACCTGCAGCCTCGCCGGTCCGTGGGAGTCGCTGGGTGCGGTTGCGCTGCCCGAGTGGACCCGCGACTATGACGTCGAACACCTCTGGGCACCGCACGTCGTCGAGTCCGACGGCACCTTTCACCTCTACTACGCCGCCTCGAGCTTCGGTACGAACGAGTCGGCGATCGGTCTGGCGACCACGACGACGCCAGGAGACCTCGAGAGCTGGGTCGACCAGGGTCCGATCTTCACGTCGCAGCGGGGTGACGAGTACAACGCCATCGACCCGCAGGTGTTCTCGGACGGGCAGGACTGGTACTTCGCATACGGCTCGTTCTGGACGGGGATCCAGATCCAGCCACTCGCCGACGACCTGCGTACCCCCGGTGAGCCCCGCTTGCCGTTGGCGAGCAACCCGGTCGACCCGCCGAACGCGATCGAGAACGCGCAGATCTTCGAGCACGGCGAACACTGGTATCTCGCGGTGTCCTGGGACCTCTGCTGCCGCGGGCTCGGCAGCACGTACAGGACCATCGTCGGGCGATCGGCGAGCCCCACCGGTCCCTTCGTCGACGCTGACGGCGTCCCGATGGCCGAGGGTGGTGGCACGATCCTGCTGGATCGCCGCGGCAACCAGGTCGGCCCCGGCGCACTCGACGTGCTCGAGCACGACGACCGGCTGTACGCCGTCCATCACTACTACGACGCTGACGCCGGCGGCACGATCCGCATGCAGATCCGCGAGGTCGAGTGGCGCGACGGCTGGCCCTACTTCTCCGACGACGAGTCGTGAACGGCGCTGGGAGGCGGTTCCATCGCGATCGTCGCGTCGCCTGTTTCCGTACGGCGAACCGCCGATCTGGGCGCCGTTCCTTACCAATATCGGAAGGATCTGCGCCCAGATTCTGAATCCCGAGCGCCTGCTACCCGCATCACTCCCGTGGCACTCTGACGGGATGAGCGAGAGTCAGCGGCTCAACGCTCAGCAGTTCCAGGACATCGGTGGCCTGGGCGACTGGCGGGTGCTTGCGATCGGTGCGAGCGCGTGGTTCGACGCACCGTCGCACGCCGCGGGCGCCGCGCTGGTGCGCCGCGTCGCTGCGCTGGCCGAAGCCGCGGCTACCCCGGTTCAGCCAGCGACGTCACCGATCGCTTGGTCGAGGATCGCGATGCCGAGGTCGAGTTCGTCGTCGGTGATCGTGAGCGGCGGAGCGATGCGGAACACGCCGCCCATCCCGCGTAGCGCGGTGATGTTCATCGACAGGCCGAGTTCGAAGCACTGCCGTGTGATCGCGGCGCCGAGCTCAGGCGCGGGCTTCTTGGACTGCTTGTCGGCCACGACCTCGAGACCAACGAGAAGCCCGCGGCCACGCACGTCGCCGACGCATTCGTAGCGATCGCGTAACTCGCCGAGCCCTGCCAAGAGTCGTGCGCCGGCCTCGGCTGCCCGTGCCGCGAGACGGTCGCGCAGGACGATCTCGATGACCTTCAACCCGACTGCGGCGGGCAGTGGGTCCGAGACGTGCGTCGTGTAGAAGAGGAATCCGCGATCGTGGGCCTGCTCCTCGATCACGTCGCTCGTCAGCACCGCGGCCAACGGGAGCCCGGCGCCCAGCGTCTTCGACAGCGTGAGGATGTCGGGCACGACACCATCGCGTTCGAAGGCAAACATCGTCCCGGTGCGACCGAGGCCGGTCTGCGCTTCGTCGAGCACCAGCAGCATCCCGCGTTCGTGGCAGCGAGCCTGCAACGCCGCGAGGTACCCGGGTGGAAGATCGAGGACGCCGCCAGATGACAGCAACGGCTCGGCGATGAAGGCCGCCGGAGCACCGGTGCTCTGTCGATCGATCAGGTCGAATCCATCGTCGAGCTCTGTGCGCCAGTCCAGCGCCCCGTCCGGTCCGACGAACCGCGGACGGTACGGATTGGGCGCGAACACCGCCATCGAACCAACCTGCGGCGGGCCGTGACCTCGACGTCCCGCGGAATACGTGGCCGAGGCGGCGGCTCCGGTCATGCCGTGCCAGCTCTGCGCGAAACCGACGACCTCCCATCCGCCGGTTGCACTCTTCGCCAGCCGCAACGCGGCTTCATTGGACTCCGCTCCGGTCGTCAACAGCAGCACCTTGGTCAGACCAGGCGCCAAACCGGCCAGCGTCTCGGCGACGTCGATCACCGGTCGCGACAACATGCCCGAAAAGAGGTGATCGAGCCGACCGATCATCTCGTTGACGGTCGCCACGATCTCCGGGTGCGAGTGGCCGAGGATCGAGCTCATCTGTCCGCTCGTGAAATCGAGCACCCGCCGACCAGCGGCGTCCTCGACGAACGCTCCGGCAGCACGCTCGGCGACGAACGGCAAGAACGTCGCTCCGTAACGGACGAGGTGACGAGTCGCGTCCTCCATCTCTCGCTCGTCCGGCATCGACCCATCATCGCGCGCCTCGACCGCACCCACATCGGCGATCGTGTACGACGGTTGACGGCACCGGCAGCGCGTGCTCGGTGACTATCGTGACGCCGGGGACGTGGCGTCGGGGGTGCGATCGTGACCCAACGGGGTGAGCCGGAATTTCCCGTGATCATTGCGGGTGGTGGCCTGGTTGGTCTGTCGACGGCGATGTTCCTCGCCCACCACGGCATCGCGGCGCTGGTCGTGGAACCCCTTCGCGGCGGATCGCCGGTGCCCCGCGCGGCGCACTTCCACGTGCGAACGCTCGAATTGTTCCGCTCCGCCGGCATCCACGAGGAGGTCGTGCGACAGTCCGAGCGGGAGTTCCTACCCGAGGGTGCGATCATCAGCATGGACAGCCTCGCCGGGCAGAAGCTGGCCGACATCATCCCCAGCCTCAACGTGGGCGTCGATGAGTCACTCAGTCCCTGCCGGCGCCTGTTCGTGACACAGCCCGGTCTGGAGCCGATCTTGCGTCGTCGCGCCCAGCAATCCGGCGCACAGGTGCTGGAAGGTTATGAGGTCGTCGACGTCACAACGGATGGGGACGGTGTCACCGTGGTCGTGCGGGACGTCGACCGCGACACCACCCAGCTCCACCACGCCCGCTGGCTGGTCGGTGCCGATGGTGCCCACAGCACGGTCCGTGACCGGCTCGGCATTCCCGTCGACGGACGCGGCATCTTCTCCAACAGCATCACGATCTACTTCACCGCCGACCTGTGGGCGCAGATGGGTGACAAGCCGCTCAGTGTCGTCTACATCAACAATCCCGTCTTCGGCGGGTTCTTCCGTCTGGCCAAGGACTGCCAGTCAGGATTTCTCGCTGTGAACACGGTTGGCGATCCCGACTCCGATCCTGACGTTGCCAACGCGGCACGGGACACCAGTGAAGCGCGCCTCGTCGAACTGGTTCGTGTTGGCGCCGGTGTTCCCGATCTCGCGGTCAGGATCGACGGCGTGGCACGCTGGCGGGCAACCTCCGATGTCGTGCGGCGGTACGACGATGGCCGTGTGTTCCTGGCCGGCGACGCCGCCCACCTGATGCCCCCCAACGGGGGTTTCGGCGGGAACACGGGCATCGCCGACGCCTACGACATCGCCTGGAAGCTGGCGTTGGTCATCAAGGGTGTCGCCGGCGAGGATCTGCTGGCGACCTATGACACGGAGCGACGTCCCGTGGGCACGTTGACGGTCGAGCAGGCGTACTCCCGTTACGTCACGCGAACCGCGACGTATCTGGGAGCCACCGACTACCAGCCGATCGTCCCCGACCTCGAGATCGAGCTCGGCTACATCTACCGATCGGCATCGATCGTCGCTGACGACAGCGACGAGGACGGCAGGGACCACGACGACCCCCGTAGTACCCATGGGCGGCCGGGCTCACGGGCGCCCCATCTGTGGGTCGAGCTCGATGGGCGCCGGTTGTCGACGCTCGATCTGTTCGGCCGATGCTTCGTCGTACTGGCCGCGCCGAGTGGGTCCGAATGGTGCGACGCGGCACGGAAGGCCGCGGCCCAGCACGACGGTCTCGAACTCGAGGCGTACTGCGTCGGTGGCCCGGACTTGCGCCTCCTGTCCGCCTCGTTCACCGACGCGTACGGTGTGTCCGACTCAGGTGCAGTGCTCGTACGACCTGACGGGTTCGTCACGTGGCGGGCGCCCTCGATGAGCAGCGATCCCTCCTCGGCAGTCGCTGCCGCGCTGCGCGTCGCACTCGCACGCACGTAGGTCGGGCCGCTAGTCGGCGCGAGACTGCGGCAATGCTTGCGAGAACCGAGGGAATGTGGTGGGGGACGGCAATCGAGGCGCTCGACGCCGATGCCCTGGCGGCGTTCTACTCGCAGATGCTCGGCTGGAGCGTCGTCCATCAGGAGTCCGGGACGGTCGTCGTTGCGGCGCCCGAAGGCTCGATCTTCGTCGTCTTCCAGCAGGCGGCTGATTACGAGCGTCCCGTCTGGCCGCCCGAGGAGGGTCGACAGCGTCCGATGATGCACTTCGACTTCCAGGTGGCGAACCTCGATGCCGCCGTCGCCGAGGCTGTCGCCCTCGGCGCCACCGTTGCCGATCATCAACCGCAACAGAACGTACGCGTGCTGTTCGATCCCGCCGGCCACCCGTTCTGCCTCTGCCTCGACCAGGAGTGAACGGCTTGGCCGGGCAAGCCAGGCGAGTCGAGCCGAGATCGACCGTTCGGCAGCAAGGACCGCTCGGAACTGGAAGTCGCGCTCGTCAGTCGATTGCTCGGCGAGATCTCGAATCGCGGTGTGCCGCTGTTCGTTGGGCTCGACGGACGAAGTGGTGCAGGAAAGTCAACGCTTGCGACATCGATCGCTGCCCGGCTCGACAACGCTCTGCCCGACCATCATGACGTCACGGTGATCGAGGGCGACCAGTTCTATGCCGGTGGGAGCGCCCAAGCGTGGGACCGCCAGCCGCCGTCGGAGAAGGCGGCCCGAGTGATCGATTGGCGACGGCAACGACGAGTCCTCGAGCAGCTCCGCGACCACGGCGTCGCCGAGTGGTACCCGTTCGACTGGACCGCGGACGACTGGGACGCTGACATCGTTCCGCTCGCCCGCCAACCGATCAGTGCACGCGCTGGGTCGATCGTGCTGCTCGAAGGGGCCTACGCCTGTCGCCCCGAACTGCATGACCTCCTCGACGTGCGAATGCTGCTGGACGTCCCGACTGAGGTTCGCCGTCAGCGTCTGCTCGAGCGCGAGGGCGCCACCTACCGTGCCGATTGGGAAGCACGGTGGAGCGCCGCCGAGGAGCACTACTTCGGCACGGTGATGACCCCCGAGAGATTCGACCTCGTGCTCGTAACCCGGAAGTGACTCAGCCCGAGTCCCGCAGCGCGCCACAGGGGGTCCCGCCGCACTCGGTCGCGGCGTTCAGCGCTTGCTGTAGTGGCGCTGGCACGCGGCCGAGCTCGGTCGCCGCGATCACGAGCTTGTCGGCGTAGCGCAGCTTACGCGTCGACCCGCTGGCGAAGAACCGCTGCAGCTGGGCCTGCACCGGTCGATCGCGCCAGTACGGCTGCTTCTGAAGCGTCCGGAACGAACCCAGGTCGCCGTGTGCGCCGAGCAGGTTCTGTACGCCGGCGGGGGTGACCGCACGAATCAGCTCGTCCTCGAGATCGGTATCGCAGACGAACACCGGCACGTCCGCCCCAGCGCGGGCGATGGCCCGCCGAACGACGGGCTCCTCGCCCGCGTCGCACAGCCCGACGAGGCGTAGCCCGGCGCCGGCAGGACCGAGACGCACGACGAAGCGGCCGATCGCGTGCGCTCCCCCGGTCGGCACGACGGCCACTTGGAGGGCGTCGAGGTCACGGCCCTCGGCACGGGCGAGCGCCTCGACCGCGATCTGATCGCTGACGCCCTCGACGAGGATCACGGTGGAGGGCCCTCCGATCCGCGCCTCCACTCCGCAGAACCGTAGACGTATCGTGCCGACGTGAGCGTGACGCAGCGAATCCTCGTCGTCAGCGCGACCGATGCGGAGGCTGCCCACGTCCCGCCGGGAACCGACGTCGTCGTCACCGGGATCGGCAAGGTCGCGGCGGCGACGGCCACGACCGACGCGCTGCTGTCGCGTCGTGACGGAGGCGAGGTGGCGGTGTTCAACATCGGCACGGTTGGGGCGCTGCACGACGACCTCAGCGGCCTGTTCCTACCGAGCACGGTGATCAACCACGACGTGAACGGCGACGTCATCCGTGCACTCGGCTACGACCCGCAAGATGTCCTGCACATCGAGGACGGCGACGGCACCGTGCTGGCGTCGGGCGATGCATTCATCACCGACCCCGAAACCCGGCGGCGGCTGGCCGAGCGCGCCCAGCTCGTCGACATGGAGGGGTATGCCGTGGCGTACGCCTGCCAGCGGCTCGGCGTGCCCGTGCGCCTGGTCAAGCACGTATCAGACGGCGCCGACGAGTCAGCGCTCGACTGGCCATCGGTCGTCGACGCGAGCGCCCGCGTGCTCGGCGAGTGGGTGGCCGAGCACCTCGAAGGTTGGGCGGACGCCCAGTAGCGTCGCTGGCGTGACGACGACCGCCGTCCCGCTACTCGCCGACTCGGTGCGGCTGCGCGAGGAAGCCGATGGCGGTGGGGTCGACATCCTCGATCGGCGCGTCTACCCACATCAGGTTCGCTGGGTGCACTGCGCGACGGTCGTCGACGTGGCGGCGGCGATCCGCGACATGGTGACGCAGAGCTCTGGACCGGCGTTCGCGGCGAGCGCCGGTCTCGTCGTCGCGGCGCGGGCGGCGAGCGGCCAGTCGGCCGACGCGGCGGCCGACGCACTGCGCGCAGCGGGGGCGCTGCTGGCCGCCACTCGCCCGACCAACAACCACATTCGTGACGTCGTGGCGACGGTGCTGGCGGTGCTCGAGCAGCCTGCCGGTGCGGCCGGTGGACCGCAGCTTGTTGCCGCGGTGACGGCGTCCGCCGCGGCGGTCGATGCCGGATATCGCGAGTCATCGGCGGCGCTCGGGCGATACACCGCCGAGTTGATTCCGGACGGCGCCCGGGTCCTGACCCACTGCTGGGCGGACCAGTTCCTCATCGGCGCAGTCACGGCAGCGCAGCAGCACGGCAAGAACCTCGAGTTCGTCTGCACCGAGACCCGTCCGTATTTGCAGGGCGCCCGGCTCACCGCGTCGACCCTCGTCGAGATGGGCTACACGCCGACGTTGATCACCGACGGCATGATCGCCACCGTGTTCGCCTCGGGAGCAGCGGACGTGCTCCTCACCGCCGCCGACCGGGTCACCCTCGACGGGCACGTCGTCAACAAGGTCGGCACGCTCGGCGCGGCGCTCGCCGCGAGCCGCTACGGCGTGCCGTACTACGCCATGGTCGACCATCCCGACCCGCAAGCGCCGACGATCGACGACGTCCACATCGAGGAGCGCGACGGCGACGAGGTGCTCTTGTTCGCCGGCGAGCGCATAACCGCCGACGGCGTGGTCGGTCGCTACCCGGCGTTCGACGCCACGCCGCCGGAACTGGTCAGCAAGATCGTCACCGACCGCGGTGCGTTCGAGCCCGCCGAGGTCGGGAGCTACTTCGGATGACCGTGCCGGACCGCGAGGAACTGCGCGCCGTCGGCGCCCGCCTGGCCGTCGAGGCCGCCCGGTTCAGCGCGTTGGGTTGGATGCGGGCGACGTCCGGCAATCTGTCCGAGGTCCTCCGCACGGAACCGCTGTTGCTTGCCGTCACGGCCAGCGGGCGCGACAAGGGTGAGTTGCGACCCGACGACGTTGCTGTCGTCGACGCCCGCGGCGAGGCGGTGGAGATGCCGGGAAACGAGCCGGTGCGCCCGTCGGCCGAAGCCGGCCTGCATGCCCACATCGCAGCGGTCACCGGGGCGCGGTCGGTGGTCCACGTCCACACGCTCAACGCCGTCGAGGCTGCTCGACGTTGGCCGGAGGGTGTCGTGTTGCACGACCTGGAGATGCTCAAGGCGCTCGACCGCGGCGCGCACGGCGACGCGGTGCGCGTGCCGGTGATCGCCAACAGCCAGGACATGAGCGAGCTCGCGGCGCGCTTCGACACCGCGTACGACGGGGTCCCCGCCGTGCTCGTTGCCGGTCACGGCAGCTACGTGTGGGGCACGGACACGCTGCAAGCCCGGTGGCGCACGGAAGCGCTCGACTGGCTGCTCGGCGCCGCCCTGCGGGCCGGCTGACCGGGTCAGCTGAGCAGCTCGCCCACCTGGTCGAAGGCATCCGCTGGCTCACCGCGGCGTGCCCCGGCGTCGAGCAGAAGCAATCGCGCGGCCGTCAGGATCGAGCGCACGGCGGCGACCCGCAACTCGGGGTCGAGCGTCTCGACGTCCGACACCGGGTACGGCCCGATCACCCGCCGGGCGGCCTCGGCAGCGGCCGCGTCGAGCGAGTCGCGACGCACCCGGTCGAGGAACCGGTCGAGGAACCGGTCGGTGAACACCGCGGCGTCGACACGCTGGGGCCAGTGGGCACGAAAAGTCTCCTCGAACGCTCCCCACACGACGACGGGCTGCTCCAGGCGCCACGCCAGGTCGTCGACATCACCGAGCGTGGCCGAGCGAACGGCGGCCATCAGCAGGTTCGCCCACAGCTGTCCGATGTCGAACCCGACCGGGCCGTAGAAGGCGAACTCGCTGTCGAATGCCTTCGTCGACGCGCCGCCAGGGCCAGCGCCACCGCGGACCATCACGGATCCGGTGTGCAAGTCGCCGTGGATCAGCGCCTCTGCGTGGGTCATGAAGTTCCACTTGGCGGTGCCGATGGCGGCGATCACCTCAGGATCGTCGGCGAAGGCGGCGACGTCCGAGAGGCTCGCCGGTGGCACCGTGCGACGCCCGCCGGCCGTGTAGGGCTCGCTGAACACGAGGAGCTCGGTGATCTTGCAGAGCGGGGGGTTGATCGCCTCAGCGGTGAGCGCCTTGAGCTGCTCGGCATCGACGCCGAAGGCAGACGTCCCGAAGGCGACGTCGGCGACGTATCGCCCGAGCGCCGCTGCCGCGTCGACATGGCGTTCCCCGTCGTTGAGCGCCGCACGCCAGACCCGGTGGTCGGACAGGTCCTCGATCGTGAACGCATACCGTTGCGGATCCACGTCGTAGAGCGCGGGGACGGCAGCAGCGCTCAGCCGTCCGTGGATTCGCAGCGCCCGTGCCTCTGCGTGGTTGCGCGCCGGGGACATCGGCCACGACGGATCAGCACGCACGTACGGCAGCGCCTGCTTGACCACGAGACTGGAGTCTTCGCCCTCGGGCGACTTGCCGCTGACGACGAAGACAAGGTTGAGGTTGCCATCGCCGACCTCGCGCACCGCCTCGACGCGGTCGAGTCGCTCGGTGAGCGCGCTCCGATCGGCGACGTAGTCGGAGACGGTGTCGACGGTGAGCAATTCGTAGTCGGGCTCCGGCATGTCGCTCCATTCATTGCGTTCCCGGGCCACGCAGGCCCGTCTGGCCGCTCCCTCGCTGGCGCTCGGTCGCTCGCAGGTCAAGTCAACTCCGGGAACGAGGAATAGCCGACTGGGTTTGTCGGGATTACAATCCTGACCGATGGCTTACCTCACGATCTACACCGCCGACGCCGCGCCGGCAGAAACTCTTGCCACGGGCAACGCAGGCGAGATCAGCGAGGCACTCGCCGCACGAGGCGTCACCTACGCCCGTTGGCCGCTGGCCGAGGAGTTGGCCGACGATGCCCCTTCGGATGCGGTGCTCGAGGCGTACGCAGAGCCGATCGCCCAACTCTCGTCTGAGCAGGGGTATGTGCTCGTCGACGTCGCCGCGTTGCACCCGAGCACCGACCCGGGGTGGGCGGCGACCGCCGCCGCAGCTCGACAGAAGTTCCTTGCCGAGCACACCCACGCCGACGACGAGGTGCGCTTCTTCGCATCGGGCAGCGGCATCTTCTACCTACACATTGACGACGAGGTGTTGGCGGTACTCGGCGAGCGCGGCGATCTGCTGAGTGTCCCCAAGGGCACGACCCACTGGTTCGACATGGGGACGCAGCCTGACTTCACCGCCGTCCGCTTCTTCCGCGACGAGGAAGGCTGGGTCGGCGAGTTCACCGGTGACCCGATCTCCGAGCGGATCCCCGACTTCGACACGATCGTCGCGACGCGACGAGCACGGACGCTCACCGAGGCGAACTGAGCGATCGCCGCTCGAACGAATCCCTCAATCAACAAGGAGAACACATGTCATCCCGCAAGTTCCGCCGCGCCCTTGCCGGCGCCCTCGCGTTCGGCGCCCTCGCCGCGTGGTCGCAGGCCCCGAGCTTCGCTACCACCACGCCGCCGTCGGACAGCGCGACGCCGGGCACGGCCGCAGCCACCGCCGACGTCCCGCCGGAGTTCGCCGACGGCAGTGTCAACATCGCTCTCGTCGCCCAGCTGTCTGCTGGCGACTACTTTGAACAGTGGCGAGCGGGTGCCGAGGCGCAAGCGGAAGAACTGGGGATCACCCTCGACTTCCTCGGCGCCGATGGCGACAACGATCGACATGCCTTGAACCTCCAGCAGGCCATCGACAGCGAAGCCGACGCGATCATCGTCGACCACGGGTTCCCGGAGACGATCCAGCCGGTGATCGGCGAGGCCGTCGAGGCCGGCATCCCGGTCGTGGCGTTCGACGTCGACCCGGGTGAGCACGAGGTCGTGACGCTCAGCCAGAGCGACGAGGAGATCGCCGGCACGGTGCTCGAGGTGCTCGGGGAAGACACCGGCGGCGAGGGTGAGGTGATCTACGTCTACGTGTCCGGCTTCGCCCCGCTCGACCGCCGCGACGCGGTGTGGCAGCAGTTCAAGCAGGACAATCCTGGCATCACCGAGGTCGCCCAGATCGGCGTCGTGAGCGACAACACCGCCGCCCAGGTTGCCGAGCAGGCCAAGGCCGCGTTGCAAGCCAACCCGGACGTCACGGCGATCTTCGCGCCGTACGACGAGTTCGCAAAGGGTGCCGTGCAGGCCGTTCAGGAGCTCGGTCTCGAAGACCAGGTCCGGGTTTACGGCGCCGACATCTCGAACGCCGACATCGCCGTGATCACCGCCGAGGGGAGCCCGTGGGTCGCCACCTCGGCCACGGACCCGTCGAACGTCGGCGCCGTCGCCGTGCGGGCCGCGGCCCTGCTGGCGGCGGGCGAGGAGGTCCCCCAGGACATCGTCGTCCCGCCGGCCCTGATCACCCAGCAACAGCTGCGCGACGGCAACATCCAGAACATCAGCCAGCTGATCGAGGTCGTTCCGGAGCTGAACACGCCCGATCTCGTCCCGATCCCGTGGCTCGGCTGACATCGAGCCGAGCGAGGTTCGATTTCGGGGCGAGGACGTCGGCACCGACGACGCGGCGCCGCCGCCGGCGTTACGCGTCTCGGAGCTGACCAAACGCTACGGACCGAGCGAGGTCCTCAGCCACGTTTCCTTCGACGTCGCCCCCGGAGAGGTCGTCGGCCTCATCGGCACCAACGGTGCCGGAAAGTCGACGCTGATCAAGATCCTCTCCGGGGCGGTCGGCGCATCGGGCGGAACGGTCGAGGTCGGCGGCGAGCCGTTCGCCCCGGCGACACCTCTCGACGCCCGCAGAGCCGGCATCCAGACGGTGCACCAGGAGATCGACGCGGGGATCGTGCCCGGCACGACGGTCGCCGACAACCTCACGCTCGACTCGCTGGCGCCTCGCGCCGGCGGCTTGTTCCGCAGCGCCGGACGGACACGACAAGCCGCCCGGGTCGTCGCCGAGAACGCCGGGCTGCACGTCGACGTCGATGCGCCCATCGAGTTGCTGCCGGCCAGCGATCGCCAGCAGGTGGTGATCGCCAGAGCGTTGTCACATCACGTCAAGGTGCTGATCCTCGACGAGCCGACCTCCAGCCTGTCGGCGCGAGAAACGGAACGTCTGCTCGTGTCGGTTCGCCGCCTCGCACGCAGTGGCGTCGCCGTGCTGTTCGTGTCGCACGACCTCGTCGAGATCGAGGAGGTGTCCGATCGAGTCGTGGTGCTGCGTGACGGCGTCGTGACGCGGGTCCTGACGCGGCCAGTCCGGGCACGCGAGTTGGTGCACGCCATGCTCGGCATGGTGGCCCCGTCGCTGGAGCACGAGGCCCGGCCGGGAACGGGTGTCGTTCTGGCGGCGCGTGGCGTGAGCACCCGACCGGGCGCCGCGCCCTTCGACCTCGACGTGCGGATGGGTGAGATCGTCGGACTCACCGGACTGGTCGGGGCGGGCAAGACCGAGCTGCTCGAGCAGCTCTACGGCGCCCGGCCGCTGGTCAGCGGGGTGCTGACCCTCGACGGGCGTCCCTACCGGCCGGCCAGTCCGGCCCAGGCCGTCCGCGCCGGGGTGGCGCTCGTCGCCGAGGAGCGCGGGGCGGCCGCCGTGATCCCGAGCTGGTCCGTGCGCCACCACGTCAGCTTGCCTCGTCTGCGCCAGCACAGCCGCGCCGCAGTGCTGTCTCGGCGTGCTGAGCGGATCAGCGCCCGGCGGGCAGTCGATGACTTCGGGGTTGTCGGCCCCGGCATCGACGCCGACCTCACCGACCTCTCGGGCGGCAATCAACAGAAGGTGATCGTCGGGCGCTGGTTCGATGGCCGGGTGCGCCTTGTCCTGCTCGACGAACCGTTTCGCGGGGTCGACGTCGGCGCCCGGGCCGACATCGCCGTGCAGCTCCGCGAGCGCGCCAAGGACATCGGCGTCGTCGTCGCCTCGTCCGATCCCTCCGAGATCGTCCAGGTCGCCGATCGAGTCGTCGTGGTCGCCGGCGGCGATGTGGCCGGCGAGCTCTCCGTGACCGACGTGTCCACCGAGGAGCTGAGCCGGCTGATGGCCGTCGAGCGCACCGCCGAAGCGGACGTTCAACCGGCGGGATCGCCCGGATGAGCGAGCGAGTCTTCGAGCGAGCGAATCAGAATTGCGGCGCCTTTGGCTCACTGGTGCACCGCCCGTCGCCCCCGAGGATCGACCACGTGGCGATGGTGCACCAGTGAGCGCGACCGTGGCGCGGATCGCCTACCGGTACGGGCTGCTCGTGGTGTTGGTCGGGCTCGTGGTGTTCTTCTCGGCGAGCAAGCCGCGATTCCGCGAGTGGGACAACGCGTTGATCATCTTCCAGTCGGTGGCGATCGTCGCCATCGTGGCGCTCGGCGTCACCGTCTCGATGGCCGCCGGTGGCTTCGACCTCTCGGTCGGGGCCAACGTCAGCTTCGTCGTGATGGTCACCGCCCTCGTGATGATCCGTTACGACCTTTCGGGCGTCGCCGCGATCGTCGCCGGCTTGCTGGCTGGTCTCCTTGTCGCAGCCGTCAACTCGGTGCTCATCGTCGTCGCCCGGGTACCCGATCTCGTCGCCACCCTCGGGACGTTGTTCATCTTCCAAGGCCTGGCGTTGATCATCACGTCGGGGAAATCCGTGTCCGTCGGCATGCCGATCGGCGACGGCAACGTGGCGACCGGGCAGTTTGCCGCGTGGTACCGCGAGCTGGGCAACGGGGAGGTCCTCTCGATCCCCGTTCCCGTCCTGTTCCTGCTGGTCATCGCCGTGCTCACGTACGTGTTCCTGGCCCACACTCGGTGGGGCCGAGCGATGTACGCCATCGGTGGCAACGCGGCCGCAGCCCGGCTCGCGGGGATACCCGTCCAGCGATACCGTGCCCTCGCCTACGTGATCTCTGGTGTCCTCGCGGCGGTCGGCGGCATCCTGCTGTCGGCGCGCCTCGGCCGCGGCGACATCGGCGCCGGCAACGCCTACCTGCTGCAGGCGGTGTCGGCGGCGCTGATCGGCTTCGCCGTGCTCGGGGCCAACCGACCCAACGCCCTCGGCACACTCATCGGCGCCCTGTTCATCGGCGTGCTGTTCAACGGCCTGACGATGTTCAACGTGCCGTACTACGCGCAGGATTTCATCCAAGGCGTGTTGCTCGTACTCACGCTCGTGCTGACCTACACGTTGAGCGGTCGCGTGCCACGTTCCCGCGCCATACATTGAGGTGACGTGACGCCCGTAGCGACCGATGGGTGTTCAGGGGACGGTTCGGTCCCCTAAACACCCATCGGTGATGGCGCCAGCTCCCCAACGCGACGAATGCGCCGGGGGTGGCTAGCGACCCGCCATCGCTCGTTACGCTCGGGCGATCAGTCGCATTGTCGTGATCGGCGCCACTGGCCACATCGGGAGCTACCTCGTCCCGCGCCTGGTACGGGCCGGCCACGAGGTCGTGGCGCTCAGCCGCGGGGTGCGCGACCCCTACGTGTCGGCGCCGGAGTGGCGCCGGGTCGAGCGCATCGCCGTCGATCGTGAGGCCGAGGACGCCGCCGGGGACTTCGGCGGACGGATCGCCGCCCTCGCCGGCGACGCAGTCGTTGACCTGCTGTGCTTTACGCCGCAGTCCGCCCAGCAACTCGTCGACGCGCTACGTCCGACCCGGCCGCTTCTCGTGCACTGCGGCACGATCTGGGTCCACGGCCCGGCCGCACGGGTTCCGGTCACCGAGGACGAGCCGCGTACCGCCTACGGCGAGTATGGAACCGGCAAGGCGGCGATCGAGGCATTGCTGCACCGCGAGACGGTGGCCGGTGGAGTACCGAGCGTCGTGCTGCATCCCGGGCACATCAGCGGTCCGTGGCCGGTGATCACGCCGGCGGGCAACCTCGACCTCGACGTCTGGCGGCGATTGGCGGTCGGCGAACCGGTTGCCCTGCCCGACCTCGGGCTCGGCGTACTGCATCACGTGCACGGCGACGACGTCGCCCAGGCCTTCGAGCGGGCGCTCACCCGACCGGCGGCAATCGGAGCGAGCTTCCACGTGGTGTCCGAGCAGGCCATGACGCTGCGCGGGCTGGCCGCCGGCGTCGCAGGATGGTTTGGCCGCGAGCCGGCTCTGGAGTTTGTCGACTGGTCCGAGTTCGAGCGACGTGTCGGCGTCGAGCACGCCGAGGCGAGTCGCGAGCACGTCGGCCGCAGCATCGCCGCGAGCATCGACAGGGCTCGCGCCGTGCTCGGGTACCAGCCTCGGTACAGCTCGCTCGACGCCCTCCACGAGTCGCTCCATTGGCTTGCCGCCAATGGCCACGTCCGTCTCGACGACGAGAACTTCTGATCGCGCGGTCGGTGAATCGTTCCGGCCGCGCCGTGCTCTCACGGAATGTCAACCGGCGCGGTCGACGGAACGGAGGCGTGTGATGGAGATGATGGCTCGTTTCACGGCGTGGGCCGCTGCGTGCGGAGTTGCCGCGACCCTCGCGGTCGGGTCAGCATCGGCCACCGTGGAGTCCGTCCCGCCGACATCCGAGCCGCGGTTCGAGGCTGCCGTGTCACCGATCGGCGAGGCCTTGGCCGGCGAGATGCAAGGCGTGTCGTGGCGGCCCGGCTGCCCGGTCCCGATCTCGGAGCTGCGGCTGCTCACGATGAACCACTGGGGGTTCGACGGTCAGGTCCACGCCGGCGAATTGGTCGTCCACGCCGACGTCGCGGACGACATCGTCGGGGTGTTTGCGAAGCTGTTCGACGTGGGATACCCGATCCGGCGGATGGAGCGGATCGAGCACTACGGCGGCGACGACGACGCCTCGATGGCGGCCGACAACACGTCTGCGTTCAACTGCCGTCCGATCACCGGTGGCGGCGCGTTCTCCGTCCACTCGTGGGGCAAAGCGGTCGACGTCAATCCCGTCGAGAACCCCTACGTCAAGGGAGCCCTCGTGCTGCCGGAATCTGGCCGGCCGTTCGTCGACCGCAGCAGTTCTCGCCCCGGCGTCATCGTCGACGGCGACGTGGTCGTCGAGGCATTCGCGGCGATCGGGTTCGTGTGGGGAGGCGACTGGACACGGCTCAAGGACTACCAGCACTTCGAAGTCGACGACCCCGACCGGACGGCTGCCGCGGCACGACCGTGTGCCGCGTACGCGGAGAACCCGGGCCGGTTCCCCGTGCGGATGTGCGAGCGCGGGTTGGCGGTCGAGAACGTGCAGCGACAGCTCGTCCGGCACGGCTACGACGTCGACGTGGACGGCTACTTCGGGCCGCTGACGTTGGCCGCAGTCCGTCAGTTCCAATCCGACCACGGGCTCACCGCGGACGGATTGGTCGGACCGATGACGTGGCCGGCATTGCTCGAGGGCTCGTCGGGGGGCACCGATGACGACGGCAACGGCCGCGTCGAGCCGTGGGAGCCGGTCGGCGAGACCAACCTCCGCGAGTGCTCGCCGCAGACGCCCGACTCGTCCGGCTGGACCAGCGACATCAGCGCCCTCATCGACCTGACGAGCGGGGCGGTGAACGTCGCGCCGTTCAACGACTACCTCGAGTCAGCAGCCGTTCCCGTCAACCGCTCGCCCTGCGACGCGGCGCGAGTGTTGCTCCACCTCGACCGGCCCCGTCAGGAGGGCGAAACGGTGAGCGTCGCTGTCGATCCTGAGGGAGCCGCCAACGCAACCGTCACGATCACCATCGAGAATCTCGCCGACGACTCGATCGCGGCGGTCCGCTACGTCCTGCGCTTCGAGGATTTCGGCAACGACGCCATCCGCCTCGCAGCCGGATCCTGGTCGCAGCGATGCCAGCCCGGTCGTGGGCAGCAAGACTTTTCGACCGACCTCTGCATCTGACCGGAAGGCTGCTGTCGCGTCAGGACGCGGAGGCGCCGACCTTGCGGACACGGGTGACGACCACCGCGCCTGCCGGTAGCTCGTCGTCATCGACCGAGCAGAACTCTGGCGTCGGCCCGAGGACCATCTGGCGCTGCCACAGCGACCTTCGCTCGCCCAGTTCGTCGAAGAACTCGCCGTAGGACCTGCCGGCTCGCTTTCCGAACCAGACGGCCCGCGGCGCGTCCAAGGATTGTGCACCACCACGACAGAGGGCGTAGACGCCGGCCATTCCCTTTCCCTCGCCCGCCATGCTCGCGACGTCGCCATGCGGCCGGCGGCGATGGCCGGACACGGCGGCCTCGTTGAGCACGCCGAGGGCGGTGAAGTCGTCGACGAGGTACCAGTCTTCGTAGGCGACCGGCGACGAGATCCATGTCGCGCCTTGCACGAGCCAGGCGTGCGAGCCGTGGAATCCACGGATGTCGGCAGGACGCAGGGTTTGGTGGAACGCCGCCAAGGCCGTCTCGTAGGTGGAGGTCCCGTCGAGCGACGCCGGCGTGTGCCAGAACACGTAGGCGAGCATCCGAAACCCTTTCATGGTTGACATCCCGGCGTCCGCTCGGTTTGGCCGGGAACCGACCGGTCGCGCCGACTCGTCGTCGGACATCCTGATCGGATGGAGCTACGAGAACTGTCCGGTGGAGACGAGGACGCCGTCCTGGCGCTCAACCACCTCTTCGACGATGACGCAAGCGAGTCGGCGACGCTGCGGTTTCTCGCCGAGCCGGGCCATCACCTGCTGGTCGCCTACGAGCATGGGGCGGCGGCCGGATTCGTGACCGGCGTCGAGATGGTCCATCCCGACAAGGGAACCGAGATGTTTCTCTACGAGCTCGGTGTCGACGATCGGTTCCGGAACCGAGGCATCGGCACGGCGCTCGTCACCGCCCTCGCGGAGGTCGCTCGCCGGGCGGGCTGCTACGGCATGTGGGTCCTCACCGATGAGGACAACCCCGCTGCCTTGCGCACGTATGCCGCCGCCGGAGGGACCGACCCCCAGCAGCACACGATGCTGTCGTGGACCTTCGATCGCACCTAGCGAACAAACCCCGACAGTTGGCGCGCAGATCGGCCCGCTGCAGGCTGTTCAGAAATGACCGAGCTGCATGACTAGGCAGTGCACCGTGCGAGGCAACATGGTGTTCCGAGATGGCTCGACCGACGAGACGGAGGGAGCGGCTGTGCGAGTTACGGGACTCACGACCAATTTGCCGGTCGCGGACATCGACGCCGCGCGCGGCTTCTACACCGACTACCTCGGACTGAGCGTGGAGAATCTCAACCTCGGATGGGTTGCCCGCTTCGAGACACCGGACGGGCGGGCGTCCGTCCAGCTCGTGAGCGGGGACGCCACCAGCCCGCAGGACTCGGTGATCTCCGTGCACGTCGGCAACGACGTCGACGAGGCCTACACGGAAGCGCGGCGCCGCGGCTACGAGATCGTTCATCCGCTGACCGACGAACCGTGGGGCATCCGCAGGTTCCTCGTCCGCGACCCAGACGGCAACGTGATCAACATCGTCAGCCACCGCGACGAGTAAGCGGCCGAGCTGCCCGAGTCCTGAACTCTTTGGTCGCGTTGGCGACGTTGGTGGCGCCGACCATGCCAAAGACACGACGGCCGTCGCCCTACGCGACCTCCGGCTGCTGCTCGCCGCGCTGAGCCTGGCTCGCCACGCCGCTGCCTGCCCGGCCCGCCACGGGCGTCAGTGAACGATGTCGTAGACGAGCTTCTGGATGCCGTTGGCGTATGACTCGGACTCGACCAGCTTCAACATCTGCTTGTCCTTGTCGGTATCGCTGAACAGACGCTTGCCGGCGCCGAGCAACGTCGGAAACACCAACAAGTGGTAGCGGTCGATCAACCCGGCGTCGGCCAGGTTGCGGTTCAACATCGCACTGCCGTGAATGATGATCGGGCCACCGTCACCTTGCTTGACGGCGTCGACATCGTCCAACGAGCGCAGGATCGTGATCTCACCCCAGTCCGCCACCAGTTCAGACTCGCTGAGCGTGCTCGACACGACGAACTTCGGCATCGCGTTGTACTGGGGGAAGTCGTCAATCGTCGGCCACACCGGCGAGAACACCTCATAGGAGACCCGGCCCATCATCATCGCCGTCGCTTCCTGCTGTTCGCGACCTTTGAGCTCGTACGCCTCCTCGAGGAACTCGAGGTCCTTGAACGTCCATCCACCGCTGCGGTGAGGCTCGGTCGGACCGCCACCGGGCGAGTCAACGACACCATCCAACGAAACGAAGGCGGTACTGATCAGTGTGCGCATTTGCGCTCCTTCCAGGTGTGCAGCCCCGACACGCGCCGGTGGCAGGCTATGCCGAGGATTCGACGGGCTGGCGATTGCAGCGGCGAGCGTCGACGTTGCATGCTCGCGGCGTGACCAACGCTGATGCTCAGGTGTCGGTCGTACCGGCAAACGAAGCCAGTTGCCACGACTTGCAGACGGTGTTCGGGTCGAGAGGCTCGGGGTTCCGGTGTCAGTGCCAGCGGTACAAGTTGGCGCCGAGGGAGTCCTTCGCCGCGTTTCCGGTCGAGGAGCGCGCCTTTCGGCTGCGGCAGCAGACGGACTGTGGGCACGCCGGCTCGGACACCACCAGTGGCCTCGTGGCCTACCTCGACGGCGAACCGGTCGGCTGGTGCGCCGTCGAGCCGCGGACCGCCTACTCGGGCCTGCTGCGCAACAACCGCGTTCCATGGTTGGGGCGCAGCGAGGACAAGGCCGACGACACCGTCTGGGCGCTCACGTGCGTGTTCGCTCGAGCCGGGTTCAGGCGGCGCGGAATCAGTCGTGCGCTGGTGAAAGCCGCCGTCGACTTCGCCCGCCAGCGCGGTGCCCGGGCGATCGAGGGCTATCCGATGACGAGGACCGATGTGATCGACGAGGAGCTCCACGTCGGTACCTTGAGCGTCTTCGCGGCGGCCGGCTTCGCCGAGGTGATCCGGCCGACCCCGCGGCGCGCCGTCATGCGGCTCGACCTCTGAGCTTGCGCGGATCGACTTCGGCAGCACAGCGGAGGCGCGATCGAGATCGTTACGCGTCCGGGAGGCCGAAGCCCACCTCCATCTGAAACTCGCCGTGGGTCGGTGGACCGACCGGCTGATAGGTGGCCAGAATGGCTCCTTTGGACAGCGCCTTGGTGTCGATCAGGCGCAGGGCGGTGGGCGCCGCGCCGGGCTCGAACAGCCGCTTGCCCGTGCCGAGCACGATCGGCTCGATGAACACCCGGTACTCGTCGATGAGGTTGTGGGCGTGCAACGTCTGCGCCAGGCCGGCGCTGCCGTGGACCTGAATCTCGCCCTTGTACTGGTCTTTGAGCTTTGCGACCTCGGCCGCGATGTCGCCGCTGAGGATCGTCGTCGGCTCCCAGTCGGCGTTCTTCAGCGTCGTCGAGACCACGTACTTGGGCAGCGTGTTGAGACGTGATGCCACCGGATCGTCGGCGGCGGGAAAGTTGGGCCAGGAGGCCGCGAAGATCTCGTACGTTCGCCGCCCGAGCAGGAAGCAGTCGGCCTTGCCGAACCAGTCGCCGACCGCTTCGCCCATGTCCTCACTGAAGAACGGAAAGCTCCATCCCCCGAACTCGAACCCGCCGTCGCGGTCCTCGTCGGGACCACCGGGTGCCTGCATCACCCCGTCGAGGGTCATGAACGTGGCGATCGTCAAGATGCCCATGGCTCGCTCCTTGTCTGCGCCGTCGGGTGGTGTTCACCCGTTACGACTCCGCCAGGCCCCGAACCTCATCGCCCGCAGTCGTCGAGGTTCTCCTCGCCGCGTGACAAACCGAGCCCCGCCTTGCCTCAACCATCGCCTGCGTAGGCAGCGCGCAGCGCCGCCAAATCGAACTTCCTCATCGGCAGGAAGGCCTGGGTGACCCGGTCGACCTGCTCTTGCGTGCCCTCGGCCATCATTCGATCCAGGTCGATCGGGGTGACCTGCCAGGAGACGCCGAAGCGGTCCTTGAGCCAGCCGCACTGCTCGGCCTCGGGGACCGCGGAGAGGCGCTCCCAGTAGTGGTCGATCTCCCCCTGGTCGGCGCACCTGATGATCAGCGAAACGGCTTCGTTGAAGCCGAAACCGTGGTCGTGGGCGCTGTCCATCGCCGCGACCCAGCAGTCGGCGAGGCGGAAGTCCGAGAACATCGTCGTGCCGGCCTCGTCGGGCTCGGAGCCCTCGGGGTACGGCACCAACTGTCCTCGCTCGGAATCGTCGAAGATCGAGACGTAGTACTCCCCCGCCTCGGCGGCCCTGCCGCACACCGGGCCCGTGAACATCAACGAGGGCACGATCGTCGGCCGCGGATCGCCCTCGGTCTCCGACAGGATCAACTGCCAGGACACGCCGTAGCGATCGGCGACCCAGCCGTAGCGCTTGCTGAACGGATACTCGCCGAGCGGCATCAGGGCGTTGCCCCCTTCGACGAGTTGCGCCCAGACGCTGTCCAGGACCTGAGCAGCATCAGGGAGCGAGTCGGGGTCGAAGTTGACGATGAACGAGATCGAGGGGTTGAACTGGAACAGCGGCCCAGCGCTGATCGCCATGAAGTCGTGTCCCCAGACGCTGAACGAAACCACGTCGCAGTCGCCACTCGGCGTGTCGCGAAGCGTGGTCACGTTCGCCACGTGCGAGTCGGGAAACACCTCGCTGTAGAACTCGGCGGCTTCCTTGGCCTGGGTGTCGAACCAGAGGTGTGGCGTGATCTTGGACATGCGGTGTCCTCCTCTGCACATCGGTAGAACCCCGACAGTCTGACCGAGCCTGGACGGCGCCGTCGAGATCGGTGCGAGGTGACGCCGATTCGTCCCCAAGATCGGCCACCTCTGCCTGGATCGCGCCCACAGAATCCAGGCGACCGACACGTACTCTTGCGGGATGAACCGGCTCGACCGGCTCTATGCGCTCGTCGAGGAGTTGCGAGCCGCCGGCTCACCAGGTCGCAGTGCGCGCCGCCTCGCGGAGCGCTTCGAGGTGAGCGTGCGCACGATCGAGCGCGACATCCTGGCCCTCCAGGAGGCGGGCGTGCCGATCTCGGCGCAGCTCGGCCGACGCGGTGGTTACCTGCTCGACCGTTCGATGACGCTGCCGCCATTGAACTTCACGCCTACCGAAGCTGTGGCGTTGGCGATCGGCCTGCGGCGGCTCGACGGCACGCCATGGGCCCGTGACGCTCGCACGGCGCTGCTCAAGGTCGTCGCCGCGATGCCAGAGGATGCCGCCACCCGTGCCCGCAGGCTGGCAGACGGCGTGCGCCTGCTCGTACAACCGCTCAGCTCTCCGGACCAGGCCATCGCCGACGCGGTGATGCGAGCCGTCGAGGACGCCACGCCGATCACCATCGATTACCTCGACGTCGGGGGCAGCCCAACGGTGCGCGAGGTCGAACCACATCACGTCATGCTCGGGCCAAGCGGCTCCTACCTCACCGGCTGGTGCCGCCTGCGCCAGGACGAGCGGGTCTTCCGCCTCGACCGCATCCACTCGGTCGAGCCGCTGCCCGGCAGGTTCCTGCAACCCGTCCACGAATTCGGCGTCGACGATTACGAGACACGCGCGCCGACCTGGGAGTGAACAACGACGGCCATGGTGCGCCGGTGAGCGACGCCCGCTTCGGCTCATACGACCAGGTCAGAGGCTTTTCGTCAGCTCGCCGCGCGGGCTCGCGCCGCTCGGCGGACCAGGTGATCGCGTTCGGCGAGCTCGTTCGCTCGCTCGGCGGCCGCAGCGTATGCCTCGCCCGCAGCCGCAAAGTCACCTCCGAGCTCGGACAGATAGGCGCGAACGGCGAACCATTGGTCGCGATCGCCGAGCACGGAGGCCACCCGTTCGGTCTCTGCGAGACCCGCGGCCGCGCCGGCGACATGGCCGACAGCGATCGCTCGGTTGAGCACCGCGGCGGGATCCTCACGGTCGGCTGCCTCGCTGAGCGCAACGAGGTCGTCGTACCAGGCGAGGATCTGAGTCCAATCCGTCTCTGCCGCCGTCGAGGCATCGGCATGGAGTGCGGCGATCGCCGCCAGGATCTGGTAGCGCCCGGGTCGTTGCTCGGCGAGCGCTCCCTGCAGGATGGCGACCGCCTCGGCGATCTCGTCGGTGTCCCACAGCGAGCGGTCCTGCTCATCGAGCGTCACCAACCGACCCGCCGCGTCGGTACGCGCAGGTAGGCGGGCGTGCTGGAGCAGCATCAGCGCCAACAGCCCGCGAGCTTCCGGCTCCGGTGTGGCGAGGGTGAGCTGGCGGGTGAGGCGGATCGCCTCGCTGGAGAGGTCCTGTCGCCGTCCGTGTCCTTTGTGGTAGACGAGCGACAGGACGCGCAACACGACGGCCAGATCGCCGGGTTCGGTGAACGTGCGGTCGCGCAGCATGCGCTTGGCACGGCTGATCCGCTGGGCCATCGTGGCTTCCGGGACGAAGAAGGCGTCGGCGATCTCGCGAGTGGTCAGTCCACCGACAGCGCGGAGCGTGAGGGCGACCTGCGACGCCGGCGAGAGCTCGGGATGGCAGCAACAGAACAGCAGCACCAGCGTGTCATCACCCTGCTCGGTCGGTCCTTGGCCCGGGGCGAGGGCGATGACGTCCTCGCGTCGCCGCCGGGCTGACTCGCTGCGCCGGGCATCGACCAGCCGACGCATGGCAACGGTGGTGAGCCACGCCCGGGGGTCGCGCGGCGGGTGATCAGGCCAGACGCGTAGGGCATCGACCGTCGCGTCCTGCACGGCATCCTCAGCCGCGGCGAACTCCTCTCGGCGTCGGAGCAGTCCCGCCAAGACCTGCGGCACCAGGGACCGGACGAGCTCTTCGACGCCGTCCGGTCCCCGCTCGGCTCGCACGATCAGGCCATCACCTCGCGCACGTCGATCCATTCGTACATCGGTTCGCCGCCCGGACCGGGGCCGGTCGAGACGAAGGCCGCCAACTCGAGTGCCCGCTCGTGGCTGTCGACGTCGATCATGTACCACCCGGCGACGAGGTCGCTCGTCTCGGGATGCGGGCCATCGGTGATCACCGGAGCGGCGTCGGGACCGCCGTAGCGCACCCACGTCTGCGTAGGTGTCAGCGCCTCGGCGCCCACGTACTCGCCACTCTCTTCGAGCTTCCTGCTCACCTCGCGGAGGAACGTCATGTGGGCATCGACGTCCTCGGGCGCCCACTCGTCCATCGGTGGGACCGGATGGTGCGGGTCAGGGCCACCGCGGTAGTGCTTGAGCAACAGATACTTCGGCATCGAGTTTCTCCTTTGTCGTCGGCCACGACCCTCGCGGCCCTCACCCTTTGGAGCGGAGCCCACGCCCAATTCTCGACATCCTTGCCGGCCGCCTCCTAGTGCCTCCAAGCGGTCGCCGGTGTCCCCAACGCTTTGGGCGATCGAGGCGCTGTCCAGCTACCTGCCCGACACGCCGATCGGCGGCGCGGTCATCCCTGAGCGCGCTCACCTCGGCCGGCCCGGTCCACGATCGTGTCGATCCGCCGCTGCCGGGTTTCATCCTTCGCCGCGGTAACCAGCCACCAGAGCATCGCCTTGCGTGCGCTCGGCGGAAATTCGTTCCAGTGAGCCCGCGCTGCCGGATTCGTGTCCAGGGCCTTGGCGAGGTCGTCGGGTACGACAAGGTCCTCGACCGTGTCGGAGATCGTCCACCAGCCATTCGCCTTGGCGACCTCGACGGCTCGCCGCCCGGCGTCGGTCATCAGCCCGGCCGCTTCCAGGTCCGCGGCACGCTGACGGTTGAGCCGTGTCCAACCGCTCTTCGGCCGGCGTGGCGTCATGAGCTGCAGCGTTCGCTGCTCATCGAGCACGTTGACGGTGGAATCGATCCAACCGAAACAGATCGCTTCCTCGACCGCCTCGGGGTACGGGCAGACCGGCTTGTTCTGCGAGGCACGCCACGAACAGAGCCACACGCCCGGCACCGAATCGTGGTTTGCTTCGAGCCAGGCGCGCCACTGGACACGGGACTCGGCGTGGAAGATCGGATACCCGAACTTCCACGTCGCCGGGTGGTTCGAAGACGAGGGAGCTTCGACGGCCATCTCCACGGAGCGTAGGCGGGCGGCGAGTGGCGCTCGGGGTGAACGCGAACCAAGATGGCCGCGTGAGCCGCCCCGCACTTCGTTGGACGACGGTCTGCATCGACTGTGGCGACGCCGAGCGGCTGGCGGACTTCTACTGTCGCCTGCTCGGGTGGCAGGTCACGGCACGCGACGGGCCTGGTTGGGTGCAAGTCGGCGATCCGGCGGGCGGAGTCGGGTTGAACTTCCAAGCAGAGCACTGGTATCGGCCGCCCACGTGGCCCGAGCAACCCGAGGAACCGACGAAGATGCTGCACTTCGAGATCCTCGTTGACGACCTCGAAGCGGCGGTCGCCCACGCGACCGCGGTCGGCGCCACCGTTGCCCCGCACCAGCCTCCCGATCGTGACCAGCGCGGCCTACGCGTGATGCTCGACCCGGCCGGCCACCCGTTCTGCCTCTTCGTGGACGGCGAATAGGCGGCACCATCGGCTGGAGTGGGGACGAGGCGGTGCCGAGCGTCCGCCTGGTCAGTCCTCGGAGACTTGGTAGTACATCCTGGCCCGATAGTGCCCTCCGTCGCCCTTGAACTCCAACGGGAACGTCGGCGGGTGCGGAGTCGCGAGGAGCTTGGTCCAGTCGTAGTACGACTTCGTCGCGGCACCGAAGCTCATCGTGAGGTTGGCGACGCCGAGCACGTCGTCGGCGTTGTTGCCGAGCAGCTCGTCGAGCGCCGCGCCGACGATGAAGCCGACGAGTCCGCCGATGACCGTCCCCCAAGGGGGCCCGAAGGCACTGCCGATCGCCGCCCCGATGGTGGTGCCGAGGGACTTCCCGAGCGCCTTTTCGATCTCGGCGATGATCCGCTTGGCCAGTTCCTTGAGGAACGTCCAGAACCCGCCATCGTCCTTCTCCGCCATGGCAACCGTCGCGGCGTAGGCGGCAGGCCAGCCGAGATCCGTGCGGATGTCCCATTCGGCGAAGACCCGTCCTGGTGCGTTCTCCGCCTTGGTCTTGGCCTGCTTGATCTTGTCCAGGTCGAGCAGGTGCGCGGGGTCGAGAAACTTGAACAACGAGGGGTACATCGCCGTGTCGCCGTCCTCGAAATCGTCGCTGACGACAAACTGGTCGATGATCGAGGTCTCGCCCGACGCCGTGATGACCGTGCCGCCGAGGTTGATCTCGTCGTCGCCCGGACCGCTGGTGGTCTCCAGACAGCGGACCTCTTTGAGATACAGGCGGAGCTTGCGGTAGCGCAGGCCCTCCACGAGATCCTTGGGGAGCTTGAGCTGGGGTCGCTGCTTCGGCTTGTTCGCTGCTGCGCCGAGCGCGGTTCGAAACGCGTCGTGGTCGATGCGCAGGGCGGGGGTGACCGAGTCGAGTCCGTCGAAGCCGACTCGGGCGTAGTCACCCTGGCTGAGTGCGGCGAAGCGCCCGAGCGTCCGACCGCCGGCTGCCGGGTGGCAGGGCACGGCAGGCGACGGGCCTGGTAGGGTGCAGTCGGCGATCCGGCACGCCGAGTCGGGTTGAAATTCCAGAAAGAGCAATCGCGTGTCGACCGCACCGGGGCCCGGCAGCAGCCATGATGAACCGAGCAGCAATGCGACCCAGCGATGTCCTCGGCCAACGCCCGCAGATGCGGGTCGTCGGTCAGTCCGGCCCCGCCGAGAGCGGGGCGGGGACCGGACCGGTGCCGGCTCACAGGGCGGGGGATCGTGACCTCGGACATGCGCTATGCTCCAATCGTCAGGTCACCCGTTGCCTCTTCGGCGACGGCGTTAGGCGGCACCATCGTCCTCGTCGACGAGGCGATAACCGAGCGTCCGCCTGATCAGTCCCCGGAGACTTGGTGTACATCCTGGCCTGAAAGTGCCGCTCCGCGTCCGCAGCGGGTTGCCAGAAAGTCAGCAATCGTCGTGTCGACCTACATCTCCACGAGGCGCTCGAACATGAACTCGTTGCGCAGTGTGGAGACCTCGTAGTCGTAGCCAGGCGTCGGAGGGGAGACGGACGAGATCTGCACGAGGCGCCAGCCGTCCGTGAGTGCGGCGAGGCCGGTCAGGTACGGCGGTAGGTCGCTGTCGCCGGTGGTCGGCCGCGATCGGCCGGTGCCGTCGTACAGCGTCCAAGCGCACACCTCGGAGTCGAGCGCCGGCGTGGCGAGGTAGAGGAGCAGCACCTGCTGGCGTGTGCGGTCCGAGCCGCTCACGTCCCTGCCTCCACCACACCGAACCCGGCGCCGCGGGCGCTCTTGGCGACCCGCCTGTCGGTCGCCACGGCGGACACCGTCTGTGGTCGCAACGTGTTGCGGGTGAGGTAGTGGTCGAGATCGAACTCCTCGTCGCCCGTGAGGTAGCGCCACAGGCGGGCTCTGTTGACCTGCTCGAGCCGGCCGTCGTTGCCGGCCCACGCGGGCTCACGCAACAGCGTTTCGGTGACCTCCGGCTTGTCGATGTCGTCGGTGTTCCACAGCCGCAATTGGCGAACGGTTGGATTGAGCCGAAGCTTGTACATCACGCGGCGTCGACGAGAGTCGTTGCGGCGGCCGGCGTGCCAGATCGCATGGTGCACGAACACCACGGTGCCGGCCGCGCAGACCACCCGTTCCTGGCCCACCACGTTCTGGTAGCGGGCCACGTCCATGTGGCTGACGCGGCGGAAGTGCGAGCCTGGGACGAGCAGGGTTCCACCGGCGTCGGCCGTGACCGCCTCGGGGTAGTACATCATCTGCACGTCGAAGGCGTCCGTCCGCTCGTCGATGATGGCATCGGCATGAAGCGGCTGCGCCTCGCCCTCCTTGGCCTCCCGCACGTGGACGTACTGATGATCGGCTGTCGGATCCGGACCGACCAAGCTCTGGATCGCGCCGCTCACGGCGGGCAGGCCGAGCACGGCGCCGAGGGGCGATCCAGGCGGGTGCACGTCGGCGAGCGGTGTGCCGTACGGGAATGGCGAGAGCCCGGCGTCGAGCTGCGCCAAGGCCCGGCGGTTCAGCTCATCCGGCACGACCCCGTCGAGCCGCACGATCCCTGTTGCGACGAACCGGGCCATGTCGACCGAGGTGACGAGATGGGCGCGCTCGAGCGACGGCATGGCGGAAGATGGTACGGGCGCAGACGGCGGCTCGATGGTAGGTCCGGCCACGCACCACTGGAGTGTTTGCGGCGGGGCGTGTCGGCCACAAACACTCCGGTGGAATCAGCGGTCGCCAACCGGCGGGCGAGCCGCAGCTTGGTGACCGAATTCACGAACGGGCGACGAGCCGGAAACATCGTCGAAACATGAACGTGACACCGTCGGCCAACGCCCTCGTTCTGGACGATCGTCCGGACGATGAACCAAAGGGGACAACGTGGACAGTGGATCGTTGGCATGGGTGCTGACCTCGGCGGCACTGGTGCTCTTCATGACCCCCGGTCTCGCCCTGTTCTACGGCGGGATGGATCGCAGCCGCAGCGTGCTCAACATGCTGATGATGAACTTCTGGTGCATCCTCGCCGTGCCGGTGCTGTGGGTGACGATCGGCTACACGCTGGCCCAGAACCCGTTCGACGCCGACTTCATCGGCAACCTCGACGCCGCGTTCTTGAACGGCATCAGCATCCTCGACGACAACGGTGGGACGATCGCAACGGTCGCCTTCCTCGGAATGTTTGCGGTGATCACCCCGGCGTTGATCTCCGGCGCCGTCGCCAGCCGGATGAAGTTCTCGGCCTGGGCCTTGTTCGTGCCGGTTTGGCTGATCCTCGTCCTCTGCCCGGTGTTCAAGGTCGTCTTCGGCGGCTACTTCTACCAGCGCGGCTCGCTCGACTTCGCCGGTGGGACGGCCATCCACGTCAACGCCGGTATCGCCGCCCTGGCAGTCGCCCTCGTGCTCGGCAAGCGCGCCAACTGGCCACGGGAGAACTCGGCGCCGCACTCGATGCCGCTCGTCATGCTCGGCACCGGAATCCTGTGGTTCGGATGGTTCGGTTTCAATGCCGGTTCGGCGCTCGGCGCCACCGGCCAGACGGCGCAGGCGTTCATGAACACGTTCATCGCCGCGGCTGCCGGCGGGCTCACCTGGGCGGTCGTCGAGCGAGTCCGCGACGGCCACTTCACCAACCTCGGTGCGGCGTCGGGAATCGTCGCCGGCCTCGTCGGCATCACCCCGGCCGCCGGGTTCGTGTCGGGAATGGCGCCGATCGCCATCGGCGCCCTTGCGGGAGTCGCCAGTTGCTTCGCCGTCAAGGCGAAGTACCGATTCGGCTACGACGACTCGCTCGACGTCGTTGGCGTGCACTTCGTGTCCGGCCTCGTCGGATCGCTCGCCGTCGGCCTGTTCGCCAACCCCGCCTTCTTCGGTCTCGACTTCGGTGAGGGCCTGTTCTACGGCGGCGGGTTCAATCTGCTCGGCGAGCAGTTGTTCGCCAACGTCGGGGTCGGCGCCTACTCGTTCGTCGTGACGCTGCTGATCGCCCTGGCGCTCAAGCGGACGATCGGCATCCGGGTCAGTGAAGAGGTCGAGACCGCAGGTATCGACCACCACCTGCACAACGAGACGGCCTACGACTTCGGAGCGCTGGTCGGTTGGATCACCGCCCACAGCGACTCGCGGGTGGTGGCCGAGATGGAATCCGAGCTCGAGTTCGCCGAGGGTGAACGCGAGCTCGAGGAGTTCGACCGCGAAGTCGTCTGAAATCGGCGACCGATGGGTGTTTAGGGGACCGTTCCGTCCCCTGAACACCCATCGGTCAGTTCCTCCTGGCATCATCCGGCGACGGTTGTCGTCGGGACCGCGGCGGGCGTCGGCGGCGGCAGCGTCGTTGCGACGGCGGTCGTCGTCGGAACTGTCGCTGGCGGCACGGTCGTGGGCGGCACCGTCGTCGTCGGGACGGCCGTCGTCGTCGGGGTCTCCGTGACGGTTGCGACGGTCGTTGTCGGCGCAACGGTGGTGTCCGGTGCCGGCGCCTCCTCGGGGAGGACGATCAGGCCGATGTCGAAGTCATCCTCGACGCCGGCAACGTCGGCGAGGTCGATCCTGACCGTCGACTCGATCTCACCGACCACGACCCTGGCCGGGTCGGCATCGGAGTCGATGGCATCGTCCTCGCCGGCTTCGACGAGTGTTGGCTGGTAACCGGCCGGGACCACGACCTCGAGCGTGAACGGTCCCGGAGCTGTCGGCGTGAGCGCGTAACGCCCGGCCTCGTCGGTGACGTCCTCGCCGACGACAGCGCCGCCGGCGTCGAGGAGCCGGACGACGACACCAGGGAGACCCGCCTCGCCGGTGTCCTGCAGGCCGTTGCCATCGGCATCCAACCAGATGAAGTCGCCGATCGGGAGAACGGGCGCTTCAGACGTCTCCGGCTCGGACGACGTCGGTGGTTCGGAGCTCGCTGCGGCCGCGGCCGCATCGACGTACTGGGACAGGTCGGTGTTGGTCAGCCAATACTCCTTCCCGTCGATGCTGATCACACTCTGCCCGTTGACGATGCGCACGTGGCTGAGCATCCAGTCGGCATCGGCCGCCGTGGCCGAGGTCACCTGGTCGCCGCTCACCGCGGCCCGCTGGTTCTCACCGCCGAGGGCGGCGAACTGGATCTCGATGTCGTCGCCGTCGCCGCCGTCGATGACGTCGGTGCCGCCACCACCCAGCAACACGTCGTCGTTGGGACCGCCGAGCAGGACGTCGTTGCCGTCGCCACCGATGAGGACGTCGTCGCCTTCACCGCCGTCGGCGGTGAGCTGGATCGCCCCTGCCTGCAGGCCGGAGGCCTCGACGACATCGTCTCCGCCCAGGGCGTTGACCGTGAGGCGGTCGTTGGCGGCCTCGGCCCCGGTCAGGTTCACCTGGGCGGGCAGCCCGAGCACCGACGTGCCGGCCGCGTCGCCGACCACCAGGACGACGTCGTCGCCGTTGGTGCCGTTGACGATGACGCTGTCGGGCTGGCCGTCGCCGCCACCGCCCGCCGCCAGGTCGGTGTCGACCTGGTTCACGTCGGTGCCGCTGAGGTCGTTGATGACGATCGTGTCGGCGCCGCCGAGGGCGTTGAAGTCGATCGCCTCGACGTCGTTGAGGTCCATCGTCACGTTGGCGACGTTGCGGAAGAACAGAACCCGCCCACCATTGGCCGCGATGTCGATGCTCTCGGCTGCGTTGGCGCCGTTGAACAGCATCGCGTCGTTACCGGCCTGGCCTTCGAGCGTGTCGTTGTCGTCGCCCGGGTTCCACACGAACGTGTCGTCACCGGAGCCCATCAAGGCCACATCGTTCCCGTCGCCGCCGTTGACCAGGTCAGCGCCCTCACTTCCGACCGTGACGTCTTCGCCGGCGCCACCGTTGATCGTGAGCTGAATGCCGTCGGCAGCCAGCGAGCCGGCGTCGACGTTGTCATCACCGCCAAGGGCGTTCAGCGTCAGACGGTCGTTGGCCTGCTCCTGGAAGAAGACGTTGACGGTGGTCTGCAGCCCGGAAACGCTGACCCCGCCGGCGTCACCCGCGGCGCCGAACGTGTCGGCGCCGTCGGTGCCGTTGACGGTGACCGAGTCGGCAGCGCCGTCACCACCACCGTTGGGACCCCGCAGGTCAAGGCCGGTCTGCGTCAGGTCGGTGCCCGACAGATCGCCGACGACGACATTGTCGGCGCCACCCAGCGCCCGAAAGTCGATCGACTCGACGTCGTCGAGATCCATCGTCACGTTGGCGACGTCGCGGAAGAATCGCACCCGCCCGCCGTTGGCGGCGATGTCGATGTTCTCGCTGGCACCGCTGCCGAAGAACAGCATCGTGTCGGCGTCCGTCCTGGCCCTCGACGGTGTCGCTGCCGTCGCCGGGGTCCCACTGGAACGTGTCGTCATCGCTGCCCATCAGGGCGAGGTCGTTGCCGTTGTCGCCGAAGATGAAGTCGTTGCCGGCGCTGCCGAGGAACGCATCGTCGCCCTGCGACCCGAGCAGTTCGTCCGCGCCTGCGCCCCCGTCGATCGTCAGCTCGATGACGGCGACTGGCAGCGCCGTCGCCGTGATGACATCGTCTTCACCGAGGGCGTTGACGACCAGGCTGTCATTGGCCGCCTCCGAGTTGGTGATGTCGACCCTCGTCGACAGGCCGACCACCGACGCCGAGGTGCCGGCACCGGCAATGTCGACGTCATCGACGCCGTTCGTGCCGTTGACGATGACCGTGTCCGGCTGGGCATCGCCGGCGGTGCCCCCGAGGACGCCCGCGAGGTCGCTGGCGAACTGGACGACATCGGTGCCCGACAGATCGCCGACGGTGATCGTGTCGGATCCGCCGACGGCGTTGAGGTCGACGGTCTCGACGTCGTCGAGATCCATCACGATGTTGCCGAGGTTGCGCGTGAACAACACGCGCTGACCGTTGGCCGCCGCCTCGAAGATCTCGTTGCCGTTGCTGCCGTTGAACAGCATCGTGTCGGCGTCCGCCTGGCCCTCGACGACATCGCTGCCGTCGCCCGGATCCCACTGGAACGTGTCGTCCCCGCCGCCGAGGAAGGCGACGTCGTCGCCCTGCTGACCGTCGACGACATCGTTGTCGCCACCGCCGAGGAGCACGTCCTCGCCATTGCTGCCGAGGATCGTGTCGCCGCCCGCACCGCCGTCCACGGTGATCTTGATCAGGGCGGCCAGGTTCCCGGTGGCGGAGAAGCTGTCTTCGCCGCCATTGGCATTGAGCACGAGATTCTCGGACGTGCCGATGTCGATGGCGAACGGTGCCGGATCGATCCGGTCGAACCGCACGCGTGTCCCGTTGGCCGTGGTGGTGAAGACCTCGGCCCCGCCGCCGCCGTTGACCTGCACGGTGTCGGTGCCACCGCCGCCCTCGTTGAGGTCGGTGTCGTCGCCCGGGTTCCAGATCATCGTGTCGTCGCGGCTCCCGCCGAAGACCTGATCGTCGGCGTCGCCTCCGGTGAGCGTGTCCTTGCCCGCTCCGCCGAACAGCGCGTCAAAGCCACCGCGGCCGTCGATGGTGTCGTCGCCAGCCTGGCCGAAGAGCAGGTCGCCACCCGCGCCGCCGCGGAGCGTGTCCCTGCCGGTGCCGCCGAAGAGGTGGGCGCGGGGCAATGCGCCGTTCGTCTCGTCGAGGGTGATCACGTCGCTGCGGCCTTGGCCGAACACCTGAATGAGTGCGGTGTTGGCGACGGTCGGCGTGCCGCCGCTGACCGAGATCGCGCCGTTGTTCACGAGCAGGTTGCCGGCGGCGTCGCGGCTCACGGTGAGCGTGTTGGCGCCGCCGTCGCCGAAGACGGTGAGCACACCGCTGAGTAAACGTCGCGGTGGTCGCCGCGCTCGCCGGCGAACTCGCCGCGAGTACGGCTCCGGCCGCTCCGGCTGTGCCGATGAGCAGCCAGCGGGCGGTGCGCCGGAGGCGGTGAACGATTCCTGCACTCATGTCGAGAGTCCTTCCACTGGGTGTCGGCGCCTAGTTCGCTCGACCGCAGCGGATCGGTTCGCGTCGGCAGCCCCAGGGATCGTGTGGCGTGTGTCACGCCCAGCCCGGTCGGCCCGGGCGGTGCACGCTCAGGGCTCGGGGATCTCGCCGCGCAGCACGACGATCCCGGACGACTCGGGGCCAGCGCCTTCCTGCTGGAGGGTGACCGTCATCGTCGGGTAGTCGGCAACATCGACGCCAGACCACAGCTCGATCGGGCCATCGCCCTCGCGGGCGTGGAACGTGCCGATCGGAACGGAGCCGCCGTCCCCCCGCATCCAGGCCTGATAGAAGGTGCCCGGCTCGGCGGGCGGGAGGCCATCGATGTTGAGTGAGATCGAGAGCCCGGAGCCGGTTGACTCCACCGTCGCGCTGCCGGTCGCGTCGGGAATGACTTCCGTGGCGGCGAGCGTGAACGACTCGCCTCCGTCATCGTCGCCTGTCACGAGCACGACGCCAAGTGCCACGGCGAGCACCGCCACGGCAGCGGCAGCGACCGTGAGGACGGGGCGGATCCACGAGTCTGCGGCGCTGTACCGCCGGCGCTTGCACGTCGGGAGTCGCCGCCCGGATCTCGGCAACGATGTCGTCGGCGAGCTCCGGCGGTGGTTCGTCCCACGTCGTGGGGCTGGCGAACAGACGACGCAGCTCGTCGAGCTCGGCGCGCGCGGCGTCGTCGAGCGTGTCGTCGAGGGTCCCGCCCTCGAGGTAGTCGGCGTAGCGCTCTTCGTCGTTCATCACGGTCTCGGTGCTCGGTCATCGAATGGTACGAAGCTCGGGGCCGCTGCGGTTTGCGCGAACCTGAGCATCACCGCGCTGCTTCCACGAGGTGCGACAAGCGTTCGGCCAGTCGTCGGTGGGCGCGGAACGACCGTGACTTCACGGTCCCGACGGGCACTCGAAGCCGTTCGGCGATCTCGCTGTGCGTCAGGCCTTCGAAGTGCGCGAGGCGCACGACCTCGCGCTCGTCGCCCGGTAGCTGATCGAGCGCGGCGCGCACCTCGAACGCCTCCCAGGTCCGCTCGAACGCGATGGGGACGACCGTGTCATCGACTTCCGCGAATGGATCGGAGCGAGTGCGCGCCTCACGGCGATAGACGTCGACCGCCACGCGCCGCGTGATCGTGGCGAGCCAGGGGCGCAGCTCGCGGGTCGGGTCGAACGACCGCGACCCACGCCACGCCTTCACGAACGCCTCCTGCACGCACTCGGCGGCGAGCTCGCGGCTGGGAAGCATCGACCTCGCGATCGCGAACATCGCTCCGCCGTAGCGCTGGTAGACGGCGCGCACCGCGGTCTCGTCGCCGAGGGCGAAGCGGCTGTTCAGCTCGGTGTCGTCGTCCAACGTGATGCTCTGACGTTACGCAGCACCGGCGATGACCGCGCGGCTTCGGGCGATGAGGTGGTAGTGCTAGAGACATGCGTCGCGATGTCAGCGAGACGATTGCCAAGCTGGGCGTGCTCGACGAACCGGCTCGGTGGGCGGCCTACGTCGCCGTGCGGACCGCCGACAAGCCACTGAGCCGAGCTGAGGTGGCCGAGTTGGCCGGCATCTCGGTCCGGCTGGCCGCGTTCCACTTGGAGAAGCTGTTGTCCGAGGGTTTCGTCGAGGCGACGTACGCACGCGACGAAGGACCCGGCGTCGTCGGTCATCCGGCGAAGCGCTACCGCCCGACGACGCTCGAACTGACGGTGGCGATCCCGCCTCGCCGGTACGATCTCGCCGCCGAGATCCTCGCCGATGCCGCGGATCGTGGTACTGCCAGCTCGCCGCAGGACACGCTCGCCGTCGTCGCTGCCGAGTACGGCCGCCAGGTCGGTCAGCAGATGACCGAGGGTGCTGACGACGGCGGGCTGCTCACCGCGCTTCGCGGCCTGGGCTACGAGCCAGCCATCAACGGCGACGAGGTCGTACTTCGCAACTGCCCGTTTCGCCGGGTAGCCCAAGCGCAACCGGAGGTCGTCTGCCAGATGAACCTCGCCTTCGTCGCCGGAGTTCTCGCCAGCTCACGAACGCCGGCGCTGCACGCTGTCTTGTCGCCCTCGCCCGATC
The DNA here is from genome assembly GCA_963772825.1 of Ilumatobacteraceae bacterium. Taxonomy (GTDB): domain Bacteria; phylum Actinomycetota; class Acidimicrobiia; order Acidimicrobiales; family Ilumatobacteraceae; genus Desertimonas. The sequence goes on along the minus strand of CAVYYX010000017.1, from coordinate 317,356 downwards.
GTTGCTGCGTCGTCGTCGCCCCGTCGACTCTTGCATCGGGATAACAACAACCGCTACTGTCGTTATCGAAGGTACCGGGAGTAGTCCGCGAGGGTGAGGCCGTCGCGGCCGCACGACGGGAGGACGAGATGGACCGACGCATGGATCGAAGGACCGTGGCCAAGGGCGCTGGGGCCCTCGCCGGAGTGGCGGCGATGGGAGGTCTGCCTGCCGTCGCCGAAGCCCAAGCGGCCCAGACGACCCCTGCCGAACCGAGCCTCTACGAGCGACTGGGCGGGTACTTCGCGATCGCCGCAGTGGTCAACCGGTTCAGTGACGAGATCATCACCAACCCGAAGCTGAACGAGAATCCGGCACTCAGGGAGTGGAACGAGACACAGGCGGAATCACGGTTGCCGGGACTCAAGTTCGGGCGGACCCTGTGGGTCGCATCCGTGGCCGGAGGCCCGTTCGAGTACACCGGGTTGCCGCTCAGCGAGGCTCACGCCGACCTCAATCTCAGCGCCGACGAGTTCGCCGAGGTCGGCGCCGAGATCGTCCGCGCCCTCGACTTCTACGGCGTACCGCAGAAGGAACAGCAAGAGCTCGTCGAGGCGTACAGCGCAAGCATGACCGACGTCGTGACGGCGACCGAGTAGCTCAGCGACCGTCGAACTGGGCGGCCTTCGGTCCAAATCGGAATCTGGGCGGCCAAACCCCGAGAATCCGGACCGTACGCCGCCCAGGTCGCCGATTCGCCGGAGTTGCACGGACGGCGTATCGGGCGATCTCCATCAGTTCACCACGTGCTCTCCATGGCGGCGCCTCGATGCTCGGACACACTCGACGCCCCATGTCCCCTCGCGGTTCCTCCTCCCCGCGCGAACGACCGCGCCTCCCGCTGCTGATCCGCGACGCTGCGGAGGTCGATCTACCCGCCTTCGCCGCCTGATCCCGGCCGCCTACCTCGAGTACGAATCGGCCTTGTCACCCGACCTGTTCGCCGCCTACATCGCCGATCTGCTGACCGTCACCGAGCCGTCGAGCACTCGACGCCCCTCGTCGTCGCGACGATCGACGGCAAGGTGATCGGCGCCGTCAGCTTCTACCCGAACGCCGACCGCGCCGAGCTTCGGAATGCCGGCGAATTGGCCCACGCTGCGGGCCCTGCCGTCGACCGGCCGATCGCCGGGCGCGGCGTCGGCGCCGCCCTCCTGACCGCGGCTCTACCGACGCGCCATCTCGGTACTTCGGGCGCGAGCGGGTGGCTGACGGGCGCTCGTGCACGCACCGCATGGGCGTGGTCGGCGTGTGACAGAGTCGCGCCGCAATGGCTCCTGTCGCGGCCGCAACCGAGCTCGTGCCGATCCCGACCACGGGTCGGCTCTACACCGCCACCAGCACGGTACGCATGGGCGACGCCGACACGCAGGGCCGAGTTCGACTCGACGGTCTGGCGCGCCATCTCCAAGACGTCGCCAACGACGACGCCGTCGCCAGCGGGCTCACCAACGCCGTCGCCTGGGTCGTGCGGCGCACCCTGATCGCCATCGATCGCGTCCCCACACTCGGCGAGCACCTCAGCCTGACGACGTTCTGTTCCGGCACGGGGCGGAGCTGGGCGGAACGACGCACGTCGATCAGCGGTGACCGCGGCGGGTCCGTCGAGGCAGTCAGCCTGTGGGTGCAGGTCGATGCCGCGACCGACCGGATTCGTGCGCTCGGCGACGATTTCCATGAGATCTACGGCGAGGCCGCCGGTGGACGTCGCGTGTCCGCCAGGCTGTCGCTGCAGGGTCCAGCGACCGAGCTGAGAGCCAACCGTGGCCGATTCGCGCCGTCGACATCGACGTCCTCGGACACGTGAACAACGCAGCACAATGGGCCATCCTCGAGGAAGCGCTCGTCGGGGTCGCGTCTGATCGCCACGGAGTCGCCGAGATCGAGCACCTTGCACCGATCGACGCCGCCGACTCACCGGCAACGCTGAGCGTCGCCGGCAGCGATGCGTGCACAGCATGGTTGTTCGTCCACGACTCGCTGTGCGCCGCAGCCCAGTGGACGCCTCGTGGTGGCATTCTGGGCGCAGATCCTTGCGGAATTCGTCACGATCGACGCCCAGAAGGTGGTGCGGGCAGGATGGGTTCAGCTCCCGCGCAGGGGCCGCGAACTGTGGACGGTGCGGCCACCCGCTCGCCGCTTTGACGTCAGACGTGTCGGAGGACGGTGACGGCGAAGTCGGCGCTGTCGTGCCACGCCCGCAGGTCCCAGGTCGCGAAGCGATGCTCGATGCAGAGACCGGCCTCGACGACACACGCATCGAAACGGTCGAGGGTGAGCTCCGGACCAGGCCGGAACCCGGTGAGGATGAAACCCTCGGGCACGACATGGGCGGCGACCCTGCGCAGCACGTCCGTCTCGGTGCTCGGCGCCAGGAAGATCATCACGTTTCCGGCCAGCAGCGCGGCGGCGAACGGCTCGGGCTCGCCCATCGCCGGCAGGTCGAGCTCGGTGAGGTCGGCGACCAGCCATCGGGGCCCCGGGTGGTCGGCCCTCGCTGCCCCGATGAGGCCGGCGTCGGCATCGACCCCGACGACACGGTGACCCCGGTCGTGGAGGACGGCACCGACGCGCCCGGTCCCACAGCCGGCGTCGAGCACCCGTGAGCGGGGCGGCACCATCGCATCGACGAGGCGGGCTTCGCCCCCCAGGTCAGCACCATCGGCGGCCAGCTTGCGGAACCGCTCCACGTACCACTGCGTGTGACCTTCCTTCGTGTCGGTCACCCAGCGTGTCGGACCAGCCATGGCCCCGAGGGTAGGGCCGGACGACTCGCCTTCACGTCGACCAGCGACCCCACGACGTCTACGATCGCTGAACGTCGAGGTCGCAGGGCGGCATGGAGGGAATGGTCCCGCGGCGTCGCCGAACGTACGAGGCCGAGGCGCGCGGCAGCCGAGCGTCTCGCCGGGTTTGAGTCGTAGGAGCTAACTCGTTGAGTCGATCGACCCGCAACTGAGCGAAGATGGCAGTGTTGGGGCGATGAGTTCGCTCGACGGAGGAGGTCCAAGCGGTATGACGATGACTACTTCACCGGACGTTACGCAGGCGACGACCGATGCCACGGTGCTCGTCGGAACGACGAAGGGCCTGTTCGCCCTGCACTCCACCGACGGACGCAATGAGTTCGAGTTGAGCGGGCCGACCTTCCCCGGCGAGGAGGTCTATGCAACCTGCATCGACAACCGCTCGGGCACGACCCGGCTGTTCACCGGGTCGGTCAGCAACCATTGGGGACCGGTGCTGCGGCGTTCCGACGATCTCGGGGCGACGTGGACGGAGGACGAGGCGGCGGCGCTGCGGTTCCCTGATGGCACCGACGCGTCGTTGGCGAGGATCTGGCAGCTGGCCCCCGGACCGGGCGATCAGCCCGACGTGATCTATGCCGGCGTCGAGCCAGCGGCATTGTTCCGCAGCGACGACGGCGGGCGCTCGTTCTCGCTGGTCGATGGCTTGTGGAACCATCCCCATCGCACCCAGTGGCAACCCGGCGGTGGCGGTCTGTGCCTACACACCGTGCTCGTGCACCCCGACGATCCGCAACGCCTGCTGATCGCCATCTCGGCGGCGGGGGTCTACCTGTCGGACGACGGCGGCTCGTCGTGGCGGGCGAGCAACCGCGGGATCGTGGTCGGCTTCGTCCCCGACGGCGAGGACCTCGAGTTCGGCCAATGCGTCCACAAGGTGGCCCGCGACGCCGGCGACCCGGAGCGCCTCTACCTCCAGCACCACGGTGGCATCTACCGCAGCGACAATGGCGGGGACCAATGGACGGCAATGACGGGGATCGCCGGGATGGATTTCGGGTTCCCGGTCGTCGCCCATCCGTCACGACCCTCGACCGCCTACCTCCTGCCGTTGGAGAGCGACATGTTCCGATGCACCCCCGATGGCCAATGCATCGTGTGGAAGACGGCCGACGCCGGCGCGACCTGGGAGCCGCTGACGAAGGGGCTTCCCCAACAGGACGCCTACTTGAGTGTTCTCCGCGACGCGTTCACCACCGACGGGCAGGATCCGGCCGGCCTCTACTTCGGCACGCGCACCGGAGAGATCTACGCCTCGACCGACGACGGCGACGGCTGGCGGCTGATCGCCCAACACCTCCCCCCCGTGCTGTCCGTGCGGGCCGCGCCGACCTCGATCTGAGCACGATGGACGTCCGCGTCTGCGTCCCGGCCCAGCTCCGCGACCTCGTCGGTGGCAACGCCGTCCTCGAGCTGAGCGTCGGCGACGCAGCGGACGAGGCGACAACCGTGACCTCGGTGCTCGACGCCCTCGCGGCCGAACACCCGGCGCTGGAACGCCGCGTCCGCGACGAGCAGGGACGCACCCGCCGCCACGTGAACCTGTTCGTCGGCGCCGAGAACATGCGCGACCTCGACGGCCCGTCCACGGCAATCCACCCCGGACAGGACCTGTCGATCATCCCCGCTGTGTCCGGCGGCTGAGCGATCCCATCGCCCGCGACGGGTTCCGACGCGGCGCGGACCGATCGTTAATCTGCCGACCATGGCGCTACCAGCAACACCGACTCGGGAGTTCGTCACCGGCTTGCCCAAGTCGGAGCTCCATGTGCACCTCGAGGGCACCCTCGAGCCGGCGTTGAAACTGGCGCTCGCCGAGCGCAACGGCGTAGCGATCGGCCAGCGCACGGTCGCCGAAGTCGAAGCGACCTACCGGTTCGACTCGTTGACCAGCTTCCTCGCCGTCTACTACCCGGCGATGGACGTGCTCCGTGAGCCCGCCGACTTCTACGACCTCGCCCGTGCCTATCTGCAGCGAGCCGCTGCCGACGGCGTCCGTCACGTCGAGATGTTCTTCGACCCGCAAGCCCACACCTCCCGCGGTGTGCCCTTCGAGAGTGTCGTCACCGGCTACCACCGAGCGGCCGCAGAAGCCACCGAGCTGGGCATCGACGCGAGCCTGATCATGTGCTTCCTGCGTGACCACAGCGCCGAGAGCGCGGCCGAGACGCTCGAGGCATCGGTGCCGTTCCGGGAGCTGATCGTCGGCGTCGGGCTGGACTCCGACGAACGGGGTAATCCGCCCGGGAAGTTCGCCGACGTGTTCGGCCGCGCCCGCCAGCTCGGCTACCGGCTCACGATGCACTGCGACATCGACCAGGTCGGCAGCATCGACAACATCCGCACCGTGCTGCAGGACATCCGCACCGACCGCATCGACCACGGCACGAACATCATCGAGGACCCGTCCCTCGTCGAGGAGCTGCGTTCCCGTGGCATCGGGCTGACCTGCTGCCCGATCTCCAACCGCTTCGTCACCAGCGACATGAAGAACGTCGAGATCGCCGAACTGCTGCGTTCGGGAGTCCGCGTCACCGTCAACTCCGACGACCCTGCATACTTCGGTGGCTATATCGTCGACAACTACCTGGCGCTGGCCGAGGCCGCTGGCCTGAGCAGCGCCGAGGTGGTGACGCTCGCCGAGAACTCGTTTCTCATCTCCTGGCTCGACGACGAGCGACGGGCCGGCTTTCTCGACGAGGTCGGCACCTACGTCAGGGAGTTCGGGGGCTGACCGCTGGAGCGATGCCTCCGGCGTTCAGTACGTACGCGAGGCGGCGATGTTGCCCGCCGGGTCGAGCAAGAAGACCGTGTCACCCCCGTTGTTCCACACCGCAGAATCGGCCCTGCACCAGTAGCGCTCCGTCGGACTGTCGACCCCGCATCCGGTGAACAACGTGACCGCGTCGCCGGGCGCAAGGACGAGGTCGCTGAACGTGTAACGGTGCGACGACGACTCGTCACGGACGCCCCATCCAGCGAGGTCGAGAGCCGCAGCCCCGCTGTTCGTGAACCGTACCCACTCGTCGTTGAGGTTGGCGTTGTCGTCGCCGGCCGCATCCGGATGGATCTCGATGCCGACGTCGACGGGAGCATGGGCAACCGGCTGCGGACCGCTGCTCGAAGAACCGGTGGTGCACGCGTCGGGTGCCCACAGCCCGCGACCGTCGAGGCGCGCCGCCTCCTGAAGGAGGGCATAGCGGTCGTCGTTGGCGGTATCCGGCGGGTAGCTCCTGGCGATCGCCGCGCCTTGCTCGACGAGCGAGCCACCGACGTCCTGACCGTCGGCGTCGAACACGTAGCGCAACGCCCTACCGAACTGGTCGATCTCCGTGGTGTCGACCGCCAGCCACACGGGGCCGCTGCCGACCAGGTCGGTCAGCGTTTCCGTGGCCTCTTCGTACCAGCACTCGCCACGCTCGGGTGTGTTGATGCCGACCAGGCGGACCGTCAAGGCGGTGTCGCCGCGGGCGACATCGATGGTGTCGCCATCGATGACGTCGGTCACGAGCCACGGCTCCCCGGGCGGCAGCGTCGGCACAGTCGCCGTCACCGGCGCCGCTGCGACCCCGATCGCGGCGACGGTCAGCGATCCCGCCACGGCCCGTCTCCACGCTGTCCGACGGCGAGGGCTGGCGGTACGATCTGAGCGATGGCGCTGTACGAGTTCCGCTGCCGGACGTGCGATCAGCGCTTCGAGGTCCGCCGGGCGATGAGCGACGCCGACGCCACGGCGACGTGTCCCGACGGTCACGACGACACCGTACGGCTGCTGTCGACCTTCGCCGCCACCGGGATGACGACCGCCCGCGAGCCCTCAGCCGTCGGCGGTGGTTGCTGCGGCGGCGGCTGCGGCTGCGCGAACTGACCCATCACGGGGTCTGCGGGCGCCGCTGACCGGGTACCGGGCCGTCATGCTCGACCTGCGCACCTTGATCCGCCCATTGCTCGCTGCCCCCTTCATCGTCCGTGGCATCCAGGCGTTGCGTGCGCCGACCCCGATGTCGCCGCCCGCCGCCGGCAACGCCGGTCGCCCGGCCGTCGACCCTGAGTTGCTGGTCAAGGCCAACGCTGCGGCGCAGCTCGGGGGAGGAGCGATGTTGATCGTCGGGTTCGTGCCCCGCTTGGCATCGCTGGTGTTGAGCGCGACGGTGATCTCCGAAACGCTCGTCAAGCATCGCTTCTGGGAGGAGCGGGATGCCGGTCGACGCAAGGAGCAGCTCCTCGAGGTCGCCAAAGACGCCGGAATGCTCGGCGGATTGCTGGCTGCCGCCCTCGACACCGGTGGTCGACCCTCGGTGTTCTGGTCAGGCCGCCGCGCTGCCGGCCGAGCGGCGCACAGCGTGGCCGACGGCGTGAGCAGCGCCTACCACACCTTGCCCGGCGCCTGAGCGACCGTTGCTCACCGGTCTTCGGGCCTCAGAGGTGCTCGGGTGGCGTCGGCTCGGGGTCTGACGGATCTGGTGACGTCGGATCTGGAGCGTTCGGGTCGGGAGCGGTGGGGTCGGGGAAGATCGGGGTCGGCGGCACAGGTTCGGGTCCAACCGGGTCGATCGGCCTCGGGGCCATCGGCTCTTGCGGATCGGGGTCTGACATCGGTGGTCCTCTCGTTGCAGGTGGCGGTCCCGTACCCGACCGGAGCTGCGGCGAACCGCGGCAGGTTGCCGACGTCCGGCGCACGGAACGGCGAACGGTGACAGGATGCTGCGATGGCCAAGGCTGACCCGAAGAAGGACCTCCATCGCCACCTGCAACGAGGGCGCGAAGCCCTGGTGTGGAAGCTCGAGGGGCTGTCGGAGTACGACATCCGTCGCCCGCTCGTGCCGACCGGCACCAACCTGCTCGGGCTCGTGAAGCACGTGGCCAGCGTCGAGGCCGGCTACTTCGGCGACACGTTCGGCCGACCGTTCCCCGAGCAGTTCCCGTGGTTCGCCGATGACGCCGAGGTCAACGCCGACATGTGGGCGACGGCACAGGAGTCAAGACAGCTGATCGTCGACCTGTACCACCGAGTGTGGGCCCACTCGGACGTCACCATCGACACGCTCGAGCTCGATAGCCCGGGCCGCGTGCCGTGGTGGCCGGACGACGTCAACCAGGAGGTGACCCTGCACCGGATCCTCGTGCACATGGTCGACGAGACCAGTCGCCACGCCGGTCACGCCGACATCGTTCGCGAGCTCATCGACGGAGGGGCAGGCGACCGCCCCGACAGCGGCAACATTCCCTCGCTCGACGCGGCGTCGTGGACGACCTACCGCGACCGGCTGGAGCAGGCAGCGCGGGACGCCGGGCAATCAACCGGCGGTGGATCCGCACCGCGATGAGTTCACGTGTCGGCGGGGGTCGAACAATCATGACGACTCGAAACCCGACCATCGAGCTCGATGCCGCGTATAGCGGTCCGGACGCCTCACCGACGCCATGGGACCGGGCTGAGGCGGTGTTCGCCGACGCGGCGATCTACTGGTTCACGACCGTCCGCACCGATGGCCGCCCCCACGTCACCCCGGTGATCGCCCTGTGGAACGACGGCGCCGCGCACGTGTGCACCGGCCCCCATGAGCAGAAGGCGCAGAACCTCGCCAGCAACGACAACGTCATCGTGTCCACCGGAACGAACGTGTGGGCCGGACTCGACGTGATCGTCGAAGGCCGGGCGGTGCGCGTGGCCGACGACGGCGAGCTCGCCCGGCTCGCAGTTGCGTGGGAGCAGAAGTACGGTGCTGAGTGGCACTTCGACGTCGCCGGCGGGACCTTCCGCCACGACGCCGGCGAGGCATTGGTGTACCGCATCGCACCGGCGAAGGCGTTCGCCTACGACCGCGACGAACCTGGCGGAGCAACGCGATACCGCTTCTGATCCAGCGGTCGAATGCGAGAGAGTGGGACGTGGACAATGCCGCCACACCACCTCCATGGAGGCTGCTCCACCTGCTCGACGGTTTCGTCACCACCCAGCTGCTCTACGTCGCCGCCAAGCTCGACCTCGCATCGGTGCTCGCCGATGGGCCGCGGTCGGGTACGGAGATCGCCGATGCCGTGGGAGCAGACCGCGACGCGCTGGTGCGGGTGCTGCGCGGTCTGGTGGTCGAGGAGGTGCTGTCGGAGGAGGACGACGGACGGTTCGCACTCACGGCCGTCGGCGAATCGCTGAAGTCGTTGCGCGGCACGGCGATCGTCCGGGGCGAGTTGTACTACGGCTCGGCCGCCGGCCTGCTCGACACCGTGCTCGGGCGAGGACCGGCGTTCGAACGGGTCCATGGCGCGCGGTTCTTCGATCACCTTGCCGATCACCCCGACCACGACGCGGCATTCCAGGCGTCGATGGCCGGTCGCGCCGAGCAGGAAGCCAGCGCCGTGGTCGAGGCTTTCGACTTCTCCGGCATCGCCCAACTCGTCGACGTCGGCGGTGGCGGAGGAGTCCTGCTGGCCGCGATCCTCGGTGCCCACCCAGCAATTCGCGGCGTGTTGCTCGATCGTCCGGACTCGATCGGCGGAGCTCGAGCACACCTGGAGGCCGCCGGACTTGCCGAGCGTGCCGACTGCGTGGCGGGCGACTTCTTCGACAGCCTGCCGGCCGATGCCGACGCCTACCTACTGTCCCGCGTCCTCCACGACTGGAACGACGACGACGCCGTGCGCATCCTGACGACCTGCCGCCGAGCGATGCGACCGGACAGCCGAGTGGTGGTCGTCGAGGCGATCCTGCCGGAGCGTGCCGCTGATCGACCTGCAGCGATCCGCATGGACCTGCACATGCTCCTGCTCCTCGGCGCCCGCGAGCGAACGGCCGCCGAGTTCACGAACGTGCTCGACCGCGCCGGGCTCGACGTGACTCGGGTGGTGATGACCGCATCGCCGGCCGGTCTCGGCGTCATCGAGGCCAAGTCCGCCCCGACGTCGGTGTAAGCGTGCAAGTCCACCGAGGGCTTACACGCTTACTCAGATCCATCGGGCATCCATCGGGCCGGTGGCACCGAACCAAGAGCGTGCTCCGAACGTCCTAACGGACAGCGCACCGACGCCCATCACGACAGCGAAAGGAAGCGGGCCATGACGACGATCCATGCAGATGAGCTCCAGCCCGGCGACGTTGTCGTCTATGACGGGCACCACCACGTGATCACCGAGGTCGAGCGCCGTGACGGCTGGGCCTGGCCGATCGCCGCCGACGGCACCGGCTGGGCGATCGCCCTCGGCCAGCAGCTCGTCGATGTGCACCGCCTCGCCGCCTGAACCCCGAGCGCTCGTTCCGATCAGCCCTCGAACTGCAGCGTGGCGAGCACCGTTACCACCCACCCCCGATCTGGGCGGCCAACGGCACGGAATCCAGCCCGATGGCCGCCCAGATGGCGAAATGGACCAGATGCCGCCCAGAACGACTCTCTCGGGCGCGTCGGCGGGCCTCGGCACGACAGAGTGGGGGTGATGATCGAGCCCGCGCCGGAGCCCTTCGCCGTCGAGCGCCTCGATGTCGGGGACGGCCATGTCCTGTACGTCGAGCAGGTCGGCAACGCCAACGGCACGCCAGTCGTGTACCTCCACGGCGGCCCGGGCAGTGGCAGCACCGCGGGAGCGCGTCGCTACTTCGACCAGCGACGACATCGCGCCGTGTTGTTCGATCAACGCGCCGCCGGACGGAGCACGCCGCACGCAAGCTCGAAGGGCGTCCACTGGGCGAGCATCGACATGGATCACCACGTCGCCGACATCGAGCGACTACGCGAGCATCTCGGCATCGAACGGTGGATCGTGTTCGGGGTCTCTTGGGGCTCGGTGCTCGGCGCGACGTACGCCGAGCGTCACCCCGAGCGTGTGTCGGCGGTGATCCTCGGGGCGTTCAACACCGGCACCGCTGAAGACATCGACTGGCTCACGGTTCACACCGGGCGGTTCTTTCCAGCTGAGTGGCACGCCTTCCGCGACCACGTCCCCGTGGAACTGCGCGGCATGCGCCTCGTCGACGCCTACCACACCTTGTTGATGGATCCCGACCCTTCCGTCCGTGAGGCGGCAGCGGTCGCCTGGTGCCGGTGGGAGGACGCTCACGTGGCAACCACCCCCAGCGCGGTCCCCAACCGGCGCTACGAGGACGCCGCGTTCCGTCTCGGCTTCGCCCGGCAGGTCACCCACTGCTGGCGCAACAACTCGTGGCTCGGCCCGGACGAGATCGTTCGCAACGCCGACCGTCTCGCGGGAATTCCTGGATGGCTGATCCACGGCCGTCTCGACCTCAGCAGTCCGCTCGACGCACCCTGGCGGCTGCACCGGGCATGGCCGGAGAGCGAACTGATCGTCGTCACCGACGAGGGCCATGGCGGGACGGCGATGGTCGAGCACTGGCGGCGGATCCTCGCCGGGCTGGCGTAGGGCGGGGCCTGTTGACACCACGGCCGCTCATCGGTACTGTTCGATTTTGAAACGATTCACACCTTCGGACTCATTACCGAAGGGAAAAGGGGGAGTGATAAATGAGTAGGGGACTCAGGGCTTTCGCGCACATCAGCGGAGTCGTCGTGGCCGCATCGATGGCCATGGCGATACCCGTCGCCGCGTCAACGGACACGACCGCGCCGGCCGATGACGGCGCCGCCGAGTTGGCCGGCGGCGAGGACGTGACGTTGTCGTTGCTCATCGACAACACCGAGACAACCGTGTTGTTGGCCGATGGCCTGACCACGGCCTTCTCCGAGCTGCATCCAAACGTCTCGTTCGACATCGAGGAGCGGCCCGGTGGCACCGATGGCGACAACATCGTCAAGACCCGCCTGGCGACAGACGAGATGTCCGACGTGTTCTTCTACAACTCGGGCTCGCTGTTGCAGGCTCTCAACCCGGCGGAGTCGATCGTCGACCTCGCCGGTGACCCGATGCTCGACAACGTGGTCGACGCGTTCATCCCGACCGTCAGCCAGGGCGACGGAGTCTTCGGCGTGCCGTTCGGTTCCGGTCTCGGCGGCGGGATTCTGTACCGGATGGACATCTTCGAGGAACACGGCCTGTCCGTGCCGACGACGTGGGAGGAGTTCGCCGCCAACAACGAGGTGCTCAAGGAAGCAGGTGTGACTCCGGTCGGCGCCTCGTTCGGCACGACGTGGACGTCACAGCTGTTCGTCCTCGCCGACTTCTACAACGTCGCCCAAGAGGCTGCCGGACTTCGCCGAGCAGTACACGGCCAACGAGGCTCACTACGCCGACACGCCGGCGGCCCTGCGCAGCTTCGAGCGCCTCCAGGAGGCCTACGAGAGCGACTGGTGGAACGAGGACTACGGCTCGGCGCTCTACGAGGACGCACTGCGGATGCTGATCGACGGCGAGATCGCCCAGTATCCGATGCTCACGTTCGCCATGTCGGAGATCGCCGCCCTCGATCCCGAGGCCGCCCAGAACATCGGCTTCTTCGCCCAGCCCGGCGAGAGCGCCGACACCAACGGGATGACGCTGTGGATGCCCGCCGGCGCCTACATCGCGGCAACCACCGAGCACGAGGATGTCGCCAGAGCGTTCCTCGCCTTCATCGCCTCGGTCGAGGGCACCGAGGCCCAGACCGCTGCCGCAACTCCCTCAGGGCCGTACCTCATCGAGGGCGCCACGCTGCCCGACGACGTGCTCCCGGTGGTGCTCGACATCCAGGAGTACATCGACGCCGGCAACGTCGGCCCGGCGCTCGAGTTCCTGTCGCCGCTCAAGGGACCGGCCCTCGAGCAAATCACGGTCGAGGTCGGCTCCGGCCTGCGCAGCGCCGAGGACGCCGCCGCGCTCTACGACGAGGACGTCGCGAAGCAAGCCCAGCAACTCGGCCTCCCCGGCTGGTGACGGGAACCCTCCACACGACTCATCCGAATGGGGTGGGACCTGAGCCGGCAGCGGCCCAGGTCCCACCCAACCGGACCCCCTCGATCGGTCGGCGGTCGATCGTCAACCGATCGGCGTATCCGCACTGGTTCTACCTGCCCTCGGGGATCGTCTTCCTCGCCATCTTCGCCGTGCCCACGGGCATGGCCTTCTTCTACTCGCTGACCCGCTGGACACTGTTCGACTGGGAGTTCATCGGGCTCGCCAACTTCCGTCAGTTCTTCCGGGAACCGGCGCTGACCAACGGTCTGCGCAACACGTTCATCTACGCCGTCCTCACCAGCGGATTGAAGGTCATCCTCGGGATGGCTTTGGCGATGCTCGTCACGTCGCGGCTGCGGCTCAAGGGGACGATCCGCTCGATCGTGTTCTTCCCCGTGCTCGTCAGTTTCGTGGCCGTCGGCATCACGTTCAAGGTGATGATGCATCCGACCAAGGGCCTCATCAACCGGACGATCGACGTCATCGGGGTCACCGGTCCGAAGTGGCTGACCGACCCGCAGATCGCCCTCCTGTCGGTCGCCCTCGTCGACGTCTGGAAAGGCGTCGGGCTGGCGATGGTCATCTTCATCGCCGGCATCGTGTCGATCCCGTCAGAGCTGCTCGAGTCGGTGTCCGTCGACGGCGGCAGTGCCTGGGCCCGGTTCCGCCACGTGATCCTCCCGTTGAGCACGCCGGCGACGTTCACGGTGATCCTGCTGTCGTTGATCGGTGGGCTGCGGAGTTTCGACCTGATCTGGACGATGACCGGCGGTGGGCCGGGTTTCACCACCGACGTCCTCGCCTCGACGATCTTCAAGAACTACCAAGCCGGCTTCTACGGCCTGTCGACGGCCGGCAACGTGATCCTGTTCCTCCTCGTCTCGGCGATCATCTTCCCGTTGAACTGGTTCCTCCGCAAACGGGAGCTGACGTCGTGAGGCTGGTCCGGCGGTACTGGCTCGACGTCGTCGCCCTCACCGTGATGCTCGTCGTGTTCGTGATCCCGTTCGCATTCATCGCCCTCACGGCCGTCAAGGACCGGGCCCAATCGGCCGAGCTCGACTTCTCGTGGCCGACGTCGTGGCCGGTGTGGGGCAACATCGTCGAAGTCGTCACGACTCGCGACAACCTGCTCGTCACGGCGATGCGGAACAGCTTCGTCGTCACGATCGTGGCCGTGGCTCTGCTCATCGTGTTCTGTTCGATGACCGGCTTCGTGATGGAGCGGCGCCGTGACCGCATGTCCGCCCTGGCCAGCGCCCTCGTCCTCGCCGGCCTGATCATCCCGCCGGCCGTCGTGCCGACGATCTACGTGCTGCAGAAGATCAACCTGTTCAACTCCCTGTGGGGCTTGGTCCTCGTCGAGGTCGCCTACATCGCCCCGTTCAGCATCATCCTGTTCCGCGCCTTCGTGGCGACGATCCCTCGTCAGCTCGACGAGGCGGCGATGATCGACGGGTGTACCGGCCTGGCGCTGTTCTTCCGGGTGGTGTTCCCGTTGCTCCGACCGGTCACGATCACCGTGATCCTCACCGCCTCGGTGGCGATCTACAACGACTTCGTCAACCCGCTGTACTTCCTGCCGGGCTCCGACAACGCCACCGTGCAGCTCACCCTGTACAACTTCCAGAGCCAGTTCAACACGCAGTGGAACCTGCTGTTCATGGACGTGCTGCTGATCACCGTGCCCGCCCTGGTCATGTTCATCATCTTCAACCGCAAGATCGTGGCTGGGCTCACGACCGGCGCCGTCAAGGGGTAACTCGCCGATGACTCGTCACCGTCACGCAACTGCGCGTCGAGCACCGCGCCGACCCGCTGGGCATCGGCATCGCCGTGCCGCGGCTGTCGTGGATCGTCGAGTCCGACGACTCCACGTTCGAGCAGCGCGTCGTACGAGGTGATCTCCCATGACCCCGACGATCCCGATGCGGAGCAACGGCGCACGGTGCAGTCGAACGAGTCGGTGCTCGTCCCGTGGCCGTTCGAGCCGCTTTCCTCGCGGGCCCGCCGCCGGATCAGTGTCCGCGTCGCCGGCTCGGATGGTCAGTTCTCGGCGAGCAGCGACCCGCTCGACGTCGAGGTCGCGCTCCTCGATCCAACGGACTGGACGGCGCTGCCGATCACCGCCGCCTTCCCGGAATCTGCCGGCGAACGACCGATCAGGTTCCGCCGGTCATTCACGGCCCGTCGCGGCGTGATCCGGGCGCGACTCTACGTGTCGGCACTCGGCGTCTACACCGTCGACTGCAACGGAGCCCGGCTCGGCGACGAGGTCCTCGCCCCCGGCTGGACCTCCTACCGCCATCGACTGCGCTACTCGATGCTCGACGTCACGGACGCGATCGGCGACGGCGACAACGTGATCGGGATCACCGTCGCCGAGGGCTGGTACCGCGGCCGGCTCGGCTTCCACGGCGGCAGGCGCGACACGTACGGCGCCGACATCGGTCCGGTCGCCCAGCTCGAGCTGTTCTACGACGACGGCACGAGCGACACCGTGGTGACCGATGGCCAGTGGCGAGCATCGCCCGACGCGTGCATCTCCGCCAGCCTCTACGACGGCGAGGCCTTCGACGCCAGGCTCGCCGAACCTTCGTGGGCGACGGCCGGCTTCGACGACACCGCCTGGATCGCCGTCGATGAGCTGGCTTCGGTGGCCGACCGGATGGTTGCCCCGACGGGTCCGCCGGTTCGGCGCATCGAGACGCTGCGCCCGGTGGCCATCGAGCGATCTCCGACCGACATCGCCGTCGTCGACTTCGGTCAGAACCTCACCGGCCGGGTGCGACTCACGGTTCGCGGCACGGCAGGCGACGAGATCACCCTGCGCCACGCCGAGGTCCTCGACAAGGGCGAGCTGGCCGTGTGGCTGTTGCGCACGGCGGCGGCCACCGACACCTACACGCTCGCCGGCGAAGGCGGCGACGAGATCTACGAACCGGCGTTCACGTTCCACGGGTTCCGCTACGCCAGCATCGAGGGTCCTCGGGACGTCGTCGAACAGACTTCGATCGAGGCCATCGTGTGCCACTCCGACCTGCCCGCCACCGGGACGTTCGAATGCTCCGACGAGCGTCTCAACCAACTCCACGAGAACGTGCGGTGGAGCATGCGCGGCAACTTCGTCGACGTGCCCACCGACTGCCCCCAACGCGACGAGCGCCTCGGGTGGACGGGTGACCTGCAGGTCTTCGCCCCGACCGCCGCGTTCCTCTACGACTGCTGCGGGCTCATCGAGTCATGGTTGGCCGACCTCGCCGCCGAGCAAGCCGAGCTGGGGACCGTGCCGCCCTACGTGCCGTGGGTCGAGCTGGTCTTCGCAGCTGCCCCGGCGGCGGCCTGGGGCGACGCTGCCGTCGTCGTCCCGTGGGTGCTCTACGAGCGCTTCGGCGACGTCGACGTTCTGCGCCGGCAGTACGACAGCATGCGGGCGTGGGTCGACGAAGTGGCCGCCCTGGCGGGCGACGACCACCTTTGGGATGAGGGTTTCCAGTTCGGCGACTGGCTCGACCCGGCCGCTCCGCCTCGCGATCCCGGCGCCGGGCGCACGGACGCCGCGCTGATCGCCACCGGCTACCACGCCTACACGGCCCGGCTGCTCGCGGCACCGCCGGGATCCTCGGACTGGCGGCCGATCGGGACCGCTACGACGAGCTCGCCGACCGCATCACCGACGGCTTCAACGCCGAGTTCGTGACGCCGACCGGTCGGATGGCGAGCGACGCCCAGACGGCATACGCCCTGGCGCTGCGCTTCGACCTGCTGGCGTCCGAGGGGCAACGCCGCCGCGCCGCCGAACGATTGGCCGAACTCGTGCGCCGCGAGGACTTCCGCATCGGCACCGGCTTCGTCGGAACGCCGTTGGTGTGCGACGCCTTGGTCGACGCCGGATTCGTCGACGACGCCTATCACCTGCTGCTCCAGACGCAGTGCCCGTCGTGGCTCTACCCGATCACGATGGGGGCGACGACCGTGTGGGAGCGGTGGGACAGCCTGTTGCCGGACGGTTCGATCAACCGCACCGAGATGACCTCGTTCAACCACTACGCCCTCGGGGCGATCGCCGACTTCCTCCATCGGGTGGTGGCCGGGCTGGCCCCTGCCGAGCCGGGCTACCGCAAGCTGCTCGTCCGGCCGCGTCCCGGCGGCGGGCTCACCCACGCCGGGGCGTCCTTGCGCACGCCGTACGGTGACGCCAGCGTGCGCTGGAAGCGCGCCGACGATCGGCTCGTGGTCGAGGTCGTCGTGCCGATCGGCAGCTCGGCACGAGTCGAACTGCCGGGGACGGACGCCGTCGACGTCGGCCCCGGTGCTCACCGCTTCGACGTTGCCCACCGTCCCGCCACGCTCGACCCTCCCCGGCCGGCACCGCCCGAGCCGCAGCTCGCCGAGCTCGACGAGGATGACTTCGATCAACCGTGACGTGAGCGCACCGAGCACGGGCATCAAGGACGTCGCCACGCGTGCCGGGGTTTCCGTCGGCACGGTTTCGAACGTCCTCAATCGACCGGATCGGGTCAGTGAGCCGACCCGTTCCAGGGTGCAGCAGGCGATCGACGACCTCGGGTTCGTCCGCAACGAATCCGGACGGCAACTGCGCGCTGGGAGAAGCCGAATGATCGCCTACCTCGGCCTCGCTGTCACCAACCCGTACTTCACCGACGTCGCCCGGGGAATCGAAGAAGTCGCCCGGAGTCACGGCCTCGCCGTGTTCCTCGGCAACAGCGACCGCGACCCGTCACGGGAGGCTGAGTATCTGGAGATGCTCCTCGAGCAGCGCGTGCGCGGCGTCATCGTCAGCCCGTTCGCCGAGCTCACCGAACAGTTCCTGCAGCTTCGCAGCAGAGGCGTTGCGGTGACCCTCGTCGGCTCGACGTTGGGACCGGAGTGGTGCAGCGCTGCGGTCGACGATGTCGTCGGCGGTGAGGTGGCCGTGAACCACCTTCTCGAGCAGGGTCACCGGCACATCGCCTTCGTCGGCGGCGTGCTGCACGCCAGGTGCGTGGCCGACCGGCTCGTCGGCGCCCGCCTCGCGCTGGCTCGCGCCGGCCACGATCCCGACTCGCTGACGGTGATCGAGACCGCCGGGCTGCGCATCGACGAGGGCCGACAGGCCGGTGCTCGCATCGTCCAGCTGCCGCCGGCGACGCGACCGACCGCCGCCTTCTGCGCCAACGATCTGATCGCCATCGGGCTACTCCAGCACCTCACCCAGACCGAGGTCGACGTGCCCGGTGAGCTGGCGATCATCGGCTACGACGACATCGAGTTCGCCGGGGCAGCCGCCGTCCCGCTGAGCACGATCCGGCAGCCCCGCGAGCTGCTCGGGCACACCGCCGCCGAACTGCTCCTCGCCGAGACGACAACGCCCGAGGAGCACGTCCATGAGCAGGTCGTCTTCCCGCCCGAGCTCGTGGTGCGGGCGTCGACCGAGGTGACCCGCGGTCGTCGGCGGAGTCAGGTCCGCGGCGCCGGAAAGCTCGCCGTCAGTCCCTTGGCGAGCACTTGACACAAGTCGACCCCGTCGGGGATCCCGCGCAACGGAAAGCGACCCAGACTGCGCAGGCGCACGCCGGCGGGTATCGAGCCACGCAACGCCAGCTTGGTGTCGCCGGACACCAGGATCTGGCCGCCGTGGGCGGCGCCGCAGATCCGTGACGCCGTGTTGACGGCCATCCCCACGTAGTTCGGGGCGGCGCGCTTCGGGTAGCCGCTGTGGATCCCGACGCGTACGCGGACGTCGATGCCGTCGGACCACGTCGTCTCGCGCAGTGCTCGCTGCATCCCTATCGCCGCCTCGACGCCGGACGCCGGCTGCTCGAACACGGCGAAGACCTCGTCGGCGCGCGTCTCGACGATGTGGCCCGACCGCTCCGCACACGCCCCCTCGAGAATCGTGCGGACGCTGTCGAGCACGTCGCTGTAGCCGTCACCGAGTCGATGGAGCAGTTCGGTGGAACCCTCGATGTCGGTGAACAGCATGGTCACGAACCCCGACGGCAGATGGTTCGGCTCCCCCCGCCGGCCGAGCTCACGTTCGGATTGCAGCTGGCCGGTGATGAACCCGACGGGGACGATGCCGAAACGCTTGGCGGCCTTCAGCAAGCGGGTGCGGGCCTGCTCCCGGGCCGCTTCATCCTCGAACGCCACCTGGTTGAAGCGGGCGAGCGCATTGCGCACGTGGGCGGCGTCGTGGATCGGCAAGCGGCGACGCCCGCGGGGATCGACGTAGGCGAAAGCGGTCGCCGGCAGCTTGGCGCGATCGGCGGGCCCGAGCTGTGGCACGTGTCTGGACGATAACCGCGGCGAGCCGTTGGAGCCTTGTGGGCCGCAGATCCTTGCGCGATTCGTAAGGATGGCGCCCAGAACGTGACTGGCGGCCGCGCCACGTCG
The DNA here is from genome assembly GCA_963772825.1 of Ilumatobacteraceae bacterium. Classification (GTDB taxonomy): domain Bacteria; phylum Actinomycetota; class Acidimicrobiia; order Acidimicrobiales; family Ilumatobacteraceae; genus Desertimonas. The sequence goes on along the minus strand of CAVYYX010000017.1, from coordinate 298,274 downwards.
CCCGAACTCGTCGAGCAACCGTCGGAAGTTGCCTAGTTGGCTCGATTGGCTTGCTCGAAGTAGTCGACGACGTAGTCGGCGTCGTAGGGCTGCTCGCGAGGCGGCTCGCCACGCCATTCGCTCCGCGGCGTGGCGAAGAAGTCGCCGCCGTAGATGTGAATCGCCCCGGCGAACTCGTCCGTCGGATTGGTGACGGCGTGGATGGTGGACTCGCCGAGCACAACGACGTCGCTGCTGCGAAGCGACTTGCCTCCAGTCGCGGCAATCGAGTCACCGTCTCGGCGATAGAAGGCGTTGTCCTCGCCACCGCTGTAGACCCCGATCGTCGCCCACAACCGGTGGTCGTGCGGTCCGAAGCTCATCCGTGGCGCCCACACCACCTTGAGGATGGTGAGCTCTGGCGACACGTGCAGGCGGGCAATCTCGGCCCGGTTCGGCGGCAACGCCTGCTGCACCGCAGCCGGGTCGGCCATCGCTTCGGCGAGGACCTCTTTGATCGCCAGTCTCGGTTCGGTCGCGGAGTTTGCTTCAACGCACGCCGCGACGAAGGTGTCGATGTCGAACACGAACGACCTCCTCGCAGGAGTTCTAGTAAAGTGACGGTACTATCCCAGAGAGTACAAAGACTGTACGATCTCGTCAATGGATTTTCGGACAGTGACGCTGATCCGTCGCCTGCATCTGTCGATCCGCGCCGACCTGATCGCCCAGCTGAAGGACCAGGGCTACGACGACATCACCCCGGCGCACATCTACGTGTTCCAGACGTCCCGGCCCCGACGGCAGGCGTCCGACCGAGCTGGCCCAGGGCGCGCTCCTGACCAAGCAGGCGATGAACCACCTGCTGTCCGGGTTGGAAGGCCGTGGGTACCTCGAGCGAGTTCCGGCGGACGGTGATGGGCGAGCACGGGTCCTCCGCCTCACCTCGAAGGGCCGGGACTTGACGAAGCTCATCCAGGAACGGTCGGCCGCCATCGAACGCCGCTGGGGAGCCGAACTCGGTCCCGAGGTGCTCGAGGAGGTGCGCACCGCGCTCCAGCGCCTCGACGAGATCGACGTCGCCGGGAGCTGACGGACCCCGGCGCTGCAGCCTCGGCCAGACCGTTCGTCGAGGTCATCGATCTACGCTCATCAAACGATGACCGCCACGCTGCACCGCGACTACGGGCTCCTCGGTCCAGAGGGTGCTCTCGCCGACGCCGAGGGACTGGTCGGGGCGACCTGGTACAAGGCGCCCGTCCCCCGCGCCCGCATGAAGCAGCTGATGCAGCGATCCAACGGGCCGGCGATCCGCGACACGCTGGCGTGGTTCGCTCTGCTCGCCCTGTTCGGCGGGCTGGGGGCGTGGGCCTTCGTCGCCGGCAACCTGGCGTGGATCCCGCTGCTCGCCGTCTACGGCGTGCTGTACGGGTCGGTCTCCGACTCGCGGTGGCACGAAGCCGGACACCGGACGGCGTTCAGGACGCCATGGATGAACGATGTCGTCTACCAGATCGCCTGCTTCATGATCATGCGCAGCCCGACCGTTTGGCGGTGGAGCCACACCCGTCACCACACCGACACGCTGATCGTCGGCCGGGATCCCGAGATCCTCTCGATGCGCCCACCGGCGATCGGGCGGATCACCCTCAACCTCTTCGGCCTCGTCGACGTCCCGAGGGCGATGTGGCAGATGGTGCTGCACGCCTCCGGCCGGCTCACCGACGAGGAGCAGACGTTCGTGCCCGAGGCCGAGTGGCGACGGGTCTCCCGCGAAGCGCGGGTGTGGGTCGTGATCTACGCGGCGGTCGTCGTGACGGCGGTGGCGACGCAGAGCATCCTGCCGCTGCTGCTCGTCGGCGGCCCACGGCTGTACGGCGCCTGGCTGCACCTCCTGTTCGGCCTGACCCAGCATTCCGGGCTCGCCGAGGACGTCCTCGACCACCGGCTCGATGCCCGCACGATCTACATGAACCCCGTCTTCAGGTTCCTCTACTGGAACATGAACTACCACGTCGAGCACCACATGTTTCCGCTCGTCCCGTTCCACTCCCTGGCCGCCCTGCACGATGAGATCAAGGACGTGTGCCCGCCCGCCTACCCGAGCACGATCGCGGCGTTCCGCGAGATCATCCCGACGCTCGCCCGCCAGCGGCGCGACCCGACCTATTACGTTCGTCGCCCGCTGCCGGATACCGCCAAGGCCTGAGCGTCGATGCCGGACTGGATCGCCGCCTGCGCCGCCGACGCGGTGGACCCCGAGGACGTCGTCGGATTCGAGCACGAGGGCGAGGCCTACGCCGTCTATCGCTCACCCGACGACGAGTACTTCGCCACCGCCGGCCACTGCACCCACGAGGACGAGCTTCTGTGCGACGGCCTCGTGATGGGCTCGATCATCGAGTGCCCGAAGCACAACGGACGGTTCGACTACCGCACCGGCATCGCCAAAGGGGCGCCCGTGATCGTCGACTTGCGCAGTTACCCGACGAAGGTCGAGGACGGCACGGTCTACATCGACGTGGGTTGACGACGGCGGCGGCTCAGGGGCGTGGTCCGAACTGCGGATCGCCTTGCCGGCCGCGCTTGAGCTCGTAAAACGACGCCATCGTGGCGACGGCGAGCACGTGGTCGAGCAGCGTCACGGCGTCGTCCCCGCTGGGCGGCGGCGACACGATCGGCCCGAAGATCCCGACCCTCGGATCACCGAAGGCGAGCAGGGGCGAGCCGACGTCGGAGCCCCCGGCAAGCTCCTGTCCCTCCTTGGTCGACGCCTCGACGTCGGCGTCCCAGTGATCGTCGGCGGCCGCGGCCGCCCACTGCTCTGCACCGCTCGCCGCTGCCACCGTGGCGGCAAGCCCTTCGGTGGGCGTGACCCGGTCGTGGTGGAAGCGACGACCCCACTCCGTGTAGAACGCGCCGATCTCGTCGTTGCGGTCGTCGGCACGCATCGCCGCGATCACCCGGTGGGCGCGCTGCGACGCGACCAGCGCGGCGCGATACCGCTCGGGGATCTCCCGGTCGGCGTTGACCACGGCGAGACTGAGGTTGCGCCAGCGGATCTCGCGCTCCGTCAGCGCGGTCGCCTCGACGAGCCAGCGCGACGTCATCCACGTCCACGGACAGGCGGGATCGAAGAAGAACTCGATCGTGTGCGGCGTGTTCATCACCCGATCATGACCGATGGGTGTTTGCGGGACGGAACGGGCCCCTCAACACCCATCGGTCGTGGCGGCCGTCGGGACTCCCGGCGCCGGGGCCGCATGACGGATTCGCTTACGATCACGGCGGACCCCGGCGACCGCCCTGTTGTGTGCCAAGGAGCACGTGATGCCCGACTTCATCCCGATCGACGAGTTCGTGAGCGACGAGTGGTACCCGGGGTTCTCACGGTCGGAGGCCCACGCGCCGTGGATCGCCGAACGGCTCTCGACGTTCCAGCCGGGCGACGAGCAACGGTTCTGGTTGCTCGACTTCCACTATCCGCGCGGCATGGTCCCGCTCGGCTACATCTTCCCCGAGGACGGCATCTGCTGGGGGACCCAACTGGCCGCAGAAATGCTGCCGCTGCCACCGAGTCGAGGGCTCGCAGTGCGGATGGCCGGACCGCACATCTACAGCGGGCAGGCCGACGTCTCGTCACCGTGGCAGCTGGAGTCGCGCGCCGAGCGGATCTCCCGCAACCTTCCCGGGTTCCTCGAGCAGTTCCCGAAGATCTGGGCCGATCGCGTCGTCGAACTGGAACGGGGGCTCGCCCACTTCGAGGACGACGAGCACGCCCTCGGGTCACCGGCCGAGATCGGCGCCTACTTCGCCGACGCCCAGGCCTTCTTCAAGCGGGCATGGGAGATCCACTTCGAGATGATGTACCCGCTGCTCGCGGCGTACGTCGGGTTCTACGGGCTGTGCCAGCAGTTCGGCCTCGACCCGAGCGAGATCTCCCGCTTCCTGCAGGGCGAGGACTCCAAGATCATGGAGGTCGACCGGCAGCTGTGGGAGCTGACCAGTGCCGCCCGCCGGGCCGGGCTCAGCGAGCTGTTCGACTCCACGCCGGCAGAACAGCTCCTCGACGCGATCACCGCGAGTCCAGAGGAGCACAGCGACGGCTGGCTGCACTCCTTCGACGACTTCCTGGCGACCCACGGCAACCGCACCGAGGGCATCGCCGACGTCGTGCTGCCCTCGTGGCGCGAGGACAGCACGTCTCCGCTCGGGACGATCAAGACGTTCCTCCAGAAGCCCGACGACCACGACTTCGCGACGGCACGCGAGCAGTCGGTCGCCGAGCGCAACGAGGCCATCGAGCGGGCACGCAGCAAGCTGTCGGGCGCCGAACGGGCCCAGTTCGACGAGGCCCTGGCGGGATGTACGGCGGCCAACTTCGCCTGGTGGAACGAGGAGCACAACTACTACATCGACCTGCGCGCCCACCTCCCGCTGCGACGGGCGGCGCTCGCCCTGGCTGCCGTCGGAGGGAGCAGCGACCCCACCGACGGACTGTTCCTGTTCCGTCCGGAGTTCACGGCCGTCACGCGCGGCGAGCGGACCTGGTCGTCGTTCGCCGGAGTGATCTCCGAGCGTCGGGATTTCTACGACGAGTGGGTCGCCAGACGGGCCGACCTCCCCAAGGTGCTGGGCACGATCCCCGACGACATCGACGACCCGGTGCTGCGCGGGATCTTCGGGATGGGCCACGACTTCTTCGCGACGATCCGCGGCGGGACGACAGGTGAGGTGCTTTCCGGCGTGGCGGCTTCCGGCGGCGTCGTTCGTGGACGCGCTCGCGTGCTCCACGGTGCCGACGAACTACACCGCATCGAGCCCGGCGAGATCCTCGTGTGCGAGGCGACGTCGCCGAACTGGACGCCGGCGTTCGCCAAGATCGCCGGGTGCGTGTGCGACAGCGGCGGAACGCTGACCCACGCCGCGATCGTCGCCCGCGAGTACCGGGTGCCGGCAGTCGTGGGCACGGCGGTGGCGACCAACGTCATCGCCACCGGTGACCTCATCGAGGTCGATGGCACGACCGGCACCGTCCGTGTCGTGCAGCGAGCCGCGCGCGGCTAGCCATGCGCGCCGCCGTGCTGTGGGCGCCGGGTACGGAGCTGACCATCGAGGACGTGGCGACGACGGACCTCGGTGACGACGAAGTGCTGGTGAACACGCGGGCGGTCGGGCTCTGCCACACCGACCTCCACGTCATCGACGGGTCGCTCACCCGACCGATGCCGATCGTGCTCGGCCACGAGGCGTCGGGCGTCGTCGCCGAAGTCGGCCGCAACGTCAACGGCATCACCGCCGGAGAGCACGTCGTGGTCTGTCTCGTCGTCCAGTGCGGGACGTGCCGCTGGTGTCGGCGTGGCCAGTACGCGCTGTGCGGCGACAAGGCGGCAACGATGCGCGCCGCCGGCGCGCCGAGCCGGCTGATCTGCGGAGCGACGCCGCTCCACCAGTTCACCAACGTCGGTGCATTGGCCGAGCAGATGGTGGTCCATCGCAGCTCGGTCGTCGTCGTCAGCGAGGCGATCCCGTTCGACGCGGCCGCCCTGCTCGGCTGCGCCGTGATCACCGGGTTCGGAGCCGTCGAGCGCGTGGCCCAGGTGCGGGCCGGCGACTCGGTTGTCGTGATCGGGTGCGGCGGCGTGGGATTGAACATCGTGCAGGCCGCCAAGGCTGCCGGTGCCGCCGACGTCATCGCCGTCGATCTCGACGACGAGCGTCGCCGGAGAGCCGTCGATGCGTTCGGAGCGACCGAGTCGCTCGATGGAGCCGAAGCCGCCGAGGTCAGGGACATCGTGCTCGACCGGACGGCGGGGGGCGCCGACCACGTCTTCGACGCGGTCGGCCTCGTCAGCACGACGACCATCGCACTCGAGCTGACCGCCAGCGGGGGGGCCGCCTACGCTGTCGGCATCTATCCAGAAGGGGCAGCCGTGCCGGTCGCCGTGACCCACCTCCACGCCGCCAAGCGACTTGTCGGCGTCCGGATGGGCGATTCCGACCCGGCCACGCACATCCCCCGGCTCGTCCACCGCTATCTCGACGGTGAACTGCTCCTCGACCAGTTGATCACCGACCGGGTCGGGCTCGACGAGGTCAACGACGCCTTCGCCGCGCTGCGCGCCGCCGACGGCGCGCGCACCGTCGTCACGTTCCCACTGCCAGCGGAAGCACGATGAAGGCGAACACCTACCACCAGGCTCCCGATCGGCTCATCGACGCACCGCGGGGCTGCCCGGTCGAGTCGCACTGGTCGCCGCTCAACGACGACTACCTCGACGATCCATACCCGATCGCGGCGCGGCTGCGCGACGAGCATCCGGTGTTCTTCGCCGAGCAGGTCGGCCACCTCGTGCTCACCCGGATGGAGGACATCGAAGCGGTGTTCACGAACCCCGAGGTGTTCGCCTCGACGAACGTGCAGGACCCGTTGTTCCCGCTGGCGCCGGAGGCGGCCGCCGTTCTCGCTGCCGAGACCTTCGACCCGATCGCCGTGATGTCGAACCGCCCTGAGCCCGACCACGGGCGGATCCGCGTGTACACGAGGCAGGGCTTCAGCCACCGGCGGTTGAAGGCCCTCGAGGACTACATGCGGTCGCGGGCGACCGAGATGATCGACGCGATGATCGCTGCCGGATCACCGGCCGAGTACGTCCGGGCGCTCGCCTTTCCGCTGCCGGCCGAGATCGTCTTCCGGCTGATCGGCTTCCCGCCTGCCGACGACGTGATGATCAAGTCGTGGTGCGTCAACCGCAAGGCGTTCTCGTGGGGCAAGCCGACGCCCGAGCAGCAGGTGGCCATCGCTCGCGACATGGTCGACTACTGGCACTACTGCCGAGCGTTCGTGGCGGCGCGACGCGACGAGCGGGCCGACGACTTCTGCTCCGAGCTGCTCGATGCTCACGACGCCGACCCAGATCCGGACAACGGCACCGGGATCAGCTACCACGAGGTCGAGTCGGTGGTCTACGGGATCAGCTTCGCCGGTCACGATCCGGTGACCGCCCTGTTGTGCAACACGCTGCGCTGCCTGCTGCCGCGCCGCGACCAGTGGGACGCCCTCATCGCCGATCCGACGCTCGCAGCCAACGCCGTCGAGGAGACGCTGCGGTTCGAGTCGAGCCAGGTCGCGTGGCGCCGCATCGCCACCCGGGACACGTCGATCGGGGGCACCGCGGTCCCCGCCGGCACGCGGATCTTCCTCAACTTCGCCGCCGCCAACCACCAGCCCGACGTCTTCGCCGACCCGGACGTCTTCGACATCCAGCGGGAGCGGGCCAACCGGCACATCAGCTTCGGCAAGGGCATCCATTTCTGCCTCGGGGCAGGGTTGGCGCGCATCGAAGCCCGGATCGTGCTCGAGGTCCTCGCCGAGCGCATCCCGTCGCTACGTCTGGTCGACGGTCAGCACCTCACCTTCTTCCCGAACATCACGTTCCGCGGCCCCGACGAGCTGCTCGTCGAGTGGAACCACTGATCCCAGCCGGACCGGTCGGAGTTGCGTCCTGCGGTATCGCTCCGTCGGGGGTTCGGGGGCGGTAGCCGATCAGTGGGGCTCGGCGTCGACTGCGGTGAGCGCCCCGAAGTACCGCTGACGAGTCGATAAGCCGATCGGTCGAGCGGCGACGACGCGCTCGGCGAAACCGTTTCGGCATCGCGCGGATTGGTGATCTGGGGATCCCCCGCCGCGCACGACGACCGGTGTACCGACCACGCACACGGCGGTCCACGGCCTTCACGCGATCTCAACGCAGATCAGTGCGATCTCAACGCGCCGTTAACGCCGCTCGAAATTCGTGTCGACTGACTTCGCCGGGCGAGTGCTTGCTCACCCGAGCGCACCCAGGTGATCAACTCGTTCGACTCATGGAACCAGGTCGGAGGCATCGCCCAAGGCTCCACGCTCGGGCGCCAACTTGCCGTCGAACCGAATGTTGGAATCATAGGTACAGCACGGTGGCTCGCCGGCGGACTCGACATCGTCGGCGGTGCTTGACCTCGGCGCATTCCTCGTTCCGGCGGTCGCCGCGACACGGCAGCAGTGGGCGACTACGACGACGACCGCCGCTGAATGAACGTCCGATCCGTTCGTGCAGAGGCGACAATCATCACGGGTGACGACGGCGCCTTCCCCCGGCGCCGCGACTCTCAACGGCATCGGTGTCCGAGTGTGGCGCTCGAGCCGGGTCGCGAGCGGGTGCCGGCGGACGAACCCCCCGCACAAGACGGTCGAGAGCGTCCGCCAAGCGCTGGCCCGGTCGGCCGCGAGTCTTGGCTCGGTGGTTGGGAACATGTCAGGTTGGCTGAGGTGAACGGTGTTGTGATTCAGCCGTGCGCCACCTCGGCCGCGGCAAGCCTCGTGTGGCAGCGGCGAGTCGGCAAGTTCCTACCGAGGTTGCTCTCTCTGTTCCGGTGTCCAGATGGCCGCCACCTGGTCGGCGATGGCGACGGCGACAATCCGTTCCTCGAGCGTCGTCGCGACCCCGGGGGTGGGCATCAACACGAAGCGCCCGATTTCCAGGCCGCGGGCCAGCACCGGAAGGTCGACGCCTGCGGCCGGCAGTTCGAAGCCGGTGCGATGGCCAGTGCGGGCAAAGCGCATCGTCGTCTGCATTTCGATTGCGCCGTTTCGTCCCAGCCTCGGGCGGCGGACGGTGTCGGCGAACGGCATCGCTTCGAACCGGCACTGGCGCAGCGTGAGCAGCGCCGCGAAGCTCCTCTTGGGCGGCTCCGATCACGGCAGCAACGTCACCGAGAACGGCGGCGGCCTCCGCCACGCGGTGGATGCGGCCGATCTCGGTGCGTGCGTCGGTCGCCTCGTGGCGAGCACGGCGCCCCGATGAGGCGAGCGTGCCGACGATCAAGCCTGCGATGAGCAAGAGAATGGTGGTCTCAACGTCGTCGCGAGAGTCGATGGTGAGTGAGAGGTATGGGCGGGTGTGGAAGAAGTCGAACGACGCGACCGCGGCAAGCGCGGTGATCATTCCGGCGGTACGGCCGCCGATCGCTGCTACGGCGACGACCACGATCATCAAGATGAGCGCCGCGTTGGTCTGGTCGAACACGCCGCGGGCGAGAGCGAGGAGTGCAGCGGTACCGATGGCCGCGGGGATGCCGACCGTTACACCGATGACGATGCCGGTTGTGTCGATTTGCCGCAGCGGTGGAGATTCAGCAGCCGTTGAGGCCATCGGTGGCAGGCAATCACCGTTGTCGACCATCGGACCGGCCGTTGACACATCCTTAACGCTCGGTGGACAAATCATCACGCCTCCTTGACGCGGCTGCCGGCAGACGCGCGATCTGGGGGTGCAGTGATGCAACTCTTGATGTGTCGACAGGCTGCGGGACCGCGGTGATGTCTACTGGTCGGTCTGGTCCGGGTCGACGATTCGGTAGCCGACTCCGGGTTCGGTGACGAGTCGGGGGTGCTGCGGGTTGTCGCCCAGCTTCTTGCGAAGCTGGCTGGCGTACACACGGAGGTAGTGGGTCTCGGTCTGATACTCGGGTCCCCACACCTTTGCGAGGATCATGCGGTGGGTGTAGATGCGGCCTGGGTGCGTGGCGAGGAGGGCGAGGAAGTCGAACTCTTTGGGGGTCAAGGCGACCGGTGTTCCGGCGAGGTCGACGCTGTGGCGGGCGCGATCGATGCGGAGGTCGCCGATCTCCGTTGTCGCCTGGGTGCTGGCGGGTGTGCGATTGCGATGATGGCGCAGCGCGACGCGTAGTCGAGCGAGCAGCTCCGGGGTCGAGAACGGCTTGGTGACGTAGTCGTCGGCGCCGTCGTCGAGGGCTTCGACCTTGCGATGCTCGGTGTCGTCGGCGGTGAGCACGATGATCGGTACGTCTGACCAGGTCCGGATGCGTCGACAGACTTCGACTCCGTCTACGTCGGGTAGTCCGAGATCCAAGATGACTGCCGAGGGCGTTTGCATGCTCACTGACTCAATCGCTGCCGTGCCGGAGCGTGCCGCGATGACGCGGTATCCGCGCGCTCCGAGGGCGGCCGTGAGAATCCTGATGATCGCCGGTTCGTCGTCGACGACGAGGACGAGGTCGCCGTCAGCCACGGTGGACCGGGAGGGTGAACGTGAATCGGGCGCCCGGGCGGCGGCGGTCGGTACCGACACCGTTGACCCAGATCTTGCCGCCGTGGGCCTCGACGAAGGCTCGACAGATGGCGAGTCCAAGTCCACTTGACCGGCTGTCGGGGCCGCGCTCGAATGGCCGGAACAGTCGCTCGACGTCGGCACCGTCGAGGCCTGGGCCGTGGTCGGTGACCGACACTTCGATGAAGTCGCCCCGTGCGTTGGCCGAGATGAGGATCGGCGACCCGGGGGGTGAGTGGCGACTGGCGTTCTCCAAGAGATTGGTGACGATCTGTTCGACCATCGTGTAGTCGACGCTGACGAGAGGCAGGCCGGGATCCGCCTGCACGGTGACGGTGGCGTCGCGCAGCAGCGGGCGGAGCCGTTGGACCCGGTTGTCGAGCAGCTCGTCAATGGCAACGGCTTGGCGTTCTGGCTGCAACGATCCGGCTTCGATGCGGCTCATCGAGAGGAGATTGTGGACGAGGCGGTCGAGTCGCTCGGCTTCGTCGGCGACCAGTTCGAGCAATTCTTGTCGTGCTGCGGCGTCGTACAGGACTTCGTCGCGCAGATCGGAGACGACCGCTCGGATGGCGGCCAGGGGCGTGCGCAGGTCGTGTGACACGGACCGCAACAGCGCGCTGCGCTGCAGGTCGATGGCTTCCAACGCCTGCTTCTCGGCGGCCAGACGGGCCTGCTCGGCCTGCATCTCCGCGTTCTTCCGCCACAGCGCCTCGACCTCGGTTGTGCGCTGAACGGCGGCCCGCCGCCGTTCTCCCTCGCGGGCAACCAAGGTCGCGACGGTCAAGGCGACGAGTCCGAACACGACGAGGGCGATGGCCTCGTCGACCGAGGCCACCTTGAACGTGCCGAACGGCTCGAGGAACACGAGATTGAACGCTCCGGCGGCGAACACAGCGACAGCGAGCCCCACGGCGCGGCCACCGACCAGGGCGGCCAGCACGCAAGGAACGACCAGTACCAGCGCGGGCGTCGCCGATGTCACGTCATCCCGGAGCGGCAGCAGAACCGCGGTGATGACGACCACCAAGGCGGAGCCGGCGACACCGGCCCACACGCGCCGCGACGAGATGCTGGTACCCAGGGGCACGCGGCAATTCTGCACCTGTGCGCGAAGAAGACGTAAGGAATCAGTCACTACGCGTAAAGCGAGTGTCAACGAGCCCCGTGCGAACCCGGCGTGGTGCTAGCCCACGGAGCAGTGAGCGACGACGTCGAGTTGGCAGCGGGCTGGGGCGTCGCCACGTTCGGGCCGTTCACCGTGGTGGCAGTGCTGACGCCGTTCCGCCAGCAGATGCACGCCGCCGCGTTCGTAGTGGCAGTACTCATCGTCTTGATCGGTGCCGCGGCCACGCTGGCCGGGCTCGCGGCGGCGACCTTCGCCACGATCATGGCGGTCCTGTCGTACGACTTCTTCTTCCTTCATCCGTACCTGGTGTTGAAGGTTGACGCCGAAGACAGCATGTGGCCGGTGGTCGTGCTTTCCCTTGCCGGGTTGTGCGCCGTCGTCGTTGCCCGACACCGATCGCGACGGTCGAGGCACGCCTCGAACCCGTCGACCGGACCCGGCCCGAACCAGTCTCGACACATCGAACGGATCGTTCGCCTCGTCGAGCAGCGCGTCGACTCCGACGACCTCATCTTCGCCGTGCAAGCGGAGCTGACCAGCCTCCTGTTGGCACACAGCTGCCGATACGAAGCCGGTGAGCCAACGAGCGTCCTCCCCCGAATTGAACGCAACGGCACGGTGGCGGGGAGCCCCGCACCTCTTTCATCGCAGGCTGAGGATCTGGAGCTTCCGGTGAGCCGTGGCGACCGCTATGTGGGCCGCTTCGTGCTCAGTCCGACCGTCGGCGCTTCCGTTCCCCAGGAGAACTGGATCGTGGCGGTGATCCTCACGGATCATCTCGCCGCAGCGGTGATCAGCCCCAAGCCGGCGGCTCCGGGCTGAGCCGACGAGAACCGGATGTTCCAACTCGTCAAGCGCCTGATGATCGGCCGGCCGATCCCGACCAGCGAAGAGCACCACCAACGACTGCGCAAGGTGGTCGGACTCCCGGTCTTCGCCTCCGACGCGATCTCCTCGACGGCTTACGCCACCGAGGAGATCCTCGTCGTCCTCGTACCCGTCGCCGGACTCGCAGCGTTCGGGTACCTCGTCCCGATGGCCGTCTTGGTGGTCATCTTGTTGACGATCGTCGTGCTCAGTTACCGCCAAACGATCTACGCCTATCCATCGGGGGGCGGGTCGTACATCGTGTCCCGGGAGAACCTCGGCAAGATCCCTTCTCTTGTCGCCGGTTCGTCGCTGCTCGCCGACTACGTGTTGACCGTGGCCGTGTCGATCGCCGCCGGCGTCGGGGCGATCACCTCGGCTTTCGCAGACCTGCGTCCGTTCCGCGTCGCCCTGTGCCTGGTGGCCGTCGGGCTCATGATGGTGGCGAACCTGCGTGGGGTGCGCGAGTCCGGCGCCCTGTTCGCCCCGCCCACCTACATCTACGTCTGCGCTCTCGCCGCGCTCGTCATCTACGGCCTGTACCAAACGTTCTTCCAGGACCTCGGCGAGATCCCGGGTCAAGACGAGGAGCTCGCCGCCCTCACCGGCGGCAACGCTGCACTCAACACGAGCGCATCACTGTTCATGCTGATGCGCGCCTTCTCGTCGGGCGCCATCGCCCTCACCGGGACCGAAGCAGTCTCCAACGGCGTGCCTGCCTTCCGCAAACCGGAGTCTCGTAACGCCGCAACCACCCTGGTGTGGATGGGTGTGATCCTCGGCTCACTCTTCTTCGGCACCGCCGTATTGGCACACCACCTCAAGCCCGTACCCCAAGAGGGCGGCGAAACCGTGCTCTCGATCATGGCCAGAGCCGTGTTCGGAGGAGAGACGTTCATGTACTTCCTCCTCCAATTCTCCACCTTCGCCATCCTGATCCTCGCCGCCAACACCGCCTACGCCGACTTCCCCCGGCTGTCCGGGATCGTCGCCAGCGACGGCTTCCTGCCCCGCCAACTCGCCAACCGCGGTGACCGGCTCGTCTTCTCCAACGGCATCCTCGTGCTCTCCGCCCTCGCCGGGACACTCATCGTCGTGTTCAGCGGTGACGTCTCCAACCTCATCCCGCTCTACGCCATCGGCGTGTTCACCGGGTTCACCCTCTCCCAAACAGGAATGGTCGTCCACCACTGGCGCCTCCGCGAACCCCACTGGCAAGCCGGCCTCACCATCAACGCCGTGGGCGCCGTCGCCACCTTCATCGTGTTGCTCGTCGTCGCCATCTCCAAATTCACCATCGGCGCCTGGATCCCCGTCGTCCTCATCCCCGTCATGGTCCTCGTCCTCAACACCATCGGCCAGCACTACGACAAGGTTCGCCAAGCCATCGCCATACCCAACGGCTGGAAACCGAGGCGCTACGAACACCTCGTCGTCGTCCTCGTCGGCACCGTCAACAAAGCCGTCCTCAACGCCGTCACCTACGCCCGCTCGCTCGCCCCCGACCGACTCATCGCCCTCAACGTCGTCGCCAACACCGACGAACAAGCAGCAATCACCGCGGCCTGGGCCGAACACGACCTCCCCGTCGAGCTGCACACCATCTACTCGCCGTACCGGGAACTGACCCGACCAATACTCGACTACCTCGACGAGCTCGACGCAGAGTCACCCGACGACATCATCACCGTCGTCATCCCCGAGTTCGTCACCACCGTCGGCACCCAATGGCTACACAACCAAAGCGCCCTCGCCATCAAGCTCGCCCTTCTCTACCGGCCGCACACAGTCGTCGTCTCGATCCCCCTCCACGTCCACGTCAGCGGCACCGACCCCCACATCCAAGGCCTCCTCGACCACAACCACACCAATGCCCGGCAATGACGGCCCGACCGACCCTCGGAACAGCGACCAAGGTCACGCCCTCAGCTCGGACTTACGCCGCCCGACTCAGTCAACCTGCTCCCGCCCACACTGACGATGGTGACGGCGTTCCCGGATCACGGGCTCCGCAGTGTCCCGAGACTGCGGAACCGTTGGCCCTGTCCCGCAGTCGATGCGCATGAACCGCGACAGAATGTTCGGCCAACCGTCCTCCAAGTTCGCACCCCCAGGTTGACGGTGAATTCACGTACGCCGGTGGTGGCGCCGCCGAGTGTCGACGGATTGTCCACGAACGAAGCGGATCGGTCTGACACGGGGTACGAGCCCGACATGCTCGCCGCGAAACACCTACGTAGGTGGCATCAGCCGATACCTGACGGCAGGTGGCGGACCGCCCATGTGTCCCTTGGAGTTATCGCCGATGGTCGAGCACTCGAATCGGTGGTTGAGCGATCGACTCTGCTCAACCGCTCGTCGGCGAATCTCCGGTTGCACCCCAAATTGCACCCCAGAGACGGTAATGTCCCGCTTGATCGATGAGTCATACCCTCTGAACTGGAGCCCCCGAGTTGGCGGCGGCTCGGGCCGGCCCTGCCGGCCGCCGCCAGAGATTGGGTGCGGCGAAGCCGCTCAACGTTGCTCGACCGCTGCAGTGAGCGAGGAACGAGCGAACGTAAGCGGTCGAAACTAGACCCAGGTGGCGCGGGTGCGCGGTATCCCGCTCTCGCCGCTCGCCGTCGGCACGACGCCGAGCACCTGGTGGATGTTGATGCCACCGTCGGTGAACCCGACCGCAGAGCCGGCCATGTACAGGCGCCAGATCCGAGCGTGGGCGATGTCGGAGGCGGCGACGGCGGCATCCCAGTTCGCTTCGAGGTTGGCGACCCAGGCGCGCAGCGTCTTGGCGTAGTGCTCGCGCAGCGACTCCACGTCACGGACCTCGAAGCCGGCCCGCTCCATTGCCCGCACGGTGTCGCCGACATCGAGCAGCTCGCCGTCGGGGAACACGTAGCGCCCGACGAATGAGTGTCGGGCGAGCTTCGAGCCACCGACCGACGAGATGGCGTGGTTGAGTAGACGACCCGTCGGCTCGAGCGCCTTGTGAAGGATGCCGAAGTACTCGTCGATGCGCTTGGCCCCGACGTGCTCGGCCATCCCGATCGAGCTGATCGCGTCGAAGCGTTCGTCACCGAGCTCGCGGTAGTCCTGCAGCCTGATCTCGACCTTGTCGCCGACTCCGGCCTCACCGACCCGCTTCCTCGCCAACTCGGCCTGCTCGCGGCTGATCGTGATGCCGACCGCCTCGACGCCATAGCGCGACGCGGCGTGGATGGCCATCGAACCCCAGCCACAGCCGACATCGAGCAGCCGCAGGCCCTCGCCCTGGTCGAGGCCCAGCTTGCGGGCAACGAGGTCGTGCTTGGCGGCTTGGGCATCGTCGAGCGACACGCTGTCGTCGACGAAACGCGCACAGGAGTACGTCATCGAGTCGCCGAGGACGAGCCGGTAGAAGTCGTTGCCGACGTCGTAGTGATGACTGATCGCCCGCGAGTCGCGGCGCAGCGAGTGGCGGCGCCCCTTGAGGCGCGCTTCCTGAGGCGGCGGTGGAAGCGGCCGCCCGATCACCCCGGCGCGCTGCGCCGCGGCGATCGCCTCGATCACCGTCCTGCTGCGAAGGCGCAGATCCTCGGCGGTGACGTCGCGGAGCGCCTCGACCATGGCGATGAAGTCGCCCTCGGCGTCGAGGTCACCGGCGACGTACGCCCGACCAATGCCGAGCTGATTGGGCATCCACAACACTCGGCGAATGGCATCGGGCGAGTTGATCCGCAGCGTCCCTGGTGGGCCGTCGCTCCCGGGCGGGCCGTCACTCTCGACGATGCTGCCGTCCCAGAACTCGATGCGTACCGGGGGGGTGCTCCCGAGCAGCGCCCGCAGCAATGGGGCGATGCGTTCGGCGACGGACCCCGACTCGACGTCTGTAGCCATGCCTCCGTTGTAGCGCATCGGCACGGACGGGTGCGACAGGCATCCGTCACAGACCTCTCGAGCCGGGATTCTGCTGCCACTTTTCGGTCGCTACTGACGCCGACTCGCGGCACCAGAACGCCTGCCTGCCTACTTGACGGCTTGGCGTTGCGAGCCGAGACCGTCGATCGACAACTCGATCACCTCGCCCGCGGCGAGGAAGCGCGGTGGTTTGCGGCCGAGCCCGACCCCTGCCGGCGTGCCGGTGTTGATGAGGTCGCCCGGTTCCAGCACGAGAAACTGGCTGAGGTACCACACGAGGTAATCGACCCCGAAGATCATCTCGGCCGTCGTCGAGTCCTGCATCCGCTCCCCGTCGACGTCGAGGCGCATCGCCAGGTTGCCGACGTCGCCGGCCTCGTCCGGCGTCACGAGCCACGGCCCGAGGGGGTTGAAGGTGGCGAACGACTTGCCCTTGACCCACTGTCCGCCCCGGTCCTTTTGGAAGTGACGCTCGGAGACGTCGTTGGCGATGGCGAACCCGGCGATGCAGGCGCGCGCCGCCGCTTCATCGGCGAGGTACTGGGCGCGCGCCCCGACGATGACGGCGAGCTCGACTTCCCAGTCGGTGTGCGTGCTCCCAGGTGGCAAGAGCACGTCGTCGTTGGGCCCGACGACCGACGATGGCGACTTGTTGAAGACCACTGGCTCGGATGGTCGCTGGGCACCCGTCTCGGCGGCATGGTCGGCGTAGTTGAGCCCGATCCCGAGGACTTGGTAGGGCTTGGCGATCGGCGCGCCGATGCGCTGAGCGCCGATGTCCACCGTGCGCAGTTGGGTGTCGTTGGCCAGCGCCGCACGCAGATCATCGATGCCCCCGCCAGCAAAGAAGCGCTGGTCGAAGTCACCGAACAAGTCACCGACGTCGACCACCCGTCCGTCGTCGGTGAACGCCGCAGGCCGCTCTTCGCCAAGTGGTCCGTATCGCAACATCCTCACGCGTCAGAGTCTGGCCGAAACAAGCCGAGAACGACGTATCACGCGGGCTGCCTGCCTGCTCCTGTTTGAGCAAAGGAGGGATCCGATGGGCGACGTGCATGGCGGAGAGCTCGGCATCGATCCCCCCGTGCTGCCCGACGGCCGGGACGTCGACCTTCCCGGCCGCGGGCGCACGTTTGTCCGCCAACTGCCCGGGCCGGACGGCGCACCGACGATCGTGCTGCTCCACGGGTGGACGGCGACCGCCGACCTCAACTGGATCACGTGCTACAACGCGCTTGCCGAGTGCTTCAATGTTGTCGCCCTCGATCACCGGGGCCACGGCCGCGGCTTGCAGTCGGAGGTGCCGTTCCGCCTCGCCGACTGTGCCGACGACGTCGCCACCCTCGTCGAGGTGCTCGACCTCGCTCCGGTGACGGTCGTCGGCTACTCGATGGGCGGGCCGATCGCTCAGCTGCTGTGGCGCCGCCATCGCGATGTCGTCGCCGGCCTCGTGCTCTGCGCCACGAGTTGTACGTTCGGCGGCACGCCGCGCGAGACGATCCTGTTCCGCGTCGCCGACGGTACCGCTGCGGTCGTCGGCCACCTTCCGCTGGCCCCGCTCACGAAGGCGGCGGTCGGCGCCGTCGGGCGGTGGCGTGCGCTGCGCGGCAAGCCGTGGTGGGGGTTCGCCGAGGTCGCCCGGCACGACTGGGCGCAGGTCGTCGAGGCCGGGCGCGAGCTCGGACGCTTCGACTCGCGGCCGTGGATCGAGGACGTCGACGTGCCCACCGCCGTTGTCGTCACCGACCACGACGACGTCGTTCCCGTGCATCGCCAACTCGACCTGTCCCGCCGCCTCGCCGATGCCAGCGTGCATCGAGTCGCCGGCGGCCACGCTGTGTGCACGCTCGACCCGGGGCGCTTTCTCCCCGCTCTGCTCGATGCCTGCCACTCCGTCACGCGGCAGCCGCTCCCCGCTGCCGCGTGACGGGCGATCGCCGCCCGGCCATCAGGGGAAGGTTGCCTCGGGAACTTCGTACTCGATGGGGGCGCTGCCGTCGAGGGCGAACCCGGCGACGTCGTCCGTGATCACGGCGGAGTCTCCTGCCGACGCGTACGGGCTGCCATAGCTGATCGACTGCGAAATCAGCTCGCCGTCGCTGCCCAGGAAGATGTGCTCGGGGATGATCTCGACGTCTCCGTCGACGGTGGCGCCGAGCGTGAAGGTCTGGATGCGAGCGCGCCGCCGGCCGTCCGGGTTCTCCTCGAAGATCACCTGATAGGCGCGCTCGGTCTGGTTGTCCATCGCTGAGGCCATCACGGCGCCCTGGACCGTCGTGGCGGCCAAGGCGAGGGAGCCTTCGGCGATCGCCGGCAGCGAGCTGTCGGCCGGGTCAGGCACGCCAGCGGTCGGGCGGGCGACGATGGGGGCGGGCACCGGTGGCGCATCGGTGAGGTGCGGCGGGCCTCCTTCGAGGCCCGGATTGATGTAGGCGAGCGCGCTGTTCGGCGGGCGTGGCACGACGAGACCGGTCGATCCGGCAAAGAACCCGGCGAGCTGCTCGGCGGACGACGGCGCCGCCTGGAAACGATCGACACCCGTCGCCACGCCGACGACCTCCCATCCTGGGTCGGTTCCACCGAGCGTGGCGACACTTGGTTCGCCCGCTGGAACGGGGCTGCGGTCGGCGGTGTACACGTCGCCGTCGTCGGTCTCGACCCGGGGAACGACGATCGGATAGCAGACACCCCGGTGGTCGATGATGAACCCGCCGCCGTCGTACTTTCCACCGGGGAACGCCACGCAGCCCACGCCGTAGACCGCGTCGTCCCACCCGCCGATCGTGCTGACCGTGCTGATCGAGGTGGCGAGGGTGAACTCGCCCTCGTCGAGGAAGAACCGCCCGGCGGGGTCGGTTCCCTGGGCGGCGTTGAGCTGGGCGATGAGGTCGTCGATCGACGGCCCGAACACGGCGTTCCACTGGGTCATCGATTCGTCCGTCACGATCGCCAAGAGCGTCGATCCGAGCAACTGCTCGAGCGCGTCGGCGACTTTGTGGGCGGCGGTGACAGCGTCGAGGCACCAGTCCTCGGTGGCCGAGATCGAGGCGAGCTCATCGGCCGCCGCCTGCGTGTGCTCGGCGAGGGCCGCCACGGCGAGTGGGTTGTAGAAGAGCACCCCGGTCACACATCCTCCTGTCGCCGTCGGCGGTCGGCTTTCAACCTCCCTGGGCGTCACCGAAGGTGCCGAGCGGAATGGCGTTGGAGGCGTCAGGACGCCGGCGACTCGACGGCCAACGACGCCGCCAGCTCGTCGACGAAGTGCGACAGTACGAGCAGGTCGTGGGTCTCCCCGGACGCGCTGCGCACGTGACGGCGCAGGCGACCTTCCTGCTCGAAGCCGAGCTTGGTGAACATGTCGAAGAGGCGATCCTGGCCGGCGATGACGTCGACGACGAGCTTGACGACGCCGAGTTCGAGCGCTTCGACAGACCGCCCGTTGGGCGAGCAGTCGACCGATACCTCGTTGGCGGTACTCCGGGGCGATGACGAGGCGCAGCTCGCCGACGTGGCTGCTCCCGCCGATCCCCTTGAGCACGGCGACGTAGCCGGCGACGTCACCATCGACGAGGGCGATCAGCCGGTGGCGATCGGCGACGGCCACCCACCCGGCGATCACCGCAGGATCGGACACGTCCTCCTTGAAGAACGTCCGGTCGCCCTCCGGCACCGAGGCGAAGAACGCCGTGAGCGCCTCGACATCGTCGGTTGCCAGAGCACGCACCTCGACGTCGGTGCGTGGCCGCGAGTTCGCAGAGCCTCCACCCACCCGGGCGACTGTACTGCGCCGGGGTCAGCGGTCAGGATGTCGAGTAGGTGACCGAGATGTCGACGGTGAGGTCGAGCTGCCCGGGCGAGATCGACGGGCCGGCGGCGTCCTCGGCGGCCATCTGCGGCGCGGCACGGAAGAGGACCGGCGGGGTCGCCGACCCCTCGATGATGCTCACGACGTCGCCGAGCGTCAGGCCGGCTGCCGCGGCGTACTGCTCGGCCTTCGTGCGGGCCGAGTCGACGGCGTCGATGCGAGCCTGTTCGAGCACCGACTCGGGGTCGTCGAACGAGAACGTCACGCCGCCGATCGTGAATCCGGGGCCGGCGGCCTGCTGGGCGGCGTCGATCGTCGGCCCGACGGCGTCGATGTCGCGGACCGTGACGTTGACGCTGAGCGAGGCCTGGTAGCCGTTGACCTCGCCCCGGTCGTCCGTCGTCGTCCACAGGTTGAGGCCGGACGTCTGGATGTCCTCCTCGGCGATCCCGGCGGCGATCGAGCGCCTCCGTCAGCGCGGCCGACGAGGCGTTGACGTCGTCCATCGCCTCGGCGCCGGTGGCCGCGTTGGCCTGCACGCCGAGGTTCACCACGGCGGTGTCCGGGTCGACGCGTGACCGTGCCGGTGCCGCTCACTGTGATCGTGCCGTCACCGCCGGCAGCCGGTGGGGTTGGCTCCGAGGTCGGGGGTGCGGTGGCGGCCGCTGGTTGCGAAACTCCGGCCAGGGCGACGGCGGCGAGCGCCACGCCGGCAGCGGCGACGGCGGTCATCGTTGGCTTCCAGATCGACTTCATCGTCTCTCCCTCTCAGTTCGTGCGAGTACGGCTCAGACGTATCAGACGCGTCGGTGTGGTTCCCATCACTGACCAGAATGGTGACGTGGGTTTCCCGATCGAGCTGCCGATCAAGCCGATGCTCGCCAAGCTGTCGCGCACCATCCCCGACGGCGAGGGCTGGCTGTTCGAGCCGAAGTGGGACGGGTTCCGCTGCATCGTCGACCCGCGACGGTGACGACATCGAGCTGACCAGCCGCAGCGAGCGGCCGTTCACGCGGTACTTCCCCGAACTGCTCCCGGTGCTCGCTGCGGCGCTTCCCGAGCACGTCGTCGTCGACGGCGAGATCGTCATCCCTGACGGCGGCGGCAACGGGCTCGACTTCGACGCCCTGCTGCAGCGCATCCACCCAGCGGTGTCGCGGATCAACCGGCTGGCCGCCGAGACGCCGACCGTGTTCATCGCCTTCGACCTCCTCGCCCTCGGTGACGAGTCGTGGCTCGCCCGCCCGTTCAGCGAGCGTCGGGCCAAGCTGGTCGACGTCGTGCAGACCGGGCCGAGCGTGTTCATCACGCCGGCGAGCACCGACGCCGCCGTCGCCAACGACTGGTTCACGACGTTCGAGGGCGCCGGGCTCGACGGCGTCGTCGCCAAGCGTCTCGACGACGAGTACCAGCCGGACAAGCGGGCGCTCGTCAAGGTCAAGCACCAGCGCACCGCCGACTGCGCGCTCGCCGGCTACCGCATCCACAAGGACGGTGAGGGTGTCGGATCGATGCTCCTCGGCCTGTTCGACGACGACGGCGTGATGCATCACGTCGGTGTCGCCGCCGCGTTCACGGTCAAGCAGCGCAAGGAGCTGCTCGCCGAGCTCGCCCCGCTGACCGAGAACGCCATCGACGGACATCCGTGGGCGGAGTGGGCCGAGTTCGCGACGATGAACCAGCCGACGGGCGAGGGTGACACGCAACGGCGGCCGGGGGCGACGAGCCGCTGGAATGCCGGCAAGGACCTCTCCTGGGTGCCGCTGCGCGTCGAGCGGGTCGTCGAGGTGACGTTCGGCCAGTTGGAGAACGGCCGCTTCCGCCACGGCGTCACGTTCGTGCGCTGGCGCCCCGACCGCGACCCGCAGAGCTGTCGCTACGACCAGCTCGACGTCGCCACGCCCGTCGACTTCCGCCAGTTCATGACCACCACCGAGCGCTCTGTGTAAGCGTGTAAGCCCTCCACGGGCTTACACGCTTACACAGACGGTCTTAGCCCTCGGTGGTCTCGACGGCGGGGGCCGTGGTGCTCGTCGAGGACGAGGCGGGGAGCTCGGGGACGTCGGGCGTGGCCGGGTCGGGAACGTTGCCGTCCTCGTCGGCGATCCCGACGTTGGCGTTGATCCCGGTGACCGTGCCCTGAGGGGTCACCGCCGACACCTGGATGCGCCACGTCCCGGCGACGTCGAGGGGGATGATCGCCGCCGTCGCGAGCGAGCGACACCGGCACCGGTGATGGCGATCCCCTGGGTGATGATCGGCGTTCCCGACGCACCGGTCGGCGGGAAGAACGTCACGAGCAGATCCGACAGGCCGGTCGCCGGGGCGTTGACGACGACCTCGAGCTCGTTGAGCCCGACGCGGCCGGGGCTCATCAGCACCTCGACGTCGAAGTCGAGGGCCTGATCCTGGAAGCGCTCCTCGATGTCGAAGTCGCCGCCGGAGTCGGGCAGCTTGCCCGGGTTGAGGCCGAGCAGCCAGCCGGACAGGCCGATGACGAGAAGGCCGATCGCCGCCTCCGTCCCGAATGCCCGGCGCAGCCGGTCGGCGTTGCGCGCGTTCAGCTCGTTCGCTCGGTTGAGCTTGGAGCTGGCGATCTGCTTCGCCGTCATCCCGACGAACACCATCGCCGCCACGGCGACCGTCTTGAGCAGCACGACCCGACCGTGACCCGAGCTGAACAACTCGCCACCGTCGAGTCGATAGAGCTGGATCAGACCGCTGAACAGGGTGATCACGATCGCTGGATTGGAGATCCGCCCGAACCCGCGGACGGCGTGGACGAGATCCTCGTCGCCGGGCCCGGCCAGCACGACGCGGGCGAGCAGCACCGCGCCGCCGAACCACACCGCCATCGCCAGCACGTGGAGGATCGAGGCGACGACGCCGAGGAAAGCGAGGTTGCCGCCCGTGCGTGAGAGTCCGAGGGTCACCACGGCGAGCGCCGGGATGCCGAGGGCCAGCATGTTCGTCGTCGGGTCGATGACCCGCTCTGGCTTCATCACCACCCACGCCATGGCGATCACCAAGACGACGCGCAGCACGGCGAAGCGCCCCGGCCAGCCGGCGTCGAAGAGGTCGAACCAGTTCGCCGGGTTGAGCCCGCTGCTGAACGACTCGCCCTTCACGGCCGCCGAAAGGCCGGCGACATAGATCAACGTGCCGACGAGGCCGACGATCCACATCGAGCGCAGGAATCGCAGGGCGAGGACGTACTCGGGTCCTTCGGGCCAGGCCGCGACGATGAGCACGAGCGACCCGAAGACGACGGCGATCCCGACGATCGACAGCACGCGGCCGAGCCAGATCGGGGCACTCGACACCGACCCGGCGTCGCGCACGTCATCGCTGTCACCACCATCGTCGCTGACCGCCGTGGCCGTCCCACCGGCCGTGGTCGTGGTCGTTGCCCCGGGCGTCGCCGCGGCCGCCGATTCGCTCACCGTGAAGGAGAAGTCGTCGCGGTCGGTCGAGCCGTCGTCATTGGACAACACCCAGGTCACGTTGCACTCGCCGGCCGGGAGCGGCTGCAGCAGGTCGACCGTGAGCGTCAGCCCGTCCGTCGCCGAGCTCCGGGGCGGAGATCGAACTGAACGGGTTGCCGTCACAGACGACCTGCACCTCGCGCTGTTCGGGGACCTCGTTCTCGAACGTCAGGACGATCGCCGCCGGCTGCGTCGTCACCTCGGAGCCGTCCTCGGGACTCGTCGACACGATCGCGTTCTGAGCCTGCGCCGGTCCATCGAGCCCGAGCAGCGCCAACCCGCCGATCGCCACGGCGATCGTCGTCCGAACGAGTCGACGAGTCAGCGTTCGTCGAACAGGGGTTCCCCGGGGCAGTAGCGACACTGGCGACCAACGTAGTCAGCCGGCGGCCTGGCAGACGGGCATGCCACGCTGGGCCGACGCGCCCGGTACCGCCCTGACAGCCAGCACGTAGGCTCGACCCGTGGCCACGCCGTCGCTCTACCGCCGCTACCGCCCCCGCCGGTTCGCCGAGATCAAGGGCCAGGACCACGTCGTGCGCGCCCTGCGCGACGCCGTGGCCGGTGGGCGCGAGGGCCAGGCGTACCTGTTCTCCGGCCCTCGTGGCACCGGCAAGACGACCTCGGCGCGGATCCTCGCCAAGGTGCTCAACTGCGAACGGCCGGTCGACGGCGAGCCGTGCTGCGAGTGCGCCTCGTGCCTCGACGTCGAGCGCGGCGTGAGCTACGACGTGCACGAGCTCGACGCCGCCAGCAACAACGGCGTCGAGGCGATGCGGGACCTCATCGAGAAGGCCAACCTCGGCACCCCCGGGCGCCACAAGGTGTACATCCTCGACGAGGTTCACATGCTCTCCAAGCCCGCAGAAGCGACGCTGCTGAAGACGCTCGAGGAGCCTCCCGGCCACGTCGTGTTCGTGCTCGCCACCACCGACCCGCAGAAGGTCTCCGACACGATCCGCAGCCGCACGCAGCACCTGCGGTTCCACCTCCTGGCCCCCGACGTGCTCGCCGAGCATGTCCGTTGGGTGGCCACCGAAGCGGGGCTCGACGTGTCGGACGAGGCCCTCGACGCCGCCGTGACGCAGGGTGCCGGCTCGGCGCGCGACGCCCTCTCGGCGCTCGAGCTGATCGCCAACAGCCGGCGGGATCGTTCGGCGAGGAGCTGACGTTCGACGAGTTCGTCGAGGCGTTGATCGAGCACGATCCGGGCCGGGCGCTCACGGCGATGGCCGCCCTCGTCAACGTCGGTCACGATCCGCGCACGATCGCCGAGGGCCTCGTCAAGCACCTGCGCAACGGGTTCCTCTGCCTGATGGCGCCCGAGCTCGTGCAGTTGCCCACCGAGGCCGCCGACGCCCTCGCGGCGCAGTCGGTGCGCCTCGGTCCGGCCGCCCTCGTCGGCGCCATCGAGCGGCTCGGCGAGATCCTCGTCGAGCTGCGCCATTCGCCTGACCCGCGGGTGCTCATCGAGGTCGCCCTCGTCCAGCTCTGCCGCCAACGCGAGAGCGTCGACGACGTCGCCACGCTGGCCGCCCGGGTCGCCAAGCTGGAACGGGCCGCGGCGGCGGCACCGACCACGCCAGCATCGCCAGTCGACCCGAGCACCGGACGGGCGAAGCTCGGCGGGCACGCCCAGCAACCGGCGACCGCCCCGGCGGCCACGCCGCCGACGCCCGCGGCGCCGAGCGGGCCGTCACCACCGGCTGCGGAGCCGACCGAGGAGCCGGCCGCGGCGCCGACGGACGAGGTCGATCTGCGGACCGTGTGGAACGACACGGTCCGGCCCACCTTGCGCGGCCTCACCCGCGCCCTGTTCGCACCCGTCGAGGTGGTCGCCGCCGGCGGCGATGTCGTCACCCTGTCGGCACCCAACGCAACCCACCAGGCGAAGTGCGTCCAACAGGTCGCCGACGTCGAGCGGGCTCTGCGCGACGCCACCGGCCGCACGATCAAGGTGCGCTGGGAGTCTCGGGGCCGGCCCGGACACCACGCCGGTCGCCACGGCGCAGCCGGCGAGCGACCCGGTCGAAGAGCACCACGAGCCCGACGACTCCCAGCCGGCGCTCAGCGGCGGACCGTCCGTGCTCGAACGACTCTCCGAGGCGTTCCCGGGCGCCACCCTCGTCGGCGAGGACGACTGAGCGATGGCCAGCGCCTACTCCCCACCGGTCCAGACCTTGATCGACGAGCTCGGTCGGCTCCCCGGGATCGGCCCGCGGTCGGCCCAGCGGATCGCCTTCCACCTGTTGAAGATCCCCGCCGACGATGTCGGGCGGCTCGCCGCGGCGATCAGCGACGCCAAGGCCAAGGTGCGCTTCTGTACCCGCTGCTTCAACGTCACCGACTCCGAGCTGTGCCAGTTCTGCAGCGACGATCGTCGCGACGGTCGCGTGGTGTGTGTGGTCGAGGAGTCCCGAGACATCGTCGCCGTCGAACGCACCGGCGAGTTCCACGGACGCTACCACGTCCTGCTCGGAGCGATGAGCCCACTCGAGGGCATCGGCCCCGAGCAGTTGAAGATCCGCGAGCTGCTCGCCCGCATCGAGCCAGAGGGCATCGAAGAGATCATCTTGTGCACCAACCCGAACACCGAGGGTGAGGTGACGGCGATGTACCTCGCCCGACAGCTACGCCCCCTCGGACTGCGCGTCACCCGCCTGGCCAGCGGCCTGCCCGTCGGCGGCGACCTCGAGTACGCCGACGAGTTGACGCTCGGCCGAGCCCTCGAAGGCCGCCGCGAGCTCACCGACGGCGACAACTCCTAGCCACCCGTTCTGGGCGGCCTCCGGTCCGTTTCCCGATCCGGGCGGCCTGCGGTCCGGAATCAGGCGTTTTGGCCGCCCAGATCGGAGCGCGCCGGGCCGGCTCAGTGCGACAGGAGCTCTTTGCGCAGGGCGACGAGCTTAGGCGCCGGCTCGCCATCGCTCCACGGGTCGGCGTTGATCACCCGCTCGTAGGACTCCCACTCCATCCGCACCGCCGACAGATCGCCCGCCTCGGCGTGGGCGCGCATGCGCAGGGCGATCAGCGCCTCCTGGCCGGCGATCACCTGGAGGCCCCGGCCGGTCGCCCAGAACACCGCGTCGACGTCACCGGCCGCGAGGGCAAGCTTGCCGTACTCGGCCGTCACGTTCGTGGCGAGCAGCACGAGATTCGACGTGATTCCCTCGGCGTCCGGCCACAGGTAGCTCGTGCCGGTGAACGGCAGCTCGTCGACGAGCTCGACGGCCGGGCGCAACACGGCCATCGCCTCGGCGCCACCCAGCGCCCGCGACCGCTCGAAGCGGGCGCGCACCACGTCAGCGTCGGCGATCACCTCGTCGTGCAGCGACAGCTCGTCGGTCATCGTCCGGCGCAGCCACTCGTCGCCCTCCGGTGGCGGGACGTGCCGGGCCATCGTGCGGCGAGCCTCGGACACCACGTTGGCGAACGTCGCGTCACGGACGTCGAGGTCCCACAGCGCGGTGCGCGCAGCCGAACGGCTCGCCCGCCCTCGATGGGTGACGAGCCAAGCGACGAGCTCGAGGGTCTTCGACCGTTCGAATTTTGCAGGCCGACGATCGCGGTCGATGACCTCGACGCTGCCGAGCAGACGGACCATCACGGACCAGGGCGGATCGGCGTCGTCGAGGACCGCAATGTCACGCCGTTGGGGGGCGAGCAGCGCCGCTGGAGGATCGATGTCATGACCGTTGTGGCCGTTGCGTTGAGTGCTCACGCACGAATGGGTCGACGTCGACGGCTGTCTGATCGAGGTCGACGACGAGCTCATGACTGTCCGACGACCGCTCGTCGAGGTACGGGTCACAGATCGCGTCGACGAGAGCCTCGACGTCCTCGACGGACTCGCGGTCGACGCCGACCGGTCGCAACCTGATCCCCAACGGGTTCAGCGTCCAGCCGGTGCTATCGGCCTGCAACGACCACGGCGCATCGACGACCGGCTCGCCGACGACGATCGCCAGCCCGCCGCGCGTCGAGATCGACCGGGCGACGTCGCCGGTGACGTCAGCCGCGTGCGACGTGGCGACCAGAACCACCGCCGGTTCCCACACCTCACCGCTGGTGTGATGAGCGCGCAGGGAGAACGTCGATCGCGTCGTCGTGGCCCCGCCGATCACCGTCGCCGCCAGCTCGAGTGCCTCGTCGACCGTGGGCACGACCTGCGCATGTCGATGGCCGAGGAACGCCGCCTCGTCGATTCCGACACCGACGAGATGGGCAACCTCGGCGAACTCCGAGCTGGCGAGGCCGACGGCGATCGCCCGCACGACGTCGTCCGCCACCTCTGGATCGGCATCGACGGCGAGCAGCCCGGTGGCCTCGAGGTCGACGAGCATGTCGCAGTCCTCCTCGTCGACGCCGATCTGGGTGAGGGCGATGCACGGGGCGCCGACTGCCCTGGCTCGCGGCGCAAGATCCTCGACCGGCACCGTGCCTGGCAGCGTCCAGCAGCGGCCGGAACCTCGCCACGGTTCGGTCAGCTCGGCCGGGCCGGTGAGGGTGACGTCCACCCACCCGTCGGGCGCACAGCGCACGACGACGATGCGCTGCTCACCGTCGGCCAACTCGGCGGCGGCGGCGCGCAGCGCGATGTCGACACGGAGCAGGCGCTCGCCTGCGTCGAGGCTGCGTAGTTGTCGTTCCATCGCGACCATGTCCGGGTTCGGCAGCGGGACGCGCGCCGGTGGCTCAGCGGCGCGCAACCGAGCGCGCCGGCGCGCCGCCAGCAGGGCGACGATGCCGGTGGCGATCAAGGCTGCCTGCCCCAGGCCGATCGGCGACACCGGTGAGCCGCGGTCGGTGCCGTCACCGGCATCGGTGGGTGGCGGCGGTGCGTTCGGCGGTGGGACCGTCGACGTAGTGGGGGGTGGCAGCGTGGTGGTCGGGGGCGCCACAGGCGGTGGCGGCAGGGCGTCGATGGCGATGGCGTCGACATCGCTCGTCAGTACCGAGGCCGTCGCCGCCTGGCTCGGTGGTTGCGCTGGTGCCACCTGCGGTTCGATGTACACCACGTCGCCGGGGTGGATCATCCGGCGATCCTCGTAACCCAAGCGCGGGCCGTTGACGTCGACCAACCCGTTGGTCAGGGCGAGCACCGAACCAGGGGTCGCCCCGTCGCCGAGCGTCTGCTCGGCGATCTCCCAGTAGGAGTCGCCAGCGACGACGGTGTGCGCCGTGGCGTCATCTCGGGCGACGTCACTCGTGGCCGATCCAACGTGGGCGACGATCTCGACGACATCGCCGGGATGAAGCATCGCCGGATGGGCGTAGCCGAGCCGCGGGGCGTTGAACGTCATCAGCGCCTGGGTGAACTCCCACACGTCACGCTCGGTCGATGCCGTGGGAAGGAAACGTTCGGCGATCCCCCAGTACGAGTCGCCATCGACCACTTCGTAGTCGTCGACCACCGTAAGGCGATCCCGGCGGGCCCACGCCGAGACAGGCGGATCGGTCGCCGCTGCCCGCGGCGCGTCGTCAACGCTGCTGACGAGCTCGGAGTGTGCGGCACGAACGGCATCAGGTGGCAGGCGGAGGTCCCAACCGACGCCGAGCTTCCACGGGGCGCTCCAGGCCTGGCCACCGGGGCCGACCTGCTGGTCCCTGTTCAACTCCCACAGCTCCGGCCACCGAGCGGCATCGCCGAGCAGCCGCTGGGCAAAGGTCTCGATCGACTCGCCGCGCTGGACGCGGGCGAAGCCAGCCGGCACCGGCATCTCGGCGACCACCGTCTCCGGCGTGGCCGCGCTGATCGTGAACGGACGCGGCGACGCCAGCGAGGCTGCCGACACGAAGTTCGGAGCCAGCGATGACACCGCCGTCAGACCGGCGGCGATCCACCGACCGAGACCGGCGAACATCGCCAACTGCGGCACCCAGGAGCGCCGACCGCTGCCCCGCGCCTCGAGAATCGAGGCGCACACCGATGACACCATCGCCAGCCACAACGCCCACGCGACGACGAGCAGGGCGCGCAGGGCGACCGGGGCGACTTCGGTGGGCGTCAGCCGGCGCTCGAAGTACGTCCTCATCTCGTCGGTCGAGCCGATCGAGGGGAACGGATGTGCGGCATCGAGTCCGGCGCGGGAGCAGACGACCAGCAACACCGGGACGCCGACGAGTACGACGACGAGCACGCTCAGCGCCGTGAAAAAGCGCCGCCACGCTCCGGTGGGCAATGCGGCCCGCCGGCTGATCCTGCGTCGAGTCGTCATCTCAGCCCTCCCTCAACCACTCCTGGGCGCGACCAAGACCGCCGACCGGAAAACGAACTTGGCCAGCGCCGAGACGAACCAGTTCATCGCCCAACGCCCTCCCGCTCGGCGCTAGCCGTCGCCGACTTGGACACGGTTCGTCCGCTGATCAGGGGGAACCACGGGTCCACCGATGCCGTGACCACGACGGTCACCCGATTGCCGGACACCGCCACCGACTGCAACGACCCGCCGGCGTGGGACACGAAGGCGCCGGCGGCGGCCGCCGCAGTCGCCTGGGCCTGCGCCGGGTTGGCGGTCACCATGCCATCGCGGAGCAGTTCGCCGTCGAGCGCGTTGGCCCCGGCACGCGCCGCCTCCATAGCGATCGACGAGCACTCGCGATCGGCGGCGAGGATGCGTGCCGAGTCGACGAGGATCCCGACACCGGCGATCAGCAGCACCGAGAAGAGCACGATGAAGGCGGCGAGGTACCCGGCGCCCCGTTCGTCATCGCGGATCCGATGCAGGGCGCCCACCGTCAGTCCCCGTACAGCACGAAGTGGTCGATCGTCGCCCGGGCCGACGCTGACAACGTGCGCGTCGGCGCCCCGATCTCGGTGACGCCCTCGGCCTGACAGGTGACGGACACGGTCACGACGCCGCCAGCTGACCACTCGCTCGCCGATACGGCGACGCTCGGCCCCCCGGCGCAGGCCGTTCCGGACCCGGCAAGCGTGCGGCTCGCCGCCGCGACGGCGGCCGCCTGGGCCGACCCGGCGTTGCGCTCCATCGATGCGGCGCGGGCGGCGACGGCGGCGGCATGGGTGACCCCCTCGCGGGCTGTCCCCTGACGTCCGACGTAGATGAACAACAACACGGCACCGAAGGCGAGCGGCACGATGACGATGAGGGCAGCGACGTCGGCGGCACCGCGTCGGTCACGGCGCAGTCGGCGCGCCAGTCGGCGTGGCCCGCGCCTCACGGAGCGTCCAGCCCTTCTGTCGGCGTCACCGAGGTGGCGCTCACCGTGACCGTCATCCCCGACAAGCAGTCCTGGCGACTTGCCCGACACCGAACACCGTCGTGAACTCGGCGCCTCGGGAGATCTCCACCGAGATGCTGTCGATGCCCGCCGCGGCCATCTGCTCGACGGCGACGCTGCGTGCGGCGCCCACGGACGACCCGTGCAGGGCGACGGCTTGCGACGCCCGATCGGCGGCGGCCGTCGCCACCTGGCGGTCGAGCTGCCACATCGCGCCGTTGACGAACATGAACACGACCGCGGCGAACATCGGGAACAGGACGATGGCCGCGGCGACGCCGCGCTCGTCGGTCACGGCGTGGGGATGCTGTTGGCGCCGTCCTGCATCTTCTGCCAGATGATCGTGCCGACGATCCCCGCACCGACGACCGCCGCGCCGATGAGCACGATCTGCTCGGCGGTGACGGCCCCGCGGTCGTCGCCACGTGCTCGGTCCAGCAGGCTGCCGAACAACGCCTGCAGGTACACCTGGGTCAACTGGTAGTGGCTCATCGGTTGCTCCTTCTCCGGGTGTGTCCGTGGGTCGGTACTGAGAAATCAGGGCGGTCAACCTCCGAAGCTGAGGTTGGTGAGCATCGGGTAGATGAGGAAGATGACGAACCCGAGGCCCATCAGCACGAGCGGGCCGAACAGCGCCTGGGACTTCTTGCGTGCCGTCGTCTCTGCCTCGGCGAGGGCGGCCTGGCGCAACGACCGGGCCTTGGCGGTGAGGCTCTGGCGCACCGCCGCCCCGGACTCGCCGGCGAGTGCCCCGGCGGCGGCGACCTCGCGCAGCTCGGTGATCCGCAACCGGCGACCAAGGTCGTCGAGTGTTTCCCACAACGGTTCGCCGGCGAGGCGGGCCTGCCAAACGGCACGGCGCAGCTCGGCGAAGGCCGGTCCCTGCCCAGCCTGAGCGGCGAGATCCATCGCCGACTCGGGGCCTTCCTGGGCCGCGAGCAACAGCACCAGCACGTCGAGGTAGGCACCGAGGGCGTGACGG
The DNA here is from genome assembly GCA_963772825.1 of Ilumatobacteraceae bacterium. Classification (GTDB taxonomy): domain Bacteria; phylum Actinomycetota; class Acidimicrobiia; order Acidimicrobiales; family Ilumatobacteraceae; genus Desertimonas. The sequence goes on along the minus strand of CAVYYX010000017.1, from coordinate 266,782 downwards.
AAGTCCGTGCGCGCCTGCGCCGCCTCGGCGCGCAGCAGCGAGCCGCGGCAGGAACCAACCGACGGCCGCCCCGAACAGCAACCCCCACAACGGGACGACCACCGGCAGGCGCGTGCCGGCGACGGCAGCCAACATCCACAGCGCCGGACCGAGCAGCGCCCCGAAGATGGACGTCACGGCCACCGACCCGGCGTACACCTCGAGCGGGCGACCGACGAGCTCGAGGTCTGCGGCGGTCTGCTCGTCCGTGAGCGTGGACGTCTTCGTTCGCTTGACCAGCCAGCGACCGATCGCCAACGACAGCGTCGGATCGCGCCCTTCGGCGGGCACGAACATCGGTCGCCCGCGACCCACGGCGTTGAGCTCATCGAGGGCGGTGCCCAGCGGCCGCGGCGCCGGCCAAACCGCCGAGGCCAGCGCCCACACGCCACCGGCGAACATGCAGGCGAGGGCGACGACCAACAACATCACGTGTCCTCGCTGATCGACAAGAAGCGCGCCGGCCGCTCGAAGCGGGTCAGCTTCGCCATCCACCAACCACCGATCGCGAAACAGGCGACGACGAAGCCGAACACGAGCTGACCGGAGGCGTCGCCGTAAGCGTCGAGGAACTCCGAATCGCGCCCGAAGACCAACACACCGGTGACCGCCACGGCGCTGAAGGCGATGATGAAGCGCGCCTCGCTGCGCTGGCCGGCACGATCAGCCTCGACGCGCAGGCGCATCGCCACGCGATCACGGATCGTCCCGGCCAGCTCCGAGAGCAGCTCACTGGTGCGCGACGACCTCGACATCGCCAGCAGCAACACGGAGGCGACGAGGTCGCCGGAGGGGTCGTCGAGTTCGGCGGCGAACTCGCGAATGGCGGTGTCCGGGTTCTGTCGCGAGAGGCGGGTCGCCAGGCGTTCGACCTCCGGGCGGATCGGCTCGGGGCACGTCCGCGCCGTCGCCGCGATCGTTCCGACGATGCCGTGTTCAGCGGTCAGCAGGTCGCGGAGCTGCTCGCACCACGACGCCAGGGCTGTGACACGGGCGTGCTCGACCTTCACGCTGGCCCGCCGGTTGGCGACAGCGCGAGCCGCGGCGAGTCCGCCGAAGGCCCCGGCGAGGGCGGCGACGATCCAGCCGGTCAGAGCAGGCCGAGCGCGCCACCGACGATCGCCGCGACGAGCGGCCGAACGAGATGTCTCCAATCGGTCGGCGTCGCGACGCGAGCAGGCGGCGCCGGCGACCACGCCGTAGCGGCGTACAGCAGACCGAAGCCGGCGAGCCCGCCGAGCAGGCCGACGATCAGCGCCACGTCAGCGCAGCTCCCCGTTCGACGACGGCACGGGCACCCAGCCCTGCACGCTCCAGTCCCACCCCGCCCGGGCGAGGCGTTGGCGGCGCAACGACGACAGGGCGTGGCGGGGCACGAGGTTGCCGGCACCGTCGAGGCCCCACAACTCGGTGGTGCTCACCCGTCCGCCGTCGAGACCGGTGACCTCGACGATCGAGGTGCAGTAGCGGCGCAAGCGACCGGAGCGTGACTCGTCGCCGGCGAGGTGGACGATGATCGGCGCCGCTTCGGCGAGCCCGTAGTTGATCGCCTCGACCGGCACCGGCGGATTGGAGGCGAGGCCGTACTGTTCGAAGCGGCGCACCGCGCCGCGAGCGGAGCGGGCATGGATCGTGCATCCCGAGCCGCGGGTCGAGCCGGAGAAGACATCGAGCACCGGACCGACCTCGTCACCGAGAATCTCCCCGACGATCACCCTCGTCGGGTTGAGTCGGCGCGTCGCCCGGCGGATCAGGTCGCTGACGGTCTGCTCGCCCTCCCCCTCCGTCGACGGCGGCCGCGAGTACAGGGCAACGGTGTTCGCCAATCGGTCGCCCTGGTGCAGTCCGAGCTCGGTGATGTACGCCTCGACCGTGACGACGCGCTGGTGAGCCTCGATGGCGTCGAAGCACACGGCACGCAGGAACGTCGTCTTGCCGGCGTTGTGATCGCCGGCGACGATGAGGTTCTCGCCCGCCCTGAAGGCGGCGACGATGAACTCGCCTGCGGCCGATGGCAGCACGCCGAGCTCGATGAGGTCGTCCATCGTGACGGCGAGGTAACGATGCCGGCGGATCGACAGCAACGGCTCGGTGGCCACGCCATTGCCAGCGTCTCCGCCGAACACGGCGAACAGCCGGCTGCCGTCGGGAAGCTGGAGATCGAGCTGCGGGTGGCGCGCGTCGAAGTCGACTTCGTTGGCCCCGAGTTGCCGGGCCGCCCGGCGGATCAGGTCGATGAGCTCCTCCTGGTCGGCGGCGACCGGGGTCCACCGCACGCGCTCGCCGCCGACAAAGGTGACAAAGACCTTCTGCGGGCCGTTGACGTCGATGTTCTCGACGTCTGGATTGCCCCACAGAGCGTCCAGCTCGCCGAGGCCGTAGACGTGCGCCATCACGGCATCGAGTACTGCTTGATGGGTGTCGTCGGAGAGCGGCGCCATGCCGCCACGGACGCGAGCCTCGTTGAACCCGGCCAGCTCGCGATGGATCTCGGTGACCGAGGCAACCTTCTCGGCGTCGGCGGTCATCCGCGAGCCAGCGTTCGCTGATTCTTGGACCTTGCGGGCGACGCGCTTGCCGACGGTGTCGGCGACCGCCCGTACGAGCGGCCGAAGCTGAGCGATCGGCAGCTCACCGAACGTCGGGTCGATCGGCTGACGTGGCGGCGCAAGTGTCATGAAACGGCCCCTGCGGTCCACAGTTGCGCGGATCGATGGTCTCGTCCGTAGATCGCCTCGACGACACGCTCGCCGAGCGTCGCCGCGGCCTTGGCGAGCGGGCTGCGCGAGGCGCGCTTGCCCACGGTCCATCCGCCGGCGACGAGCGCTGCTCCCGCGACATCCTCGGGAAGCACGCCGAACAGCTCGGCACCGAGCGCCGCGGCGATCTCCGCCGACCGGTACGGAGCGCCGCCGATGAGCACGACGCCGACCTGGCGGCACGTCGCGCGCAACACGCCGAGCGCCTCGATCGCTCGGTCGACACGTGCCACGGTTGCCGGCGCCGACACCAGCGACTGACGCACCAGCAGCAGCGTGAGCTGCGCCGGCATCGCGAACAGCGGCGCATCGAGGCCCACGCGTCCGCAGTCGGCGACGGTGACGACGTCGGGCGCCGCCGCCAGCAGGCCGGCGAACTCGCGCGCCGCTTCGCCGACCGCGGTGTGCGCCTGCGCCGCCCGTGCCGGAGTGGCCAGCACAGCGAGCCCGGACGGCAGCCGCTGCGAGTTGTCGGCGATCGCCGTCCAAGATCGGTCGCCAGCCGACACGGCGGACGACCAACCCGGCGACGACGATTGCTGGGCCCAGCTGGCGACATCGCCGCCGGAGGGATCGCATTCGGCGAGCAGCGCCGGGTAGCCCGCCGGCAGCATCGACGCGAGGGCGACCGATGTCGTCGTGGCGGCGGCTGACCCGCTCGCCGCGCAGACGGCGACGATCGTCACCCTGCCGGCCCAGTCGTCGTCGTGACGGCGAGGTTCGTCACCTGCTGTGCGGCCGTCACGGTCGACGAGGGCGTTGCCGCCGACCCGCCGGCGCCGGGCGTGGATGCAGCAGGGGATCCTTCAATCTGCCCGCTCGGGAACGGAGCGGACCCGTCGAGCACGCCGACGCTCACGGCCTCCGCCTCACCGACTACACCGACGTATTGCGGCGGGACCTCAACGGCGAGGGCGACCATGCCTTGCCCGGCGTCTGCAGAGCCAACGACCTCGCCGAGGTTGCGGGGCACGGCGGCAACGACGGCTTCGACGAGAACCGGGGCCGGACGTTCACCGCCGGCGGTTGGAGGTGTGACGACGAGGACGACGCGGGACTGCTCGCGCAGGCCGACCGGGACGAGCCCGACGGGGACGACGACCGACATCAGCACCCGCCGCGGATCGACGATCGGCTTCGCCTGCACGCTGTCGGCGGCGACCAGCGCGCCGGCGAGCAGTCGGACCCTGGCGTACTGACCGACGATCGTGTTGCGTTGCGACGCCGGAACGGTGGGAATGCCGTCGTCCGAGGCGATCGACACGACCTCCAGATCGTCGTCGCTGATCTGCTCGCCGGCGAGCACGTCACGCGAGACGGCCAGCACCTCGGTGCGATCCCCGATCCTGGTGTAGACCGCCAGCGCAGCAACGACGGAGGCGACGACGACCAGGGCTCCGGCGAGGGCGCGCATCGGTCGTTGCGGTCGCATCCGCAGTCCCGGTTTCGAGGCCAGCACGGCGGCCGGCGAACCGGGCGGTGGGGCCGCTGCCGCCGTGTTGGCCCGCGGCGATGCGGTCGGGGCGATCACCGAGCTCGTCAACGTTGTCCCCCTTGCTTCGCGGAACGTCTTCATCAACCCACCGCCGATCCGACCGGCCAGCTGCCGAACAGCTCGGGCTCGGCGACGGCGGCGAGGACCGCCACGACATATCCGGCCGCGAGGAACGGACCGAGGCGGATCTCCCGGCGGCGACGGGCGACGGCGATGACCGTGGCGGTGCCGAACGCCACCAGCGGGATCACGGTGGCGGCAGCCGGCGCGAGGAAACCGACCATCGCCCCGAGCACGACGAGCAGCTTCCAGTCACCGCCCCCGATCAGTCGCGGGGCGACGAGCCACACGAGGAAGACGGCCGGCGCGCCGCCGAGCACGACACCGGCGAGGACATCGACGGCCAGCGCACCCATCGTCCGGTTGTCGAGTGTGGCGACGATTCCCCAGGCGCAGGTGACGATCACGATGCCGGTGAGCACCACGGTGTTGGGGATCCGGCCGACCCGATGGTCCTCGATCGCCGCCGCCGAGCGCGGCGCCGCCAACCAGCGCCAGCGGCAGGGCGACGGCGGCGCCCGATATCCACCAACCCACAGCGGCGGCGCCCATCGAAATGACGGCGCACAGCAACCCGGTACTCACGTCGCCGACTCCGCACGGCAGGTGCGTGATCGTCGGCGCCACGTCTCGCTCGCCAGTGGTCACGTTCGTGGTGTGTTGGGTCGCCGTCTCCCCCGACGGCTGGGCGGACATTACCAGCGCTCCATCGACGTGATTTCCGGGCCACCGGTCCGGTGCGCTGAGGTCTCTCTCACGCCCGACCTGGGCGTCGGCGAGACGCCCAAAGGGAAGGGGCGAACGCCGAAACGTCACCGGCTCGCACCTCGTAGGATCCGGCCGATGCTGCCCGTGCCGGTCGTCCGCCTCGATCCCGAGCTCCCCCTGCCGGGCTATGCCCACGCCGGGGACGCCGGGCTGGACCTTCACGCCCGGGAAGGCGCCATGGTCAAGGCGGGCGGTGGTCGGGCGATCGTGCCGACCGGTATCGCCCTGGCGATCCCGCCTGGCTACGCAGGTTTCGTCGTGCCGCGCAGCGGTCTTGCGCTGCGCCACGGGATCTCCCTGGTGAACACGCCGGGGATCATCGATGCCGCCTATCGGGGCGAGCTGAAGTGCGTGTTGTTGAACACGGATCCGACCGCCGATTACGAGATCAGCCGCGGCGACCGCATCGCCCAGCTCGTCATCCAGCGCGTCGAGGAGGTCCAGTGGGTGGAGGTCGACGAGCTCGAGGGCCTCGACCGCGGCGGCGGATTCGGCCACTCCGGCCGCTGATCACTCGGGTTCCAGCCATGGGTCGCGGGTGAAGTCGGTGGGGTCGACGTCGAGGTCCCACATCAGGCGTTCGAACGCCTCCCAGCCCTCGGCCTCGACGAAGTCGGCCTCGACGTCGTAGATCGGGATCAGCCACCAGAACACGACCCGGCCGGAGTCGCCGTCGAATGGGTTGAACCCGGCCGGCTGGTACAGCGGACGTCCGACGTACAGGGCGTCCATCGGCGAGATCTCGCCGAGCTGCTCGACGGCGAGGTACGTGTCGCCCAGCTCTGGAACGGCGTCAGCATCGATCGGCAGCATGCCGGCGTGGTGGAGGACCGGCGGGATCGTCCCGGACGTCAGCCTGACGGGTGCGATCATCAGCAGCTCGACACGGTCGCCGTGCTCTCCGAGCTCGTAGTCGCTGAGCCCGAGCGTCGAGAAGACCTCGCTCCCCGGGGGTGCAGCGCCGGCGTAGTGGACGATCTGGAACGGCAGCTCGCTGCCGTCAGGATCGGTGTCCCAGGACCCGGCGATCTCCCCGAGATGGGCTTGGAGATGCTCGAGCAGGCCGTCGAGCATCGATGATCAGCCGGCCGACCAGTCCGGCGGACGCCCGGCGCCGGCGAGGAGGTCCGATTGCGGGTCGCCCCCGCCGGCCGCCCGTGGCCCGATGACGGCCGCCGACCGGTACAGCTCCTCGCGGTCGGCGAACCACGCCCCCACTTCCTCGACCAGTTGAGGATCGAGGGTGCGGTCCTGGCCGGTCGCCGCAGCCAGGTCCCAGCCGTGGATGAGGTGGTCGGCGCAGAGCTGACGGACGTACTCGGCGGGATCCTCGTCGCCGTACGACAGGTGCACTGTGTCGAGGCCGGCGAGCAACTCGTCGACGGCGGCGACCGCATCCGCAGCTGCGTCGTGACCGACTGCCCGAGGGTCGTCCCCGAGAAGATCGCCGTCGAAGCGGTCGCCGACGTCTGCGATCGTCATGCCCTGCAGCAATGGCCGCGTCCAGCGGTCCTCCCCGACAACGTGGTTGACGAGCGCCCGGACGTCCCACTCGGTGCACGGTGTCGGCAGGTCCCACTGCCCACTGCCCGACACCGTCGAGGTAGCGCTCCCACGACTCCACGGTCAGCCGGTGCAACGTGTTCAGTTCCATCGCCACCTCCTCGGTCGAGCGAGCCAAGTTAGCCGGGCGGCGGCCGGCGCCGGTGCCGCTATCTGGGCGGCCGAACGCCCCGGTTCCGGACCGCACGCCGCCCAGCTCCGGATATGGACCGGAGGCCGCCCGGAACGACTGCTGTACGGTCGGCGAGGGTGCTCGGACGGACGCTCGACGATTCCTTTGCCGAGGCGATCCGGCGGGACATCACGACCGTCACGACGGCGCGGCTGTGTGCCAATGCCCTGTTTCGCTACATCGGGCCGTTCCTCGCGGTCGTCGCCGATGGGCTCGACGTGTCGGTGGCCGAGCTCGGCATCGCCCTCACCGTCGCCCAGGTCTGTGGGTTCGCCGCCCCGGCGATCGGTCGGCTCGTCGACCACCTGCCCCGGCGCCGCTCGATCGCCATCGGGCTCGCCGGCTGCGCGGTCGGCGGCCTTGTCGTCGCCGTGTGCCCTGGCGTCGTCTGGTTCACCGTCGGGCTGATGACGATCAGCACGTTCAACATCGTCCTCGTCGTCGGCACCGGGTCGTGGATCGCCGATCACGTCCCGTTCGCCCAGCGCAGTCGCGTCGTCGGACTCAACGAGATGTCGTGGGCCCTCGGCCTGTTGGTCGGCGTCGAGCGCGATGGGTCTCGTCACGGCGGCGTCGTCGTGGCGCTGGGCATACGGCACCGCAGCGCTCGTCGCAGGGGTCGTCGTCATCGTCGTGCTGACCCGTCTCGACCAGGATCCCGGTGCTTCCAAGACGCCGACGCCAGCGACGACGGCTGGCCCGAACCCGGCATCGGTGTGGTCGCTCGTCCCGTCGACTGGCTGGTTGGCGATCGCCGGGGTGATCGCTCTGACGGCCGCCAGCGAGTCGCTGTTCGTCACGTTCGGGCCGTGGTTACAGGACGAGTTCGGCGTCAGCGACGCCGTGCTGGCGGCCACGACGTTCGCCCTCGGCGCCGTCGAGCTCGGAGCGTCGGGACTGTCGATGACGCGAACCGATCGGTGGGGCAAGGAACTCAGCGTCGTCGGTGGGAGCGCCGTGATGGTGATCGTCGCGCTGTCGTTTCTGACGCTCGATCAGTGGGCGGTCCCCGGGATGATCCTCATCGTCGTGTTCATCGGCGCCTTCGAGTTCTCGATCGTCAGCCTCATCCCGGTCGGTGCAGAGCTGGTGCCCGGACTCCCCGGCCGCGGCCTCGGCCTGCTGATGGCCGCGGCGACGCTGGGACGGGCGATCACGACGATCCCGACGACCTGGCTCTACGACCGCGTCGGGATCGCTGCCAGCGCGACACTCGCTGCGACGTGGGCTGCAGTCGCCGCCGTCGCGGTCTTGATGCGCCACCGACGGGTCGGTGAGGTTGACGTCGGCGCGATGGCTCAGCCGCGGTAGCCGTTGGTGATCGGCAGGCGGCGATCGCGGCCGAACGCCTTCGACGTAACCCGAACGCCGGGCGGGCACTGCCTGCGCTTGTATTCGGCGAGGTCGACGAGACGGGTGACCCGGCGCACGACGTCGGGGTCATGACCCGTCTCGATGATCTCGCCGACGCTGCGGTCGCCCTCGACGTACAACTCGAGGATCGGATCGAGCACCTCGTACGGCGGCAGGCTCTGGTCGTCGCGCTGATCGGGGCGCAACTCGGCGGACGGGGGCTTGGTGAGCACGCCCTTCGGGATCACCTCGCGCCCGGCGCGGTCGTTCACGAAGCGGCACAGCTCGTAGACCTGCAGCTTGAGTACGTCTTTGATCACCGCGTAGCCGCCGACGGAGTCGCCGTAGATCGTGAAGTAGCCGACGGCGATCTCGCTCTTGTTGCCGGTCGTGAGGACCATCCAGCCGAACTCGTTGGACAGGGCCATCAGCACCTGGCCGCGGCAGCGGCTCTGCAGGTTCTCGTAGGTGAGCCCTGGGGTGCGCCCGGCGAAGCTTTCCCCGAGCATCTCCTGATAGGCACTGAACGCCGGCTCGATGGAGATCGTGCGGAAGTCGAGGCCAAGGTTTGCGGCGAGCTTGGCGGCGTCGGTCTTCGAGTGGTCCGACGAGTACCGCGACGGCATCGACACGCCATGGACGTGGTCGGCGCCGAGTGCGTCAGCTGCGATCACCGCGACGAGCGTCGAATCGATGCCGCCCGACAAGGCGATGACGACGTCGGTGAAGCCGTTCTTGGCGCAGTAGTCGCGGGTACCCAGCACGAGGGCGTGGTACAGCTCGTCGATCGGTTCGAGCAGGTCGACCATCGTGTTGTCGCGGCGCTCGGTCTGCTCCACCGGCTCGGTGGATACGAGCACCGTGGGGAGCGATCGTTGCGATGTCCGCCCCCTCGGGTCGAGGAGCCGCTGGCGATAGGTGGCGATGATCGGCACGTCGACGATCACGAGATCCTCGACGAACTGCTTGCCGCGGTCGAGGAGGTTGCCCTCGGCGTCGAAGACCAGCGAGCAACCGTCGAAGACGAGCTCGTCCTGGCCGCCGACCTGGTTGACGTAGACGAGCGCCGAATGGCTGTCGGCGGCCCGGGTGGCCAGCATCCGTTCCCGGTAGGCGGCTTTGCCGCGGTGGTACGGCGAGGCGTTGATGTTGATGGCCAGCTCGGCGCCGCCGTCGGCCTGCACGGCGAGCGGGCCGTCCGGGCTCCAGATGTCTTCGCAGATGCTGACGCCGACGTTGACACCGCCGATCACGTAGAGCTCCAACGGGTCGGTCTCGTTGCCGGGGGTGAAGTAGCGGGCCTCGTCGAACACGGCGTAGTTCGGCAGAAGGCGCTTGCGGTAGGTGCCGAGGACCCGCCCGTCGGCGCACACGGCGGCGGCGTTGAAGAGGTCGAAGTCCTCGTCGACATAGCCGAACACCGCAACACACTGGCCGGTGTGCCCGGCCAGGCGGGCAAGGGCAGCCTCGTTGTCAGCGACGAAGCCAGGCTTGAGGACGAGGTCCTCTGGCGGGTAGCCGGTGACGCACAGCTCCGGGAAGGCGGCGATGTCGCAGCCGGCCTCCTCGGCCAGGTCGTAGGCGTGGAGGATCTTGGCGACGTTGCCGTCGAGGTCGCCGACGGTCGGATTGAGCTGCGCCAAGGCGACACGCAGCACGGTCATGGAGTCCACGCTAGTGACGATGAGGAACAAGCAGCCGATCTTCATCGGAGTGCCACCTGCCGGAGTTCCCGGCACGTAGCACTCCGTCAGCAGGAAACACTCCGATCGAGCGGACCTGACGGCGGCGGCAGTGAACGCGTCCGTTTACACAGCGTTCACAATGGAGCAACGGATCGGCAACGCTGGGCGCCCAGGATGAGAGCGGTGCATCCACCGCGCCGACGATGCCCCGCGGGCACATGAGACAAGAGAAGGAACACGTGGTCTACAAGGCTGAATACATCTGGATCGACGGCACCGAGCCGACCGCCAAGCTGCGCTCGAAGACGAAGATCCTGCCCGATGGTGCCGAACTGCCGATCTGGGGCTTCGACGGGTCGAGCACCAACCAGGCCACCGGCGACAGAAGCGACTGTGTGCTCAAGCCCGTGTTCCACTGTCCCGATCCGATCCGCGGCGGTCACAACGTGCTCGTGATGTGCGAGGTGTGGGGGGCCAACGACAAGCCGCATCCCACGAACACCCGCGCCGCCCTCGTCAAGACGGCGAAGAAGTACGCCAGTCACGAACCCCTGTTCGGCATCGAGCAGGAGTACACGTTCATGAAGGACGGCCGTCCGTACGGCTTCCCGATCGGCGGCTTCCCGGCGCCGCAGGGCGGTTACTACTGCGGTGTCGGCTCGGACGAGATCTTCGGTCGCGAGATCGTCGAGGAGCACCTCGACAACTGCATCGAAGCGGGGCTCTCCTACAGCGGGCTCAACGCCGAGGTGATGATCGGCCAGTGGGAGTTCCAGATCGGTCCGCTGCCGCCGCTCGACGTCGCCGACCAACTGTGGATCGCCCGCTGGTTGCTCTACCGCACCGCCGAGGACTTCGACGTCGCGGCCACCCTCGACCCCAAGCCGATGAAGGGCGACTGGAACGGCGCCGGGGCGCACACCAACTTCTCCACCCGCGAGATGCGTGAGGAAGGCGGCTACGACGCCATCGTCAAGGCGTGCAAGGCCCTGGAGAAGAACTGGGAAGTGCACGTCAAGAACTACGGACACGGCATCGAGGACCGCCTCACCGGGCACCACGAGACGGCGCCGTGGAACAAGTTCAGCTACGGCGTGTCCGACCGCGGCGCGTCGATTCGCATCCCGTTGCAGGTCTACCGCGACGGCAAGGGCTACCTCGAGGACCGGCGCCCGAATGCCAACGTCGACCCCTACGTCGTCGCCCGCCTGCTCACCGAAACGGTGTGCTCGGCCATCGAGAAGGGCTAGATCGTCGAGCGCGATGAGCGATGACGGGCGTATGAACTGTCATCGCTCATCGCGTGGACGGGGTTGCGGCCTGCGAGACTTGAGCCCGTGAGCGAGATCCAGGACCAGCAGCGTGAGTACATCATGCGCGGCGTCGAGGAGCGCGGCGTGCGGCTCGTTCGCCTGTGGTTCACCGACATCCTCGGCAACCTCAAGAGCTTCGCCATCTCGCCGGCTGAACTGGAGAACGCGCTCGACGACGGGATGACCTTCGACGGCTCGTCGATCGAGGGCTTCTCACGGATCCAGGAAGCCGACGTGCTGGCGGTCCCCGATCCGAACACCTTCGAGTTGCTCCCCTTCGGCGACACGAAGACCCCCGAGGCGCGGATCTTCTGCGACATCCACAACCTCGATGGCACACCGTTCGGGGGCGACTGCCGCCACGTGCTCAAGCGCCACGTGCAGGCGGCCCACAAAGAGGGGCTGATCTTCTACGTCGCCCCCGACATCGAGTTCTTCTATCTCGCCGCACCGCAGAAGGGCGTCCCGCCCCAGCCGCTCGACGACGCCAGCTTCTTCGACCTGACCACCAACGACGTCACCGGGACGCTGCGCAAGCAGACGATCCGCACGCTCGAGGCGCTGGGCATCCCGGTCGAGTACAGCTTCCACGAGGACGCCCCGAGCCAACAGGAGATCGACCTGCGGCACACCGATGCGTTGACGATGGCCGACAGCGTGATGACGTTCCGCCTCGTCGTCCGCGAGGTAGCCGCCTCGCAGGGCGTGCACGCCACGTTCATGCCCAAGCCGCTGCAGGGCGTGCAGGGCTCGGGGATGCACACGCACATGTCGTTGTTCCGCGGCGACAGCAACGTGTTCTACGACGAGGACGACAGCTACAACCTGTCGGCGACCGCGAAGGCGTTCATGGCCGGGCTGTTGCGTCATGCGTCGGAGATCACGGCGATCACGAACCAGACGATCAACAGCTACAAGCGCCTGGTTCCCGGATTCGAGGCGCCGGTCCACGTGTCGTGGGCGCGCAACAACCGCAGCGGTCTGATCCGCGTGCCGATCGCCAAGCGCGGCAACCCGACGGCGACCCGCGTCGAGTACCGCTCCCCCGACCCGGCGTGCAACCCGTATCTCGCCTTCGCCTTGATGCTTGCGGCCGGGATGCGCGGGGTCGCCGAGGGCTACGAGCTACCGGCCGAGGCCGACGCCAACCTCTTCGAAATCGAAGACGACGTGCTCGCCAAGCTCGACATCGGCCGCTTACCGCAATCGCTCGCCGAGGCGTTGCACGCCATGGAGACGTCCGAGCTCGTCCACGAGGCACTCGGCGACCACATCTTCGAATGGTTCCTACGCAACAAGTGGCGCGAATGGCAGGCCTACAAGACCCACGTCTCGGACTTCGAGATCCAGCGCTACCTGACGGCGCTGTAGGTGACGGGGTCGTGAGGAGCCGCCCATGAGCACGTCCGGCGAGCCGGGGCTCACCGACCTCCTGGCCGTCTACGCGACGACCGTCTCCCCCGAACTGGCCCGCACGCTCGATCTCGGCGGCTACCGGTGGAAAGCCGTGGGCAGCGCGTCCGAGGCGGCCGAGCACGAGCCGACTGCGGGGTGGGCCGGGGTCATCGTCGACGCCTCGGACGACTCGGCGTCGGCCTGGGCGTTCATCCGCGCGTTGCGCAAGAACGGCGCCGGCGGCCCGCCGGCGCATCTGCTGATCCTCATCGGCGGTGCCCAGATCGCCGATCTCGACCTTCGTGACGAGCTGTTCGACGATTTCTGCCTGCTGCCCTTCCACCCCGCCGAGTTGGAGGCGAGGATCCGCCATCTGCTGTGGCGCACCGGGGCCGCACCGGCGCCCGATGTCGTGGAGTACCGCGAGCTCCAACTCAACGTCGCCACGTACCAGGCGACGATCGGCGGGCACCATCTCGACCTCACCTACATGGAGTACGAGCTGCTCAAGTTCCTCGCCCAGAACCCCGGCAAGGTGTTCACCCGTGAGGTGTTGCTCAACCGGGTGTGGGGTTACGAGTACTACGGGGGCGCCCGCACGGTCGACGTCCACGTCCGCCGCCTCCGCGCCAAGCTCGGCGAGGAGCACGCCTACATGATCGAGACGGTGCGTTCGGTCGGCTATCGCTTCGGCCAGACCCGCTGGTCGAGCTGAACCCCGCCAGGGGCAGACTGGCGCGATGGGACACGTCGACGTCGGGCCGATGCGGATGTTCTACGACGAGCAGGGCCCGCCGGACGCTGCGCCGTTGGTGTTGCTGCACGGCGGGATGGGAGTCGCCACCGACCCGCTGTACGGGTGGGCAGGTCTGGCGCCGTCGTTCGCCGAGCAGTTCCGTCTCGTGCTCGCCGACCATCGTGGACACGGCCGCACCGCCAACCCGGCAGGGTGGATGACGTTCGAGCAGCTCGGTGACGACCTCAACGCCCTGATCGAACACCTCGGGCTCGGCCCCGTGCACCTCGCCGGCATCAGCGATGGCGGCGTGATGGCGCTCGACCAGGCGCTGCGGCGCCCGGCCACGGTGCGCACTCTCGTACTGATCGGGACGAACTACTGCGTCGACGAGCGCACCCTCAGGGAGGTCGACTCGATCGACGCAGGAACCATCGAGCGCGACCACCCCGACTTCGCGGCAAGGTTCGCCGGACACCACGACCGCGGCAAGTACCCCGGCTACTGGAAAGACCTCATCGGTCAGATCATCGACAACAACCGGGTCAACCCATCGTGGACGGAGATCGACCTTCGGGAGGTGCGGGCCCCAACGCTGTTGATCGCCGGCGAGGACGACCCGTTCGCCAACACGCGGCAGATGGTCGTGATGAAAGAGGAGATCCCGGACGCCGAATGGCTGGTCGTCAACCACTCCGGGCACGCCGTGCACTCAGAACGCCCGGAGATCGTCGGGCCGCGTATCGTCGACTTCCTGCTGCGTCACTCGTGACGGGCGAGGCGCGCCGAGCGCGAGGTTGATCGCCGCCCCGAGGGCGACTCCGAGCGCGGCACCACAGATCACGTCGAGCGGGTTGTGGGCGCCGACGTAGATCCTCGCAAACATCACGAACGCGACGATCAGGGCGAGGGCGATACGGCCGCGCGGCGGGACGTATGGCGCCACAACCGTGGCAACCGCGGCGACGAGAATGGCGTGTCCGGACACGAAGCTCTCACCGCTCACGCTCACGTCGCCCCGCGCTTCGATGTCCGAGCCAACCGAGGTGCCCGGTCGCTCGCGTGTGACCACGGCCTTGACGACCCGCTCGGAAACGAGCTTGGCGACGCCGGCGATCACGATGGCGACGGCGAGCCAGTACCGGCGCACGCTGAGGGCGAGCACGGCGACGATTGGAACGATGACAAGCGCACCGAGCAGGTTCCCCGGCCACACGATTGGATAGAGCCAGTCCGGAAGCCCGTTGATGCCGTGGAACAAGCGCTCCTCCCAGCCGGGGACGTTGCCACCGTCGGCGACCAGCGCGCCGGCGACCAGAACGGCGAGACCGACGGCAATGGCGATCAACTCGTTCCTGCGATCCACGATTGGACGATAGGCCGCGAGGTCACAGCCCACGGACTTTCCTCCGGGCAGACGAGAAGATTGGCAAGGTAGCCGTAGGCGACCGCGTAGTGTCGGGGCAGCCAGGGGGGCGGGTCTCACCGTGGCGGAGGGAGTGGACGTGGCTTGGTTACGTCCGGCGTTGGTCGGTAGTGCCGCATGTGTCGCTGCCCTCGCCGCGTGCGGAGACGACGGTCGACCCTCGGTCCCCGCTGATGCCCTCGGCGACGACGCCATCACGGTGGGCTCGTTCGACTTCCCCGAGAGTGTGCTGCTCGCCGAGCTCTACAGCCAGGCGCTCGAGGAGAATGGGTTCCGTGTGGAACGGGCGCTCGGGCTCGGCCCTAGAGAGTTCGTCGGCCCCGCCCTGCACGCCGGACTGATCGAGCTGGTGCCCGACTACGGGGGGACTGCTGTCGCGTTCTTCAGCGCCGGTGCCGTCGCACCCAACTCTGACCCGGCGTCGAACCACCGTGCCCTCGAAGGATGTCGTCGCCGGAAGCCCGATCACCGCCCTCGACGCCGCGCCGGCGGAGAACGTCAACACGTTCGTCGTCAGCGAGGACACCGCCCGACGGTACGGGCTGACCACACTCAGTGATCTGACACCTGTCGCTCCCGAGCTCGTGCTCGGCGGTCCGCCAGAGTGCGCCACCCGCCAGCTCTGCCAGGTCGGGCTTCGTGAGGTGTACGGGTTGAAGTTCGCCGACTTCGTCGCCCTCGAAGCCGGCGGACCGGTCACCCACCAGGCGATCAGCGACGGCTACGTCGATGTCGCCCTGCTGTTCAGCACCGATCCGGAGCTCGTCGACTACGTCGAGCTGACCGATGACCGACATCTCCAGCCCGCTGAGAACATCACCCCGCTGGTGCAACGCCGCGATCGTCGAACGGTGGGGTGCCGAGGTCATCGACGCGATCGACGCCGTCTCGCACGAGCTCGACACCGACTCGCTGCGCCAGCTCAACACGCTCGATGCGGCGACGCCAGGCGTCGACGACGTTGCGGAGATCGCGGCGGCCTGGCTGCGGGCCAAGGGGCTCACATGACCACGAGCGAGCGACCGGTGGTCAGCACAGGGCTCCACCGTCACGGGGCCGTCAGCTACGTTCCACCATCCGCCCGGTGGGGACGACGGCGGCGCCGGCCGACCGGTGCTCCGCCACCACTCCCGAGGACGATCGGCACGACCGGCAAGCTGTGGCTCGCCTGCTCGGTCCTGTTGATCACCTGGATGGTCGTGACCGTGCACTCGGCGTGGGCACGGCGGGTCACCGATCGGGTGGACGCCGCCATCTCACGCGCCTTCGCTCGCGCCCGCACAGGCTGGCTGACCGACATCCTGCGGGCGGTCGATCGAGCGGCGACGGGTTGGACGTTGTCGGTCGTGGCGATCTGCCTACTCGCTTCGATGATGGCGTTCCGCCGCTGGCGCCACCTGTTCACGTACCTGGCCAGCGCCTTCGTCTTCCAGGTCATCGGCGTCTTGCTGATCGGGATGTACGCGAGACCCCGGCCCTACGACGTCACCCAGATCGGGCGCTGGGAGGGCTACTCGCTGCCCTCGGCGACGATTGCCATCGTCAGCTTCACGGCCGTCGGCATGATCTATGCCGTCGTGGTGCCCGGCCGGCCGCGGACCATCGCCAAGTTCGTCGGCTGCGCCGTCATCGTCCTTGTTGCGCTCGCCCGCCTCTACCTCGGCATCGACCATCCCTTCGACGTCCTCACCGGGGTGGCGATCGGCGTCGCCATCCCACTGCTGGCGTTCCGCTTCTTCACGCCGAACGAGTTCTTCCCCGTCGCCTACCGGCGCGGCAAGACCGCCCATCTCGACGTCACGGGTCGCCGCGGGGAAGCCATCCGCCAGGCCGTGCAGGACCAGCTCGGGCTCACGGTCGTCGACAGCAAGCCCGTCGGGCTCGCCGGTTCCGGCGGGTCGACCCCGCTGCGGCTGCGGATCGCCGGCGATCCCGACACGTACCTGTTCGGGAAGCTCTACGCGATGAACCATGTCCGCGCCGACCGCTGGTACAAGCTGGGCCGGACGATCCTCTACGGCAACCTCGAGGACGAACGGCCGTTCAAGTCGGTGCGCCAGCTGATCCAGCACGAGGACTACGCGATGCGCCTGCTCGGCGACGCCGGACTGCCGACGGCACGGTCGGTGGGCATCGTCGAGCTGACCCCCGACCGGGAGTACCTGCTCGATCACCGAGTTCTTCGACGGTGCCGAGGAGATCGGCGACGCCGAGGTCGACGACCAGATCATCGACGAAGGTCTGGCCCTGGTCCGCCAGCTGTGGAACTCCGGCGTCGCCCACCGGGACATCAAGCCGGCCAACCTGTTGGTCAAGGACGGGCACCTGCACCTCATCGACGTCGCCTTCGCCCAGGTTCGCCCCTCACCATGGCGGGAGGCCGTCGACCTCGCCAACATGATGCTTGTCCTCGCCGTCCGCACGGACCCCGAACGCGTCTACCAGCGAGCCCTCGCCTACTTCACCCCCGACGAGATCGCCGAAGCGTTCGCCGCCGCCCGCGGCATCGCCAGCCCGACGCAGCTGCGGACGATGCTCAAGAAGGACGGTCGCGACCTCGTCACCCAGTTCCGCCGCCTCGCCCCGCAACGTCAAGCCGATCTCCCTGCAACGCTGGGGACCGCGCCGAATCGTCCTCGTGCTCGCCCTTGCTCGGCGGCCTGTTCCTCTTCGTCCAAAACGTGTACGGGATGTTCACTCCCCGCCGAGCTGCCGCTCAACGACCCTGGGCGGCCCGGCCGCGATCAGGCCGCGGCGACGTGCGGCACCAACGACGTGATGGTGTTGATGGCGCAATCGGTGCCCACGGCACCCTCGATCCCGTGCATCTCCTCGTTCCCTGCGGGCTGGGAGGTCGGAAAGGTGGTGGTCAAGCGCGGGCACAGCCACTTCGTGCTGCAGGCGTCCGATCACCGGGTAGAGGTGACCCTGGAGCCGCAGCGGGAGTGCCAACTCGGAGACGGCGGCCGAGGTACCGAGCGAGGAGGTCGGCGCGCGGCGGTACGAAGCGCCGACGCAGCTGCCGCCCGACGTCCGGGCGACGAGGACGTACCTGTTCGACGGGGCGTGCGTCACCGTCGACTTCGACCTCGACGACACGGCCAGCGCGTCCCTGCTCGTCGAGCTCGACAGCGCCCTCTCGTTCCAGCCGCGAGACGAGCTGGTCGACCTCGTCGAGGATCGCACCGGGCTCAGTCTCTGTGGACTCGGGGCACCACGCTGCGTGGGTGAGAGTCATGACCGCGGCGCTGCGCTTCCTCGCTGCTCGCTGTGCTGCGCCGTGGGGACGACGATGCTGGCACTGCGGTTGCTCGGTGGGCGGCGCGGTTGGGTCACCGGCCTCGTGGCGGCGGCGATCGGCTGGGGCATGGCGGTGCTCGTGGCGCTCGGGGTGAACGATTGGGAGTGGGGGGCCGACGGACTGGCCCTCCACCTCGTGGCGATCGGCATTCCGGCCACGATGGCCGCCGCGGTCCTCCTCGACCTGCTCGCCCGACCCGGCTCGCTCGCCTTCGGCGAGCGCGCCGGACTCGTCGTCGCTCCCCGTCCGATTCGGGCGATCCGCCGACGGATCTCCGTGCTGCGCCGGTACCGCGAACTCGTCCGGCTCTGCCGCGAGCAGGGGTTCGGACCGTTCCTGTCGGCTACGAGTCGTGCCGAGCGCACCGTCGACGCGCCGGGGGTGCGCTTGCGGCGCGTGCTCGAGCAGGCCGGCGGGGTGTACGTCAAGCTCGGACAGATCGCTGCCACCCGCGTCGACCTGCTGCCGCCCGACGTCTGCAACGAGCTCGCCGAGTTGCAGAACCGCGTGCCCGCCGAGCCACACGACCGCATCGCCGCCGTGCTCGAGGAGGAACTGGGAGCGACCGTCGACGAGGTGTTCGCCGAATTCGACTGGGAGCCCCTCGCCGCGGCCTCGATCGGCCAGACCTATCGGGCCCGGTTGCGCTCGGGCGAGTCGGTGGTCGTCAAGGTGCAGCGACCCGACATCGAGGCGATGATGGAACGCGACCTCGCGGCCCTCACGCTGCTCGCCAACATGGCTCAACGGCGCACGCCGTTCGGCCAGGGTGTCCGCTCGGGCGAGCTGCTCGCCCAGTTCGCCACGGGACTGCGCAAGGAGGTCGACTTTGGCCACGAAGCGGACGCCATGAGCGAGATGGCCGCCCTGCTGGGCGACCGCTCGACAGTCCGGGTCCCCGCTGTGCACCGCGACCTGTCGACGAGGCGGGTCCTCGTGCAGGAGCGCTTCGAGGGTGTCACGGTTTCCGACATCGGACAGTTGGACGAGGCCGAGGTGGATCGACACCGGCTCGCCGACGACTTGCTGCGGGCGACCCTCGACCAGATCATCCGGATCGGGGTGTTCCACGCTGATCCGCACCCAGGCAACGTGTTCGTGCTCGCCGGGGGAGGACTCGGGCTCATCGACTTCGGGGCGGTCGGGCGCCTCGACCCGATCGAGCAGGCCGCGATCGTCGACATCATGGTCGCCCTCGCCCGCCGCGACGTCAGCCTGCTGCGTGACGGAGTCGAGCGGGTGGCCACGTTCACCGACATGGCCTCGCCCGACGAGTTGGAACGCGCCCTCGCCCGGCTGATGGCTGACCACGTGCGACCCGGGGCGTCGGTCGATCCGGCGGTCTTCGACGAGCTGGTTGCCACGCTCTCCCGCTTCGGCATGCGCCTGCCCACCGATGTCGTGCTGCTTTCGAGGGCGCTCGTCACGGTGGACGGCACGTTGCGCGTGTTGGTTCCCGACCTGGCGTTCGTGGCCGCGGCGATGCGGCTCGTCGAACGCAAGGACGACGATCGGCCGATCGTCGACCGCAAGGAGTTGGTTGGGCAGGAGCTGCTGGCGATGCTCCCCCACCTCCGCCGCCTGCCCGACCAGGTCGACCGCATCCTCACCCTGACCGGGCGAGGCGAGCTGCGCGTGCGCAGCATCCTCGACGAAGACAGTGGCCGGATCGTGCGCACCCTGGCCAACCGCCTGCTGCTCGTCCTCGCCGGGACGTCGTTCCTCGCGACGTCGGCCTGGCTGCTCGCGTCAACCGACGATGGGCCGCAGATCGCCGGACAGACCGGATTGTTCGAGGCGTTCGGCTTCGGTGGCCTGCTGATCGGTGCCGTGCTCGTACTTCGGGTGGTTGCCGCCGTCGCTCGGGATGGCACGACGTGACGGTGGAACGGGCACCGCTGAGCGTTCCGGCGACCACGCCGCCGGATCCATTGTCGGTGGAGAGTCGATTCGACGACCTCCCGCCCGGTGAGCGCTACTTCCGGCATCCCGGCGACGTGATCCGTCTCGTCGTCTGGGGCCTCGCCACGTTCGTCCTCGTCTTGTTCGTCGAGTTGGCGGAGGGGACCAACGACGGGCTGCGCGAGGACGGCGCCGACGTCGTCGCCCTCATCCCGGTCACTGTTCGACAGCTGGCCGTCACCATTGCCCAGGTCGCGGCCATCCTCGTTCCGGGTCTGGTGCTGGCGTCGGTGGTCGCCCGACAGCGCTGGCGACGACTCCTCCATCTCGCCCTTGCCGGGGCACTCGGCTTCGCCGCCTTTGCCCTCCTCGACGGCGCCATCGGCATCCCCGGAAGCGTGGCTGAGGCACTGCAGGACGACTTCTGGTTGATCCCGGCACGCTTCCCGTCGGCCGGTGTGCTCGCGGGGGCAGCAGCGGCTGGCGCCGTCGGCAAGCCGTGGCTGGCGCGAGCGTGGCGCCGGAGCGTTGATCGGGGACTGGTCCTCGTGGCCATCACGATCCTGGTTGCCGGAAGCGCAGGACTCGCCGAAGTGATGCTGGCGGTGTCCGTGGGCACGTTCATCGGGGCCGCCGTTCTCGTCCTGCTCGGTGCCCCGAACCGCCGGCCAACCCCGCGGGCTGTCGCCGCCGCGCTCGAACAATCCGGGCTGTCGGTGTCGGCACTCACGCTCGAGCGAGCGACCGGTGGGCGGTCGCAGCTCTACCGGGCCGCGCTGGGCGACGGCACGTCCGCCTTCGTGAAGGTCTATGCCCGAGACAGCCGAGACGCCGACCTGCTGTACCGCGGCTACCGCACGCTGTTGCTCCGCGATCCAGGCGACGAGCGGCTGGGGGGCTCGCTGGAGCGTGCCGTGGAGCACGAGGGACTGCTCCTCCTCCTCGCCAGGCGTGGCGGCGTGCGTTGCCCCGAACTGCGAGCGCTCGTCGGTTTGGCGGACGGGTCAATGGTCCTCGCCATGGAGGACGTCGGCGGACGTCGGCTCGACTCACTGACCGCCGAGGCGCTCAGCACTGAGCTCCTCGATGCTGTGTGGAGGGAAACCCGCGCCCTCCACGCCGCTGGCATCGCTCACCGAGCGTTACGTGCGGCGAACGTCGTCGTCGACGACGGTGGTCCTGTCATCGTCGACTTCGGCAGTGCCGTCGCGGCAGCGGAGCCGCGGGTGCAGGCATTCGACCGCGCCGAGCTCGTCGTCTCGCTCGCTGCCCTCGCGGGGCCAGAGGCCGCCACCGCTTCCGCGGCCCGGACGATCACGCCCGTCGACCTGGCTGCCGCCACGCCGTTCGTCCAACCCCTTGCGTTGACTGCAGCTACCCGCAGGCAGGCATCGAAGTCGCTGCTCAAATTCGTGCGCGACGAAATTGGCGACGCAACCGGGGTCACTCCGGAGCCACTCGAGCGACTCGTTCGAGTGCGCCCGCGGACGATGCTGATGATCGCCACGCTCACCGGGGCGTTCTACTTCCTGTTGCCGCAGCTGGCCAACGTCGATGACAGCATCGATGCGATCCGCTCGGCCAACTGGGGCTGGCTCGCCGGCTGCATCGCGCTGTCGGGCGTCACGTACGCCTTCGCCGGCATCGCAATGACGGGTGGTGTGCCGCAGCGGCTCCCGTTGGCGCCGACCGTCCTCGCTCAGCTGGCCTCGTCATTCGTCAACCGGGTAACGCCCGCGAACGTCGGCGGCATGGCGCTCAACGTGCGCTACCTGCAGAAGGCCGGGGTTCCGTCCGCCCAGGCGGTCACCGGCATCGGCCTCAACGTTATTTCCGGCGGGATCGTCCATCTCGTCCTGCTGTTCGTGTTCTTCGCCTGGGCGGGACGAAGCGGCAGCGGGTTCTCAGTGCCGAGCAGCAGCCGGATGCTCGTCGTGATCGCTGTTGTGTTGGCATTGTTCGGCCTTGCGATGGCGACGCGGCGGGGCCGCCGATTGGTGTCCGCCCACGTCGTTCCGGCGGCGAAGCAGTCGCTGGCCAGCATCGCCGCACTGAGCCGGTCGCCCCGCCGGATGCTCGCCCTGTTGCTCGGCTCGATGGGCGTCACCCTTGCCTACATCCTGGCGCTCACGTGCGCCTCCAACGCCTTCGACGGCGGGGTCAGCCTCGCGCAGGTCGGCGCCGTGTACCTCGGGGCTTCGCTGCTCGCCGCGGCTGCTCCCACACCGGGAGGCCTCGGTGCGTTGGAAGCGGCCCTCGTCGCCGCATTCACAGCGATCGGCATGGACGGCGCGATTGCCGTCGCCACGGTCCTCTCCTATCGATTGGCGACGTACTGGCTGCCGATCCTGCCAGGCTGGATCAGCCTCAGGTTCATCGAGCGCCGCAACTACATCTGACGGCGGCGACGAGTCGCGCCCCGCCCCCGCCTACGTCTGAGTAAGCGTGTATGCCCGTAGCGGGCTTACACGCTGACACAGACGGCTCGGGCGGGTCAGCCGACCCAGTTGTCGATCTCGTTGACGACGAGATCGGCGAACTCCTGGGCCCCATCCTCGCTGGGGTGGATGCCATCGCTGAGCATCCCGTCGCGCTGGGCGATCGACGACCATCGCCCGATCGTCGCCGTCCCGCGATCGCTGAGCGAATCGAGGAGGGCGGCGTTGAACTGCGCCGAGTCGTTGGGGCTGTTCGCCAGGTACGTGTTGATCCACACCAGCGGCTGGTCGTTCGGGAGCATGCCGGTCAGCTCGTCGATCTGCGCGGCGTACTCGGCGGTCGTCGTGTACTTGCCGATGTCGTTGGTCCCCAGGGCGACGACGACGAGGTCGGGATCGCCCTCGGCGAGGACTTCGGCGAGAACGTCTGTGCCGGCTGCCGGCTGGCGACCGACGGCGATCCGCCGGCTGGACTCGGCGAGCACCGTGACGTCGACATCCAGTGCTTCGGCACCGGCAAGGATCTGGGGCGCGGACGCGACCGTGATCGAGTCGCCGATCACGACGACGTCGCGCCCGGCGCCGCCTCCGGACGACGGGCTCAGGTCGATCGCCGGACCGTCGGCCGGGACGGTGCCACCGAACAGCGGCAGTGTCCCGCCGGCCGCCTCTGGGGTGTCGTCGTCACCGCAGCCGGCGGCGCTCGCCACGAGGAGGACGATGGCGGTACCGAGCAGCGTCCGGCGGGTGAGGGGCAGCAGCACCACGACCGCTCAGTCTGCCGGGAACCGGGCCGGGAGTCAGGCCAGGCGCTGGATCACCGCGGCGACCTGGCGATGTGCGGCGAGGCGCTCGTCGACTGCCGGGTGGACCAGTTGCCCATCGACGACCACCGGCCGGCCGTTGACCACGGTGTGGCGAGCCGAAACCGGCCCGCATCGCAGCCAGGCCTCGATCGGATCGGCGAGCGCCCCAGCGAACGCCGGTCCCGTGAGCGGCCACACCGCCACGTCGGCGACCGCACCGGGGTAGAGCACGCCAAGCTCTCCGCTACGCCCGAGGCAGGCGGCACCGCCTCGGGTGGCGAGCTCCAGCGCCATCCGGGCCGTGCCTGCGGCGGCGCCGTCGCGCAGCTTGGCGAGGAGCATCGCCTGGCGCGCCTCCAGCCACAGACTCGCCGAGTCGGCCGACGACGAGCCGTCGACCCCCAGCCCGACCTGGACGCCGGCGGCACGGAGGCCGACCACCGGGGCGACTCCCGAGGACAGGATGAGGTTGCTCGACGGGCAATGGGCGACGCCGACGCTCGCCGCGCCGAGACGGACGATCTCCTCGGCGTCGGGCATCACGCAGTGGGCCAGCCAGGCGCGCTCGGACAGCCACCCGGTGCGTTCGAGGTAGTCGGTCGGCCGGCAGCCGAAGCGTTGCACGGAATAGGCATCGTCCTCGACGTTCTCGGCGAAGTGCGTGTGCAAACGGACATCGAGGCGCTCGGCGAGCTCGGCCGAGCGGACCATCAACTGCTCGGTCACGGTGAACGGCGAGCACGGTGCCAGGGCGACGCGCACCATCGCCCCGTGCGAACGGTCGTGGTGCCGGGACACTGCCTCCTCACAGGCGGCGAGGATGGCGTCGTCGTCGGCGACGACATCGTCGGGTGGCAGACCTCCGTCCTTCTGGGACAGCGACATCGACCCGCGGGTTGGATGGAAGCGCATCCCGAGGTCGCCGGCGGCGTCGATCTCGGCGGCGAGCAGATCACCAGCGCCGCGGGGATGGAGGTAGAGGTGATCGGTGGAGGTCGTGCAGCCCGACAACGCCAGCTCGGCGAGCCCGACCCACGCCGACAGGTACGCCGCTTCGGTGTCCAGCGCCGCCCACAGCGGGTAGAGCGACCGCAACCAACCGAACAGCGGCTTGTCGGTCATCGGCGGATACGCCCGCGTCAGGTTCTGGAACAGGTGGTGGTGCGTATTGACGAGGCCCGGCGTGACGAGGCAGTCGGTGGCATCGACGACCTGCTGGGCCGGAGGTGGCGGCCCGGTGCCGACCTCGGCGACGAGCCCACCGTTGGTGGCCACCCACCCGCCCTCCAGCTCGCGCCGCTCGTCGTCCATCGTGGCAACGAGCCGCCCGCCGGCGATCACAAGGTCGTGCATCGACCCAGTCTCTCGGTTGAACCGGGCAGCGCAGGCAACGTCACGTCGGACCAGCGGCTGATGGCGTGGCTGCGGCGGGGCGTGTCAGCCGGAAACACTCCAATGGACGGCGTCAGGCCAGCGATTCGATGATGTCGGCGAGGTCCTCGGTGGTCGTCTCCGGGTTGACGATGCACCAGCGCAACACCGTCTCGCCCTTCCACGTCGTCGGGGTGACGAACGCCTCGCCGCGTCGAAGCTGTTCGTCGCTCCACGACTGGTACTCGCCAGCCGTCCAGCCGGGACGGCGGAACAGGACGATCGACAGCTCAGGCTCGAGGATCAGTTCGAGGTGCTCGGCGTCGTCGACGAGTCGGGCGCCGTCGCGAGCGGTCCGCAGCGTCGTCTCGATCGCCGCGGCATAGGCATCGGTGCCGTAGGTCGCCAGGCTGAACCAGAACGGCAGGCCGCGCGCCCGTCGGGTGAGGTGGTGGGCGTAGTCCGAGGTGTTCCACCCCGCCGCCGCGCTGGCGTGGTCATGATCGTCGTGGAGCACGTCGAGGTACTCGGCGTGCTGCGTGTGGGCTCGACGGGCGATCTCCGGGTCGCGATACACGAGGGCGCACGAGTCGAACGGCGCGAACAGCCACTTGTGCGGGTCGACGATGAAGCTGTCGGCTCGCTCGACGCCAGCGAACAGCTGACGGACGCTCGGGGCGGCGAGGCCGGCACCGCCGTAGGCCCCGTCGACGTGGAACCAGGTGCCGAGCCGCTCGGCTGCATCGGCGGCAGCCACCAGATCGTCGACGACACCTGCGTTGGTCGTTCCCGACGTGGCGACGATTGCGAACACCCGAGCCCGGTCATCGTCGGTCAGCGCGTCGATCGTGGCCTCGATGGCGGCGGCGGTGAGGCGACCGCGCTCGTCGGCGGGGGCCAGCTCGATGTCAGCGTCCATCGCCTTGGCGGCCTGGGTGACCGACGAGTGGGCGCCGGCGCATCCGATGAGCAGGCCACGGGTTCGGTCGTAGGCGCCGTCAGCATCGGCCCGCCACTTCCAGCGGGCGGCCAGCAGCGCCGACAGGTTGCCGGCCGTGCCGCCACTGACGAACACGCCGCCCGCTTCGAGCGGTAGGCCGGCGAGGTCGGCGATCCAGCGCAATGCCTCGTTCTCGGCGAACACGGCGCCGGCCCCCTCGACCCACGAGCCGGCGTAGATGCTCGATGCCCCGACGACGAGGTCGAACAGGATCGATGCCTCGGTGGGCGCCGCCGGGACGAACGACAGATGCCGTGGGTGGTCCGTGGAGATGCATGCCGGAGCGAGCACGTCACTGAAGATTCGCAGCGCTTCCAAACCGCCGACGCCGGCCGGTGTGACCGTGCGGCCGACCATTGCCCGCAGCTCGGCGGGCGTGCGCGGATGGTCGAGGGGCGGTGGCTTCATCCGCACGCGATCGACGGAGTAGCGCACGATCGCCTGGGTGAGTACCTCGCTGACGCCGTCGTGGCGGTGCATCAGTCGTCGAGCTCGAGCAACTCGCTGCCCGCGTTCCGCGCCGCCGCGTCGCGCTCGAAGAAGAACCCGAGCACCGCCGATAGCACGCCACAACTCATGAGCACGATCACCGGGATCAGCAGCAAGGCGATGACGATGGCGATGGCGCCTGGCACGATGCGCAGGTTACTCCGCGGCAACTCCGTGGTCGCTGTGACGACGTTGGTGGCGCCAAACCGACCAATGTTGCGGAGGCCGCCCAGATCGGGCTGTTTCCGCTAGCCCTCCTCGCCGATGTCCTCGTACCAGAGTTCGGGGTGCTCGGCGATGAACTCGGTCATCATCGCCACGCACTCGTCGTTGTCGAGCACGACGACCTCGACGCCGCGTGACCGCAGGTAGTCCTCGCCGCCGTAGAACGTCCGGTTCTCGCCGATGACGACGCGGGGGATCCCGTACATCAGGATCGCCCCGGTGCACATGTCGCACGGCGACAGCGTCGTCACCATCGTCGCCCTGGCGTAGACGCTGGCCCGGAGACGGCCGGCGTTCTCCAGGCAGTCGGTCTCGCCGTGCTTGATCACGCTGCCTTCCTGGACCCGCTTGTTGCGCCCGACGGCGAGGATCTCGCCGTCGACGATCAAGGCGGCGCCGATCGGGACGCCGCCTTCGGCGCGGCCGGCGCGGGCCTCGGCAATGGCCAGTTCGAGGTGCTCGGCATCGGTGGTAGTCACCCCGCGATTGTCACACGCGCCGGTACGGCCGGAGGTAGGCGCCGGGGTAGCGGATGCCCCGACCCCAGATCACCAGGGCGGCGATGACGACGAGGTAGGGCACGGCGATCAGCAGCTCGTTGGGCACGTCGCCGAACTCCGGCGTGATCGCCAGCTGCAGCTGGAGAGCATCCGTGACGCCGAACAGCAGGGCGCCGGCGATCGTCGGCCACACGCCCCACCGCCCGAAGATGACGAGGGCGATGCACACCCAGCCGCGGCCACTGACGATGTCGATCGTGAAGCTGCCGAGCGTGGCAAGCGTGAGGAACGAGCCACCGAGAGCCATCAGCACGCCGCCGCACACAAGGGCGACGTAGCGGGTCGCCGCTACGGAGATCCCGGCGACATCGGCGGCCTCCGGGTTCTCGCCCACCGCGCGCAGGCGCATCCCCGCACCCGTCGTCCTCAGCACCCACCACATCAGCGGGGCGATGACGAGGAACACGACATAGGTCGGCGGGTACTGGGAAAGGACTTCGACATTCTCGAAGAGCCGGGTGAACTTCGGCGAGCGGCTCTGGTTGCCGGTGCTGTAGAGCAGGCGATTGGTGTAGTCGGCGGCGGCGACGAGACCCAGCGTGACGCCGATGCCGGCGACGTGTTGGTTGACGCCGATCGTCACCGTGAGCAGCCCCATCAAGGCCCCCGCGGCGGCACCGATGGCAAGCGCGGCGCCGAGGCCGAGCCACAACGACCCGGACTTCTCGGCGGCGAGGAAGCCGGCGAACGCTCCGGCGTACATCGTCCCCTCGATACCGAGGTTGAGCACACCGGTGCGCTCGCCGAGGATCGCCCCGAGAGCGCCAAACGCCAGCGGCGTGGCGATCGTGAACATCGCCGTGATGACCGCGAGCCAGGCGATGTTCACTGGCTGCGCCGCCAGACGAGCTTGTAGTTGCGCAACGTGAGGGCCGACACGACGGTGAGGAGGAGCACGGCGGTGACGATGTCGCCCATCTGCTGGGGGATTTGCAACACGAGCGAGGCGTTCTGGGCGCCCACGGCGATGTCGCCGAGGAGCAACCCGACGAGGAGCACACCGCCAGCGGTGAGCGCGCCGAGCGAGGCGACGACGATGCCCGTGTACCCGTAGCCGGCGGCGATCGAGCCGGTCAGCTGGTGTTGCACGCCGAGCACCTGGCACGCCCCGGCGAGCCCAGCGAGCGCCCCCGAGACGAGCGCCGCGGTCCACTGCAGCCGGGCGACGTGGATCCCGCTGAAGCGAGCGGCGGCTGGCGCCTGCCCGGCGGCCTTGATGCGCAGTCCGGTCGGCGTGAGCGACATCACGACGGCCGTGGCGGCGATCGCCGCGAGTCCGATCAGCAATCCGGCATGGACTCGATCGCTGCCGAAGATCGTCGGCAGCTCATAGCCGGGACCGAACGTCTCGGAGTCGGGGAAGCCACTCTCGGGATGACGCCATGGCCCGTTGAGCAGACCCTGCAACAAGAGCAGGGCCACCGGGTTGAGTAGCAACGTCGTCACCACTTCGTCGATGCCGGCGCCCCGCTTGAGCCAGGCCGGGAGCAACGCCCACAACGTTCCGGCGAGGGCCCCGGCGGACAGCGCGAGAGGAAGGGCGATCCACGCGTCGAGACCCTCGGCGTACAGCCCCGGGACGCTTGCCCCGATCGCCCCGGCGAGGAACTGGCCCTCGGCGCCGATGTTGTAGTAGCCGGCGCGGAAGGCGATGGCCACGGCGAGTCCGGTGAGCAGGAGCGGCGAGGCCGCCAAGAGCACCTCCTGCACGCTGTTCCACGACGTCAGCGGCGTGATCAGGTAGCGCCGATAGGCAGCCAGCGGGCTGGCGCCGCCGGCCCGAATCGGAAGTGCCGTGATCAGGAACGTGGCAACCACCGCGCAGGCGACGGCGATCGGTGCCCGCCATCGCGACGATCGACCCCGCAGGACGAGGTTCACGAGAGCATCCCTTGGCCGGTCATCAGCAAGCCGAGGGCGCGTGGCGTCGCTTCGGTGCGGGGCAGCTCGCCGACGACCCGCCCGCCGTAGAGCACGACGATGCGGTCGGCGAGCGCGAGTAGCTCGTCGAGGTCCTCGGAGATCAGCAGCACGCCGCGACCTGCGTCGCGCACCCGGCGCAACCGCTCGTGGACGTAGGCGTATGCGCCCACGTCGAGGCCGCGGGTGGGTTGGGCGGCGACGAGCGCCCGCGGCTCCCGGGACAGGGCCCTGGCGAGGAGCACCTTTTGCAGGTTGCCGCCGGACAGACCGCCGGCCGTGTCGTGTGGTTGGGCGCGGATGTCGAAGTCGGCGATCAGTCGGCGGGCGTGCCGACGAACGAGACCGCGCTGGGTGAGCCCGAAGCGCCGGAACCGGTCGAGGTCTTCGAGCACGAGGTTCTGCTCGACGGTCAAGCCGGGGACGACGCTGCCCCGACGGTCCTCGGTGATCCGCCCCAGCCCGGCTCGGATGCGGCCGACGGGATCGGCCGCCGTGACGTCGACACCGTCGACGATGATCGTGCCGGCGGTCGGCGCCACGGTGGCGCACAGCACCTCGACGAGCTCGGTCTGACCGTTGCCGCTGACCCCGGCGACGCCGACGACCTCCCCGGATCCGACGACGATCGACACGTCGTCGAGCCGGCGCACTCCGTCCCGTTCGAGGCTGACGCGGCGCACCTCCAAGACCGCCGCGGCGTCGATTGGCGGCGACGCGACCTGCACCGCCTCCGGCTCGACGACCGCCACGCCGACCGCCGGCGCCACCGCGACGTCGTCGGCATCGACGTGGCCGATCATCAAGTCGGCGAGGCGTCCAGGGTCGAGCCCGCCGATCGGCTGCGTCGTGACGACACGACCACGTCGCAACACGGTGACGCGATCGGCGATAGCGACGACCTCGCGCAGCTTGTGCGAGATGAACACGACGCCGATGCCTTCTGAGCGCAGGCGGCGGATGGTGGCGAACAGCGCATCGACGTCGAGCGGCGTGAGCACCGCCGTCGGCTCGTCGAGGATCAGCACGCGGCAGTCGTGGTGCAGCGCCTTGAGGATCTCGACGCGCTGACGTTCGCCCACCGACAGCTGCTCGACGCGAGCGTCGGGGTCGACGTGCACGCCGAGCCGGGCTGCCGTGTCCTGCACCTCCCGGCGGGCGGCCCGCCGATCGACGGCCCCCAGGCCGATCGCCGCAAGCATCACGTTCTCGGTCACCGTCATCGGTCCGACGAGGGAGAACTCCTGGGTCACCACGCCGATGCCGGCGGCCAGCGCGTGCTTCGGCGACGTGATCCGAGTGGCGAGGCCCCCGATGCGCAGCTCGCCGCTGTCGGGCTGGCTGAGCCCGTAGATGATGCGCGTCAGCGTCGACTTGCCGGCGCCGTTCTCGCCCAGCAGGGCGTGAACTTCGCCGCCGTGGATCGCCAGGCTGATGTCGTCGTTGGCGACGAGATCGCCGAAGTGTTTGGTGATCCCGACCGCCTCGACGAGCGGGATCGTGTGCTCCGCAGTCACCTCCTACTGAGTGACGTCGATCGACCCCTCCGGCGCCTCCTCGTCGATCGGCGTCTCGAAATCGCCGCTGAGGATCTCGGCCTCGCGTTCCGAGACGAGCGTGACGAGATCGGCGGGCACGTCGACGACGATGTCGGTGTTGATCGGGGCGATCGAACTGCCACCGTTGACCATGAACGAGTACTGGGCCAGGTTTTGGGCCTCGTAGGAACCGTCCGAGACCTGCTCGACGAGCGCCTCGACGGTCGGCTGCATGTTCCAGACGAGCGACGTGACCACGTTGTCCGGAGCGAGCTCCTGCTGGTCGACCATCATCCCGATCACCGGCAGGTCGTTCTCATCGGCGACCTCGATGACCCCGGCGCGCTCGGCGAACAGGACGTCGGCGCCCTGGGCGATCTGGGCCTCGGCGGCCTGGGCGGCCGTCGCCGGGTCGAAGAACGAGTTGATGAACGACACGTTGACGGTGGCGTCAGCGTTCGTCTCGCCGACGCCCATCACGAAGGCGTTGACGATGCGATTGACCTCGGGGATCGGCATCGCCGCGACGACGCCGATCGTGCCGGACTCCGTGAGCCCTCCAGCGAGCATCCCGGCGAGATAGCCGGGATCCTGCAACCAGTTGTCGAACACGCTGAAGTTCGGCGCTTGCTCCTCGAAGCCCGACCCGAAGGCGAATGCCGTGTCCGGGTAGTCGGCGGCGACGGCGCGCACGGCCTCCTCGGCGGCGAATGCGTCGCCGATGATGATGTCGGGGTCGTCGGTCTCGATGATGTCGCGCAGGCCGCGCTCCATCTCGTCGGACGTGCCGAGGCCGTCGACCCACCTGTACTCGATCGAGCCGGACTCGGCCACCGCCTCGATGGCGGCGTGGATCGCCCCGTCCCACGGCTCCTCGAGCGGTGTCGCAAAGACGCCGTAGACGAGCAGCGGCTCGCCGTCGGGCACTGTTGTGGCGTGGCTGGTCGGGGATACCGCCGTCACTGCGAGTGCGGCAACCGCCGCCGCGGCGCCAAGCGCCCCCCGTTGCAATCTGTCCACCGTTGACCTCCCGAGTGTTGTGTCAGCGTGTACGCCGTGGTTGGTCGCTCATGCTGACACAGAACGGGCAGGGGTGCTCAGGCGAGGGCGGCGCACTCGTCGTGGCGGAAACACTCGAGGATGTGGTCGTTGACGAGCCCGCACGACTGCATCAGGGCGTAGCAGATCGTCGGTCCGACGAAGCGGAAGCCACGACGCTTGAGGTCCTTGCTCATCGCCGCCGCCCGTTCGTCGAAGGCGGGAATCTCGTTGGACTCCTTGAAGCGGTTCTCGACGGGGTGGCCGTCGACGAAGCTCCACAGATGGGCGGCGGGGTCGTCGAGTCCCAGCCACGCCTGGGCATTGCCGACAGCGGCGGACACTTTGGCGCGGTTGCGGACGATGCCCGGGTCGGCGAGGCAGCGGGCGATGTCGGCATCGTCGAAGGCGGCGACGGCAGCAGGATCGAAGTCGGCGAAGGCGGCTCGGTAGCCGTCACGCTTGTTGAGAATCGTCGTCCACGACAGCCCGGCCTGGGCGCCCTCGAGGATCAAGAACTCGAACAGCACCCGCGGGTCGCGCTTCGGGACGCCCCATTCGTCGTCGTGATAGGCGGTGTTCGGCGGCGCCGCCGCCCACCAACACCGCGCGACGGTGGTGGATGTCTCAGCCACGAGCGAGCGAGCGCCAGCGAGTGAGCGGCCAGAAACGGCCTGCGTGACCGGCGAACGCCATGACGGTCAGCCCGGCTTGTACGCCCAAGCTTCGACCTCGACGTTCATCCCTCCCGGGCAGGGCCGACACCTCGACGGTCGAGCGAGCTGGCCGGTGATCGCCGAAGGCTGCCGCGTAGGCGACGTTGAACTCGGTGAACGTGCCCATGTCGGTGAGGAAGCACAGCGTCTTGACGACGTCGGACAGCTGCGCGCCAGCGTCGGCGAGGCGATCGGACAGGTTGCGCATCGTCTGTTCGGTCTGGGCGGTCACCCCACCTTCGACGACGGCGCCGTCGACCATCCCACCCTGGCCCGAGACGATGATGAAGTCCCCGGCACGAACGAACGGCGAATACGGACCGAGCGGCTTGTTCATGCCGCCGACACTAGGCGTCGCGAACTCTTTGGTCGCTGTGACGACGTTAGCGACGGCAAATCGACCAAAGACTCTGAGGTCCCCCAGATTGAGGGGGAGCGGCGGGCTACGAGAAGCTCTGGCCGCAGCCGCAGGTGCGGCTGGCGTTCGGGTTGGTGATCGCGAACCCGCTCTGATCGAGGCCGTCCTTGTAGTCGAGCGTGGCTCCCTCGAGGAGCTGAGCCGACTGCGAGTCGACAACGACCTTGACGGTGTCACCGAATGTCGCCTGCTCGTCGTCGGCGGCGAAGTCGCCGTCGAAGAACATCTCGTAGGAGAAACCGCTGCAGCCACCTGGGCGGACGGCAACACGCAGGGCGAGGTCGTCGGCGCCTTCTGACGCAAGCAGTTCTCTGACCTTGCCGGCTGCTGCATCGGTCAACGTGATCACGGCGCGTTCCTCCTTGGAGACTTCGTGCACCACCCAGTCTACCGACGTCGCCTCGGATGCGTCAGTGCCCTAGCGGCTGGCGAGCTCGACCTGGCACGGGGTGCGGTGGGCGATCGAGCAGAACTCGGCGACCTCGGCGTCACCCATCGTGTCGACGAAGCCGGCGACGAGCCCGTGGTGCAGGCCGCAGACGAGGTCGGGATGGCTTTCGGCGTAGGGGGCGAACGGACAGTTGGCGAACGCCACGACGGCGTTGTCGGGCGCCTCGCTCTCGGCGACGACGGGATCGAACCCGAGGCGGTCGAGCTCGTCGACGAGCGCCTCGAGGGCCGACGGGTAGGCGGAGTACCGGGCTGCCCGGCCAGCCCCCTCGACCTCGCCGACGGCGAAGGCGTCAGCGGCGCTGGCCCGCAGCCGCTCTGCCATGTTGAGCACCATCCGGGCGAGAACGGGAACCGTCGGCGGCTCGAGTCCCAACGCCGGAGCCTCGGCGGCGAGCGAGAAGCGATGCTGCGGCCGACCGACGTCGCCGCGGCCGTCGGTGGTCACATCGAGGAGGCCGGCCTCGCGCATGCGGTCGAGGTGTGGGCGCACGGTGTTGGTGTGCAGCCCCAGCGCCTCGGCGATCTCCGCCGTGCCGAGCGGGCGGGCCGACCTTGCCAGTTCGAGGTAGATCGCGTAGCGGGTGTTGTCGCCGAGCGCCTTGAGCACGTCCCGCGACGGCACGCGGTCGTTGCCCGATGGGGCCGTGTCGTTCGCCACGACACGAGATTACACGGCGAATGCCGTTAAAATGCCGAGCGATGCCCCCGACGACGAGCGCTCCGTTGCCGAGCCGCGACGAGGTGCTCGACGTCTTGCGCACGGTCGACGATCCCGAACTCGGCGCCGACATCGTGACGCTCGGCATGGTGCCGAACGTTTCAGTGGGCGACGACGGCGTCGTCACCGTGACGATCAAGTTGACGATCGGCGGCTGCCCGATGCGCGCCGACATCAAGCGCGAGGTGGAGACCCGCCTCGGCGTCCATCCCGGCGTCACCGCCGTGCGCATCGCCTGGGGCGAGATGACCCCCGACGAGCGCAGCGACGTCATGCTCAAGGCCCGCTGGAACGCCCGCCAGCACGCCGGTGACACGCAAGTGCCGGCCTCGACGCGGGTGCTGGCGATCGCCAGCGGCAAAGGTGGGGTCGGCAAGAGCTCCGTCACCGTCAACCTTGCTGTCGCCCTCGCCCGTCAAGGCCGCACCGTCGGCGTGCTCGACGCCGACATCTGGGGGTTCTCGATCCCTCGTCTGCTCGGGATGACCGAACGTCTCGAGGCGGTGAAGGACGACGACGGTCGGGCGCTGATCCGCCCCAACGAGCTGGCCGTCGGCTCCGGCCGATTGAAGGTGGTGTCCACCGGCTTCCTCGTGGGCGAGGACACGGCGCTGATGTGGCGTGGCCTGATGCTGACGAAGGCGGTCGAGCAGTTTCTCCGCGACGTGCAGTGGGGCGACCTCGACGACCTGCTGATCGACATGCCGCCGGGCACCGGCGACGTGCAGATGGGTCTGTCCCGGCTGCTGCCGCGCGCCGACATGGTGATCGTCACGACGCCGGCGCTGGCCGCCCAGAAGGTCGCCCAGCGCGCCGCCGACATGGCCCGGCGCAGCTTCGTGCGCGTCGTCGGCGTGATCGAGAACATGAGCGCCTTCACGTGCGCCCACGGCGAGCGCTACGAGCTGTTCGGGTCCGGTGGCGGGCAGACGCTTGCCGACGCGATCGGCGTTCCCCTGCTCGGCCAGGTGCCGCTGGAGGCCGCCGTCGCTCGAGGGGGCGACACCGGAAAGCCGGTGGCCCTCGATGAGGCTGCCGACCGTGGGCCGGCAGCCGCGGCGTTCTCAACAATCGTCGCTCGCCTCGACGAGGTGGTGCCCGGCCACGTGACGGCGGACGTCGACATGTCGGGCTGCACCGCCCGCCTGCTGGCCTCGGTCAGCGCGGCCCTCGACGGCACGTAACAAACCCGACCCGAGTGCTGAAGCGCTCCGGAGTTTGGTGGGACCCCCTGCGGCGCGCTACGGCACTCGGGCGGGATCGGTCAACCGAGGTCGTCGTAGGCGGGATCGTCGGGCAGCGCGATGCCGACCATCTTTCCCTCGGCGTCGCGCCGGATGCGGGGTTCGATGCGCGGTGGCGGCCCGGTGGCATCGGCGTGAGCGAGGGCCTCGGCGACGGTGGCGCAGTCGGCGATGAATCGCAGGTTGGCCTCCGTCGGGTGCATGAGCACGAGCTCGCCCCGATCGAATGCCGCCAAGGCGTCCGCGGGGGCAACCCACCGGCTGTCGACGAGCTCGGCGTCGTCGTGACGGCCTTCCTGGCCGTCGGGTGCGGCGGCGAGAAAGAATCGGGTGTCGAAGCGCCGGGCCACCTCACCGACCGGCGTGACCCAGTGAGACACGTAGCGCAAGGCGCCGGCGTCGAGCAGCACGCCGTGCCGGCGGCACAGCTCGACCATCGATAGCTCCCCTCGATGGACGGCCCACCGCTCACCGTCGATCGCCGAGGGCACTGGCTGTGCATCGGCGGGGTGGGCGAGGAGCAGTCCGGCCTCCTCGAAGCACTCACGGATCGCCGCGACCCAGTAGGCGAGTCCACCGCTCGGGACTCCGAGACGCTGCGAAGCGGCGACGTCGTCGAGTCCTGACACGAGTGCCCCGATCTCCGGTGTGCGATCGGCGGCGTCGACGGCCCCGCCGGGGAACACGTAGATCCCACCGGCGAAGGCGGCGGCCACCGCTCGACGGACCATCAGCACCTCGATCCCGCCATCGTGAGCGTCACGCAGCAGCATGACGGTGGCCGCCGGTCGCAGCTCGGGCCCGTCAGTCATGACGACTCCGTGGGCCCCGACGGCGCCGGGCCGGGCCGCGGCCGGCGGGTGACGAACACGAGGGCGGCACCGACGACGGCGGCGAGCACGATGGCGATGAGCTCCCAACGGCCAGCCAGAGTGTTGGTCAGGCGGGCCTGCAACCTGCCCACCGAGTCGGTGATCGAGGTCGTGTCCTCGCCGACGTCGACGACGGTGAAGTAGTAGACCAGGTAGACACCCGACAGCACGAGGAAGGCGGCCGCGATGAGGTCGACGTACCGCATCGCCGAACGCAATGCGCCGAGCAGCAGCTGGTTGGCCCCGGCGAGGCTCACCGTGAGGGCGATCACGACGAGCCCCATCCCGGCGCCGTAGAACACCGCGCTGGCCACGCCCGCGGCGAATCCCTCGCGTCGGCCGGTGCCGAAGACGGTCGGGATGAACAGCGGCATCGTGCAGCCGAGCGACGCGACGGCGTAGGCGATGCCGTACACGAACATCGATCCCACGCTCCGTGTGCGCCCGCCAGCATCGAGGTGAGGCGTGGCGAAGCGCGGTCGGTAGCCGGCGAGCATGGCGACGCCGAGCACGATGAAGGCGACCCCGATGACCACGGTGGCGTACTTGGCGTTGCTCAGCAACCACGAATCGATCGTCTCGGTGACGATCCCGACGACGAGAAACACGGCGACGAAACCGGCGGACACCGCCGTGCCGACGACGAGGGCGCGGCGTACGGAGGCTCGCTGGTCCCCGGCCTGCTCGGCGGCCTGAACGCCGAGGAAGAACAGGAGGTACGTCGGCAGGAGGACGAACCCACACGGGTTGATCGAGGCCACCATGCCGCGAAGGAAGGCGAGCCCGAGAACGTTGGAGTCGAGCGCCGCCGCGATCACGCCAGCAACTCGGCGACGTGCTGGCGGAGCTCGGCCTCGTTGAGCGGGCCCTCCTGACCGACGATCTGCCCGTCGGCTGACACGAACAACGTCACGGGGTATTGCACGATGCCCAGCGCTTCGTCGAGCTTGCCGTCATGATCGAGGAGCAGCTCGTAGTCCACGCCGCGCTCGCCGGCGAAGTCGTGCATCTCGTCGGCGTCGTCAAGGGGATTGACGCCGACGAAGCGGACGTCGTCGCCGACGTCGGACTCCACGGCGGCGAAGTAGGTGAGCTCGCGAGCGCACGGCGGGCAGTTCGAGTACCAGAGGTTGACGACCATCGGCCGTCCGTCGGTTCCCAGCCTCACCGACGCCCCGTCGCCATCCGTCAGCTCGACGTCGGGAAGCGGATCGCCGCTGTTCGGCGGGTTGGAGATCGCCGGATCGACGTACTCACCAGGTTGGTCGAGCACGATCACCTGGCCGCCCTCGTCGCCACCGTCATCGGCGATCGTGCCGCTCCAGATGAGCACGCCTGCACCGACCGCCACGACGGCAGCAAGCACGATGAGCTGAGCACGGAGTCGCTGACCTCGGATGGCCACGGTTGGAGGCTAGGTCCCTGATCACCGGGTGGCGCGGGCCGGGGCCCTGGGGTGGCGCGGGCGGGGGGATCCCGCGCCACCCCGATGGCTGCTCGTCAGGCGACGCTCTCGACAGGGACTACGCCGAGCTCGTCGATGACGAGGGCGGGGCGCGGATGCTTGGGGGGACGTCCGCACGCCCGCTTGCTGGTGACGATGCGGCCGTTGAGCAGCAGCTCGCCACCCCAGACGCCCCACGGCTCCTCGCGGTGCATGGCGTCTGAGAGGCAGTTGTCGCGCAACAGGCACCGGTTGCAGATCGCCTTCGCCCGGCCGATGTCGACCAGGTCGTCGGAGAAGAACAACGGTGTCAGCGTGCCGTTGCCATCGGCACAGCGCGGTCCAGCGGTGCGGATCACCGCCGAACGTAGGTCAAGGTCAGGTTCTGGAAGTTCGGCAATCGTGTTCATCGGGGGTCCCTGAAGTTCGCTTCGTTTCTCGTGTCTTGTCTCGTGGTGGTGTAGACGCCGTGGCGAGTGGAGATTCAGCGTCGGATCTGCTCGCTCGGTCATCGTCTGGGTGCTGGTGGGTCGGTCAGTCATCTCGATTTCGTTTCGTGTCGGCGTCGAAAACCAAAAAGGCCGTCGGGGTAACCCGACGGCCTGCGAGCGATCATCGAACGCTGTTACGTCGATGCTCTCCCGAGGTGTCGGGCGGGGCGACCGGTCCACGGCTTCCCGGAGGTGCCCATGCGGTCCCGCGCAATGGGCACAAAGGTGCCGTGCACCTGGAGCGGATTGGCTGCGGCGAGGCGGTAGCCGGGAGCGACGGCACCGACCGGCGCGGCCATCGGCATTGCTGCCGGGCGCTCCATGTCGTAGATCGTCATCTCCATCTGGCTGGTCACCTTCCTCGTGTCGCGTTCGTGTGCCGCTCGCTAGGCAATCAGACCCGACGGTGCTACGTCAAGGAGGTTTCGTCACCCGACGGGTGGACATTCGTCACACGTCGCGCAAGTTGAGACAAGTCCAGTGCCACGTCGCGCCATCACAGAACCGGTCGGCGCGGCGTGTCGCGGTACACCGCCGTCGGGGGGTTCGGGGGCGGTAGCCCCCCGAATGCGGCGGCCGGGCCGGCTTTGCCGGCCGCCGCCAGAGATTGGGTGCGGCGAAGCCGCTCAACGAGCTCGACCGAACGGAGCGCAGCGGAGTGAGGTCGAAACGTCAAGCGACGTCGGGAATCTCCTCGACAACGAGGGCCGGGCGCGGGATCCGCGGCGGACGACCGCGTCGGCGCTTCTCGGCAACCGGCACACCATCGACGAAGATCTCGCCACCCCACACCCCACACGGCTCCTCGCGGTCGATCGCCGCTGCGAGGCATTGAGTGCGGGCGATGCAGCGCGAGCAGATCGCCTTGGCGCGCGCGATCTCGAGCGGCTCCTCGGAGAAGAACAACGAGGTGTAGCTGCTCCGCGGGTCGGCGCAGCGGGCGAATCGCTTGATCAACACGTCGGCATCCATGCAGAACCAGAGTCCGCCGAGATCGGCGTGATACGAGCTTCGATCAGCGACGAGCAGCGTTGCGGCGGCGGTTGCGGGCGGCAACCGCACGCGAGAGCGAGCCGCACAGGCCGTAGCTCGCCAAGGGAAACAGCGGGAAGCGACCCCACGCGGTGAGCGCTTCGGTGTTGTTGTCAGGTCGGGTCATGCCGGACAGCGTGCGCGGATGACGCCCGTCAGCACATCGGCGCAATGACCTAGGACGCGCTCAGATGTCGAGGAGCAGTTTGCCGACGTTGGCGTTGGCCTCCATCACGCGGTGGGCCTCGGCGACGTCGTCGAGCGAGAAGCGCCGGTCGATGACCGGCCGCAGCCGGCCAGCCGTGAACAGCGGCAGGACCTCGGCGGCGAAGCGCCGGCAGAGGGAGATCTTGACTTCCAGGGGGCGGGGCCGCAGGAGCGTGCCGATCCAGTGCGCTCGCTTGCTGAGCAGGGCCCCGACGTTGACCTGTGCCCCGCCGCCACCGAGCAGCCCGACCTGGACGATCGTGCCGCACGTCCGGACCGCAGCGAGATTGCGGTCGACTTCGTCGCCGCCGACGACGTCGAGCACGACATCGACCCCGTCGACACCGCGCCCGGTGAGCGATTCATGCAACGACCCGAGCCAGTCGGCCGGAGACCGCTCGAGGACGATGTCGGCGCCGAGGTCGGCGCAGCGTTGCATTTTGCCGGCCGAGCACGTGACGGCGATGCCGGCGCCGATCGCCTTGACGATCTGGATCGCCGCCGTGCCGACTCCCGACGCCCCGGCGTGGACGAGCGCCCACCGCCCGCTCGTCAGGCCGCCTTGGACGACGAGGGCATCCCACGCCGTGACGAAGACCTCCGGCACGGCGGCCGCGGCCTGTACGTCGAGTCCGGCGGGCACCGCCATCGCCTGTCGGGAGTGGGTGACGAGACGTTCGGCGTAGCAGCCTCCGCTCTCGATGCCCATCACGGGGTCGCCGACCGCCCACTCCGTCACCCGCGAGCCACAGGCGGCGACGAGGCCCGCATACTCGAGGCCGGGGATCTCGATCGCTCCCGGGTGGGGATCCGCATAGCGCCCGAGGCGCTGCAAGACGTCGGTTCGGTTGACGGCCGTGTGCTCGACGTCGACGAGGATCTCGTCGGGCCCAGGAACCGGGTCGGCGACCTCGACGACGCGCAGCACCTCCGGCCCGCCGTACTCGGTGAGCACGACGGCGCGCATCAGCCGGCGGGCGGCTCGCCGACGGCCGCCGGGTCGACGACGACGGGCGGAACGAAGACGACGCCGCGGTAGTAGCGCAGCTCCTCGATCGAACTACGGATGTCGTCGAGCGCCCGGTGCACGCCCGCCTTGCGTGGCATCCCCTGAGTCAGGTCCGGATACCACCGCTTGACGAGCTCCTTCACGCTCGACACGTCGACCGATCGATAGTGCAGGTAGTTCTCGATCTCCGGGAGGTACTTGTCGAGGAACCGACGGTCGGTGCCGATCGAGTTCCCGCACAACGGCACGGTGCGCGGGTCGGGCACGTGGGCGCGGATGAAGTCGAGCGTCGCCGTGCCGGCCTCGGCGATCGTGGTCGTCGAGGCGCGAATCGCCGGGAGCAGCCCGGACTTCGTGTGCATCTCGAAGACGACGGGATCCATCGTCGCCAGGATCTCGTCGTCAGCGTGGACCACGAGGTCGGGACCCTCGGCAATCGTGCGCAGCTCGTCGTCGGTGACGATCGTGGCGATCTCCACGATCTGGTCGCGGGTGTGGTCGAGACCCGTCATCTCCAGATCCATCCACACAAGCACCGGGACGAACCTAGCTGGCAGGTGTGCGCTCGGTTATGGCGCGAGCCGTTCGATGACCCAACCGTCTCCCTCGCGCCGGTAGCTGACTCGATCGTGGAGTCTGCTCGGGCGGCCCTGCCAGAACTCGGCCGACTCGACGATCAACCGCCACCCGCCCCAGAACGGCGGCCGCGGCACGTCGCCACCGGCGAAGCGTTCGGTGCACGCCGCGAGGCGGCGCTCGAGCGCGGCGCGGTCGGCGAGGGACTCGCTCTGCGGGGACGCCCAAGCGGCGAGGCGACTCTCTCGTGGACGGCCGGCGAAGTAGGCATCGCTCTCGGCGTCGCCGGCGCGTTCGACGCTGCCCCGCAAGCGGACCTGGCGGTGCAGCTCGAGCCAGTTGAAGACGGCGGCGGCGTGGGGGTGGGCGTCGAGCTGGCGGCTCTTCGCGCTGCCGTAGTTGGTGAAGAAAACGACGGAGCGTTCGTCGGCGCCGCGGGCAAGCACCGTTCGCGCGTCGGGGTGACCGTCGATCCCGACGGTGGCGACGACCATGGCGTTCGGCTCGATCGCACCCGCCGCGCTGGCGTCGTCGTACCATCGTCGCCACTGCTGCAGCGGATCGGCTGCGACGTCGGCGACGTCGAGCCCGGCGGCTTCGTACTCGGTGCGCCGCGTCGCCAGGTCGCTCGGCACGGTCATGCGGGTCGTTCGATGCACTCGGCGCCGCGCATGTAGGGGCGCAGCGCTTCGGGGACCACGACCGAGCCGTCGGGTTGGCGGTAGTTCTCGAGGATCGCCGCCCACACCCGCGGCACGGCGACCGCCGAGCCGTTGAGCGTGTGGGCGATCTCGGTCCCCTTCTGGCCCCGGCGCCTGAAGCGGATGTTCGCCCGCCGGCCTTGGTAGTCGGAGAACCAGCTCACCGACGACACCTCCAGCCAACTGTCCGTCCCAGGCGAGTAGACCTCGACGTCGAGCGTGCGGTGGTGGCTCTGTCCGAAGTCGCCCGTGCAGATCTCGATCGTGCGGTAGGGCAAGCCGAGCTCGGCGATGAGACCCTCGGCCCGGGCCAGCAGCTCGTCGAGCAGCGCGGGGCCCTGCTCCGGCATCGCGATGGCGAGGATCTCGACCTTGTCGAACTCGTGGGCGCGCAGCATGCCCCGAGTGTCCTTGCCCGCCGATCCCGCCTCCCGACGGTAGGACGGGGTGAAGGCCATCAATCGCTTCGGCAGCTCCGCCTCATCGAGGATCTCTGCGCCGTAGATCGACGTCAGCGGCACCTCAGCGGTGGGGATCGCCCACAGGTCGTCGCGCTCGACGGCGAACGCGTCGTCGGCGAACTTCGGCAATTGTCCCGAAGCCGTCAGCGTTGCCGTCGTGACGAGCGACGGCGGGCGGATCTCTTCGAACGCGTCGGCGTTGCGGTCGAGGGCCAGCTGACACAGCGCTCGACCCATCGTCGCCCCGAGGCCGCGGGTC
Source organism: Ilumatobacteraceae bacterium (assembly GCA_963772825.1). GTDB lineage: Bacteria > Actinomycetota > Acidimicrobiia > Acidimicrobiales > Ilumatobacteraceae > Desertimonas. Next base: position 224,829 of record CAVYYX010000017.1, on the reverse strand, counting down.
ATCGTGAACATCGAGCCGCTGATCTTCACGGCCCGCTCGTTGTCGAGGATCCCGAGCGCCGCCCCCGTCTCCCAGTGCGGCACGCGCTGATGCTCGGGGAACTCGCCGTCCGGCAGCCCGAACGGCCCGTGGACGACGACGTTGTCCTCCTCGGACACCCCATCAGGAGCCTCGGGGTGGGGCAGGTTGGGGATGACGAGGAGGAGGTCGCGCAACTCGGCGGCGACGGCGGTGTGCTCGCCGTCGAGGTGTTGTTCGTGCTCGCCGAGTGTGCGGCTCTGCGCCATCAGCTCGTCTGCGCCGGCGGTATCGCCGGTGCGGCGTCGTTCGCCGACCTGCTTGGACAGCTCGTTCACGTGCGCTCGGGCCGCGTCGCGCTCGGCGGTGATGTCGCGCAAGCGGCCGTCGAGCTTGGCGGCGGCCCGAAGCTGGTCGAGCAGCTCGGGCCGGCCCCGCCTCGACATCGCCGCCAGGGTGGCGTCGAGATCGGTGCGCAGCAGCCGGACGTCGATCACAGGGCTGCGACGCTACCCGCCACTTTGGTGAGCGGAGCGTGCAGGTTTCCGCACGCTCCGCTCACCATTCTGGTCACGGCTCGTGGGGCGGGGCGGTCTGGGCGAACTCACGCTCGACGTCATCGAACGTGAGCACCTCGGCGCTCCGGCGCCGGTAGTCGTGTTCGTTGCGGTAGTTGGCGGAGAAGCGCTTGAACCAGATGATCACGATGATCGTCCACAGGAAGATCGACCCGCCGGTCTTCATGATCGCCCCGGCGAGTTGCTGGTCCTCGGTCACCGTCAATCCCCACACACGTAGCGGCTGCTCGCCGTAGGGCCGGTACACGGCTCCCTCGGCGAACGTCAGCCAGGCCGCCGGGACCGTCGGCACGACGGACTGCAAGAACAGGTAGATCATCTTCGCGCCGTCGCCGATGCGGAACTCCGGGATCGGGCCGCACACCGGCATCCACATCAACAACGCCGTCGACACCACGAGGAAGTGAATGCTGTAGTGCAGCGCCCCGTTGTCGAGCGAGGCGTTGACAACGCCTGGGATGTGGCTGACGATCACGGCGACGTTGAAGGCGACGGCGGCGACCACCGGGTGGCAGAGCCAACGTACGACGCGATAGAGCCGGCCGCTGCCGATCAGCGCACGGAACAGCCACTCCGGCATCGCCAGCAGGACGAGCGGAGGCAGGAAATACGACAGCATCATGTGCTGGAGCATGTGGATCGAGTAGAGGTAGCCCTCACCGATGTCGTGGATCGGCCAATCGCTGGCGCCCCACAAGATCACCATCGCCGCAACGAAGCACACGATGTTGCGCCGGGAGATCGGCCGCTCGCCGGCAGCCACAGCCGCCGGGCCGATGCCGCGAACGAGGTAGACGTACGAGCCGCTCAGGAAACCGACGAGGACGAGCACTTCAGGATGCCACTGAAACGCCCAAGGACTCGCGCCAACCACTCCTCCCAGTCTGCCAGCGCGTCGGCGTCAGGCGTGCAGGAGCGGGCGGGCGGGTCCGGTCGGCGCCCGTGCCGCGGTACATCGCCGTCGGGTCCGGTCGGCACACGTGTCGCGGTACGCCGCCGTCGGGTCCGGTCGGCGCACGTGCCGCGGTACGCTCGCCGTCAGGGGGTTCGGGGGGCGGTAGCCCCCCGATGCGGCGGCCAGGGCCGGCTCTGCCGGCCGCCGCCAGAGATTGGGTGCGGCCGCAGCCGCTCCACGAGCTCGAGCGGAAAGGCTTTGCTTTCCGCTCGAAACGACTACAAGTCGAAGACGTGGAACGTGAACATCGCCACCATGTAAACGAACACGGCGAGGCCGAGGCCCATGTAGAACAGTGCCGAGAAGAGCTTGTTGTCGAAGCGCAGGTGCATGAAGAAGAGCACCACCGTGAAGAACTTGATGAGCATCAAGACGATCAGCAGCGGCAGGAACAGCGGGCCGATGTCGATGTAGGTGAGCGACACCTCGAACCCGGTGATCACGGCGAGCGAGAGGGCGACGATCACGTACTTCGAGTCACTCAGTCCCTGGTGAAACTCCGCCTGACCGGAGGCGCCCGTGACGTGATGGCCGGTCTCGGTCAGTGCCTCCAGCTCCTCGACGTCACTCATGTCGACCAGCCTCTCACGCCGGGATCAGGTACACGAGGGTGAAGATGACGATCCACACGATGTCGACGAAGTGCCAATAGAGGCCGACCAGCTCGACGACCTCGGACCGCTTCCCCGTCACTCGGCCGGAGCGAAGCATCAACGTCAGTGACAGCAGCATGATGATGCCCACCGACACGTGCACGCCGTGGAACCCGGTCAGCGTGTAGAAGCTCGACGAGAACAAGCTCGTCGTGAACCCGAGACCCTCGCGGTAGAAGGTCGTGAACTCGTACACCTGACCACCGACGAAGGTGGCGCCGAGAAGGGCCGTCGTCACCAGCCACACCCTGGCGTTGCGCTCGTCGCCGCGGTTGATCGCCGAGACGGCGAGGACCATCGTCAACGACGACATCAGCAGCACGAAACTGGACACCGACGTGAACGGGATGTCGTAGATCTGATCGGGACCGAGCCCGTCGTTGCGGCCGCGGTACAGCATGTACGTCGAGATCAACCCGCCGAACAGCAAGCACTCCGAGCCGAGGAACAGCCACATCCCCATCTTGTTGTTCGACAGGCCTGTGGTCGAACCGAGGGCGGGGTGCTCGACACCCTCGCCGAGGACGTGGGACTCCGTGATGGTCGCGTCAGCCACTGACTGCCAGCTCCGTGCCTGGGGTCGTGTCGTCGGTCGGCGGGTCGTAATCGGCGTCGTCGGCGACGGACGGCTCGAGGGCCCAGCCGAACATCGCGAACACGACCAATCCGGCGCCGACGATGGCGATCAGTGTGTTGTAGATGATGCCGAGGCCGACGATCGGCAAGGAGAAGGCGAGGATGATCGGCCAGTACGACGGCGACGGCATGTGGATGTGGTGGTCGGCGTGGGCGGCCTGCTCTGCAAGGATCTCCTCGGCGGTGGCGACGGGGCGCAGGTCGTGGGCGTCACCCTCACCCACGTCTTCGTACTTGCGGTGGAAGAACTCGTCGAGCGAGTGCACCTCGGGAAGGGCGTCGAAGTTGTGCTCGCTCGGCGGGTTCGTCGTCATCCACTCCAGCGTGCGGGCATCCCACGGGTCGAGCGGCGCCGGCGGCGCCTTGCGATGGGTGCGCCACACGTTGACGAGGAACAGGAGGATGCCGGTGGCCAGGACGAGGGCGCCGATCGTCGCCACGGCGTTCCAGAACCCGAGGTTGAAGAAGCCCTCGCCGGCCCGCGCCTCGGTCCACACGTACATCCGCCGCGGCTGACCCTGCAGTCCGATGATGTGCATCGGCCCGAACGTCAGGTTCATGCCGATGATCATCAGCCAGAAGTTCCACTTGCCGAGCCGCTCGGACAGGCACTTGCCGAACACCTTCGGCCACCAGTAGTAGAAGCCGGCGAAGAAGCCGAGCACCGCACCGCCGAAAAGCACGTAGTGGAGATGGGCGACGATGTAGTAGGTGTCGGTCTGCTGCGTGTCCGACGGGGCCACGGCGTGGGTCACGCCCGACAGCCCGCCGATCGTGAACTCGACGACGAGGCCGATGGCGAACAGCATCGCCGTCGTGAAGCGCAGCTTGCCGCCCCACATCGTGAGCGTCCAGTTGACGATCTTCACGCCGGTGGGGATGGCGATCGCCATCGTCGCCACGGAGAAGACCGCGACGCTGATCGGCCCGATCCCGGAAGCGAACATGTGGTGGGCCCACACGCCCCACCCGACGAAGCCGATCGCCGCCCCCGAGAACACGACGAACGGGTAGCCGAACAATGGCTTCTTGGAGAACACCGGGAGGACTTCGGACACGATCCCGAACGACGGCAACACGAGGATGTACACCTCGGGGTGGCCGAAGATCCAGAACAGGTGCTGCCAGAGCAGCGGGTCGGCGCCGGCCGACACCGTGAAGAACGTGGCGTCGAACTGGCGCTGGAACATCAACAGGAACAGCGCCACAGTGATCACCGGAATGGCGAACAGCAGCAGGAACTGGATCACGAGGATCATCCACGTGAACACCGGCATGCGCATCAGCGACATGCCCTTGGTGCGCATGTTGAGGGCGGTGACGATCAGGTTGATCGCGCCCGTCAGCGAGGCGATACCGGTGATCTGCAGGCCGATCGTCCAGAAGTCGATGCCGTTCGACGGTGAGAACGGCACGCTGGAGTTCGGCGAGTACATGAACCAGCCGCCGTCGGCGGCGCCGCCGAGGAACCACGCCAGGTTGACGAAGATCGCCCCGAAGAAGAACGACCAGAAGCCGAGCGCGTTGATCCGCGGGAAGGCGACGTCGCGGGCACCGATCTGCAACGGCAGCAGGTAGTTGCCGAACGCCGCGGCCATCGGCATGGCGAAGAGGAAGACCATCGACGTGGCGTGCATCGTGAACAGCTGGTTGTAGACGTCCGACGACAGCACCTCGCCGTCGGGGGCGGCGAGTTGGGCGCGGATCAGCAGAGCTTCCACCCCACCGACGACGAAGAAGAACAGCGCGGCGGTGCCGTACATGATCCCGATCCGCTTGTGGTCGACCGTGAAGAGCCATGACCGCCAACCGGTCGCGGCGACGGGACGGCGGAACACGCCGAGAGCGCGCGATGGGGTGACGACCTCGGGCGGGGCGCCGACGATCGCCGGCACGGGAGGACGTTCGATTATGGCCATTGCTGGTTCATCTCTAGTTCAACGTGAGCAGGTAGGCGACGAGGTCGTCGATCTGGTCTTCGGAGAGGCCGAGGTACGGCATGCCGCGGGGCAGACCGTTCGTGGGGCCGAGCTCTTCGGGATCGGTGTACATCGGCTTCTTCTCGGGCGCGTTGCGGATCCATTCGCGCAGTTCGGGGGCGTTGAGGTCGTCGGCGACGACGCCGTCGAGATAGAGGCCCCCGAACACATCGGGGGGTGCGTCCCAGACCGCTTCGCGGGCGGCGGGCGTGAGCAGGTCGAACGTCGCTCCGGCGAACGTGTTGCGCGACATCAAGTGGCTCAGGTTCGGTGCCGCACCGGCGTACACGCCGTCCTCCGGGTGGGCGATGACGGGCTCGCCGTCAGCATCGACCAAACCGTTGACCTGGTGGCAGCGGGCGCACTGCTGGATGAAGATCGCCTCGCCTTCGGCGGCTTGGGTTCCCGCTTCGGGCGCCTCGTAGTCGGCGAGCTGGCCGGCCTTCCACGTCTCGAAGTCCTCAGCTGAGAGGGCCACGATCTCCATGCGCATGTTGGCGTGCGACAGCCCACAGAACTCGGCGCACTGCCCGGCGTAGATCCCGGGCCGGTCGGCCTGCAGGCGCAACGTCTGGATCCGCCCGGGGACGACGTCACGCTTGCCGTTGATCCGCGGCACCCAGAAACTGTGGATCACGTCCCGACTGGTACCCCGCATCAACACGTTCGTTTCCACCGGGATGACGAGCTGGCCGCTGGTGACGATCGGCTGGCTGATCCCGCCGCAGCCCTCCTGGGTCGGGTAGTCGATCTCCCACCACCACTGCTGGCCCGTGATGTTGACGACGCACTCGGTGTCGTCGGTCTCGGCGAGGGCCATGATCGTCCCGACCGTCGGGATCGCCACACCGATGAGGATCACCGCCGGCAGGATCGTCAGGCCGATCTCCAGCGCCGGGCGACCGTGGGTCTGCTTGGGAATCGGCTGGCCACGATCTCGGTATCGATAGATGCACCAGCTCACGGCTGCGACGACGATCAAGAAGACGACGCCGGCGATGGCGAACACCGGCCACTGGAGGTCCTGAATCTTCTGGGCGTTCTCGCCCTCGGGCTGCCAGGTGTCCTGCGGGGCGTTGTCGGCACAGCCCGCCAACACCGCCGCCACGGCGAGGCCGCCGCCCGCGACAACGAGGCGGTGGCGACGGCTGGGCGGCACGTCGCCCACCGTATCCGCCGTCGGCTGCGGGTGACCCAGATCCCGCGTCACGGCACGATCACCTCGATCGCCTGGTCGTCGATCCCTGGAACGACGAACTGGAACGGGCCGGCGGCCTCCGACGGCAGGTCGATCGAGAACGTCATGAACTGGCTGCCGCCCTCTTCGACGAGGGCGGTGCACTGCTGGGCGGCAACGAAGGGCTCGTCCGTGTCGTCGCCGGCGACGGCGTATTCGAGGACGAGGCGGCGATCCTCGTCGCTCTCGTTGTGGAAGAGCACGTTCGTCGAATTGGTCCGCTGGAACGTGAGCGTCGTCGTCTCCGCACCGGCGACGCCGAGCTCGGTGGCGACCAGTTCGTCATCGTCGTTGAGCAGGATCTCGGCGAACAGGCTGGCCTTCGCTGAGACGCTCTGGGAGGCGTTCTCGTCGGCCTCCGTCTCCTCCACACCACACTCCCCGGCGGCGGCGACGTCCTCCATCGTCTCGTGGGGGTGTAAGTCGCGCTCGCCGGACAGGGCGGCGGCCACACCGCCGGCGACGAGGGCGATGAGGGCGACGGCGCCGATCCCCCCGACGACCTTGGTGTCGAGGTGGCGCCGGAAGGCGACCAAGAAGCCGGCGGCGAGCACGAGGGCGGCGATCGTGCCGAAGGCCGCAGGACCACCCTCCTTCGACAGCGTCAGCATGATCCGGCTGAACGAGTAGACGATGACCCCGAAGCCGAGGGCGGCGAGCACCGGGAACTCGGCCGCGTGGGCGAAGCGCTCGCGGACCTCGCGGTTGTAGGCGGCGTCGCCCGACGCGCGCTCACTCCACGCCTGGAGCATCCACTCGACCGCGGTAGCGATGATGGCCACGACGCCGAGAACAAACACGATCGGGTAGGTGACCAGCCCGACGACGATCAACGCCGCCCCGAGCGCACCGATCGCCGGCCACAGGCTCGGCCACGGCGCCCGATGGGCAGCGGCAGAGTCGGTGAGCGCCGCCGTGTCCATCGCCGACACATCCGCGTCGCGCGTGTAGAGGTTGATCGCTGTCAGCACCGCGAGGCCTGCGGCGGCGCTGATCAGGCCGGTGGTGCCGAGCGACCCGCCGTTGGTGACGCCGTAGATCGTCGCCAGCGCGGCCGTCAGCAACGTGGCGCCGATGAGCAGCCGGGATCCGGTCGGGAACATCACTTCGACACGTACACGATCAGCCAGAGGGCGGAGAAGACAGCGGCGAGCACGTACCAGTAGAGGGCGTGGGCGGCAACGATCTCCTTGTCGGATTCGCGTCCGCCGAGCAAGCGGAATGCAGTGATCGCCGTGAAGACCAGACCGATGATGACGAGGGCGGTCATCGTGCCGGTGACGGCGTAGAACATCGTGGCGTACGTCGAGTCGGCTGCCGGCAGCGCGAGTTGGTTGTAGACGTAGGCCTGGGCGTTGATGATCGCCAGCCCGACGATGCCGACGAGGCCCAGCGAAAGCCCGATGTGCACGCGGTCGCCACGGCGGGTCGCGTACACCGCCCACTGGGCGAAAAGCACAAGGACGAAGAAGCTGATCAGCATCACGTTCGACGGGACCTCGGGAATCGTGACGCCTTCGGGCACCCAGGACTCCCCGGCGTTGCGGACCGACTCGCGCAGGCGAATGTAGACGGCCAGCATCCCGCCGATCAGCGTGCACACGCCGACCGATGCGATCGCCGTCCCGATCAGCACCTGGCGGCGCGGCGGTGGCGGAGGGGCGGGTGGCAGGGCGTACATCAGCTCGGCCCTGACCCGTCGTCGAACGAGGGCTTCGCCTTGAGGTCGAGCAGCGGTTCGGGCGACATCACGGTCGGCGTCGTGGAGAAGTTGTCGGCAGGTGCCGGCGACGTCGTCGCCCACTCCAACGTCTGCCCGGACCACGGATCGTCACCGGCGTCGGTGCCGCTGCGCCACGACTTGGCGACGAGGCCGGCGAACGCCAACACGGTGAGGCCGACGGCGGCGTGGCCGGCGACGACGAGAGCGTTGAGCAACTCGCCCGGGCCGTCGTTGGCCCAACTCGCCGAGCCGGCCGGCTGGTCGAGGAACCCGGCGATGAGATAGGGCACAGAAGCCAGCGCCCCACCGAGGGCCCCGAGCGTCGCCAGCCCGCCAACCTGCAGCTCTGGCAGCTTGCGACCGGACGCCTTGGCGAACCAGTACGTCGCCGCGCCGAGGCCGGCGAGCACGGAGCCGTAGATCGTGGCCATGGCGGCGCCTTCCTCGAACACCGTTCCTTGGAGGCCGAGGTCCTCGATCCCGATGGCCGCCGCGCCGAGCATCCCGACGACGGCGAGGCCGAGTCCGAAGAACCCGAACACGAACGGGGCGTTGAGGTTCGGGCGTGGAGTCGAGGCGGCAGCCTTGGCCGGCTTGGCGACGAGCGCGCTGATTCCCATCACGATCGCAACGCCGAGCACCGGGAGGAGCGTGAACATCGCCCACACGGCAAGGAATCCGGCCTTCGTGGCGAAGTTCTCCAGCCGCACCTCGCTGCCGGTGCCGGGAAGCGTGATGACATCCTGCTGGCCGATGCCGGCGAAGGCCGCCGTGCCGATCAGACCGAGGCCGATGAGGGCGACCGCCCGATGGGGGAAGCGCTTGCGGAAGGTCACGGCAACGATGTCGGCAACGAATCCAGCGGCGAACACGGCGGTGATCCCGAGGACCGGGCCGGTGTAGAGGTATGAAGTCCACGGCCAGATGCCGCTCGATCCGCCGAACGCCGCGCCGCCGTAGCGGTAGTCGACGAACTGCAGGATGTGCGAGCCGATGGCGACGGGGAGCACGGCGACGATGGCGATCGACCCGACGAGCGCAGCCCACGAGAACAGCGGCGCCCGGTGCAGGCGCATCCCCGGAGCCCTCGTGGTGAGCACCGTGGTGGCGAGCGTGGTCGCTACGGCGGTCAATCCACCGAGGACGAGGATGTTGGCACCGAGGTACAGCTCGACCATCGTCGCGTCGCCGCCGAGCGGCCCGCCGTTGAACGCGAGGGAGATCACGAGGAGCCCGACCCCCGCCAACCAGCTCCACCAACCGGCGGCGGCGAGGCGGGGGAAGGCGAGCGATCGGGCGCCGAGTTGCAGCGGCACGACGAACACGCTGACGCCGAGGAGCAGCGGTACGACCGCCGCCTCGACGAGACCCACCCGGAAGGCGGCGAACAGCTGGCTGTGGTCGTCGGCATCGAGCAACGTGGCGTCCCCGTCGACCCGTTCGATTCCGAGAATGACTCCGACGACGGCGACGGCGAGCAGACCGAGCAGCGAGCCGCCGACGAGTACCTTGCCGATCGTCTTGTGGTCGCTGGTCGTCAGCACGCCTGCGGTGGCAACCGATTGGCCGAGCCCGATGGACGTCGTCTCTCTGACGACGGGCGATTCGAGGGTGGGATCGAGAGTGCTCATCGGTGGTGCGGTGGGCTGACGGTCACGTCGCGCAGGACTCTACTTGTCGACTCCGGACGGGGCGGAAATCTCACGTCAGCAGCAAGACGTCGAGCGTCATCGCCCCGAACAGCAGCGTGACGTAGGTGATGCTGAACGTGAAGACCCGCATGCTGGCCGCCGGCGTCGGGCGGTTGACGAGGGCGATCGTGCCGCCGAGGAACAGCGCCCCGAGCACCACGGCGGCGACGGCGTAGAGCCATCCGAGGTTGCCGACCGGGATCAGCACCAAGGTGCTGGCGACGAGGGCGATCGTGTAGCCGACCATCTGCTTGGCCGCCTCGCGCAGCGGCACGACGACGGGCAGCATCGGCACCTCCGCCGCCCGGTAGTCGTCGGCATAGCGGATCGCCAGCGCCCAGAAGTGCGGTGGCGTCCAGAAGAACATCGCAGCGAACAGGACGACCGCCGGCCAGTCCAGCGAATCGGTGACCGCCGACCACCCGACGAGCACCGGGACCGCTCCGGCGGCACCGCCGATGACGATGTTGTGGGTGCTCGTGCGCTTCAGCCAGATCGTGTACACCCCGACGTAGAACGCCGTGGCCGCCAGCGCCAGGGTGGCTGCCAGCAGGTTGGCACCGACGGCGAGCACGACAAAGGCGGCGAGCTCCAAGACGCCGGCGAAGATCACGGCGTTACGAGGGGCGATCGCCCCGGTGACGAGCGGGCGGCCCTGCGTTCTGCGCATCTTGGCGTCGATGTCGCGGTCGACATACATGTTCAAGGCGTTGGCCCCGCCGGCGGCGAGCGACCCACCGACCAGGGTGACGACGATCAGGCCCCAGTCCGGCCAACCGCCGGCGGCGAGGACCATCGTCGGCACCGTGGTGATCAACAGCAGCTCGACGATGCGCGGCTTGGTGAGGGCGAGATAGGTGCCGACCAAGGTGCGTGGCGAACGTCGGACCCCGTGGGCGGCGTCGACCAAACTGCCCGGCGTCAGGCGCGACGGGACGAGCGGACGGGTGCCGACGGACATAGCGCGGCCCATGGTAGAGCGGTCATCGAACGAGGACCCACTGCTGCGGGCGATTGATGCAGGTTGAATAGACAGCGTGACGTCTCCCGAGACCGCGGTCCTCGACAAGCCGACGACCGACGAGAGCGTCGCCGAGGACCGGCCGTGGATCGTGATCGTCTGGAACGACCCGATCAACCTGATGAGCTACGTGACGTTCGTCCTCCAGAAGCTGTTCGGGTACTCCTTGGAGAAGGCGACGGAGTTGATGCTCGACGTGCACCACAAGGGCAAGGCCGTTGTCGCCAGCGACACCCGGGAGCGGGCAGAGATGCACGTGTTCCGGCTCCACGAACACGGCTTGTGGGCCACCTTGGAGCACGATGAGTGAGCGCAGGGAGCGGGCGGCCATCGCCCGTGGGCGCCAGGGCTACGTGCTGCGCATCGCCCCGCAGGAGCGGGCGCTCGTGGTTCGTCTGCTCGACGAGCTGAGTGAGCTGCTCAGCTCCCCCGCTGGGCAGCCGGCGACGGCCCGGTTGTTCCCGGTCGTGCACCCCGACGATGCCGAGCGCGAGGCCGAGTACCAGCGGTTGATGCGCGACGAGTTGGTCACGAGCCGGCTCGCCGGCATCGAGGTCGTCAAGGGCGCGCTCGAAGGCACCGCCAAGAAGGTGACGCTGACCGAGGATCAGCTCGGTTCGTTGATGCAGGCGGTCAACGGTGTTCGGCTGGTGCTCGGCACGATCCTCGAGGTGTCAGAGGACGACGAGGTCGACGACATCGAAGAGCACGTGCCGGAGTACCAGCTGTACGCCTATCTCTCCTGGCTGCTGGACTCGGCAGTCGTCGCCGCGTCGAGCCCCTGACCCTGCTCACGAGTCGTCGTCGACAAGGAAGCGGTCGAGCTCGGCGAGGAACTGCGGCCAGGCCGGTTCGTCGCGCCGGAGTAGGTGGTTGCGGCCCGGCAGGAGCACGAACCGGCTTCCCGGGATCAAGGCCGCCAACTCGCGAGCCGCAGAGGCGGCGACACGATGGTCGTCGCGGGCATGCACGACGAGTGTCGGGCAGGTCACCATCGGCGCCACGCTCGCCACGTCGATGTCGGCGAACGTCTCCAGGAAGCGCACGGCGTTCTCCGGCGAGATGGTCCTGCGTTGCAGTTCGTTGAACTGGTCCCAGTCGTCGCGGCTGCCGTCGGGCAGGAACTGCGAGGTGAACACCTGGCGAAAGGAGGGGTCGTCGCGGCCCCATCCGACACGGGCCAGCTCGATGTCGAGCGCCGCCTCGTCGTGTGAACCCTCGTTGGCCCGCTTGCGTCGACCCCTGGCGTAGGAGCCATACAGCACCATCCGCGACACACGCTCTGGATGGCGCACGGCAAAGGCGACGGCGACCGCCGCGCCCTGGGACACGCCGAGCAACGGGAATCGGTCGAGGCCGGCGCTGTCGACCACTGCCTCGAGGTCCTCGACCCACGCCTCGAAGTCGAAGCGGTCGACGTCCCAGTCGGACATCCCACATCCCCGCTCGTCGTAGCGCAGCAGCGCCCGCTTGACAGCGATGTCCTCGGTCCAGTGCCGCCACACCGGGCTCTCGTGGTCGTAATCGAGGTGCGTCATCCAGTTCGCCGCCTTGACGAGTGGCGGTCCGCTGCCGACGACGCTGTAGGCGATGCGGGTTCCGTCGGGTGCCACGCAGAACTCGATCTCCTGCTCGATCGGCGGCGAGGGCGTCGCCGTTGCCGCCGGAGCCGGCGCGAGCTCGCCGCTGACCTCGGCGACGAACTGGTAGCCACGCCCGAACACGGTGCGGATGACCCCTTGACGCACGCCGTCGTCGTCGACGGCGCGGCGGGCGGCCTTGATCCTGCTGGAGAGCGCCGACTCGCTGACGAAGCGGTCGCCCCACACGTTGTCGAGCAGCTCCGTCTTGGCGACGACGCGATCGCGGTGGGCGATGAGGTAGGCGAGCACGTCGAACACCTGCCGCTCGACGTGCACCGGCTGCCCGGACCGGGTGAGCCGGAAGCGCTCGAGGTCGAGGGTGAACGCGCCGAAGGTGTAGCTCGTAGGGCGAACGTATCGCGAGGGCCGGCGACGATGTCCGCAATTTGTGCGGGCGTCGCAGCGCCGCATCACACGCCGCCTAGAGCTCGCGATGAGCGATGACAGCCGTAGAGCCCGTCATCGCTCATCGCACCAACGAACACCGGGTTCCGACGCAAACGGGCACCGCGACCTCTCCACGAGTTCTCCACTTCCGCTCCAAGCGAACGGTGCTCGTGTTGTGCGCACGTAGCACCGATGCGATCGGGCGCGCACGAGCGAGGTGATCGTGGTCGGTGGCGGCGTCGTCGGGCTGTGCAGCGCCCTGCTGCTGGCCCGCGACGGCCACCGCGTTCGCCTGCTCGAACGTGACCCGGCCGGTCCCCCGCCGCCAGGTGTGGATCCGTGGACGCAGTGGGAGCGACGCGGGGTGAGTCAGTTCCAGCTGCTCCATGGCTTTCTCCCGAGGTTCCGCGAGCTGCTCGACGCCGAGCTACCCGATGTCACGGGCGCCCTCGAAGCCGACGGTGCGCTGCGCGTCAACCGGCTCGCCGAGCTGCCCGACTCGGTCACCGGCGGGCGGCGTCCCGGCGACGAGCGCTTCGACGCGGTCACCGGCCGTCGACCGATGGTCGAGGCGACGCTCGCTCGGATGGTCGACGCCCAGCCAGGAGTCGAAGTGTGCCGCGGCGTGGCCGTGCGCCGCTTGCTCGCCGGCGACGGCTCGGCGGGCAATCCGCCACGCGTCACCGGCGTGAGCACCGATGATGGCGTCGAGCTGCGGGCTGACGCCGTCGTCGACGCCAGCGGCCGGCGCTCCCGGCTGCCGTCGCTGCTCGCCGCGATCGGGGCGCGTCCTCCCGCCGAGGAACGCGAGGACACCGGCTTCGTCTACTACTGCCGCCACTTCCGGGGTGCCGCCGGGTCGATGCCGCCGACGCTCGGACCGCCTCTCCAGCACTACGACTCGATCTCGATCGTGACGATTCCTGCCGATCACGGCACGTGGGGCGTTGGACTCGTCGCCAGTGGCGGCGACCGCGCCGCCCGAGGCGCTCGCGATCCTGACATCTGGACCCGGGTGATCAAGAGCTATCCGCTCGTGGCCCACTGGCTGGAGGGCGAGCCGATCACCGGCATCGACGTGATGGCTGCGATCCACGACGCCCGCCGGCGCTACTCGTTCGAGGGCCAACCGGTCGCTACCGGCGTCCTCCCGGTCGGTGACGCGTGGGCGTGCACGAACCCGGCACTCGGGCGCGGGGCGTCGATCGGCCTCCGCCACGCCATCGCCCTGCGCGACACGTTGCGCGAAGTTCCGGCGACCGACGCCGCCGAGCTCACGCGCTGCTGGCTGGAGACGACGGACGAGCTCGTCGGGCCGCTCTATCGGGACAACCTCGACTTCACCCGGCACCGGGCGAGGGAGATCGAGGCGCAGGCCGCCGGCCGCGAGTATGCGCCGTCCGACCCGGGGTGGCAGGTCGCCAAATGCCTTGCAGTGCGCGCCGGCGCCGACCCCGACCTGCTGCGCGCGGCGAGCACGATCGGTGCCGGCCTTTCCCGTCCGGTCGAGGTGCTCGCCGACCCGATCATCCAGACGAAGCTGGCGACCGTCGACCCAGCACCACCGCTGCCGGGGCTCAGCCGTGCAGAGCTCGTCGGCGTGCTCACGAGCTGACCCGCCGTTCGTCGGCGCGAATCTCCGTGGAATTGAACGGATCGTTCTGGCAGTCTCGTGAGAGCACCTGAGAAGCGAGGTACGCATCATGTCAACCAACTTCCGCCTTCGGCGCGCACTGACCGCCGCCGCTGCGCTGACGGTTGCGTTCGTGGCAACCACGAGTGGTGTCGCTGCGCAGTCGGAGCCGACGCCGGTCGGGTCGGCGTTGACCAACCCCCGTGGGTTCACGTGGGACGAGTCGGGCAATCTTGTGGTTGCCTTGGCGGGGAGCGGAGGCGAGTCGCCACCGACCGAGGACACACCGACGAACGCCATCATCGGGCCGTTCGGCGGTGGACTGACCGCGGCGGTTGCCACGATCGACGCGTCCGGCTGCCCGGCGGCGGTAGTCACTGAGCTTCCCTCGAGCTTGACAGCCACCGGTGAAGTGCTCGGCGCCGAGGACGTCGCCTATCTCGATGGCGAGTTGTACATCGGCGTCGACGGAGGTGGCCCGGGGCACGGCCTGCCTGACAACCCGAGCGGCATCTACCGCGTCGCCGACGACGGCAGCGCCGAATTGGTTGCCGACCTGTCGGCGTGGGTTCGGGAGAATCCGGTGGCAGCGATTCCCGGCGACTCCGATCCCGATGGTGCCGGTTACTCGATCGTCGTCGAGCCGGAATCGGGGACGCTGTGGGTCGACGACCCGAACAGCGGCCAGATCCTGTCGGTGACCGCGGACGGCGAGATCAGCCGCGTCGTCGACCTGTCCGACCCGCACATCGTGCCGACGCGCCTGGCCCTCGATCCCGCCGGCGGCGTGTTCGTCGGGACGTTGACAACCGTGCCGTTCCCAGACGGCGCCGCACAGGTGATGCACGTCGCCACCGATGGGACGGTGGAGGTCGTGTGGACCGGGCTGACGACCGTCGTGGATGTCGCGGTCGGCGCTGACGGCACGCTCTACGCCCTGGAGATGTCGACCGGCAACCTCACCGAGCCGCCGTTCTTCAACCCGGCAAGCGGACGGATCGTCCGCCAGACCGGGCCGGACACCGGCGAGGCGGTGCACGAGGGCCTGATGTTCCCGATCGCCATGGAGATCGGTCCGGACGGGGCGTTCTACGTGTCGACGCCGGCGATCGGAGCGAACGACGGCAGCGGCGCCATCGTGCGCCTGGAAGGCGCGATGACCGACAGCAGCGCCCCGATGGCGAGCGAGCCTGCCGGTTCGGCGGCGGCCTCCGAGTGCGCCCCGATCGAGGGCACCACCGGCCCGATGCCGGCTCCTCCGGGGTCAGCTCCTCCGGGGTCGGCGCCAGCGGGAACGGAGCCTGCCGGAACCGAGCCTGCCGGAACCGAGCCTGCCGGAACCGAGCCTGCGGGGACTCAGCCGGCCGGGACTGAGCCGGCCGCATCGGCGCCAGCATCGGACGCCACGGTGACGATCGCCGACTTCGCCTTCGGCCCAGCGGAGCTGTCCGTCGCCGCGGGCACGACGGTGACGTTCGTCAACGACGACACGGCGCCGCACACGGCCACGGCTGACGACGATTCGTGGGACTCGGGCGAGATCGCGCCGGGCGCCTCGGCGACCGTGACGTTCGACGAACCCGGCACGTACACCTATCACTGCAACTTCCACCCGAACATGACGGCCACGATCACCGTGACCTGATCGCCCGCCACGCTTCCGGGCCAGACCTGGAGGTGCCGACCGAGCGGGGGAATCGGGCCCGTTCGGTCGGCACTTCCGGTGGACGGTGCAGGTATTGACCGGCGATGAGCGATGTCGGGGGCACCTCACCTCGTCGTTGCGGCTGCCGATCACGACGCGGAGCTACTCGGTCCGGCGACAGCCGCCGACGGCCGATCCGCTGAGGAGCTGATCGCCGAGTACGACGAGGAGCGCCCGGCACGCCGGCTGTCATGCCGCCTCGACGCTGCGGTCACGGCGTGGTGCGTCCTCACGGCGCTGTTCGTGATCCGGCAGGTCTTCGACCCGCAGTCGCAGGGCAAGCAGTACTACCTCATCCTCTTCCTCACCGCCGTGCTGCCGCTGGTGTTCGTCACCAATCGCAAGGAACCGACCGATGGGTGTTTAGGGGACGACGGTCCCCTAAACACCCATCGGTTGCGGGGGAGCTGTCGGATCATGCCGGCGATGCGGTCACGACCCGTGGGCGTGGTCGCACCAGCGCTCTTCCCCCTCGAGGATGGAGCCGGCGCCGACGCCTTCGAGGGAGGCGAACGGACCGCATTCGTGGGGGACGATCCAGACATGGATCATCGGCCAGTCCTGGATCTTGACGAGCGGTGCGGGGCACGTGCCGTCGGGGTCGGTTTCGCTCTCGAGTTGGGGGGCGACGGGATCCGCAGTGAAGCAGAGGTCATCGTGGATGTGCCACTGCATCAGTGCGCCGCCGTACTCGGGGACGTCCTCGAGGGCGATGTCTTGGGGCAGCATGTACATCGCCGAGACGAGCTTCTTGCTTCCGTCCGGCTGGGGCTCGTAGACGAGGCTCTCAGGGGCGTCGGGGTCGAGCCACACGTCGTCCTCGATCCAGTCCCACTGCACGTAGTGCTCGACGCCTCCGCCGGACTCGCCGTCACCGATCGAGTGGAATCCAGCGGCCTCGGCGACGGCCGGGTCTTGCCACTGCGGCAGGCGAACGATGTTGACGGCGACGAGATTCTCGGCAAACGCCTGCTGTTCGGGCGTCACCCCATCGACGCCGGACAGGTCGATCGGCTTGGTGGGGTCGTAGGCGACCGTTGCCGCATCGTGCTCGCCTGCCACCTCGCGGGTGTCGGCAATCGTCGTCCCCGGCGCCTCGTCGTGCGGATGGGCGGTAGTCGTTGCACCCTCGTCGTCGGCAGCGTCGGCATGGCTGTGGTCGTCGCCGACGTCACTGCTGTGGGCGTGCGTGGCGCCCGACATCATCGCCGCGACGGTGACCGCGCCGAGGCCGAGACCGATCGCCGGCAGCCCGAGCCGCGCCGGGGCGGCCCGCCGCGCCCGACCCGTCCCACCGCGCAGCGCCACGAGTGAGGCGCCCACCGCCAGCGTGCCGAGGGCGGCGCAGACGGTGTCGGCGAACTGCGGTGCCTCGGATTGCTCGAGGCCGTCGATCCACGAGATGCCCGACACCCTGGTGACGACCCAGGCGATCACCGCACCGCCGTTGACGAGGGCGGTGGTGGCCGCCACGGCACGGCCACCACGCAGGAGCGTGACGATCCCGACGAGGATCTGCGCGGCGGCAACCGCGACGAACAGCCTCGACAACGTCGGATGCTCGGCGTGAATCCCGATGGCGGCGGCGTGAATGGCCCCGGCCCCAATCGAGGCAAGCCCCTGCAGGGGTGTGATCCACCCCGCGGCCGAGGCCGTTGCACCCGTCGTCGGATCCCCCTGCTCCGTGCGTCGTCTCGCCCGATGATCGTCGTCTGCGTCACTCATAGTGACGACGGTAAGACTGACGGGGAACGAGTGAAATCGGGGAAGTCCCCCAACGATCCCTGAGACCCCTGAGGGGTCACCGCTCGGGTCCTAGGCCTCTTCGGGTGGTGGCTTCAGCCGTGTCGGGATCGCCAGGAGGATCAACGCCACGAACACGGCGATCGCCGCACCCCAGATCACCGGGTCGTTGTCGATCTCGTCGAAGCCGAACACTGCGACCAGGGCACCGAGGGCGATGATGGCAAGCCCGACGAGGGCGCTGAGCGGGTTGAAGCGATGGGCTGGCATCGTCAGTCCTCCGGTACTTCCGGTACTTCCGGTATCTCGGGTAGTTCCGGTATCTCCGGTACACGCGTTCGCGCGATGACTTCGCGGCGGTCGATCTGCAGCTCGCCGACGCTGATCGTTGCGCCGATGATCACGTCGGGTGGCTCGTTGGGACCGAAGCGCAGCACCAGGGGGTCGCCGTCGCTGGGCCGCTCGTCGCCGTCGACAACGATGTCGCCGTCGTGGACGTGGGCGCGGACCTCGAGCGCGACGTCCTCGTCGACGACGATCTCGATCACGCCGAGGCCGACGCGCAGGTCGGAGCGCGTCGCCGGCGGTGGCCCGTCGTCGATGGTGACGATGATTTCGCCGGCGGCGAGGTGCTCGCGGGCGGGGAGGGCATCGGTGCGTGAAGCGGTAGCGAACTCACGGCTACCGACCTCGAAGTCGTCGAGCTCGGCGCGGGCGACGTGGCCGGCGACGAAGCCCGAAGCGGCGAACAGCAGCCCGGGCACGACGAGCCAGAGGGCGCGGCCCCGCCACGCGCCGACGACCATGCCGGCGCCGCACACCGCGGCAGCGGCGCCGAGCCAGCGCTCCGGGTGCAGCCCGTCGCCGGCGATCTCGTAGCCGATCGCCCCCGCTGCGGCGACGAGCAGTGCGAGGGCCAGCGTCACGCGCCCGAGGTAGGAGCGATGCCGCGACTCGCGCCCCTCCGCGACAGGCGGCGGCGCCGGTACACCGACGTCCGCTGCTGCTGTCCGCTCGCCAACCTGCACGATGGCGGCGCGCGGCTGCCAGAGCGCGACCGTCGCACCGGCGAGGAGGACCACGATCGTCCACGGGCTGTCCAGGTACGTCGTCCCGGCCTCGCCAAGCAGCACGATGCACCCACCGACGATCACGACGACGCCAAGTACAGACACCCAGGACACCCGCGATCGGCGTTGCCCACGTAGGAACAGCCAGGTCCCGATGTAGAGCACGACACCAAGACCGCTGAACGCGCTCAGTCCGACGAACGCGAGACGGAACCACAGCGGGTCGATGCCGGTCCGCACGCCCAGGTCTCGCGCAACACCGACGATGACCGCGCCGTCGTCCACGGGGGTCGCTGTGACACGGCGTGGCACGGCGCTGCCTGGCGCGGGAGGTGGCCAGGATTCGGAATCCATGGATCACACGCAATCACGTCGGCAGGTCGCTGACCATCGGTGATCCCCCTGATTGCTGCGAACCTGACCAGGGAGGCTCCCGATACCGATCGTCCGATCGCGGCGCGACAATTGCACGGTGACCTCGACCGCCGCGCCCGAAACGCAGACTCCGGCGTCGCCTCCGCTGCTCGAGGTTCCGCGGACTCGGCGTAGCGCGGATCGCATTCTCCTCGGCGTTGCCGGTGGGTTCGCCCAACGCTGGCGCGTCGACCCCACGCTGTTGCGCGCTGCGATCGGCTTGCTGTCGCTCGCCGGCGGTGTCGGCGTCGCCCTCTACGGCGTCGGCGTGCTGCTGTCGGAGCCGCGTCCAGACCGTCGTGAGCGAGCCCGCTCCCGCCGTCGCCGCGCCGGAGCGCCGGCGAAACATCGCCGTCGTCGTCGCGACGTGTGCCGTCCTGCTCGCCGCCCGCGAGCTGAATCTCTGGCCGGGCGATGACGTGATGATTGCGTCCGGCATCGTGGCCATCGCCGTCACAGTGCTGTGGTCGCCGGCAGGGTCGGATGCTCGCGGCGCGAGGATCCGGGGGCTGGCGCTGGTTCCCGCGGTCAGGCTGCTGCTCGGCTCGATCCTCGCGATCGCCGGCGTTGCTGCCCTCACGAGCCGTACCGATGGCCTCCGTGATGTCGGCCGCTCGGTGAGCGCCATCGCGATCGCCCTTGGTGGCATCGCGGTGATCGCTGCTCCAGCACTCGGCAGGCTGCTCGATCGCCTCGACACGGAACGGACGTTGCGCATCCGGGAGGAGGAGCGCGCCTCCCTCGCCGTACATCTCCACGACTCGGTGCTGCAGTCGCTCGTGCTGATCCAGCGCTCCGACGATCCGCGGCGGATGGTTTCGTTGGCCCGCCGCCAGGAGCGCGAGCTGCGATCCTGGCTCTACGGCGGACAGCCGGTAGGACAGCCGGCGAGCCTCACCGCCGCGGTCGAGATGATGGCGACGGCCATCGAGGTCGACCACGAGGTGCGTGTCGAGGTGGTCACCGTCGGCGACGCTGCGCTCGACGACGCAGAGACGACGTTTCTTGCGGCGCTGCGCGAGGCCACGATGAACGCTGTCCGCCACTCGAACGCCGACAAGGTCGACGTCTACGTCGAGGTCGGCGTCGACGTCCTCACCGGGTTCGTTCGTGACACTGGAAGTGGATTCGACCCGGCCGGCGTGCCGGCCGACCGCCACGGAATCACCGACTCGATCGTCGCCCGCATCGAGCGCGCCGGCGGACGAGCCACGGTCACCAGCCGACTCGGCGAGGGCACCGAGGTCGAGATCGAGCTGCCTTGGCGACGTACCGTGCGGAGCGGGCCGACGAGATGAGCGAGCTACCGATCAGGCTGGTCCTCGTCGACGACCACGAGCTGATCCGGGCCGGCGTGCGTGCCGAACTCACCGGGCCGGATGCCGCGGCCGAGCCGGCGATCGAGGTCGTCGGCGAGGCCGGTTCCGTCGAGGACGCCGTCGACGTCATCCGGCGAACTCGCCCGGACGTCGTGCTCCTCGACGTCCACCTGCCGGGTGGCGGCGGACGGGCGGTCATCGAAGGCATCGCCGCAGACAAGCTGCCGTCACGGTTCCTGGCCCTCTCCGTGTCCGACGCTGCCGACGATGTGATCGGTGTGGTTCGTGCCGGTGCCCGGGGCTACGTCACCAAGTCGATCTCGGCGGCCGACCTCCAGGCGGCGATCGGCCGGGTCCACGGCGGCGACGCCGTGTTCTCGCCGCGGCTGGCCGGCTTCGTACTCGACGCCTTCGCCGGCGACGAGACGGTGACGGGCTCCGGCATCGCGAGCGATCCAGACCTCGATCGCCTGACACACCGGGAGCGCGAGGTGATGCGACTGATCGCCCGCGGCTACTCCTACAAGGAGATCGCCAGTCGGCTGTTCCTGTCGGTGAAGACGGTGGAGACGCACGTGTCGGCGGTGCTGCGCAAGCTCCAATTGTCGAACCGTCACCAACTGACCGCCTGGGCCAACGAACGCCGCCTCGTCTAACGCCGCGGCGTGTGGATCACGTCTGGTGTCGGGGTCGGGCGCAACGAACTGTGGGGTCATCCCCCCGTCCGCTCAGGGGCATCCCCGATTGTTCTCGGCTGACCGAACGCTGACGATTGAGACGTGTCGTGGTGGCTGCTGATGCTCGTGGTGTTCGGCGCTCCACTCGTCGACAGCCTGGTGCCGGTGCTGCCCGGTGAGGTTGTCGTTGCCGCGGCAGCGACGTCGCTGGGCGGCGGTTCGCTGCCGATCCCGGTGATCGTTGCCGTGGCGGCGGCTGGGTCGCTGATCGGTGAGTGTGTCGTGTTTACCCTCGCCGGACGGCTGGCGAGAACGCGCCGTGGCGAGCGAATCGCCGGTAGTGATCAGGCCGCGTTCGTACGACGGTTCATTGGACGGTGGGGGCTCGGTGGGGTCGTGCTGGCGCGGTTCATGCCCGGTGGCCGCACCGTTGCGGCGGCCACGTTCGCCCTGCGATCTGGCCCTGCCAGTCGATTCGTCGTTGCCGCTGGTGCCGGTTCACTGATCTGGGCCGGTTACCTCGTTGGTATCGGCAGCGGAGCCGCCGCCATCTTGTGACCCGATAGGTGTTCAGTCGGCTCGAGCGCCGCTTCGATCCGGACTCCATCCGAACGACAACGGCGTTGTCTACGTCTGTCAGATCGCCCGGCGCTCGCGCAGGGCGTGTTGCTGACGAGAGCCGCAGGATCGGTGGCCACACGGACGCCAAGGTGGTCAGCGTGCCACGCCGGCGCGCTTGCGTAGGCCGAAGGGCACGATGAGCGCGACCGCGATCGCCAGGTAGCCGAGGGTGGCGATGGTCGGCAGGAAGAGCCCGACGACGAGCATTAGGGCGTAGCCGGCGAGACCGGGGGTGAGCTTGGTTGTCAGCGTCTGGATCTCCTCGTCGCTGGCGTCGGGTGGGACCAGTCAGCGCTGAGTGCGTAGCGCCACAGGACCGAAAGCAGCATGACTGAGGCGAGGAGGGTGAGCCCGTAGATGGTGGCGGCGACCCGGGCTGCGTCGGTCTCGCCGAGGTACTCGGCGAGCAGCCGGGTCGGGAACGGGAGGAACGAGACGACCATCAGCAACAGCAGGTTGAGCCGCACCAGCCTGGCGTTGCTCTGGTGGAGGTAATCGGTGATGGCGCTGTGGGCCAGCCACAGTGCCCCGATCGTGGAGAAGCTGACGATGTAGGCGAGGTATGAGTGCCACTGGTCGACGACGGCGTCGAGCAGGTCGTCTTCGGAGCCGGCGGGAACACTGATTTCCAGCACCAGCAGGGTGATGGCGACTGCGAACACGCCGTCACTGAACGCCTCCAGGCGCCCGGTCCGTAGCCGCCGTTCTGGTGCCGCCTCTCCGTTGGCCATTTGCGGATCGTCTCCTTCCTGGACCCCGTTGCGCCGTCTCGTGCCGAGATCGATGCGGGCGAGCGTGATCGGTTCTGGGATGGCGTGCTCGTGGTGCCGTGTCCTCGGGATTCAGGTCCGTCCGTCCGCGCCTTGGACAGGTGGCTGGCCTCCAGGCGGGCGAGTGGGGCCAGCTCGCCGACGGTTCTGCCGCCCTCGCGCAGGATTTCGAGCACGCGTATGCGGCCGGGGTGAACCAGGGCCTTGAAGAGTTCCGCTTTTGATCTCGGAGAGGGGTCGGCTAGCGACGATCTCGCCGCGGTCGGTCCGGTTCGGTGGCGTACACCTGATCTGAAAATCTTGTCATAGGACAGCACATAGACGCTCCGTAGATGCGTCGGGAATCGTCGCCAAGTGTGTTGATCGTGCTTTCGCCACTGTTGCGACGTTGCTCGGCACGTTCTGATCGGAGATGCCGTCGTGCCGGGGTCGCCGGTGTCGAGTCGACTGGTGGGGCGGGTCGCTTAAGGCGTTTGAATGCTTGGGAAGGTCCAGGTGCCGTCGAGGATCTCGGGGCGGGGGCGGTACAGGCGCACGAGGTAGTTCCACCCGTTGGTGATCGGGATGCTGTTCGGTGCGGCGCCATGATCGCCGAAGCGGACCGTGATGGTGCCGTCGGGATTGCGAGCGCCGGTGATGCTGTTGATGCTGTACACGCCGGACGGGTTGGGTTCGAAGTAGCCGTCAGCGTTGTAGACGGAGATCGACCAGAAGGCGTCGACCGGGACATCGCCGATGTGCACCTCGTAGCGATCTACGGGGAGGCCGGGATTGACGCCGATGTAGGTGGCCTCGGCATCGGGCAATCCGCCCCAGCCGGCGGCCGTGCCGATGAGGTGGTGGATCGGATCGACGTCAGCCTTGGCTCCGAACGTCTGGTCGAACGCGGTCATCTGACCGGCCAGCATGAGGAGTGCCTGCCGGGTTGTGTCGAAGCTGCTCTGGTCGTAATCAGGCATCACGAACGGCCGGGCCGCCGCGGCGGTCAGCCCGAAGCCGTCCTGGATGCGGTGCACCTGCGCGAGGTCGTCGGGATCGTTGGGATCGACGAGGACGCGGACGGCGACGGCTACGACGGGGGTGTCGAACCGATCGATGCTGATCTCGTGCGTGCCGGTGTCGTGGAAGATCCCGTTGATGTAGTGGTCCTGGTTGACGACCATGACCGACACGTAGCGGTCTTCGTGATCCGGGATGGTGACCGTCGCTCCGTCGGAGATGTCGACGATCGCAAAGCTGTAGAGCGTGTCGCGGTTCATGCGGATCACCGTCTGATGGTCCACCGATGCCGGCGTTCGATTGTGGGACAGCTGATTCACGCCACCGGCGTCGCGCTGCAGGCCTGCGAACATCCGGTCGGTTTCTGCTCGAGCGAAGTTGTCCACGTTCACGTGCGCTGCCATAGGCGCCACAGCGTGCCATGCACGCTGCAGGGCGACAAGCGACTCCCGACGAGACAGGCCGGCGATCAGTCCTTGGCGCCGAGGCTCGAATCCTCGGAACTGCTACGCGGCCGGGGCTCATCGAGCGCACCCACCCAAGTGCCGTTCCTCCGCGCTCGCGATCGTTAGTACGCACGTCGCGGCACACGACGGCGACGGCTGGAGGCGCGGAATCGCCCCGCCGCCCCGTGACTCTGGATCGAGGCGGCTGTCAGTACGTTGGAGGAATGGCTGAACAGGTCGAGCAGATCCCAGAGCTCGATATCGCGGCGATGGTCGCCGACATGCATCCGCCGACGGATGACGATGTGCCGATCGCCCTCGATGGCACACCGTTGGACACGCCGGCCAAGCTGATCGCCTACCTCACGGAGATCAACGCTCGGCGGGACGGCGCTGAAGAGCGTGCCAGCTGACGACCCGGCCACTTCCACCCCGACCGAATCATCGCGGTTCTCGACCCTCGCAAAGGTCGACCTCATCATCGTCAGAGGCTTCGGGGAGTTCAACACCGGCCGGCATCACCCTGACTTGGAGGTCACGCGGCGATGAGATTTCGGGGGCCGATTCCGACCTCGGTGCGGCTGGACGCGCGGGATTTTCGCGGGATGGAGGTTGAGTCGACGTCGCCCAAGGAGGCTGGAAAGAGCCTCTGAGCTGGGCTTTTCTGGTGGTCGAGCCCGGCGTCGATCCGGGGACCTTCCGCTTTTCAGGCGGACGCTCTGCCGACTGAGCTACTCGACCGTTCGGCGCGCTGGCGCTGGGCTCTCGCACAGCGGTGGCGCTGCGGTCCCGACGGGACTTGAACCCGCGACCTCCGGCTTGACAGGCCGGCGTGAACTCCAGACTTCACCACGGGACCAGATGTGGCTATGTGCACCCCCAACGGGATTCGAACCCGTGCCGCCACCTTGAAAGGGTGGTGTCCTAGGCCACTAGACGATGGGGGCCCGTCGACTCCTCCAGTTGAGAGCACCGGAACACTACCAGCGAGCTACCGACCTTCCACGGGCCGCTGGGCGTTCACCGAGGGTTTGCCGGAGCGTTGCCGTCGAGTGAAAGGCGCAGGTCAGCAGTCGGCTACGGTCCGTCCATGACAGCTCACAGCACCCGTGCCCGTCGCCACGGACTCGGCGCTCTCGGCGTGGCAGCCACCCTCCTCGTGGCCCTCGCGTCGACCGCGTCAGCGACGACGCCACCCGGCTCGACGACCCCGGCGGAAGGGTCGACGGCACCCGCGGACACCGCCGGCGGCGACACCGCCGGCGGCGACGCCGCCGCCGACCTCGAGGCGCTCATCGCCGCAGCCACCGAGGAGGGTCAGGTCAACCTCATCGCCCTACCTGACAACTGGGCGAACTACGGCGGGATCCTGCAGTCGTTCCGCGACACGTATCCAGGGATCGACAACCCGGTGCAGAACCCCGACGCCTCCTCGGCCGACGAGCTCACTGCCGTCGAGACGCAGCGCGGCTCGGACTCGATGCCCGACTCGATCGACGTCGGCCCGCCGTTCGCCCTGCAGGCGGTCGAGGAGGGGATCTGGGACCCGTACATGCCGACGGTGTGGGACGAGATTCCCGACACGCTCAAGGACCCGGACGGCAACTGGATCGCCGCCTACTACGGGATCATGTCCATCGGGACCAACACCACGATCGTCTCGGACGTCCCGACGTCGTTCGCCGACCTCAACGACGAGCAGTACGCCGGCCAGGTGTCACTCAACGGCGATCCACGAGAGGCCGGGGCGGCGTTCGCCGGCGTCTGGGCCGCGGCGCTCGCCAATGGAGGCTCATTCGACGACATCATGCCCGGCATCGAGTACTTCGCCGACCTCAAGTCGCAGGGCATCCTCAACCTCGTCGCGGCCGACGACAACACGATCCTGTCAGGGGAGACGCCGATCGTGCTCGACTGGACCTACAACTGGCCGGGGCGGCTCGAGGCCATCGCCGACGCCGGCTTCGAATGGAGCTCGACCGTGCCCAGCGACGGCGTGTACGGCTCGTACTACGCCCAGGGCGTCGTCGCTGACTCTCCGCACCCCAACGCGGCGCGGCTGTGGATCGAGCACATCCTGTCCGACGTGGGAGCGCTCGGCTACCTCGAGGGCGGGGCGATCCCGGCCCGTTACGCGACGCTTGTCGAGAGCGGTGTGATCACCGACGACATGCTCGCCAACCTGCCTCCGGCAGAGCTCATCGAGCAGGTCGCCTTCCCGACGGCTGACCAGATCGCCGCCGCCCAGGCGATCATCGCTGAGAACTGGGGGCCGATGGTCGTCGATGGCTGAGTTGGCGCGATGACCGCGCCTGCGCCGTCGATCACCGCCACGGCCTTCACCGAGCCAGTAGCCGAAACGAACGAGCCCGCCCCGAGTGGGGCGGGCTCGCGCGCCCTGCGGATGCGTCAGGGACTGGCGGCCTGGGCCGGTCTGATTCCGTTCTTCGTCTTCCTCGGCCTGTTCCTGGTGGTGCCGACGATCTCCGTGTTCGCCCAGGCGCTCGCCGAGACCGAGGACTCCGACGTCCCGGCGATGCGCGAGGCGATGAGCGGTTCGTTCCGCGGCTACTTCACCGAGTCGCTCAAGATCTCCGTCGTGTCGGCGCTGCTCGGCGGACTGGTCGGCACGCTGCTGGCCCTCGTGGTCGTGCGGATGCAACGGCCGCGCTGGCTGCGCAACGTCGTCATGGCGTTCTCCGGCGTCGCCGCCAACATGGGTGGCATCGTGTTGGCCTTCATGTTCATCGCGTCGTTGGGCACGCAGGGTCTGGCGACGAAGATCATCAAGACGGTCGGCGTCGATCTCCCGCCGGGGTTCATCACCGGATTCTGGGGACTGGTGACGGTCTACCTGTACTTCCAGATCCCGCTGATGTTCCTCGTCATGCTGCCTGCCGTCGACGGGCTCAAGCCGGCATGGCGCGAGGCGGCGGCCAACGTCGGCGGCACCGCGGTCACGTACTGGCGGCGCGTCGGCATCCCCGTGCTCACCCCCGCCGCCCTCGGTGGGATGCTGTTGCTGTTCGCCAACGCCTTCGCCGCCTACGCCACGGCGTTCGCCCTGTCTACCGGTTCGTCGAAGCTCGTGTCGGTGCAGATCCGCTTCTTCCTCCAGGGCAACACGATCACCGGCAAGGCCAACCTCGGATACGCCTTGGCGGCGTGGATGATCCTGCTCATGCTGGTGACGATCGGCGTCTACCTGCTGCTGCGCCGACGAGCCGAACGGTGGCAACGTTGATGAGGAGACACCTCGGCACGGTTCTCTCCTGGCTGTTTCTCGTCGCCGTGCTCCTGTACTTCCTCTTCCCGATGCTGGCGATGGCCCGCTTCGCCTTCCAGCGCGTGCCCACCGTGCTCCTCGGCTGGTCGACGTTGTTCGACAAGTGGACGCTCAGTGCCATGTCGGAGGCGTTCGACGATCCGCAGTTCGGCGACGCGCTGTGGTTGAGCGTGCGCCTCGTCGTCGGCGCCATCTTCCTCACCCTGGCGCTGATGCTGCCGACGGCGATCTGGGTCCACCTGCGCATCCCCAAGGCGCGCGGGCTGGTGGAGACGTTGACCGTGCTGCCCTACGTCGTCCCGCCGATCGCCCTCGTCGTCGGCGTGATCGGTGCCTATCAGGACAGCATCCCGTGGTTCTTCAACAGCCGGTACTCGCTGATCCCGTTCTACACCGTCCTCGCCATGCCGTTCACCTACCGGGCGCTCGACGCCGGGCTGCGGGCGATCGACCTGCGCACCCTCGTCGACGCCTCCCGGTCGTGCGGGGCAGGGTGGGCGACGACGACGTTCCGGGTTCTCGTGCCCAACCTGCGCGCCTCGCTGCTCACCTCGGCCTTCCTCACGACGACGGTCGTGATGGGCGAGTTCACGATGGCCGCGTTGATGGGCAAGACGACGTTCCAGGTGTTCACCTCCCAGTTCAGCCAACGAGCGCCGCAGGCCGGCTTCGCTCTCGGCTTGCTCACGTTCCTCGTGACGACGACGTTGCTCGTCCTCGTGACGTTCGTCACCCGCCGACGCGGCGCCGCCGCCATCACCGCCGGCGTCTGAAAGGATCGCTCCCTCGTGGCATCGACGCTCGACCTACCAGGCGATCCGCAAGACGTTTGCCGGGCAGGCGGCCATCGAGTTGTTCGACCTGGCCATGGAGCCGGGCGAACTGGTCAGCCTGCTCGGGCCCTCGGGGTGTGGCAAGACCACAGCGCTGCGCATCGCCGCCGGCTTCGAGCAGCCTGACTCAGGGGCGATTCTCGTCGACGGCCGCGACGTCGTGGGCACCCCGCCGCACCGCCGCAACATGGGGATGGTCTTCCAGAGCTACAGCCTGTTCCCCAACCTCGACGTCAGCGCCAACGTCGCCTTCGGGTTGCGGGTGCGTCGGGTGCCGAAGGCGCGACCAGCAACGACGCGTCGGCGAAGCCCTCGAGCGCGTCCATCTGTCGCACCTCGCCAACCGCTACCCACACCAGCTCTCCGGCGGCCAACAGCAGCGCGTCGCCCTCGCCAGGGCGCTCGTCTTCGAGCCGGCGGTGCTGCTGCTCGACGAACCGCTGTCGGCGCTCGATGCCAAGGTGCGTGTCGGCCTGCGCGAGGAGATCCGCCGACTGCAGCTGCAGCTCGGCATGACGACGCTGTTCGTCACCCACGACCAGGAGGAGGCCCTGTCGATCTCCGATCGGATGGGCGTGATGTCGAATGGCCGGCTCGAGCAGCTGGGCACGCCGCGCGAGGTCTATGCCGCGCCGGCCACGCCGTTCGTCGCCAGGTTCGTCGGGCGGATCAACGAGCTGCCCGCCGAGGTCACCGCCGACGGGATCGCCGTCGCCGGCGTGCGCATCGGAGTCACCGCTCCGAGCGGCGCGGCGGTGGGCGCCGCCGTGACTGTCATGTCGCGACCTGAAGACGTCCGCGTCCATCGACCTGGCACCGGAGCGAACGGGGCGGCGTTGGCCGGCACGGTCGTCAGCGAGCACTTCGCCGGTTCGACGAGCCTGCTGCGTGTGCGCCTCGACCGCCTCGACGTGCTCGTCGACGCGCAGCGGGTCCACGAGGATGACGACGCCGAGGCCGTCCACGACGCCGGCGACCGCGTCGAGGTCGTGCTGTCGCCAACCAAGGTGCTCGTCGTCGACTGAGCGGCTCGGGAGGCGGGCTGCGCGCCAGCGCAGCGACCCAAATCGGCGGATGACTGGCCTCGCCGGGGAGTGCGCGTTAGGTTGCGATTTCGTTACGGAGCCGTTCGTTGCTGACGCAAGAACGGTCTGTTCCGGCCAGGTGAACAGGTCACATTCGCCGACACAGGTGTGTGGAGATCTGATTACGGTCGGAGCCACGTGGTCCGCGGCCACGTTGACAAACGAACGTCGGCAAGCCCGCCCAGACCCCCCAAGCCTGGGCACCGCCCCCCAAAAAGACCGTCAGGAGTCTCACCCATGTCGCTCGACATCGTCATCCCCGCGCACAACGAGGAGCAACGGATCGAACGCACGCTGCGTGCCTATCGAGCCGGATTCCCCCAGTCCGACGTGCGCTTCCACGTAGCCCTCGATGGCTGCCACGACCGCACCGCGGACGTCGTTCGCATCCACGCCTACGACGACGACCGGGTGGTCCTCCACGAGTATCCCAAGCTCGGCAAGGGCGGCGTGCTGATGGAGACGTTCCGTCGCTGCGACGCTGACCTCGTCGGGTTCGTCGACGCCGACTGCTCGACCCCGCCGGCCGAATTGGCGAGGATGACCGTGCAGGCGGCCGACAACGACGGTGTGATCGCCAGCCGGCGACTGGCCGCCTCGGTCACACCACGCCCCCGCGCCGCCGGGCGCTCGCTGACCTCGACCGGTTTCGCGTGGGGTGTGCGCACCCTGTTCCGCCTGCCGTACGCCGACACCCAATGCGGGGCCAAGGTCATTCGCCGCGAGGTCGTGTCGCGCGTCGTGCCCCTGATGTCGTCGCGCGATTTCCTGTTCGACGTCGATCTTCTCGTGCTCGCCCGGCGCCTCGGGTTCGAGCTCGTCGAAGTACCAACCGTGTGGATCGATCAGGCCGGCTCCAAGGTGCGCGCCCTCGGCGACACGATGCGGATGCTCGCCAGCGCTGTCCGGCTGTGGATCCACCACCGGACGATGCCGGTCAGCCTGGACGCGCCGCGCGTCCACCGCCTGCCACTCGCCGACGATGGCCGGTACCTCGATGTCGGCGCGGCCTGACCTCGCGCTGATCGCGCCGTACCCGCCGTACGGTGAGCGTCACGGCGGCCACAGCGGAGTTGCCTCATACACCGCCAACCTCGCCCACGCCTTGGCGGACCGTGGACTCCGCACCACCATCGTTGCCCCGGCCGTCGACGGCGACCCGGAGCGCTTCATCGACGGACCGGTCGACGTTCGCCGGGCGTTCCGCCTCGGCCGGCGGGCCCTGCCGATGGCGATGCGCGCCGCAGCGGCGACGGGAGCTCCGGTCGTCCATCTCCAATTCGAGCTGTTCTTGTATGGCGGCGCGGCGTCACTGCTCGGGTTACCCGCCGCCCTCGGTCGGGGCCGCTGGGCGCTCGGCGAGTCATCACTCGTCACCACGATGCATCAGGTCGTCGATCCGGCAACGATCGACCGCGAGTACGCCCACCTTCATCGCGTCGGCATTCCAGCCCCGGTCGCCAGCGTCGGGATCACCGCCGTGCAGTCCGCCGTCACACGGGCAAGCGCGGCGACCATCGTTCACGAGGCCGCCTTTCGCCAGGTCGTGCCGACGGCGACGGTGATCCCCCACGGCATCGAGGACGTCGCGCCGCTCACGCCCCGCGATGCCCGGCGCCGACTGGGACTCGACGACCGCCTCACCGTGCTCTGCTTCGGGTTCGTCGCGCCGTACAAGGGCATCGAGACCGTCCTCGCCGCCGCCCGCCACACGAGCCCGGCGGTTCACTTCGTGGTGGCAGGTGGTGAGCACCCACGGATGGCCGGCGAGCAGGGCCTCCTGGCGACGCTGCGCGCGGGATTCGGCGATGTCGCGACGTTCACCGGACGGGTCCCCGACGACGACGTCACGGCCTGGTTCAGCGCCGCCGACGTGGCCCTGTTCCCGTACCCCAAACCGTTCTCGTCGAGCGGCGCCCTGGCCCTCGCCCTCGCCCATGGCACGGCGGCCCTGCTTTCGCCGGCGCTCGCTCGCTGCGCCGGCGCCCCCAGCGCGATGACGGTGCCGACCGATCCACGCTCGTTGGCCCGGCGGCTGGACGAGCTGGCCCGCTCGCCTGCCGCCCTCGACGAACTGCGCCGATGGTCGGCCGTGCTCGCCTCGGGCCGGCGTTGGCCGGCCGTTGCGGCTCACCACTGCCCGCGTGTACGAGGAGGTGATCGCAGATGCCGAACGTGCTGCTCGTCGGCGCCTTCGGGCAGGGTAACCCTGGCGACGAAGCGCTCTGCGCGGCCTTCCTCCAAGCGTTGTCGGTCGACGACGTGGTCGTCGCCAGCCGCGACCCGGCGGCGACGGCAGCCCAGCACCGGGTGCGGGCGGTCTCCGATCAGCCGCTGACCGTCGCCCGCGAGCTGTGCCGCTGCGATGCCGTGGTGGTCGGCGGCGGAACGGTGTTCAAGACGCTCCGTCCGTCGACCGGGCGGCGGGCCACAGCCCTGTTGCAGAACGCCTGCGCGCTCACGGCGGCGGCCAAGGCGGCGGGCAAGCACGTCGCGATGGTCGGCGTCGGCGCCGGTGACCTGCGCGGCCGACAGCCGCGCCTGCTGGTCCGCTGGCTGATCCGTCACGCCGACCTGCTCGTGCTGCGCGACGAGGAATCGGCGGCCGCTCTCACCGAGATCGGGTCTCCGACGCCGTTCTGGATCGGTGCCGACCCGGCTTGGTCGCTCCGCGGGCGCCGACCAGACATCAGCGGCGACGCTGCTGAGCGTCGCCGTTCGGTGACGGTTGCGCTGAGCCACCATGCCGGCGACGACCGCCTGTTCGCCAACCTGGCTGCGGCGATCGCACCGCTGGGCGCCTCTCACGAGGTCCGCCTGCAGCCGTGGCAGACGGGCCCGGGCGGTGACGTGGAGATCGCCGAACGGCTCGCCGAGCGCCTCGGCGGCGACGTCAAGATCCTCGACCCACCGACCGATCTCGACGCGGCCATCACGACATTCGCCGACGATCGACTGGTCGTCGCCTTGCGGTTCCACGCCCTCGTCGCCGCCGGCCTGGCAGGTACCCGCTCGATTGCCATCAGCCACGAACCGAAGCTCGCCGGGCTCAGCCGCCGTCTCCGGCAGGTCTCGGTGCCCGTCGATGGCACGGCTGAGGTTCTCGCCGCCGCGCTGCGCCGGGCCATCGACGGAGATCCGCCGAGCGACGCCGATGTCGGCAGGGAGGTTGCCGCCAGTCACCACACGATGCAGCTCCTGCGCCTGCTGCTCGACGGCGGCGACCTCGACGAACCGAGCCTGCTCGTCGGCTTGCCCCAATCGTCCGGAGGGGGCACGTGGTGAGCGCCCCGGCCGGCCTGCTCAGCCCACGGCGCGACGTCGTGCGGACGGCGCGGCCGCAGGTTGCGGTGATGGGTGCCCAGCTCGCCGCCGGCGTCGGCAACCTGCTGTTCGCCATCGTCGTCGCCCGGGTCCTCGACGGCGGCGAGTACTCCAGCGTCGTCACCTTCCTCGCCCTGTTCGTGCTCTTGCATGTCCCTTCCGCCGCCCTCAGCGCCGCCGGGGCGTTGTCACCCGAGCGTCTCGAGGTGCAGACCCGACGAGTCGCCGCAATCGGCGCCGCGGCAGGTTTGGCGATCGTCGCGGCAAGCGAACCGCTCGGTGCGGCGACCGGGCTCGAGCGTCCGCTGCTCATCGCCCTCGGTGCGGGAGCACCGGCCGCCGGTTTGCTCGGCCTCGCCCGCGGGGTCGCCTACGGCCGCCAGCGACTGGCCCGGGTGAGTGCCAGCCTCGTTGTCGAGCCGGCGGTGCGACTCGCCGCGGGCATCGCCCTCGCCGTGTTGATCGGCCCACTGGGGGCGGCGATCGGAGTGGTCCTGTCCGGCTACGTCGCGCTCGCCGTGTGCGCCAGCGATGCCGCTGCACCGCACCACTCGCGTGCCGCGCCAGCTGCGGCACGCGACGCGGCCACCCTGGGCATGTCGTTCGTGCTCCTCGCCGTGGTGCAGTCGGTCGACCTGCTCGTGGCCAACCGCGTCCTCGACGATGACCAGGCCGGGCGCTTCGCCGTGCTCTCGACGATCGGTGGGGCGGCCTTCTTCGCCACGGCGACGGTCCCCCTCGTGCTCCTGCCGACCCTGCGCCAGGGCCGGCCGAGCGCCGCTCCGACGGCCTACGCACTGACGGCCGGCAGCGGCCTGGCGATCACCGCCGTCGCCACGTTGCTGGCCCGACCGATCGTCGGCGTCGCCTTCGGTCCCGAGTACCGCGATGTCACCGGTCTGGTGGGTGCCTACGTCCTGGGAATGGCGCTGCTCGGGCTGATCCGCCTAGAGGTGGCCCGGCGCGCTGCCGCGGCCGGCTCGACCGCCACGGCGTTGGCGACGACGATCGCCATCGCCGCGGCGGCGGTCGTCGAGGCGGTGGCGATCGCCCGCTGGGCCGACAGTGCCGACGCGGTCGTCGCCATCACCCTGTTCACGGTGGCGGCGCTCGCCGTCGTCGTCGAGTTGCCCTACGCGGTGCGGTGGCGTCCACGGCGCGTCTTCGCGCGACCGGCGCTGGGCGGCCAGCTCGCCGACCTCGACCTGCGGCCTTTGCTGGCGTCCGTCGCCCTGTGCGTCGCCGCCGCCGTGATCCGCATGGCGACGAGTCGAGGCCTGTGGGTCGACGAGGCGATCAGCGTCCGGCAGGCACAGCTGCCGTTGGGCACGATGCTCGCCGACGTCCGCGACACCGATGTGCATCCACCGCTCCACCACGGCCTCTTGTGGGTGACCGTGCGCCTGTTCGGCACGTCGGAGTTCGCCGTCCGCCTGCCCTCACTGATCGCCGGCATCGCCCTCGTGCCGGTGATGGGCTGGGTCGGACGCCTGCTCTACGACCGCCGTACCGGCTGGGTCGCCGCCGTGCTCGCCGCCGTCGCTCCGTTCGCCGTTTGGTACTCGCAAGAAGCCCGCATGTACTCGCTGTTCATGCTCCTCGCGGCCATCGCCGTTGGCGCCCAGGTCCAAGCGCTCCGTCGGGGGCGGACGGGCGATTGGGCGCTGTTCGGGGTCGCCACGGCAGCGATGCTGTGGACGCAGTACTTCGCCGTGCTCCCGGTGCTCGTGCAGCAGGCGGCGTTCGCCGGCGTGCTGTGGCGTGACCGTCGCGACGCCGGACGCCGGAGGTCGCTCATACGCGGTTGGCTGGTGAGCTGCGCCGTCGTGGCGATCGCCCTCCTGCCGCTGGCTCCCATCCTTCTCGATCAGCTCGCCGCGTACGGCAACCGCGGCGCCGGCCTCACCCCGGGCCAGGCCGGCGCTGGGAGCTCGTTGATCGGCAGTTCGATCTCGATCTACGCCGTCGGCGCCAATCTCATCTGGGCCGCGCTCGGGTACCACGCCGACGGAGTGATGGTCCAGCTTGCCGCCCTGTGGCCATTGCTCATGCTGCTTGCCCTCGTGATGCTCGGGCGGGGTCGGTCTGGCCGCAGTGTCTACCTGCTGGCCCTCGTGGTCGTGCCGATGACGGCGCTGTTCGTCGTCGGCTCGATGAAGCGCGACCTGTTCGAACTGCGCTACTTCGCCGGAGCCGTGCCGGCGCTGCTCATGCTCGCCGCGCGCGTCGTGACGGCCACCCTCACTCGGCGCGGCCCTCTCCTTCTCGGCGCATCTGCGGCGGCCGCGGCGCTGAGCGTCGCCCTCGTCGACCAACAGCTCAACGGCGCCAACCCCCGCCTCTACGACTTCGAAGGGGCGATGGGCGAGATCGCCGAGCGCGCCGAACCTGGCGACATCGTGCTCTACGAGCCCGCCTACCTCGCCGAGGTCGTCGAGTACTACGCCCCCGGGGTCGAGGCGCTGCCCGTCGGGGCCAGGTTGAACAACTACGACCGAACCGTGTTCGTGCTGGCGACCGAGCGGGTGATCAACGCCGAGGACACCGCGGCACGCCTGGGCCACGAGCTCGCCGTGCTCGATCGGCAGCTCGATGTCGTCGACGTGTTCGAGCGTCCCAACGTACGCGTCTGGGAGCTGACATGAGCAGCGACTGCCGCCTCGACGTGCCGGCGTGGGATGCGGCCGATCCGGGTCGCGGTCACCGCGTGCGGGCCACGCTGCTCGCCGTCGCCAGCACGGTGGCGCTCGCCCTGTACTTCTCGTGGCTCCTGCGGCCGGGCCGCGTCGGCAACCCGGCGCTGTTCGGCCTGCTCCTCGCCGCCGAGCTGTTCAACGTCGTGCAGGCCCTGGGCTTCTGGTGGACCTGCCTGGCCCGCCGGCGAGCCGATTCGGCGCGCGGCAAGATGCCGCTCGTCGACGTCGACGTGTTCATCCCGACCTACAGCGAGCCGACCGAGGTCGTCGAGGCCACGGTCGCTGCGGCAGCGCAGCTGCACGGGGCGCGGGTCCACGTCGCCTTGCTCGACGACGGCAACCGTGACGAGATGGTCGACCTTGCCCGCCGCCACGGGATCCGCTACGTGCGACGCACCCTCCACCAGGGCGCCAAGGCGGGGAACATCAACCACGCCCTCGGGCGCACGAGCGCGCCGTACGTGCTCGTCCTCGACTGCGATCATGTGCCGCACCCCGACTTGCTGATCAAGACCCTGCCGGCGTTCGCCGACGACACGGTCGCCTACGTGCAGACGCCGCAGTACTACGCCAATGCGTCCTCGAATCGTGTTGCCGCCGCGTCGTGGAGCCAGCAGGCGCTGTTCTTCGGGCCGATCGCCCGCGGCAAGGACGCTCACCAGGCGATGTTCTGCTGCGGGACCAACGTCGTGTTCCGGCGCCGAGCGCTGGAGGCAGTCGGCGGATTCCCGGCGGGCTCGCTCACCGAGGACTTCGCCATCTCCCTCGAGCTGCACGAACGTGGCTGGCGTTCGGTCTACGTGCCAGAAGTGCTGGCCAGCGGCCTCGGGCCCGAGGACCTGGCCTCCTACGTCAGCCAACAGCACCGCTGGGCCCGCGGCTGCATCGGGATCATCCCCACGGTGCTCCGCGCCAACCTGCCGCTTCGTCACAAGCTGCAGTACCTCCTGTCCGCGTCATACTTCCTCACCGGCTGGACCGTGCTCGTCTACCTGTCGATGCCGGTCGTGCGGATCCTCACCGGAGCCCAGCCGGTCGCCGGAGCCGCCGCCGACAGCTTTCTGGCCGCCTTCGGTCCGTACTTCGCCCTGTCCCTGGCGACCGTCGCCAGCGTCGGCGCCGGTCAGTACACGTTCGCCGCCTACTCGCTGGCGACATCGACGTTCTGGATCCACATCCACGCGACCTACCGCACGCTGCGCGGCCGGGCCGGCAGCTTTGTCGTTACGCCCAAACGTGGCGCCGGGGGCCGCCAACTTCGCCCAGCGGCGCCCACCCTCGCCGTTATCACCGTGCTCGTCGGGGCCGCTGTCTACGGGCTCTCCCAAGACAGGGACGCGGCGACCTTGAACAACGTGGCCTTCGCCGCCCTGCATGTCGTTGTCCTTGGCCACGGCGTCGCCGCGGCGGTGGCTCCGAGCCTCGTCGCGGTGCCGGTGGCGGGCACGGTCGCCCGCGACGAGCAGGTCGTCGCGGCGTGAGTCGGTGGCGCGCTATCGCCGCTGCCGCGCTGATCGGCTCGGTCGGCTCGGTGGCATCCTCGCCGACGATTGCCGAACGGGCCGGCGCCGCGCGACCCACCGACGAGCGGAACCTCGCGCTCGCCGCCGCCGACGAGTTCCTCGACCGCTACCTCCAGCCGAGCGGACGTATCGCCCGTATCGACCAGGGCGGCGACACGGTCAGCGAAGGCCAGGCGTACGGCATGCTCATGGCCGTCGCCCTCGACGACGAGGACCGCTTCCGCCACGTCTGGTCGTGGACCGACGAGCACCTGCAACGTGACGACGGGCTGCTCGCCTGGCGCTGGTCAGACGGCGGGATCGTCGATCACCAGGCGGCCGCCGATGCTGATCTGCTGGCTGCAGCGGCGCTGGCGCTCGCCGGTTCGCGGTTCGTTGACGCCGACCTGCTCGCCGACGCCGCGTTGATCAGCGACGCCGTGCTCGCCCACGAGGTGGTCACCTTGGGCCCCTCGCCGGCGCTCGTCGCCGGGCCGTGGGCCACCTCGTCGCGGACGATCAACGCCAGTTACCTGGCGACGCCCGCGATGTCGATCCTCTGGGACACGCTCGGCGAGCAACGGTGGGGACCCGTCGCCACGTGGTCGCGCAACGTCGTCGACGAGCTGACCGCCGACCCGCCGCACCTGCCACCCGACTGGGCGATCGTCGACCCCCTGGGAAACGAGCCGCGTCCTGAACCCAGCCCGGCAGGCGAGGATCCACGCTACGGCTACGACGCCGCGAGGGTGATCATCCAGTCGGCCACCGACTGCAGCGCCGCCGGACAGGCCGTTGCGGCGCGGGCATGGAAGTTCCTCGGGGAGCAGGACGATCGGGGCGCCATCGCGGCCACCTACTCCCTCGACGGGCAGCGGCTCGGCGACGAGCGTCACCCCCTGGCGCTCGTCGCCGCAGCTGCGGCGGCCGCTGCGGGCGGTGACCCTGGTCGTTCCGGTGAGCTCCTCGACGACGCCGCCTCGCTCGACCAACAGGCGCCCAGCTACTTCGGCGCGGCGTGGATCGCCCTCGGCCGGTTGTGGTTGGACACCGACCTGCTCGGCGGCTGCCGCCCCGCCGCGCCCACCCGCTGACACCTTGGAGTGTTTGCTGCTGTCGGAGTGTCACGTGCCGGGAATCACGACACGTAGCACTCCAACGAACCGAGCCGCTCGGCATAGCGTGCCGACGGTGGAGATGACGTTCTTCGAGACGCCGACCGATGAGGCCGACGGCGAGTGGTTCACGCCGACCGACCACAGCCGAGGGCCGTGGGACGGCGACGCCTGTCATGCCGGCCCGCCGACCGGACTGCTCGTGAGGGCGATGGAACGGGCACTGCCGGACGTGCGTCTTGCCCGGATCACCGTCGAGCTCGTCAAGCCGATCCCGATGGCCGGCTTCCACGTCGCCGTCGAGGTCACCCGCCGCGGCCGGACCGTCGCTGGGACCCGGGCGACCGTCACCGACGGCGAGGGAACGGTGCGCGCCACCGCCACCGGCCTGCACGCTGCGCTCCAGGAACCGCCGTTGTTCGACGGGCCGCTCGACAACTCCGAGTTCCACACGCCACGACTGGCGGACGCCCAGCCGGGCCCGTTCCCGATCGACGCTCGTCGCCACCATGGGCGCCCCGGGTTCAGCGGCGAGGCCGTGCGGATGCGCTATCCGCCGGAGCACCGCGAGGGCCCGGGCTCGTCGACCGTGTGGATGAACACAGCGCCGCTGATCCCCGGCGAGACCCCTTCACCGTTCCAGGCGATCTGCCCGCTCGCCGATTGCGGCAACGCGTTCAGCCGCCACGCCGAGCCGTGGCAGGTCCAGTTCGCCAACATCGATCTGACGATCGCCCTTCATCGCGACCCCGTCGGAGAGTGGTTCGGCTCGCGCACCGAGTCGTGGTGGCAGCCGGGCGGGGTCGGACTCGCCGACGCCATGCTGTTCGACGACGAGGGTCCCGTCGGCAGGGCGTTGCAGACGGTGGTGCTGCGTGCTCCTCAGTCCGACTGAAGCCCGAGGTCGGCGGCGGTGAGCAGCGGCGCGTAGGCGATCCCGGCCTCGGCGGCCAACGCCGCGCACGTGTCGCCACGGTCGACGATGACGGTGATCAGCACCGGCTCGGCTCCGAAGGCGCGAACGACATCGACGGCCTCGAACAGCGACACTCCCCGCGTCACCGCGTCCTCGGCGATGACGACTCGGTCGCCGGGCTGCAGCGCACCGGCGATGCGCCCGACGATGCCGTGATCCTTGGCCTCCTTGCGAACGGTGAAGCTGCGCAGCGCACGGCCGCGTGTCGCTGCCACGGCGGCGACGCCGTAGGCAACGGGATCGGCACCGACGGTCAGCCCACCGATCGCCGTGGCGTCGTCGGGGATCACCTCGAGGGCGGCATCGGCGACGAGCAGGATGCCGTCGGGGCGGCAGGCCGTCTGTTTGGCGTCGACGAACCAGTTGCTCTTGGCCCCCGATTTCAAGGTGAACTCGCCAAGCCTGACCGAATGCTCGAGGACGTGGTCACGCAGTGCTGCTCGCGACGGGGGCAGGGACGGGAGCGTGGAATCCGACATGGGCCCGACCGTACCGGTGCTCGTAGCCTCCGATGACGTGTTCGACCTCACCCAACTGCGCATCTTCACCGAGCCCCAACAGGGCGCCACCTACGACGACCTCCTCGCCGTCGCCAGGCGCGCCGAGCAACTCGGCTTCGGAGCGTTCTTCCGCAGCGACCATTACCTGGCGATGGGCGACGCGCTGGCCGCCGGCGGCCTGCCCGGCCCGACCGACGCCTGGATCACGCTCGCCGGGTTGGCCCGCGACACCTCGACCATTCGCCTCGGGACCCTCGTCACCGCGGCGACGTTTCGCCTCCCTGGCGTGCTGGCGATCGCCGTCGCCAACGTCGATCAGATGTCAGGCGGGCGCATCGAGCTGGGGCTCGGGGCTGGTTGGTACGAACAGGAGCACACCGCGTACGGCATCAATTTTCCTGATCTCGGCGAGCGCTTTGAACGGCTCGAGGAGCAGCTCGAGATCGTCACCGGATTGTGGTCGACGCCCGCTGGGCAAGCCTTCACGTTTGCCGGCAAACACTACGAGCTGACCGATTCGCCGGCCCTCCCGAAGCCGGCACAGGGCGGCCATCTCCCGATCATCGTCGGCGGCGGTGGCCAGCGTCGGACCCCACGACTGGCGGCTCGATTTGCCACCGAGTTCAATCTGGGCTTTCGCTCTGTTGATGATTTCACCGCCCAGCGTCAACGGGTCCTCGATGCGTGTTCGGCAATCGGAAGGGACCCTGCATCGATGTCATTTCTCCGCCGCGTTGGTCGCCGCCATCGGCACCGATGAACGCGAGTATGTGCAGCGGGCGACAGCCATTGGAAGGGAGCCGGACGAACTGCGCAGCAACGGGATTGCCGGCCTCGCCGACGAAGCGTTGTCGTCGATGCAGAACTGGCAGTCCGCCGGTGCCGACCGTCTCTATCTGCAAGTACTCGACCTCGCCGACCTCGATCATCTCGATGTGATCGCCCAGCTGGTTGCCTGACGAACTCCTCATCAAGGCAAATCAACGTGATCGATTAATTGTCGGAACGTCGGCCTTCCATATACTCACCGCATGGCAAAGCGTGGACCGAAAAGCCCGATGACGGATGAGCACAAGGCTGCCCTTGCTCGCGGCCGTTCTGAAGGACGCGCCGTGCGCGACTATCTCGAATCGTTGCGCGCCAATAAGCCGCGGCGAGGCCGACGTCGCACCAAGGAGTCGATTGCGAAGCGGCTCTCGGCGATCGACACCGAGTTGGCTGCGGCCGACGCGCTGGGGGAGCTGAAATTGCTCCAGGAACGGCGAGACTTACAGGCCGAATTGGAATCGAAGTCGGCGGTCACGGATCACGCTGCGTTGGAAGATGCGTTCATCAAGGTTGCTCGTTCATACAGCGAACGACAAGGGATCTCGTACACGACGTGGCGGGAGATCGGTGTCGATGCGGCAGTGCTGAGCAAGGCCGGCATCGTCCGCCGTTCCTGAGTTCTGAGTAAGCGTGTAAGCCCTCAGCGGGCTTACACGCTGACACAGAGGGTTCAGTCGATGGCAGCGAGGGCTTCGAACACAGCGTCGATGTTGCGCAACGAGCGCTTGAGGTCGAAGGCCTCGTCGAGCTCGGCGCCGTCGAGCGCGACCTCCTGATCGTCCTCCAGCAGACGGCGGAAGTCGGCGCCCTCCTCCCATGATCGCAGGGCGTTGCGCTGGACGATCCGATAGGCGTCGTCGCGGGAGATTCCCGAGCCCACGAGGGCGAGCAGCACCGGCTGGCTGAAGACCAGGCCGTGGCTCGCCGAAAGGTTCTGGCGCATCCGCTCGGCGTCGACGTCGAGGTTGGCGAGCAGCCTGGCGAGGCGGTGGGCGCAATAGTGGACGAGCAGCGTCGAGTCCGGAAGGACGACCCGTTCCACCGACGAATGGGAGATGTCCCGCTCGTGCCACAAGGCGACGTCTTGCAGTCCTGCCTGCAGATTTCCGCGCACCACCCGGCTCAGCCCGCTGATCGTCTCGGCCGAGATCGGGTTGCGCTTGTGGGGCATCGCCGACGAGCCCTTCTGCCCTGGCTTGAAACCTTCGAGCACCTCGCCGACCTCGGTTCGCTGCAGATGGCGGAGCTCGACGGCGATCAGCTCAAACGTCGACGCCGCCGATGCGCAGGCCCACAGCAGCTCGGCGTGACGGTCGCGGGCGATCACCTGGGTTGCCGGCACGGGCCGCAGTCCGAGGGCGTCGCCGACGTGGCGCTCGACGGCCGGGTCGATGTTCGAGTAGGTCCCCACGGCGCCGGACAGCTTGCAGACGGCCACGGTCTCGGTGGCCGTGCGCAGCCTCGTGCGGTCACGATCGAGCTGCAGCGCCCACAGCGCGGCCTTGGCGCCGAACGTCGTCGGCTCGGCATGGATTCCGTGCGTGCGCCCGATCATCACCGTGGTGCGGTGGCGGCGGGCGAGGGCGATCACCGCGTCGATCAGCTGGTCGGCGGCGGTGACGAGCAGATGGCCGGCGTCGCGCATCGCCCAGCACAATGCGGTATCGACAACATCGGACGAGGTCAGGCCGTAGTGGATCCACGAACCGGCGGGGGCGCCGATGGCCGATTGCACGACGTCGACGAAGGCGGCGACATCGTGGTCGGTGGTCCGCTCCCGCTCGTTGACAGCGGCGACGAACGACTCGTCGATGGCAGGGGCATTGGCGCGACACGTCGCCGCGTCCTCACCTGGGACCACGCCCAGGTCGGCCTGCGCTTCGGTGGCCAGCAACTCGATCTCCAGCCAGCGGCGCAAGCGTGCCGTGTCCGACCACAACTCGGCCATCTCGGGGAGCGAGTACCGCGGGATCATTGCCAGATGAGGTAGTCGTCGCGCTCGGCGCCGACGCCGACGACGCGGACGGGGACACCGACCTGGGTCTCGATCAGTTCGATCAACTGGCGGGCACCATCGGGCAGGGCGCCCGGCTCACGCACGCCGCCGAGCCCGATGCCCCAGCCGGGCAGCGTCTCGTAGACCGGCTCGACTCGGGCGAGGACGTCGACGCGGTCCGGATAGGCCGGCAAGGCCGCCCCGTCGAGGTGGTACCCGGTGCACACCTTGACGCTTTCGAAGCCGTCCAGCACGTCGAGCTTGGTGACCGCCAGCTCCGTCAGGCTGTTGAGGCGCACGGCGTGGCGCAGCATCACACAGTCGAGCCAGCCGGCGCGACGGCGTCGCCCGGTGACCGTCCCGAATTCGCGGCCGACGTCGACGAGCCGGTCGCCGTCGGCGTCGGTCAGCTCGGTGGGGAACGGTCCGGCGCCAACCCGCGTGGTGTAGGCCTTGGTGATCCCGACGATGCGGTCGATCTCGCGGGGCCCGAGGCCGGTGCCGGTGCACGCCCCGCCCGCTGTCGGGTTCGAGGAGGTGACGTACGGGTAGGTGCCGTGGTCGAGATCGAGGAACGTCGCCTGGGCGCCTTCGAGCAGCAGGTGGGCGCCGGCGGCGAGGGCGTCATGGAGCAGGCTGACCGTGTCGGTGACATAGGGGGCCAGGCGCGATCCGAGGGCATCGAACGTCGTGACCACCTCGTCGACGTCCAGCGCCTCGGCGCCGCCGTCGGTGAGCTGGCGGTTCTCGGCGA
Source organism: Ilumatobacteraceae bacterium (assembly GCA_963772825.1). Lineage (GTDB taxonomy): Bacteria > Actinomycetota > Acidimicrobiia > Acidimicrobiales > Ilumatobacteraceae > Desertimonas. The sequence continues at coordinate 182,016 of CAVYYX010000017.1, read as the reverse complement.
TCGCCCTGGCGCGGACGAGCTCGCTGAAGCGCCGGGGGTCGAGCACGTCCCCGGCGCGGATGCCGACGCGGCGAGCCTTGTCGGCGTAGGCCGGGCCGATCCCCTTGAGCGTCGTGCCGATCTTGTCGTCGCCACGCAGCGCCTCGGCGATGGCGTCGTGGGCCTGGTGCCACGGGAAGATGAGGTGCGCCCGGCTCGATACTTGGAGCCGGTCGCACGAGATGCCGCGTTCGGTGAGCGCGTCGATCTCGGCGAACAGCGTCGGCAGGTCGACGACGACGCCGTTGGCGATCACGGGGATGACGTGGTCGTAGAGGATCCCGCTCGGGGTCAGCTGCAGGGCGTAGCGCTCGCCGCCGGCGACGACGGTGTGCCCGGCGTTGTGGCCACCCTGGTAGCGGACGACGTAGCCGTGTTCCTTGGCCAGCAGGTCGATGACCTTGGCCTTGCCCTCATCGCCCCACTGAGCCCCGACGACGACGGTGACCGGCACGGGCCGTCGACGCTAGCCGTCCCCGCTCCCACCGGAGTGTTTGCGGCCACCGAGTGTTTAGCGCGGGCGTGTCAGCACGTGCACGCCAATGCAGCAAACACTCCGATCTCGGAGCCGATACCGTCTGGCCGGTGACGGCGATCATGCGAACGGCGCGGTGGGCCGACATGGACGAGGCCGATCGGGAGGCGCTCTTTGGACGCGGGCTCGACGCGATCTTCGACCCAGATCTGCGACTGTCGATCGGTCGGTTGCTCGAGGAGGTGCGGACCCGCGGCGACGCCGCCGTGTGCGACGCCCTCGCCCGCTTCGACGGCGTGTCGATCACCCCCGACCGGCTGCGCGTGACCGCTGACGAGATCGCCCGGGCGGCGGTGTCTCCGGACGTCGACGCAGCGATCGACGATGCGATCAGCCACATCACGGCGTTCAGCGAGCACCAGCTCGCCCGGCTCACCGATTGGAGCTTCGAGGCCGAACCCGGCCTCGTCGTCGGCGAGAAGCTCACGCCGCTGGCATCCGTCGGGCTGTTCGTCCCGTCCGGCAAGGCGAGCTATCCGAGCGTCGCCTACCAGCTGGCGACTCCGGCGGTGGTCGCTGGGGTGTCGCAGATCGTCCTCGTCAGCCCGCCGATCCCCGGGCACGCCGACGGAGCGGTCGACGCCGCGGTGCTCGTGGTGTGTCGCAAGCTCGGGGTCAGCGACGTCTTCCGGGTCAACGGACCGGCGGGGATCGCCGCGCTCGGGTTCGGCACCGAGTCGATCCCTCAGGTACGGATGGTCGTCGGACCGGGATCGCCGGCCGTGACGCTCGCCCAGATCGAGATGCAGCGCCACGGGCTGACGACGATGATGCTCCTCGGCCCGACCGAGAGCGTGGTCATCGCCGACAGCAGCGCCGACCCACAACGTCTCGCCGCCGATCTGCTGATCGAGGCCGAGCACGGCGTCGACTCCACGGTCGTGATGATCACGCCCGACGAAGCGCTGGGCCTGGCCGTCGATGCCGAGCTCGAGGTCCAACTCGCCGAGCTTCCCCGCGTGCGGGCGGACGCCGCCCGCGCCGCCCTCGGCGTCAACGGCGGGTGCGTCGTCACCGCCGACCTCGACGAAGCCGTCGCCGTGGCCAACCGCATCGCCCCTGAGCATCTGCAGGTGGCCGTCGACTCGTCGATCGAGAGCGACACCGTCGACGCCATCGTCAACGCCGGGGAGATCCTCGTCGGCCAGCACACCCCGTTCAGCGCCGCCAATTTCGTGATCGGCTGTCCCGCCTCGTTGCCGACGTCAGGTTTCGCCCACGTCTCATCCGGGATCACCGCGATGACCTTCCTCAAGCGCACCGCCGTCGCCCACGCCGACGCGACGGCGCTCACGCGAATGGCACCCTCGATCGTCGCCCTCGCCGACCACGAGGGTTTCCCGGCCCATGCCGCCGCCATTCGCCGCCGGGCGACGTGACGCGCTGCGACCCGTCGACTGCCCGATTGAACGGATCTAGCCTCGGACCATGGAGATCACTGAGACGATGGTGATGTTGATGGCCGAGGACATGGATCGAGGCCTGTCGTTCTGGCGCGACGGAGTCGGGCTCGAAGCCCGCAGCACGTCACCGTTCTGGAGCGAGCTGCTCTCCGGCACGACCGTGATCGCTCTGCACGGTGGTGGTGGGCCGGTGAGCGTTGCGCAGCTCGGTTTGCGGGTCAGCGATGTCGACGCCGCTTGCGCCGAGATCGTCGCCGCCGGCGGCGCGGTGCGTTCGGGACCCGAGGATCGCGCCGAGGAGGGCATCCGGCTCGCGGACGTCGTCGACACCGAGGGAAACCCGTTCATGGTGTCGGCGTCGCTGGTTTGAGTCTGCCGGGCGACGCGATCTGAGTCGTCAGGCTGACACAGACGCTCAGGCGGTGACGGTGAGCTGACCGTCGGCAACGTCGACGGTGATCGTGCCGCCGTCGGCCACCTTGCCGTCGAGCAGCAGCATCGCCGCCGGGTCGCCGATCTCGCGCTGGATCACCCGCTTCAGCGGGCGGGCGCCGAACGCCGGGTCGAAGCCCTCGGTGGCGAGAAGCTTCATCGCCTCGTCGCTGACCTCGAGGCCGATCCGCCGCTGGGCGAGCCGATCGCGCCAGACGGCCAACTGCAGCTCGACGATGCTCGTGAGGTCCTCCGGGGTCAGAGAGCGGAAGCGAATGATGTCGTCGACGCGGTTGATGAACTCCGGCTTGAAGAAGTCGAGCGGATCGCCAGGCAGGTTGCTCGTCATGATCAACACGCTGTTCGTGAAGTCGACGGTGCGCCCCTGCCCATCGGTGAGACGCCCGTCGTCGAGCACTTGCAACAGCACGTTGAACACATCGGGATGGGCCTTTTCGATCTCGTCCAGCAGCACCACCGAGTACGGACGCCGGCGCACCGCTTCGGTGAGCTGGCCGCCCTCGTCGTAGCCGACGTACCCAGGCGGAGCACCGATCAGACGGCTCACCGAGAACTTCTCCATGTACTCGCTCATGTCGATGCGGACCGTCGCCTGCTCGTCGTCGAACAGGAACTCGGCGAGCGCCCTGGCCAGCTCGGTCTTGCCGACTCCAGTCGGGCCGAGGAACAGGAACGAGCCGATCGGCCGGTGCGGGTCGGACAGTCCGGCACGGCTGCGCCGGATGGCATTGGCGACCGCCGTGACCGCATCCTCCTGGCCGATGACGCGCTCATGGAGGTGGTCTTCGAGGTGGATCAGCTTGGCCGCCTCCGCCTCCATCAGCCGGCTCACCGGGACGCCGGTCCACTTCGACACGACCTCGGCGATGTCCTCGGCATCGACCTCCTCTTTGAGCATGCGGTTCTCGTGCTGCAGTTCGTCGAGGTGGGCGGTGGCGTCGGCGATGCGCTGTTCGAGCTCGGGGATCCGCCCGTAGCGGATCTCCGCGGCGACGTTGAGATCGGCTTCGCGCTCCAGCTGCGTGCGTAGTTGCTCGAGCTCTTCCTTCAACGTGCGGATGGCGGCGATCGCCTCCTTCTCCGCCTCCCAGTGCTTCTTCTTCGTGGCCACGTCGGCGTTGAGCTGGGCGAGTTCGTCGCGTAGCGATTCGAGGCGCGTCTTGCTGACGTCGTCGGACTCCTTCTCCAGAGCGACCTGTTCGATCTCCAACTGAAGGATCCGCCGTTCGACGACGTCGATCTCCGTCGGCATCGAATCGATCTCGATGCGCAGCTTGCTCGCCGCCTCGTCGACGAGATCGATGGCCTTGTCCGGCAGGAAGCGATTGGTGAGATAGCGGTTGGAGAGCACGGCTGCGGCGATCAGCGCGGAGTCCTGGATCCGCACGCCGTGGTGCACCTCGTAGCGCTCCTTGAGCCCGCGCAGGATGCCGACCGTGTCCTCGACGCTCGGCTCGGACACGTAGACCTGCTGGAAGCGACGTTCGAGTGCCGGGTCCTTCTCGACGTACTTGCGGAACTCGTCGAGCGTCGTGGCGCCGATCATCCGCAGCTCACCGCGGGCGAGCATCGGCTTGATCATGTTGCCGGCATCCATCGCCCCTTCCGCGGCGCCGGCGCCGACGATCGTGTGTAGCTCGTCGACGAACGTGATGATCTCGCCGGCGGCGTCGGTGATCTCTTTGAGCACGGCCTTGAGCCGCTCCTCGAACTCGCCTCGGTACTTGGCCCCGGCGACCATCGACGACAGGTCGAGGGCCACGAGGCGCTTGTTCTTGAGTCCTTCTGGGACATCGCCGTCGGCGATCCGCCGGGCGAGCCCTTCGACGATCGCCGTCTTGCCGACGCCCGGTTCACCGATCAGCACGGGGTTGTTCTTGGTCCGCCGCGACAGCACCTGGATGACCCGGCGGATCTCGTCGTCGCGTCCGATGACGGGGTCGATCTTGCCCTCGCGCGCTCGTGCGGTGAGGTCCTGCCCGTAGCGCTCCAACGCCTGGAACTGGTCCTCGGGATTCTGCGAGGTGACACGGTGCGAACCGCGCACCTCGGCAAGGGCCTGCAGCATCTCCTCGCGCTCGACGCCGAGACGGTCGCTCATCGCCAGCAGCAGGTGCTCGACCGACAAGAAGTCGTCGCGGAGTTCGGACTGGACCCGCTGGGCGTCGTCGAAGACCGTGTTGACCTCGCGCCCGAGGCGGGGCTCGTCGCCGCCGTAGGCCTTGGGGAGCCGGGAGACCGCCTCGTCGGCACGATTGCGGATCATCAATGGCGCCTGGCCGAGCCGTGCCAGAACGGCCGGAACGATCGTGTCGTCCTGCCGGGTGATCGCCGCGAGCAGGTGGTCGGGGGTCAGCTCCGGATTCGAGTTGCTCTTCGCCAGGTCAACCGCCGCACCGATCGCTTCCTGGGACTTCAACGTCCACTTCTTGGGGTCGAGGGCCATGTAGCAAGTGTACCGACGAGAAGAAATGTTGAGTCACGTCATATCAAGTCGCTTCAACGGGCGAATCTGGTGGTGCGCCGTGTACGCCAGCGGGTGACGCCGGATCAGGTCGCCGCGAACAGTTCGGCGACTGCCGCCGTGACTCGATCGACCTGCTTGTACTGGCGTACGGCCGGGGGCATGGCGGCCAGCGCTTCGGCGATCACCGGTCCGTGCCGGGGGTCGGCGGCGAGCTCGGCGGCCTTGGCGAGGTGGGTGCGAATCGTGAACAGCACGCAGCCGGTGCGCGGGAAACGCCGCAACGTCTCGCGCTCGACGCGGACGACGAGGTCGCCCGGCCCCGGTGTGGCTGGCCGTGGCGCGGCAGTGCCATCGAGCGGCTGATAGAGGTCGACGCTGTCGAGCACGCCCCAGCCGAGTCGCCAGAAGCTGCGGTCCGGGGTCAAGCGGTCGAAGAACCTGTCGATCGTGTCGCCGAGTTGCTCATTGAGCAGGCTGACGGGGGCGTGCACCTCGCGCAACGGGAGCCCGAGCTTGGAGCGCAGGTCCCAGCGGTTCGGGAAGCACACCGAGCCGGCACCGAACACCAGCTCGCCATGGCGTTCGATCATCACGACGAGGTCCTCCTGGACGAGGCGGCTCGCCGCGTCGAGCGGATGAAGTGAGCCATCGACGCCGACCTGCTCTCCGGTCAGGACGTTGTGGACGATGTCGCCCTGGCGCTGGAAGTGGTGCGGCCAGGTGTCGATGAGGTGGTCGACGAGGGTGGCGAGAACCTCGTCGCAGGCCGCCGACGCGTCGGGAAGCGCAACGAACACGGTGTCGGGATGCTCGCGGCGCACCGTCGCCTTGACGGCGAGGTCGGCGGCGTAGTTGGCGTCGAGCTCGATCCAGTCGGCGAGATCGAGCGGGCGCAGGCCGAGCCGCCACATGAACGGCCCCCCGACCCACGGTGCGTACGCGGTCACGCCCCCCGACGGTATCGGCCTTCTCAGATTGGAGTGTTTCGTGTCGATGGAGTGTCACCTGCCGGGGTTCTCGACACCTGACACTCCGTCGGCAGCAAACACTCCAATGGGTCAGGGGCAGAAGGCGGCGACACGGTCGTCGGCGACGAGCCAACCCGCGCCGTCGGCGGTGACGAGGTCGCAGCCATCGGCGTCGATCGTGACGAAGTCGTCGCCGTCGCGGATGAGCACCGGGCCGTCGGGTGAGGCGCTGATCGCGATGCGCCCGTGGCGCAGGGCGTCGAGGACGGCGTCCACCGAGCGGTCGGCGCACTCCAGCCACGTCGTCGGGGCACCCGGCTCGCCGTCGGAGCCCGGGCGATGGAAATCGCTGCCTCCGATCGCCCGCTGCCCGAACGACGGCCAATCGGTCAGCGCGGTGGAGTCGTGGCGGTCCCACGTCCAGTGCCACATCTCGACGAGGTCGGCCGGCTGGGTCAACGGCATCCGCCAGGCGCAGTCCCACGCCCACGGGTGGTTCACCGCCATCAGCCCGCCGCGTTCCGTGGCCTGCGCTTGCCAGCGGTCCGGCGGGTCCCGAAAGTCGACCCATCCGATGTCGCCGAAACAGTTGGCATGACCGACGTCGGTCGTCACTTCCTGCCCGGGCACGAGGAGGATCCCGGCGTGGTCGCCGGCAGCGGCCAGGTGCGCATGGTGACTGACCGTGTTGTGATCGGTGACCGCGAGAAGGTCAAGGCCCCGTGCGGCAGCCCGGGCAGCCAACTCGACGATCTCCAACGATCCGTCGGAGTGCACCGTGTGACTGTGGAAGTCACCGGCGAGCCACTCGTGACCGGGTGCGGCCGGCAGCTCCCGACGGGGCGGGCGCTCCGGACGGGGCGGCAACGGCGGTGGTTTCGGGGCAGCCGGCCGACGGTCGGGAGTGGCGATATCGATCGAGACGTCGACCCCACCGGGAGCGACACGGTAGAGGCCGAGGACCACCTGCCACGGTCCGCCGACGACCCCAGGGAGGTATCCCGGTGTCGCCCACTCCTCGGTCACGACGACGTTCGTGCGCTCCGATCCCGACCAGCCGCAGAAGCGGTCGGGCCCGATCAGCCCGAGGTCGAGGATCGTCTCGGTGCGGTCGTAGTCGAGCGTGACGTCGATGGCGGCGGCACCAGCGGGCACGTCGACGACGAGGTATTGGTAGATGCTGTCGGCTCGATCGTCGCGCGTGTAACGACGGGACATCCTGCTCACACCAACACTCCGGATTCTCGGTCGTACAACAGCACGCGGCGAACGGACGGGGCGAGCGAAACGGTGGTGCCAGGCTGCGGCTCGTTGCCCTCCTCGATCGTCGCCTTCACCGACACCTCACCGACGTCGACGGTGACGAGGAACTCTGTTCCGAGGTTCTCGGTGATCGACACGATGCCTTCTGGGCACCGCCCAGACCCTTGTCCGCTGATCGGCCCGGAACCGTTGATCGCGATGTACTCCGGGCGGATCCCGTAGATCACCTCGCGACCCACCGCGGCGGCGGTGCCGTCGAGCGGCATCGTGGTTCCGCCGACGTCGACGCCGCCCGCCGTCACGACACCGGGCAGCAGGTTCATCGGCGTCGACCCGATGAACCCGGCGACGAACACGTTGGCCGGGCGATGGAACAACTCGGTCGGCGTGCCGACCTGGCGGATCACGCCCGACTCCATCACCGCCATGCGGTCAGCGAGCGCAAGCGCCTCGGCCTGGTCGTGGGTGACGAAGATTGCCGTCGTCGCCAAGTCACGCTGCAGCTGCTTGAGGAACGTGCGGGCTTCGAGACGCAGCCGGGCGTCGAGGTTCGACAACGGCTCGTCGAAGAGGAAGACGTCGGGTCGAGTGGCGATCGCCCTGGCCAGGGCGACCCGCTGCTGCTGCCCGCCGGAGAGCTGGGCGGGGCGGCGGTCCATCAGATGGCCGAGCGACAGGTTGCCGCCCGCGCTCTCCGCCTCGGCACTGCGCTGGGCCCGGCCGACGTGCTTGATCTTCAACGGGTAGGCGATGTTGTCGCGCACCGTCATGTGCGGGTACAGGGCGTAGTCCTGGAAGACCATCGCCACGTTGCGGTCGCCGGGCTGCAAGCCGGTGACGTCGCGCTCGCCGATGTGGATTGCGCCAGACGTCGACGCCTCGAGCCCGGCGATCGTGCGCAGCAGCGTCGTCTTGCCGCACCCGGACGGACCGAGGAGGGCGAAGAACTCACCGTCGTTGATCGTCAGGTCGAGGCCGTCGAGGGCCGTGACCCCGTTCGGGAACACCTTGGTGAGCTCGGCGACCGTGATGCCTGGCACTACAGCGAACCTCGCGGGAGCTCGCCCGAACGGAGAGAGCGAGCGAAGCGAGCGAACGAGTGAGGGCGAAACGGCCTCATCGTTTGATGCCGCCGTGGAAGCGGAAGCCGTAGCGCTTGTTGACGAACCAGTAGAGCACGAGGATCGGGATCGTATAGACGAGGGCGAACGCTGCCAGTGGACCGAGGTCGGTGCCCCCGCCTTCGTCTTGGAACGTGTACATCAACACGGCGGCCGGACGCTTGCCCGGCCCGCCGAACAGGATGTACGGGACGAGGAAGCTGCCCCACACCTGCACCGCCGTCCACACGCCGATCACGGCGAGACCGGGACGGATCACCGGGACGACGATGTGGCGGAGGGCCTGGAACGACGAGGCTCCGAAGACCCGCGCCGACTCCTCGTAGCTGCGCGGGATCGAGTCGGTGAAGTCCTTGAGGATGAACATCGCCGCCGGCAGCAGACCGCCGGCGAGCGCCAGCCAGATGCCCTGATAGGTGTCGATCAGGCCGAGCTCGAACATCAGCAGGTAGAGCGGCAGGATCGCCGCCGTGCCGGCGACCACGGACGACAGCAGCAACAGCACGTAGAGGAACGTGTCGCGCCCGGGGAAGCGGATGCGGCTGAGGGCGTAGGCGGCCGGTGCCCCGACGAACGACCACGATCGTCACCGTCCCGATCACGAGCAGCGTCGAGATCCCGAGCGACTTGGGCACGTCGGTGCGCTCGACGAAGACCTCGTGGAAGTTGTCGAGCGACGGTCGCGACGGCTTGGCCGCCAGTGTCGCCTCGCTGTTGAACGGGGCGAACACCAGCCACAGCATCGGCAGGGCGAAGAACATCCCGAGCAGCGAGGCGAACCCGGCGAAGACGACCCGTGAAGCGAAGCTTCGCGGCGTCATTGGACCACCCGAGCAAGCTGCGAGCGACGAGGCGCCAGCCGAGGAGCGGTCAAGACGGCCTGCGTGGCCGGGGAACGCATTGGCGGTGTCATGCGCGCTTGCGTCCCGCACGCAGGTAGAAGCTCGCAATGACGAGGTTGATCGCCATGATGATGGCGGCGATCGCCGCCCCGTAGCCGAAGCGGGTCTCGGCGCGGAACGCCTCGTAGTAGAGGTACACGGGGAGCACCTCGGTGCGCCGGCCGAGACCGCCGCCGATGAGCAGGAACGGCCCGAAGTCGTTGAACGTCCACAGGCTGATGAGCAGCAGGTTGGTGAGGATGTAGCCCTTGATCGACGGCAGCACGACGCCGGTGAGCTGCTGCCGTGTCGAGGCACCGGCGAGGCGAGCGGTCTCCAGGTACGACGGAGGCAGCGAGTTGAGGGCGGCGCCGAACAGCAGCATCGAGAAGGCGGTGCCGCGCCAGGTGTTGGCGACGACGATCGACAGCATCTCGTGGTCGATCAACCAGCGCGGGTTGAACGGCAGCAACAGGTTGAGCGTGCCCTCCTCGTCGAGGAACGCGCGCCACAGTCGGGCGACCACCGTGCCGGGGATGATCCAGGCGAAGACGATGAGCAGTTCGAGCGCCCGGCGCACCCAGCTGTGCCAGTTGCGGAAGATCCACGCCAGCGTGAAGCCGAGCACGGCCTGGCCGATGATCGCCGAGCCGACGACGTAGCCCAGCGTCGTGCGCAGGGACTGCCAGAACTGCTCGTCGCTCAGCGCGTCGCGGTAGTTCTCCAGCCCGACGAACTCGGGATGGATGGCGGTCACCCCGGTGAGCGTGCGGTTGGTCAGCCCGAGGTACAGCGTCCACACCGCCGGGACGACGAGGAAGATGGCGATGACGATCGCCGCCGGCCCCACGAACCCGAAGCGCGCCTCGTGGCGCCGAACAGGTCGCCGCCGGAGTTCTTGCTCCGGCGGCGACCGTTGTTCGGCTGCTGGAGCCGCGACGATCGCGGCGTCAGCCATTCACCGCCGTCCCTCGGTCGTTTGCGTCAGCCGCACGACCGATTGTGAATCATCCGTCTGACGCAAACGTCGCGTCAGCCGCCGGTGGTGGCGACGGCGTCGGTGCCCGCAGGAGCGTCGGTGCCTGCAGGGGCGTCGGCGTCAGCGCTGGCGACGGCGTCGGCGCCGACGATCTCCTCGAGGGCCGATTGGTAGTTGGCGGCGGCGTCTTCGGGCGACGTACCGGTGACGACCGACTCGACGGCCTCCTGGAGGGCCACCGACACCTGCGGGTACTCGGCGAACGCGGGCCGGAAGTGGGTGTACTGCAACACCTCGTCCGCCATGAACGACATCAACGGGTCCTCGGTGAGCACCTCGGCGTTGACGTCGTCACGGGCCGTGATCCGCGGCTGCCCGCCGAGGCCGGCGGTCACCTGCTCGGCGGAGTTCATGAACGTCAGCAGCGCCCACGCCTCGGCCGGCGTGCTCGGTGTTCGGGTTCATCGTCCACACGCCGCCGCCGGACATCGACGCGGCGTCGAGCCCGCCGAGCGCTCCACCTGGCTCGTAGGCCGGGATCGTCGCCCAGCCGACGACCTCGTCGCGGTTCTCCATCGGGAACAGGGCCTGCTCGGGATCGGGGTGAATGACCGAGCGCCAGAAGTAGTCGCCCTCGATGAGCATGCCGACCTCGCCGTTGGCGAAGGCCTCGAACGAACGGTCGCGCCCGTCCTGGAGCAGCTGCAGGTCCGTGTCGCCCAGCTCCTCGTCGCCGTAGATCGTGGCGTAGGTGCTGAGCATCTCGACCATGTCCTCGGTACCACCGGTCCACAGACCGGCCTCCTCGTCGTAGACCGGCGAGCCGGCGGCGGCGAGCAGCGGCAGGCGCCCTGCATCGTCGTCGCCTCACCCATCGCCACGCCACCATTGAGCTGGATCGGGATGACGTCCGGCTGCGCCTCCTTGATCGTTCGCGCCGCCTCGAGGACCTCCTCGATGGTCGCCGGCTGCCAATCCTCGGGAAGGCCGGCTGCCGCGAAGACCTCCTTGTTGAAGTAGATGACGCGGCCGTCGGTGCCCTGCGGGATCCCGTAGCGGGCGCCCTCGAACATCCCGTTGGCCTGGACCGCCTCGTTGATCTGGGCCCAGCCTTCCCACTCCTCGACCTCCGGCCCGACGACGTCGGTCAGCGGGCGGATGTACTCGGCGGTGGCGAACTCGCCGACCCAGATGCCGTCGATCGACATCACGTCGGGACCCTCCCCGGAGCCGAGGTCGAGGGCCATCTGCGTCTTGTAGTCCTCGTCGTCGACGCCCTGGCCCTCGAACGAGACCTCCACCGGAGTGCCCGGCCGCCTCCATCTCCGCCTCGAACGCGGGGATCAGCTCGTCCTCGATCCAGATCGCGGCCCGCTCGTTCTTGCCGCCCTTGATCGAGTTGTCGAGCAGCGACAGTTGCACCGGCTCGCCGGAGCTCGGTGTCGTGGCCATGGCGGCCGAACCGGCGGCCAAGAGGCCGACCGCGCCGCCGGCGAGGGCGACCGTGAACCTGGACGATCTCTTCATGGCAGTTTCCCTTTCATGTCCGGGGCGCGACGGTGCGCCCCGACGACGTGTTGCTGCCGCACCTTATGAAACGGCGCGTGGCCCTGCAAACAAAACGTTCAAGCAAGTGTTTCGGGAGGCACCTCGACACCCCACCGCTGCATCCCCGCGACGATGCGCTCGTTGAGCCGTTCGAGTACGGCGACGCGGGCGAAGCGCTTCTGCTCGGCGGCGATCAGATCCCACGGGGCGAGCTCGTGATCGGTACGAGCGAAGAGGTCCTCGGCAGCCTCGTCGTAGATGCGGTTCTTCTCCCGGTTGCGCCAATCCTCGTCGGTCAGCTTCCACCGCTTCAGCGGCTCGCCCTGTCGGGACTTGAAGCGGGCGAGCTGCTCCTCGTCGCTGATGTGCATCCAGAACTTGACGAGGATCAACCCCTCGATCGCGAGGGTCCGCTCGAACTCGACGATCTCGTTGTACGCCCTCGTCCACTGCTCGCTTGTGGCGAATCCCTCGATGCGCTCGACGAGCACCCGGCCGTACCAACTGCGATCGAACACGCACATCCCTCCGAGGCCGGGGACCTCGCGGAAGAAGCGGCGCAGGAAGTGGTGGCGCTTCTCGTCAGCTGTCGGGGCGGCGTAGGACCTGACCGTGTAGTGCCGGGGATCGAGGTTCTCGACGATGCGCTTGATCGCTCCGCCCTTTCCGCCGGCGTCGCGACCTTCGAGGAGGACGAGCAATCCGGGGCCGATCTCGCCGGAGCCGAGTTGCCCGCCGAGGTGGAGGCGCAACTGAAGCAGCCGGCGTTGGGCGACCTCGACGCGTCGCTCGTACTCCCGCCGCCCCAGCCGTTGCGAGAGGTCGAGCTGGTCGAGTCGCGTCGCCATGCTCACCGATCGAGATGCTACGCACGTGCCCGCACCGCGTCGCGTGCGACGCGGGCCGCGGCATCGAGCGCCTCGGTCGGCATGGCGCGGCTGGGTGTCGTAACGATCGCCCGCACGGCGTCGATGGGTAGCTTCGGCGATCGGTCCTCTCGGACGAGACCGTTGCTCTCCTGGAGAGTGTCCGTCAGCTGCGTGTAGCAGAAGCCGGCGAGCTCTTCGCTGTCGAGAACGGCACGAACGAGATCGGCGAAGCGTTCGAGCAACTCCTCGGTCGTGGCCAGGGTGGCGTAGCCGGCCCAAGCGTCGCCCGCCGACGGCGTGAGCGACAGACCTCCAAACTCGCTGAGAACGACGGGTTGCCCGCGGCGTTCTGGATTGCCGATCACGACGCGTCGGCGGGCAGGGCCCGCACCGGTGAGCGTTCGGCTGACAGCAGCGCTGTCGGCGTACCGCTCGCGGAGCGCGTCGCCGAACGGGGCGTAGTCGTGCACTCCCCAGATGTCGCTCTCGGTGTGTTCCCATCCGTCGTTGGAGATGACCGGCCGCGAGGGATCGAGGGCCCGCGTGAGGTGGTAGAGCGAGGTGGCATAGTGCTGCTGATCCGCAGCGACTGCGATGGCCGGCACACCCCAGCTCTCGTTGAGCGGCACCCACGCCACGATGCAGGGGTGGCTGTGGTCACGCTGCAGAACGTCGATCCACTCCCTGACGAAGCGCCCAACACCCGTCGGCGAGAACTCGTAGGCGTTGGCCATCTCGCCCCACACGAGCAAGCCAAGCCGGTCACACCAGTACAGAAAGCGGGGGTCCTCGACCTTCTGGTGGATGCGGACGCCGTTGAAGCCAAGATCCTTGATGAGCTGCACCTCGTGGCGGAGCGCGTCCGCACTCGGCGCGGCGAGGTGTGACGTCGGCCAGTACCCCTGCTCGAGCACCATACGCAGGTAGTACGGCTCGCCGTTGAGCAGAAACCTGCCGTCGCGGACCCCGGTCCCGCGCAAGCCGAGATAGCTGGTCACGACGTCGACTACCTTGCTGCCGGCGACCAGCGTGAGTTCTGCGTCGACGAGCGTCGGCGACTCCGGCGACCAGCGCAGGCGCACCGATTCCGGTCCGTGTCGCAGCGCCGGAACCGCGATGTCGATCTGCACCTCGTCGCCGTCCACACCCACTTGGTGGTCGGCGAGGATCTCGTCGCCCAACCGGAGGACGACGTGGAGCCGGATCCCTCGTGACGCCCGCCGGCTGAGCCTCACGTTCATGCCCACGCTCGCGCTCACCAGGTCTGGAGTCCAACGTATGCCGGCGACGTGAACAGCGGGCACGTACTCCAGCCAAACCGGCTGCCAGATCCCTGTCGTGCGGCCGTACCAAATCCCGTGGGGTTCGGTCTGCCAATCCTGTTTCCCTCGTGGCTGCGTGAAGTCGGACGGTTGATCCTCGGCGCGAACGACCAAGACCGACGGCTCGCCGGCGGAATCGAGGTGATCGGTGATGTCAAAGCTGAACGGTGTGTGACCACCTTCATGCTCCCCGAGATAGTGGCCGTTCAACCAGACGGTCGCCCGGTAGTCGACTGCGCCGAAGTGCAGCATCACGCGCCCACTTTGGGCAGGGTGCGCGGTCAACTCCCGCCGATACCAGACGATTGGGTGGTGATCGGGGTCGCCGATCCCCGACAGCGCGGATTCTGGCGGAAACGGCACGACGATGGTTCGCTCGAAGGGCGCGGCACCCTCCTGCCAACCTGCGGAGCGACCACGGTCGTCGTCATCGTGGGCGAACCCCCAGTTGCCGCTCAGGTCGATCCAGGAATCGCGAACGAGCTGTGGCCGAGGATGCGCCTCGCGCCCGCTCACTCGTCGTCCTCGAGCAAGCGGCGATAGACGTGGAAGACCGGATTCGGACGGCGTTGCAGGTCGACCAAGCCGCAAGGGTTCTCGGTTCCCTCATCGCGGGTGAGCGTCGAGTCCCAGTCGACGTGGTTGACGAGTCCGTACCACGTGAACCCGCGGATCGGGAAGCCCTCGCGCCGCAGCCGCAGCACGTCGGTCCACTGCTTGGTCAGCCACTCGCCGGCACCAGGTTCCTCGGCATTCGTTTCGGCGTGCATCACCGGGACGCCGAGCCGCTCGTGGTACTGCCGGGCGAGGTGGTAGTAGCCGAGACGCACCCCGCTCGGGCGCGGCGGGCCATCAGTACCGTGTTCGACCTCGCTGGTGGCGTAGTAGTCGTTGCCACAGATCGCCCCGGCCCTGGTCCCGTGCTCGCCGAACCAGGCAAGCTCCGACTCGGTTGCGCCATGGGCGAGCAGGTGGGCTGCTGCCAGCGGGTCGAGGTCCAGCCCGTAGGAAAGCTCGAAGGGGACGAAGCGCAGTTCGTTCTCGAGAGCCGCCGCGCCGATCGATGTCGGATCGAGCGCATGGTGGTACTCGCAGGAGTCCGACTGCAGGAAGACGGCGTCTGGGCGGCGGGAGCGGATCTCCTCGCTGGCGAGGACGACGCAGCGCACGATGTGCACAAGGGCACGCACGAAGGCGCGTTCGTCACGCAAACGCTCGTTCCACAGGCCGCGTCGTGCCGAGAAGCTGGCGGTGATCAGCGGCTCGTTGACTGGCGTGTAGTGACGAATCCAGCCGTATCGGTCGGCGAACGCGGCTGCGAAGGTACGGAAGCGCTCCGGCAGCGCCGTGTTCTGGTAGTCGCCGATGTCGTCGGGTACGCCGAAGTGCATCAGGTCGACGATCGGGGTGATGCCCTGCCGTTGACAAGCATCGAGGGCGAGGTCGACGAACGACCAGTCGAACACTCCGTCGCTCGGGTTGACACGATGGAACGGGATGCCGTAGCGCAGGTGCCGGATCCCCAGCTCCGTCACGAGCTCGATGTCTCGGGCGTAGTGGACGTAGTGCCCGGTCTTGTCCAACTCGTCCATGCGGACGCCGCCCTCGATGACCGGGGCGCTGCATTCGATGCCCGTCGCGGCGACGAAACCGCGATCGACCTCGAGCGTCGGAGCGGTGGCGTCGGGCATCCCGAGCTGGGTCACGGCGCCGTCTGGGGTCGGTCGTCGGGACCGTCCACACGAGCCGTGCCGTTGTCGACGATGAGCTCGTCGAGCCACATCGTGCGGATGCCGCCGGATTCGTAGCCGATCGCCTGCTTGTCCCAGGCGTGGTAGGCGAGCCACAGGCCGCCGCCGGGACCCTCGACGATGGCTTGGTGGCCGGGGCCGGCCGCCGACGACCCCTCCGACGTGACCAGGATCGGACTGTCTGGGGCCTTGGTGTAGGGACCGAGGAGCGCTGGCGCCGTCGCGTAGCCCACCGCGTAGTCCGCGCTGGCATAGTTGTTGGCCGAGTAGAAGAGGTAATACGTGCCGTCGGCAAGCCAGACCGTCGGCGCCTCGATGACGTCGCCCTCCCACGGTTGGTCGTTGACCACTCCCAGGCTCGTGACATCACCGGTCAGCGAAAGCCCGTCGGCGCTGAGCGGCTGGGCCCAGAACTCGGTCGGTAGTCCGCAGCAGTTGCCGTCGTTCTTCCAGATCAGATACGTCTCACCGTCGACGTCCGTGAAGTAGGTGGCGTCGATCGAGCCGCCGAGCTCGACCTGGCAGACCAGCGGCCCGCCCGACTCGTCGATGAACGGTCCCTCGGGGATCTCGGAGACGGCGACGCTGACGCACTGGCGTCCGCTCTCCCGATCGCGGGTCGTGTAGTACATCACGTAGCCCGTCGGGGTTGCGGCGACCTCCGGCGCCCACGTGAATCCGGGGCTCTGCCAGTCGGGCAACGACGGGAGGGCGTCGTCGACGAACTCCCAGTCCACGAGGTCCGCCGAACGGGCAACCTGGATGTACCAGCCGGCGGCGCCCGTGCTGTAGGCCCAGTACTCCCCGTCGACCTCGAGGATGAACGGATCAGGAAAGTCGGCGTCGAGGACCGGATTGCTCATCGTGCGCTCGGCGTCGGCCATCGTCGTGGTCTCCTCGTCGGTGGGGGTCGTGTCCTCAGGCGGCGAACCTGCGGACCAGGCGAAGCCGTGGCCGCCGAGCCCGACGACCGCGGCGATGCCCAACGCGGTGGCGAGCCCGCCCCTCATCCCTTGATGCCCGACGAGACCACGCCCTGGACGATCCATCGCTGGGCGAGGACGAACACGATGAGTACAGGGATCGCCGCGATCAGCCCACCGGCCATCAGGAACCCGTAGTCCGTCACGTACTGGTCCTGGAAGCTCTGTAACCCCGGTTGCAGCGTGCAGCCGGAACCCTGGCAGATAACGAGCGGCCAGAGATAGTCGTTCCAGAAGGCGAGGAAGGTGATGACGCTGAGCGTCGCAAGCGCGGGACCGGCGAGCGGCATCACGACTCGGAGGAAGGTCTGGACGCTGTTGGCACCGTCGACGAAGGCGGCTTCCTCGAGCTCCACCGGCACGCTGAGGAAGAACTGGCGCATGAAGAAGACGCCGAACACTCCGGCGAGACCCGGCAGGAAGAACGCCGGGATCGTGTTGTAGAGCCCGAGGTCGTTGATCAGGATGATCTGCGGGATCAGGAACAACACGCCGGGCAAGGTCAGGGTGGCGATCATTCCGGCGAAGATCAGACGCCGGCCCGGGAAGTCCATCCGGGCAAAGGCGTAGGCCGAGAGCGAAGCGACGACGACGGTCAGCGCCGTGCCGATCACGGACGTCAGCGTGGAGTTGATCAGCCAGTTCACGACGGGCGCCGAGCTGGCGTTCTCGAACAGCGTGCGGTAGTTGTCGAGGCTCGGGTCTCGTGGGATCAAGCCGGTATCGGTGAGGTCGGTCGTGCCCCCCTTGAGCGACATCGAGATCATCGCCAGGACTGGAAGCACGAAGAACAGCGAGATCAGGAACAGGGTCCCGTAGAGGACGACGGACTCCCAGGGACGGCGTCTCATGGTCTAGGCGCGTTCCGTTCGCAGCAGACGGAAGCTGACGACGCTGATGATCCCGACGACGAAGGAGGTCAGGATCAGCACCGCAGCGGCGATGCCAAGCCGCGGATTCGTGCCGTTGATCAGCTGGAAGACGTACAGCTGAACGGGCGTGGTCTGGGCCGTCGGGGGACCGCCGCCGGTCATCAGCTGGGGCTGCCCGAAGAGGTTGAAGCCGGCGATGATCTGCAGCGTGATCACGAGCAGGAGGACCGGGCGCAGCAGCGGGACGGTGATGCGCACGAACTGTTGCCAACGGCCGGCACCGTCGATCGCGGCTGCTTCGTACAGCTGCGGCGAGATCGACTGCATCCCGGCAAGGAGGATGATCGTGTTGAAGCCCACGGTCCACCACACCGTGGCGGTGGTGATTGAAATCCACGCCCACGGGTTGGCGGTGAGCCACGGTGGTGGTTCGAAGCCCACCGACTCGATGAGCAGCCCGATCGGCCCGATGGTCCCGTTGAACAGGAACCACCACAACAACCCGACCACCGCCACCGACAGCGTCCACGGCGACAGGAAGATCGCCCGGAACGCAGTGCGTCCTCGATACTTTCCGTTGAGCAGGGAGGCAAGTCCGAGCCCGATCAGCACCAACGGCGGCGTGCTCATCACCACGAACACAACGGTGTTCCTCAGCGACCGGTAGAAGAGCTCGCCGTAGAAGTCGTCGGGGTCGAGGACGGCGGCGAAGTTGTCCAGACCGACCCACGGCTGGACGTCGTTGAAGAAGTTCCAGTCGTGGAGGCTGATCCAGAAGCCGAGCAGGAACGGCCACCCGATGAAGGCGGCGAACACGATGAAGTGCGGCAGGATGAACAGGTACGGCGTGTACCAGCGCGATCCGATCCGGCGACGAACGCCATGCTTGCGGCGAGGAGCCGCGGCGACGGCTCGGATCCTCGTCGGTTCAGCGAGTACCGCGGTCGTTGGTGCTGACATGGTCCACCTCTGCGGCCCGGTGGAGCCGGATCAGAAGTCGTACCGCTCTTTGGCCTCCTGGACGATCTGGGTATAGCGCTCCGCGGCACCGTCGAGCGCCGACTGGGCATCGCCCTGGCCCGCAAACACTGCGAGGACGGCCTCGGATGCGCCACCCTCGGCGAAGAGCAGATCGGGTGCGCCGGGGAACGACGGAAAGAACTGGGCGTCCTGGATCTGTTCGGCGATCGCCGACTGCAGCGGGAGTTGGGCGAACTCCTCGGTCTCGCGAGCAGATTCCCGCGCCGGCAACTGCCCGGCCTCAGCCCAGGTGACCGCGTTGCGCGTCATCCAGTCGATGAAGTAGTACGCGCCCTGCCGCTCGTCCTCGCTCATCTCGGTGCTGGTGACGGCCAAGGTGTGCGAGCCGGCCCAGGTCCCCGGCCCGAAGATCTGCGGGAGTGGCCCAGCACCCAGCGAGTCGCCGAGTGCTTCCTCGTAAGCCGAGGTCTGCCATAGCCCCGACCAGACCATCCCGTTCTGTCCGGCGGCGAAGGAGGCGATCTCGGTGTCGCTCTCCACGTTCTCCGGTGTGACACCGAGGTCGCGCAGCTTGACGAGGTACTCGGTCGCCTGGACGCCCGCCTCGCCGTTGAAGGTGACCTCGCTGATGTCCTCGTTCACCCACTCGCCACCGCCTTGGTAGAACAGGCTCGCCCACACGCAGCCGTTGAGGAAGGCCGCACCAGGTCCGGTCGTGACGATCATGAAGCCCGGCACGCCGGCTTCCTCGGTGATGGCCGTCGCCGCCGCTTCGAATGACGCCATATCGGTCGGCGGGGCCTCAGGATCGAGACCGGCCTGCTCGAACAGCTCCTTGTTCCAGAAGAAGGACTCGGTATGGATGTCGAGCGGGATGCTGTAGCGAGTTCCCTTCCATGCCGACGCCGTCCAGATCGCTTCGGTGAAATCGTCGCCGGTCAGGCCAAGGAGTTCGACCAGATCGTCGAGCGGGGTGATGATCTCGTTCTCCGCATGGAGCGGAATTTGGTCGTAGTGCATCACGGCGATCTGCGGCAAACGGTCAGCCTGCGCCGCGGCCTGGACTCGTGTGTAGTACTCCGCCTGGGTCTGCACCGAGACGTTGACCGTGTCGGTCTCGTCGTTGAATTGTCCAACGAGCTGTTCCATGAACGGCCCATCGGGACCGGTGAATGGGTTCCAGAAGTCCAGCTCGACTTCCGTCGACGGTGGCTCGACCGACGCGGTGGCTGACCGTGAAGACCGCCGGCCGGGCTGCGGCGCGCGGGCGTTGAGCAGCGGGGCGAGTGCGGCGGCTGCTGCCCCTGCCCCAGTGAGCCGGAACAAGCCACGGCGGGTCAGCCCGGCCCTGCTCGACTGTGCCAGCCAGTACTCGAACGGATCATGAGTCCCCACGCCAACCCCCCGGTGGTGCGGCCAGGTGCAGCAAGGGGATCACGCCTCACGGCGAACCCCGTTAACACCCAGCATTACTGGTATTACTTCAGGAGAAGATAGCAGATTTGTCAAGAGAGTCCCTGGTTGCGCAGTGACACTTGTGGTACGGTCGACGTTTGACTCAGGGAATGCTGCATGACTAATCAGGTCCACCGGCCGAGACAAGCGGCGTCGGGACATGGCGCCAAGACGGCGAACATCGATGCCAACGCTGACGGCAACGACGCCGTGGCCATGTTCAAGGCGTTGGGCAACGAGACGAGGCTGGCGATCCTTCGGTACCTCGGTGATCGGATCGCGCCCGTCAACCGCATCGCCACGGATCTCGGCCTGGCGCCGTCGACCGCCACGATGCACATCGGCATCCTCGAGCGTGCCGGGTTGATCCACACGGAGATGCGGCCGGCCCGACGCGGCCTTCACAAGGTTTGCGCCCGCACCTACGACGAACTGCTGGTGGCGCTTCCCCGCGAGGCGCATCCCCAACGCCAGGCCGTCGAACAGGCCATGCCGATCGGCGCCTTCTCCGACTTCGAGGTCGAGCCGACCTGTGGCCTCGTCGACAGCCACGGGGTGATCGGTTTGCTCGACGACCCGAGCTCGTTCTACGAGCCACGGAGAACCTCCGCGCAGTTGCTCTGGTTCCACAGCGGGTTCGTCGAGTACCGCTTCCCCAATCGGGTTCCGTTCGGCGCCCGGATCGACTCGGTCCAACTGGCTACGGAAGTGTGCAGCGAGGCGCCGCTGCACGACCCGGACTGGCCAAGCGACATCACGGTCTGGATCAACGGCACCGAACTCGGCGCGTGGACGTGCCCGGGCGACTTCGGCGGCGAGCGCGGACGCCTCACACCGACCTGGTGGGACGACAAGGACACTCAATACGGGGTGCTCAAGCGATGGAGCGTCTTGCCGTCCGGAACCTCGATCGACGGAGTCTCGCTGTCGTCGATCACCGTCGATGATCTCGATCTCGCCCCGGGCCGGCCCATCGTCGTTCGCATTGGGGTTCGACGCGACGCCGCGTACGTCGGCGGACTGAACTTGTTCGGTCGAGCCTTCGGCAACTATCCACAAGACCTCGTCCTGCGCGTCGAGTTCGAACCGAACGTCGAACACGCCGAACGCGGGGACGAGAACGAGCTAACGGCTGACGGCGCATTCCCTCGGGATTCACCCTCGTCGAGTCGCTTCGCTGCGATGCTACGCACGTGACGCAGCGACTGCGCGTGGGACTCGTCGGTGGTGGACCATGGGCCCGTGACGTCCACGCTCCGGCGCTCGCCGCTCACCCTGAGTTCGAACTGGCCGGCGTGTGGACGAGGCGGCCGGGGGTCGCCGCGGCGCTCGCTGAGCAGCACGGAGCCGCGCCGTTCGACGATGTCGACGCACTGATCGACGCCGTCGAAGTCATCGCCTGCTGCGTGCCACCCGACGTGCAGGCATCGATCGCCGGGCGAGCGGCGCGGGCCGGGCGGCACCTGATCCTCGAGAAGCCGCTCGCCGGATCGCTGGCCGAGGCGGAGGCGCTCGTCGCCGACGTCGTCGCCGCGGGCGTCGCCAGCATCATGGTGCTCGTCCTGCGCTACTCGCCCGAGACGAGACAGTGGCTGACGACCATCCGGGCCGGGAGCGGATGGCACGGCGGCAACGCCCGGTGGATCTCCGGCAAGCTGCTCGACCACAACGCGCCGCCGACGCCGTGGCGACATTCCGCTGGGGCGATCGCCGACATCGGTCCGCACGCCTTCGACCTCCTCGATGCTGCGCTCGGGCCGATCGTCGACGTGGCCGGCGCCTCGCACGCCGGCAGCGACGTCTGGCACGTGATCCTGCGTCACGACGGAGGGGCGTCAAGCGCCGTCACGCTGTCGCTGAAGACGCCGGTTGACCCGTCCGTCGTCGAGTTCGACGTGTACGGCGGCGCCGGGCGGTGTGTGCTCGATCCGCGGCGGACGCCGCCTCGCGACTGCTATGCGACGATGCTCGACGAGCTCGCCGCAATGGCCCGGTCCGGCACCACCGACCACCCGTGCGACGTCCGCCGCGGGATGCACCTGCAGTGGATCATCGAGCGCGTCGGCGACCTCGTCCGCTGAGCGTGTCCTTGAGGCCAGACGGTCCCCGACCGCGTCGAGGGTCATGACGTCGCCGTTGCACACGTGGGCGGTCCATCGCTGCCCATCCCAATAGCGCAGCTCATGGTCAGGCTCGGCGCCATCTCACGGTCCCGCACTCCAAGAGCAGCCGACGTGGCGAATCGACTCGCGTGACTCCGGGCGCCACCGACGCGTCGAGCACCACGGCCTCTGTCAGCGGCTAGTCCTCAGACCACGGGGTTCGCGGCCGCTCGATGCTGACTCCGTCGACGCTCACGTCGACGCGCTCGTTGAAGAAGCTGATCAGCCCCTTCACCGCCGTGGCGTAGTTGTGCGGTTCCTCGTAGCTCCAAGCCACGTCCCTCAGGACCTTGCCGTCGATGTTCGCCGACCAGTACGAGGCGAAGCCTTTGTAGGCGCAGGCGGTCTGCGTGTCGGTCGGTTCGAGGAGGTCCATCCGGACGTCCTCACGCGGTAGGTAGTAGCGCGTCGGCAGGAACGTCTCGAAGAGCATCACCGAGTTCGTCGAGTCGGCCACCGTCGTGTCGCCGATCACGACGACGACCCGCCGCGAGCTGCGACGCGTGTCGACCGTGCCGAACGGGTCGCGGGCGTGAGCGACGACCAACTCGTCCTCCTCCCGCCATTCGTCGAAGGCATCGAAGTCGACGACCGCGTAGCCGTCGAGATCCGGGTCGTCGATCACGAACGTGGCGTTGGGCAGTGGTGTCGGGGTGCCGATGTCGAACGACTCCCCCTCGACCGTGTGCACCGCAAAGGGGGTGCGCGGGTCGAGCACCGACGCCCCGGCGACCTCCACCGCCAGCTCCTCGGCGGTGGCCTCGGCCGCAGCCGGCAGCAAGGGAGCGCCGATGTCTTCGACGGGCACGGCGTAGCTGGGCACGACGCGGCGCGGCTCCCACACGATCATCGCCCGGGTCGAGTCGACGATCGGGTCGCCGTCGACGAAGGCACGGATGCGCTTCGCGGTGGGATGGATTCGCAACTCCGGCAGTGCGGCGAAAAGGTGGTGGGCAAGGTCGAGGGCCATCGACCGACTTTGGACGCGACGCGGCTCCCGATCAAGCCGTTTCGCATCGATTGGAGTGTCTGCTGCGGGGCGTGTCGGCGCGTAGCACTCCAATGGCAGCAAACACTCCAATCGATCAGTCGGGGGTGTCGCGGCGCTTGCGGAGGAACTCGGGAGCTTCGCCGAACACGGCCACGGCCTGACGGAGGGGAACGAGGTCGCGGCGCTGACGGCGTTCGGCATCGACTTCGGCGTTGCGTGCCGCCGCCTTGGCGGCGGCCAGTTCGTCGCGCAGTCGAGCGTTCTCCGCCTCGAGCGACATCACCCGGCGGATGCCTTCGAGGTTCATCCCCTCGGAGGCCAACTCGGCGACTCGGCGCAAGACATCGATGTCGGCGTCGGAGTAACGACGGTTGCCGCCCTGGGTGCGCGCCGGGTTGAGCAGGCCGCGCCGCTCGTACTGGCGCAGCGTCTGGGGGTGCATGCCGGCGAGCTCGGCGGCGACGGAGATCACGTAGACGGCGCGCGTCCGTCGCTGTCCGCTCATCACGCGCTGACCTCGGCACGGCTGGCATCGCGCAGCGCCTCGAGGGCGGCGCGTTGCTCGCGCGTCGGATCTCGGGGCACAGCAACATCGATCGTGACGATCAGGTCGCCGGTGCCCTTGGGGGTCGAGATGCCCTTGCCCTTGACGCGGTGCCGACTCCCAGACTGCGTGCCCGGCTTGACGCGCAGCACGACGTCGGGGCCGCGCAGCGTGGGCACCCCGATCACATCGCCGAGGGCGGCCTGCCAGAACTCGATCGTGACGGCGACGGTGAGGTCAAGGCCGTTGCGCCCGAAGTGCTGGTCGGGAGCGACGTGGATCTCGACAAGGAGGTCGCCGGGCGGGCCCCCGTTGAAGCCTGGACCGCCGCGGTTCTTGAGGCGGATCACCTGCCCGTCGCTGACCCCGGCCGGGATCCGCGCCTGCACTTGGCGGGCCCGTTGCTCGACGCCGCTGCCCTGACACGTCGGGCAGGGGTCCTCGATGATCGTGCCGCCACCGCCGCAGCGGCGGCACGGCGTCGAGAACGAGAAGAGGCCCTGGTTGTCGTCGACGACTCCGCGGCCGCCGCATTGCGGGCACAGCTTTGGCGACGTACCCGGGCGCGCGCCGCTGCCGTGGCACGTCTCGCACTGCGCGTCCGTGGTGAGGTGCAGGGTGGTCGTCAGCCCAAAGACCGCGTCGGCGAAGTCGAGCGTAAGGTCGGCGCGGACGTCGTCGCCACGGCGCGGACCGACCCCGCTCGCCGCCCCGCTGGCGCCGCCCCGAGCACGCCCGAAGAGGTCGCCGAACAGGTCGCCGAGGCCGCCGCCTTGCATGTCGTTGACGTTGAAGCGGAACCCGCCGCGTCCACCCGGCGGGGCACCGCCCATCGGTCCGAGGCGGCGGACCTCGTCGTACTCCTTGCGCTTGGTGTCGTCACCGAGCACGTCGTAGGCCGCCGACACCTCCTTGAAGCGTTCCTCGGCGGCAGCGTTGTTCGGATTGCGATCGGGATGCAGATCACGGGCGAGCTTGCGGTAGGCCTTGGTGATCTCCTTGGCCGAGGCCGTGTCGGCCACGCCGAGGACGCCGTAGTAATCCTTTTCGAACCATTCGCGTTGTGCTGCCATCTATCGGCGCCCCCTGCGCACCTCGATCAGTCTCGCGTGCGCACCATCGCGGGGCGCAGCGTGTGCCCGTTCCACAGGTAACCGCTGCGCAGCACTTCGGCGACGACCGCCTCACCGCCGTCGCCGGGTTCGTGGGCGACGGCGTCGGCGAGGTTGGGGTCGAACGGTTTGTCGAGCAGGTCGATCGGCTCGAGCCCGTGCTTGCGCAGTTCGGCGAGCATCAGGTTGAACAGCGGCCCGATCTCGTCGGGGTGCTGGACGTACGCCGACTCGGCGGCATCGAGCACCGGGAGCAGTGCCGCGGCGAGGCGGCCGGTGGCCCGATCGATCTCCGTGGCGAGATGCGTCGTGGTGCGCTTGCGGTAGTTGTCGAAGTCAGCCTGCAAACGCTGGGCGATGTCCTTGAACTGGTCCCGCTCGTTGGCCAGCTCGTGGATCTCGGTGTCGATCGTGGCGGCGAGCGCTTCGTCGTCGTCGCCCTCCCAGAACTCCTCGGCGATGTCCGGACCCGCGTCGAGCTCACCCTCGGCACCGTCGAGGCGTTGCAGATCGTCGAACTGCTCGCTCATTGGTGCACCATGGCCACGAGGTCGATCGTCTGGGGCGACGGGCGGTGCACCACTGAGCTAAAGGCGCCGTACTGCTGATTCGCTCGCTCGAAGACTCGCTCGCTCATGCCTGGGTGTCCGGTTCGCTGTCGTCCTCGACGACCTCGGCGTCGACGATCTCGTCGTCATCGACCGAACCGGCGCCCGACGACCCGGACTGCCCGGACGCCGACGTCCCCGTGGCGTTGGCGTCACGCGCCGCCGCCTCGTAGAGCTTCTGGCTGAATGCCTGGCTCGCCGACATCAGCGTCTCGCTGGCCGACTTGATCGCCGCGATGTCATCACCGTCGAGCGCCTTCTTGAGGTCGGCGAGGGGCTGCTCGACGGCGTCACGTTCCTCGGCCGAGACGGTGTCGCCCTGCTCACGCAGGACCTTTTCGGTCTGGTAGACGAGCGTGTCGGCGTTGTTCCGAGTCTCCGCCTCGTCGCGCCGCTTGCGGTCCTCTTCGGCGTGGGCCTCGGCGTCGCGAACCATCCGGTCGATGTCGTCCTTGGGCAGCGTCGACTGGCCCGAGATCGTCATCGACTGCTCCTTGTTCGTCGCCCGGTCCTTGGCCGACACGTGGACGATGCCGTTGGCGTCGATGTCGAAGGTGACCTCGATCTGTGGCACGCCGCGCGGCGCAGGCGGCAGGTCGACGAGCTGGAACTTGCCGAGCGTCTTGTTGTAGTTGGCCATCTCCCGCTCGCCCTGCAGCACGTGAATCTCGACGGACGGCTGCATGTCCTCGGCGGTCGTGAACACCTCGGTGCGCCGCGTCGGGATCGTCGTGTTGCGCTCGATCAGCTTGGTCATCACGCCACCGCGGGTCTCGATGCCGAGCGACAGCGGGGTGACGTCGAGCAGCAGGACGTCCTTGACGTCGCCGCGCAGCACGCCGGCCTGGACCGCCGCCCCGACGGCCACGACCTCGTCGGGGTTGACCGACTTGTTCGGCTCCTTGCCGGTGAGGTCGACGACGAGGTCGTGCACGGCGGGCATGCGGGTCGACCCGCCGACGAGGATGACGTGGTCGAGATCGCCCTTGGCGACACCGGCGTCGGCGAGCGCCTGCTCGAACGGGATCCGGCAACGCTCGATGAGGTCAGCGGTCATCTCCTGGAACTTCGAGCGGCTCAGTGACTCGTCGAGGTGCAGCGGCCCGTCCGCCGTCGCCGTGATGAACGGCAGGTTGATCTGCGTCTGCTGGACCTGGCTGAGCTCGATCTTGGCCTTCTCGGCAGCCTCCTTGAGGCGCTGGGCGGCCATCCGGTCGGTGGCCAGATCGACGCCGTGGGCGGACTTGAACTGCTGGACGAGGAAGTCGATGACCCGCTGGTCCCAGTCGTCGCCGCCGAGCTGGGTGTCGCCGTGGGTCGACTTGACCTCGAAGACACCGTCGCCGATCTCCAGCACGGACACGTCGAACGTGCCACCGCCGAGGTCGAACACGAGCACCGTCTCGTCCTGAGCGGCCTTGTCGAGGCCGTAGGCGAGGGCCGCGGCGGTCGGCTCGTTGATGATCCGCAGGACTTCCAGGCCGGCGATCTGACCGGCCTCCTTGGTCGCCGTGCGCTGGGCGTCGTCGAAGTATGCCGGCGTGGTGATGACGGCCTGGGTGACCGTGTCGCCGAGGTAGCTCTCGGCGTCGCGCTTGAGCTTCATCAGGATGCGGGCGGAGATCTCCTGTGGCGTGTAGCGCTTGCCGTCGACGTCGTCGCTCTTCCAGGCCTCGCCCATGTGCCGCTTGATCGAGCGGAACGTGCGGTCGGGGTTGGTGATCGCCTGGCGCTTGGCGACCTCGCCGACGAGCACCTCGCCGGCCTTGGAGAAGGCGACGACCGAGGGGGTCGTGCGCGAGCCCTCGGCGTTGGGGATGACGACGGGGTCGCCGCCCTCGAGGACGGACACGACGGAGTTGGTGGTACCGAGGTCGATACCGACGGCCTTGGGCATGATGCAGGTTCTCCTGGGGTGATGGTGCGGACTACGGAGTGTCCACCACCCTAGGAGTTGGGGGTCCTGATAGCAACGCTGTCGGCAGATTTGTTGAGTCGATGTGACTCAAGTACCGCTCGAATGGCGGGGGCCGACGGAGCCAGCCCGGCTGGCAAGCGCTCGAGCAGCGTCAGCCATCCCGGGTGGATCGCCGCGACGCGCTCGACGGCCGCCGCACCGCCGGCGAGATCGCCGGCCTGGGCCATCGCCAGACCCGCCCAGAATGCGAGCTCAGCGGCATCCGGGGCAAGCTCGGCGGCCCGGAGATAGCACTGCGCGGCGTCCTCGTCTCGGCCGGTCGCCATCAGCTCGTCACCCTCACCGGCGAGGCTGTAGGCGTGCTGCAGCGTGAGCAGGCGGCGCAGCTCGGCGAGCGGGTCGTCGTGGTCCTCGACGCGCAGGTCGACGGTGGTCTGCCACGGCTCGCCGCCTGCCGGGACGACGAGCAGCGCCGCCGACTGGCGACCGCGGACGTCACCACCAGCCCGCTCGGCGGCTTCCAACGCCGCCATCATGCGGGCCGCGAGGTCGCCGGTCGCGGCGCCGAACGCAGCCGACATCGCCGCCGGCACCGTCTCGCTCGCCATCATGTTCGCCTGGCACGACCAGTGCTCGCCGAGCACGTGCCCGGCCTCGGCGATGCACCCGTCGCCGGTGTGCGCCACCACCCCGCCGCGGCTGTCGACGATCCCGACCTGGCGCAACGAGGTGACGTCGTCGCCGGCGAGCACGGCCTCCAGAGCGCCCGAAGCGTCGGCGCCGCCAGCCATCACGTCGAGCGCACGGGGGCCGAACGCCGGCTGGACGAACGACTGCGTGGCCACGGCGCCCACGCCTGGCCGGGCCCAGGGGCACATCGAGCCGACGGAGAACCAGTGCGACTGGACGGCGACGCCGTGCGCCCCAGTCGCCGGATCGAAGGCGACGATCGAGTACGTGCCGCGCGGTCGCCCCATCGACGCGACGCTAACCGTCCCCACCCGGGCGGGTCAGGTCGCGAGCTGGTGGGCGAGCTCGACGAGCTCGTCGACGTCGGCGGCGCCGTCGAGACGGAAGGTCAGCTCGCCGTCGGTCCAGATCACCACGTTGTCGGCCCTGACCCGCCGATGCGGCGTCTGCATGAGGTGCGCCCCGGTGATCGCCACGCCACCGTCGCCGAGGTCTCGAAGCTCGGTGACGACGTCGGCGCCACTCGCCACCTTCTTCAGAAACTCACCGCCGAAGTCGCTCTCGACGACCCACAACGTGGCGTCGCTGTCGGTCCAGCTGGCGAGCACGCCACCTTCCGGCAAGGTCCACCAGCGGTTCGGTGCCCCGAGATCGCTGCCATCGATCGCCGGCATCGCCTGGCCCAAGACGTCATCGACCAGTGCCCGATCGATCGGCGTGGCCGGCTCGCTGAACGCCGGCAGTCCTGTCGGATCCGCCGATCGGTCGACCTCGACCTCGATGCGCCCGATTCCCAGCCAACCGCTGACGACGCGCCGCGCTGGGGCAACCGCCACGATCGCCCCAGCGACGACGGCGAGTGCCACGGCGGCGACGAGCAATGGCCGGCGCCACGACCGTCCGTGGGTACCGATCGGCGCGGTCGCGACCACCGAGGGTGGAGTCGTCGCGTCGACGACGAGATGCTCGCCGACGCTCGCCAGCACGGCGGCGAGACGGTCGTCGTCGAGCTGCACGTCAGCCATCGCCGAACACCTCCATCGTCAGCTCGATGCGCAATCGTGACATCGCCCGCGACAACCGGGACTTCACGGTGCCGGTGGGGCAGTCGAGCACATCGGCCATCTCCAGCTCGGTGAGTTGTTCGAAGTGGCGCAGGGCGATCACCAGACGCTCCATGGCGTCGAGGCGGTTGAGCGCAGCGACAACGACCTCGCGCTCGTCGGCGGTGACGAGGTCGGCGGCGTCGGTGGCGTCACCGACCGACCGGTTGGCGACGCGCAACTCGGCGCGGTGCCGCCGCCAGCGCGCCCGTCGTTGATTGCGAGCCGAGTTGGCGACGATGCGCAGGAACCACGATCGGAAGCCGCGCTGCGGATCGACCGTGGCGATCGCCCGCCATGCTCGCTCGCTCGCCAGTTGCACGGCGTCGTCGGCGTCGGAGGCATCGCCGAGCACCACCGTGGCGACGCGGAGCGCGCTACGTCGATGACGAGCGACGAGGCCGCCGAAGGCGTCGGCATCGCCTCCCTGAGCCTGCCGGACGAGTGCTGGTTCATCGTCGTCGATGCGTCCGTCCTAGTCGATCGCGCCCACCGTCAGCGCGTCAGGAGGTAGTCGACGAGCCTGTCGATCTCGTCGTCGGACAGCTGGAGCAGTGGCATCCCGACGCTCGGGCCACCGCTCGATCGGTACTCCGGTGAGATGAACGCCGACGGGCTACGCACCGACTGTTCCAGGTAGTCCTGCGCCGAGACACCGTCGATGCGGTCGCCGGCCCACGACGGCAGCGTCAGCGAGCGACGGCCCGACGCCGGTGAGCGAAGGCCCGGTCGGGCCGTCGTGGCAGGTGGCGCACCCCTTGGCGCGGAACAGCGACGCTCCGTCGAGGGCGGCGGCGCCGCCGCCGGTTTCAGGGCGCGCTGCGGCAGCGACGATCGACATGACGGCAGCGGCGACCGCAACGGTTGCGTAGAGCGCGCTGCGACGCATCCGCGTCACGCCGAGGCGGGAGCTGCGGCTCGTTGTCTGCGGTGACGACGGATGTCGACGGCGGCGAGCGAGGCCATCGCCACGGCGAGCGTCGCGCTCCCCCATTGCACGATGTTCCACGCCCACGAGGACCCGCCGCCGGCAGCCGCAGTGACGTCGAGCGTGCCAAGGTCGGCGGGCACGAACGTGCCGGTCACCTCCCAGCGGTAGGCACCTTCGTCGGGCAGCGTGACCGTCGCGACGTAGTGGCCGGCCACACCCTGCTGCGTGGCTTCGAAGCGGTGGTAAGCCCCGTTCTGCCCTCTCACGACGACGGCGAGGTCATCGGCCTCCTCGGGGGTCGCGCCGTGACGGAGGACGGTGAACCCGACCTCGGTGTCCTCGCCGGCGTGGACGGCGGGCAGCGAGTCGAGGGACACGACGACCCACCCGCCGGCCGAGGATGTGGCCGGCATCGCCACGGCGAGGCCGAGGGCGACGGCGATGAACGCAAGCAGTTTCCTCATGCCCCTCCTACACCGCCCGCCCCCCAGCGGTTCCCGATCGAACCACTCAGGGGGGTGGGAGGTGCTCGGGGCCGAAGGCGGCGGGGAGCAGTTCGCCGAGGGTGAAAGAGCGGCGGATGCCGTCTGGGCCGGCGGCATGTACGGGAGTCTCCGGGGCGGCGAACTCGGCGAGGCGCTGACGGCAGCCGCCGCAACACGTCGTGACCTCGTCGCCGTCGGCGATCGTCAGCACCTCGACGATCGTCCGCTCGCCCGCCGTGACCATCGCCCCGATCGCCGACGCCTCGGCGCAGATCCCCTCGGGAAACGAGACGTTCTCGACGTTGCTCCCGGAGAAGATGTGACCCGTCGACGTGCGGACCGCCGCCCCGACCGAGAAGTGCGAGTACGGGGCATGAGCGTTCGTCTGGGCGGCCCGCGCCGCCTCGAGGAGTTCCTCGGTAGCCGGCCCGGTCATCGGCGCAGCCTACGGTCAGAGCATGGCCAGGATGGTGGCGACCGGATCGCTCGGGTCGTCGACGCGGACTGTCAGCTCCGCCGACGGCGGCGGCTCGTAGGGGGCATCGATCCCCGTCATTCCGATCAGCTCGCCGGCACGGGCCTTGGCGTACAGACCCTTCGGATCGCGCTCTTCGCACACCGCCAGCGGCGTGTCGACGAACACCTCGACGAATCGCAGGCCGCTCGCCTCGTGCGCAATGCGGGCGCGGTCGCGGTCGACGCGGTACGGGCTGATCACCGGGACGAGCACGGTGAGCCCGGCATCGGCCATCAGGGCGGCGACCTCGCCGATCCGCCTGACGTTCTCGGTGCGGTCGGACGGCGAGAAGTCGAGGTCGGAGTTGAGTCCGTGACGGACGTTGTCGCCGTCGAGCACGTAGGCCGGGCGGCCGAGCTCGAGCAGACCGACGGCCACCCCATCGGCGAGCGTCGACTTACCCGAACCCGACAGCCCGGTGAACCAGACGGTTGCGCCAGCAAGCCCATGACGCTCCCACCGGGTCGCCCGGTCGACGGTCGCGGCGTGCCACGTGAGGTGACTCAGGCTCATGGCAGTTCGAGGTGGACCATGCCAGCAGCGACGGTCTGATTGGTCAGCTCGTCGATGAGCACGAAGCTGCCTGTCGAGCGGCTCCGCCGATAGTCGTCGACGACCACCGGCTGCGTCGTACGCAGCGTGACGACGCCAACCTCGTTGACGGCCAATCGGTCGGCGGGGCGCCGCGCCCCGAAGTGCTCGATGTCGATGCGATGGCCGATCTCGGTGACCACGGCGCGCACCGACCTGGTCGTGTGCTTGAGCGTGTAGGTCTGACGTGCTGCAAGTGGGGCGCTGGCGTCGAGCCAGGCCAACGACGCCGTCAGCTCGTTGCGCGGCACCGGCACGTCGGTAGCGGCAACGATCACGTCACCTCGCGACACGTCGACGTCGTCGCCGAGTACGAGGGTGACGGCGCGACCTTGAGTCGCCTCCTCGACCGGGCCGTCTGCGGTGTCGATCGCCGCCACGGTGGACGGAGTACCAGCGGGAAGGACGACGACCGCGTCGCCGGTGCGCAGCGTTCCGGCGGCCAACGTGCCGGCGTAGCCGCGGTAGTCGCGGTGCTCGGCGCGCTGCGGGCGGATCACGTACTGCACCGGGAACCGCGCCGGTACATCACGGTCGTCGTTGGCATCCACCGCCTCGAGGTGGGCGAGCAACGTCGGCCCGGAGTACCAACTCATCGGCGCAGAGCGCTCGACGACGTTGTCCCCGGCGAGCGCGCACATGGGGATGAATGTCACAGCGTTGAGGTGCGCGTCGAGGGCCGCGAGATGACCTTCGAAGTCGTCACGGATCTCGTCGAAGCGCCGCTGCTGATGATCGACGAGATCCATCTTGTTGACGGCGACGACGAGGTGCGGGACCCG
Organism: Ilumatobacteraceae bacterium; assembly: GCA_963772825.1. GTDB lineage: Bacteria > Actinomycetota > Acidimicrobiia > Acidimicrobiales > Ilumatobacteraceae > Desertimonas. The sequence goes on along the minus strand of CAVYYX010000017.1, from coordinate 149,692 downwards.
CAGGAGCGACGTGAGCAGGGTGTGCCGGCGAGTCTGCTCGACGATGCCGTGTCGAGCGTCGACGAGGATGATGGCCAAGTCGGCGCGTGACACGCCGGTGATCATGTTGCGCGTGTACTGGGTGTGCCCCGGGCAGTCGGCGATGACGAAGCTGCGGCGAGGGGTCGAGAAGTAGCGGTAGGCGACGTCGATCGTGATCCCTTGCTCGCGCTCGGCCCGCAGTCCGTCGGTCAGCAGGGCGAGATCGACGTAGTCGTTGCCGCGGCGCCTGCTGACTGCCTCGATGTGCTCGAGCTGGTCCTCGAAGATCGACTTGGAGTCGTGCAGCAGACGACCGATCAGCGTCGACTTGCCGTCGTCGACGCTGCCGACGGTGGCGAAGTGGAGCGGTGCCCGGGGTAGTGCGCCGTCATCGGCGCCGATCGACGCGGCGGCCGTCGCGTCGATCACCGTCATCAGAAATAGCCCTGCCGCTTGCGATCCTCCATGCCGGCCTCGGAGATGCGGTCGTCGGCGCGAGTGGCTCCACGCTCGGTGAGCCGGGCGACGGCCGTCTCGGCGAGGATGTCGGCCACCGTCGCCGCGGACGACTCGACGGCTGCCGTGCACGTGGCATCCCCGATCGTGCGGAAGCGCACCGTTTGCGTGAATGGAATCTCGGTCGGGCGGCGGGCCACGTAGGAGTGCACCGCCATCAGCATCCCGTCACGACGGAACACCTCACGCTCGTGGGCGTAGTACAGCGGCGGCAGCTCGACGTCACGCTCGGCGACGAACCGCCACACGTCGAGCTCCGTCCAGTTCGAGAGCGGGAACACACGGACGTGCTCGCCACGGTGCGACTGCGTGTTGTACAGCCCCCACAGTTCGGGACGCTGGTTCTTCGGGTCCCACTGGCCGAACTCGTCGCGATGCGATACGACTCGCTCCTTCGCCCTGGCCCGTTCTTCGTCGCGGCGCGCTCCGCCGAACACGGCGTCGAAGCGGTGCTCGGTGATGGCATCGAGCAACGTGACCGTCTGCAGCCTGTTCCGTGACGAACCGAAGCCGGTGACGTCGCGTGCCCGACCGCGGTCGATCGATTCCTGGACGGAGGCGACGATCAAGTCGACCTCGAACTGCTTGACCGTTCGGTCGCGGAACTCGATGACCTCTTCGAAGTTGTGTCCCGTGTCGACGTGCATCACGGGGAACGGGATCCGCGCCGGGTAGAACGCCCGCTGGGCGAGGTGCAGCATCACGACGGAGTCCTTGCCCCCGGAGAACAGCAGCACCGGGCGCTCACACTCGGCGGCGATCTCGCGGATGATGGTGATCGCTTCGTCTTCGAGGCGGGTCGTGGGCACCGTCGTCGTCGCCATCGCGGCGACCTTAGCGCAAATTCACACAATTCCGATCGGAGTAGTCGTATTTCACCCCGCCGAGTCTCTCCCGTACGATCGGCTCGATGCCCGGCACCCTTGTCACGCTGCGCCACGGCCAGAGTACGTGGAACCTGGAGAACCTGTTCACCGGCTGGCACGACGTGCCGCTGACCGACCAGGGCGAGGCCGAAGCCGCTGCCGCTGGCAAGGCGATGGCCGATGCCGGGCTGCGTTTCGACACGTCGCACACCTCGGTCCTCGTGCGTGCCGTCGAGACTCAGAACGTCGCCCTGCGCGAGATGGGCCTCGAATGGCTTCCGGTACAACGCCACTGGCGGCTCAACGAGCGGCACTACGGCGCCCTGCAAGGCCTCGACAAGAAGCAGACCGCTGAGCGCCACGGCGCCGAGCAGACCCACCTGTGGAGGCGCAGCTACGACGTGCCACCGCCGGTCGTCGACCCGGCCAGCCCGGAGCACCCGGCCAACGACCGGCGCTATCGATCGCTGGCTCCCGAGGTGCTCCCCGCCAGCGAGTGCCTCGCCGACGTCGTCGCCCGCGTGCTGCCCTACTGGCAGGACGCCATCGCCCCGCAGCTGCTCGCCGGGCTCGACGTGCTCGTCACCGCCCACGGCAACTCGCTGCGAGCGCTGCTCATGCACCTCGAAGGCGTGTCCCGGGAGGAGATCCCCGACGTCAACATCCCGACGGGCGTCCCCCGCCGCTACGAGTTCGACGACACACTGACCGTCGTGTCCGCCGAGTACCTCGGCGACCCTGACGAGATCGCTGCCAAGTCCGCCGCCGTCGCCGCCCAAGCCGGCGGTCACTGACGCTAGGTGTCGAAGTCGACGGTGGCGTCGCCGCGCGTGGCGTAGGACTGGCAGGTGAGCACGAAGCCGGCGACGAGCTCGGCCGGGTCGAGGGCGAAGTTGCGGCGCAGCTCGACATTCCCGGCGACGACGCGGGCCCGGCACGTCCCGCACACGCCTCCCTTGCACGCGAACGGCAGGTCCGGGCGGACCCGCTGAGCGCCGTCGAGGATCGACACGTCGCTGGGCAGTGGCACCGTCGTGCGCCTGCCGTCGAGAACGATCGTCACGTCGCTCGTTGCCGCGCCGATACCCGGTTCGGCGTGCTCGACGGGCGGCGGCGCGGTGTCCTCGACGTAGAACAGCTCGCGATGAACGCGGTCGGCCGGCACGTCGAGCTCGTCGAGGACCTGCTGCGCGTCGACGACCATCCCGTAGGGCCCGCACAACCACCAGTGATCGACGTCGCCGACCGGGACGTGCGCCGGCAGCAGCGTGCGCAGCTTGGCGGCATCGAGGCGGCCGCTCAACAGCTCGGGTTCACGCGGCTCGCGCGAGAGCACGTGAACGACCTCGACTCGCGCCGGATGACGATCCTTGAGGTCGGCGAGCTCGTCGACGAACATCACCGTGTCGGTACGCCGATTCCCGTAGATCACGGTGACCCGGCTGCCAGGATTGCTGAGCACCGACGAGGCGATCGACAACGCCGGGGTGATTCCCGAGCCGGCGACGAGCATCACGTGGCGACCGGCGACGTCGACGTCGGGCGTGAAGCTGCCGCTCGGCGACTGGACGTCGATGTGGTCGCCCGACCGAACGTCGCGGACGAGCCACGTCGACACCACGCCGTCCGGCACCTCGCGCACGCCGATCCGCGGCGGCCCACCAGCCGGTGTGCACAACGAGTACGAACGGCGCAGCTCGACGCCGTCGACGGTGCGCCGGATCGTGACCGACTGGCCGGCCCGGAACGCGAACTGCTCGGTGAGCTCCGGCGGGACGTCGAACGTGATGGCCACCGCGTCGTCGCACAGCTCGGCGACGTCGGCGACGGTGAGCGAGTGGAACGCGGCACGCGTCGCCATCGGGTCACAACGCCTTGAAGTGCTCGAACGGCTCGGTGCACTCCCGACAGCGGTGCAGCGACTTGCAGGCCGTGGCCCCGAAGCGCGACACCTCCACCGTGTCCGCCGACCCACAGTGCGGGCAGGTCAGCCGGGCAGTCGGCCGCAAGGTGATCGGAATGGCAGCCCCTGGCACCCGCGCCGGCGCCGGGCCCGGCGGAGCGATCCACGCCTCGGCGAGCTTGCGGCGACCCGCCGCGCTGATCCGATCCGAGCTCCACGCCGGCGACAGCTGGACGCGGACATCGATGTCGTCGTAACCCGCCCGGCGCAACGCGGCGACGACGTCGTCGCGCATCGCGTCGATCGCCGGGCAACCGGTGTAGGTCGGCAGCAGGTCGACGACGACCGTGCCCGCCTGGTCGACGACGACGTCACCGAGCACGCCGAGGTCATCGAGAGTGAGTTGCGGCAGCTCGGGGTCGGTGACCGTGGCGGCGACAACCCGCGGATCGGCCAGCCGCGTCACCACGTCGCCTCCGGGTCGGCCCGGGCGAGCACCTGCAGCTCAGCGAGCAACGCATCGAGGGCCGGTGTGTGCTCGCCGTCGCGCCCGGCGGTCGCCGACGCCACCGACACGGAGGTCGCCGCCAGCGAGGCGGCTCCGAGCACCGTGGCGATGACCGCCTCGAACTCGTCGCCCAACGACGCAGGATCGACAGCGACTCCCGCGTCAGCGAGGCGGCGCTCGGCGTCGCTGAGCGCGAACAGCTCGGCGACGAGCGGCCACACCGCACCGATTGCGCGCTCCATGCGAGCTCGCGAATCGTCCGTCCCGTCGCCGAGGCGGATCGCCCACTGGGCGGCGTAGTCACGGTGATAGGTCAGCTCCTTGACACTCTTGGCGGCGATCGCCGCGAGCACGGGATCGACCGACGAGCCGAGGCGATCGAGCAACGCCAGCCTCCAGGTGGCGAAGGCCAGCAGGCGCACGACGCAATCGGCGAAGTCGCCGTTCTCGATCTCGACGAGCGTGACGTTGCGGAACTCGGACGCGTCGCGGAAGTAGGCGAAGTGATCTTCGGTGCGGCCCCTGTCGTCGGCCGCTCCGGCGCGGGTCAGCAGGAGACGCGCTTGGCCGAGCAGATCGAGGGCGATGTTGGCGAGGGCCACCTCGTCCTCGAGCGTCGGTGCGTTCGTGCACCACTGCTGCAGGCGGTGCGACATCACGAGGGCGTCGTCACCGAGCATCAGGCAATACGCCGCGAGATCCTCGCCGGCGACCCCGGCCGGCACGGACGTGTCGACCCCGGCGAGCGGGTCGGCGAACCCCGTGCCGAACGCCCACCGCGGGTCGTTGTCCTCGGTCAGCGCCTCGTAGGCGTTGTCAGAGTGCTCGCCCATCACATCTGCGGGACGTCGTCGGGGATCTCGTAGAACGTCGGGTGGCGGTAGACCTTGTCGCCGCTCGGGGCGAAGAACGGATCCTTCTCGTCAGGACTGGAGGCGGTGATCGAGTCGCTGCGCACGACCCAGATGCTCACGCCCTCGTTGCGCCGGGTGTACAGGTCGCGGGCGTTGCGCAAGGCCATCTCGTCGTCGGTTGCGTGCAGCGAGCCGACGTGCACGTGGTTGAGCCCACGCTTCGTTCGCACAAACACCTCGTACAACTCTCCATCAATCACGATCGACCTCGCGGACCTTGCGAGCGTGGGCGGTCGCGGCCTCGCGGACCCAGGCCCCGTCGTCGCGGGCGGCGCGCAGGTGGGCGATGCGCTCGGCGTTGCACGGGCCGTCGCCGGTGATGACGCGCTTGAGCTCGGCCCAGTCGGGCTCACCGAAGTCGTAGTGCCGGCGCTCGTCGTTCCAGCGCAGCTCCGGATCGGGGAACGTCACGCCGAGCACGTCGGCCTGCGGCACGCTCATGTCGACGAAGCGCTGGCGCAGCTCGTCGTTGGTGTGCCGCTTGACCTTCCAGGCCATCGACTGGGCGGTATTCGGCGAGTCGGTGTCGGGCGGCCCGAACATCATCAACGCCGGCCACCACCACCGGTCGGTGGCGTCTTGAACCATCCGCCGCTGCCGTTCCGTGCCGCTCATCATCGTCAACAGCAGCTCGTAACCCTGACGCTGGTGGAACGACTCCTCCTTGCAGATGCGGATCATCGCCCTCGCGTAGGGGCCGTAGGAGCTGCGGCACAGCGGCACCTGGTTGCAGATCGCCGCACCATCGACGAGCCAGCCGATCACGCCGACGTCGGCGAAGCTGAGCGTCGGGTAGTTGAAGATCGACGAGTACTTCTGGGTGCCGTTGAGCAGCCGCTCGAGCAGGTCGCCGCGTTCGGCGCCGAGCGTCTCCGCCGCCGAATAGAGGTAGAGGCCGTGGCCGGCCTCGTCCTGGACCTTGGCGAGGAGGATCGCCTTGCGGCGCAACGACGGGGCGCGGGTGATCCACGCCCCCTCCGGCTGCATGCCGATGATCTCCGAGTGGGCGTGCTGGGCGATCTGGCGGATGAGCGTGCTGCGGTAGGCGTCCGGTAACCAATCGCGTGGTTCGAGCCGCTGGTCGCGCGCCAGAACGTCGTCGAAGTGCGCCTGGAGCTCAGCCTCCATCACCCTTCCATTCCTTGGCGACGAGCGTGAGCAGTTGGTAGCTGGCCACCGCTGTGTCGTCCTGGTTGGTGACGACGACGTCCCAGCGAACATCGCCGTAGTCGACACCGTCGCGTGGGTTGATCTCGGCGGCCGTGAGCGTGACCGTCAACTCATCGCCCGGACGCACCGGAGTGCGGAAGCGCAGCTTGTCGAGGCCGTAGTTGGCGAGCACCGGTCCGGGTTCCGGCGCGACGAACAGGCCGGCGGCAAACGACAACACGAGGTAGCCGTGGGCGACGATGCCGCCGAACAACGGATTGGCGGCCGCCGCCGCCGCGTCGGTGTGGGCATAGAACGTGTCGCCAGTGAACTCGGCGAAGTGCTCGATGTCGGCGAGCGTCACGGTGCGCGGCCCGGCAGTGACGGAGTCGCCGACCTGCAACTCGGCGAGCGACTTGCGGAACGGGTGCACGGGTCCTCCTGCAACTGGCTGCCGATCGGGTGCCGTGTGAATCATAGGATGCCGTCCGTGACGGAGGGCAGTGGGGCGGCACCGGTCCTCCTCGTCGATCGAGTTGGATCACTCACGACGATCACCCTCAATCGTCCAGATCGCGGCAACGCCCTGACCACCGAGTTGAAGTCACAGTTGCTGGCGGCCCTCGTCGCGGCCGGCGAGGACGCCGAGGTGCGCGCGGTCGTGCTCACCGGGTCAGGCGGGGCGTTCTGTGCCGGCCAAGACCTCGCCGAGCACGCTGCCGCCCTCGACAACGACTCGGCCTCGGCGTTCGCCACGATCGAGGAGCACTATGCGCCGATCGTCAGCGTTCTGACGACGATGCCCAAGCCGGTCGTCGCGGCGATCAACGGGACCTGCGTCGGGGCCGGGCTCGGTCTTGCGCTGGCGTGCGACCTGCGCATCGCCGCCGCCGGCACCCGGATGGCGACGGCGTTCACGGCGATCGGCCTGACGTGCGACTCCGGACTGTCGGCCACCCTCGTGCGCGCCGTCGGGGCCGCCCGGGCCAGTGAGCTGATCCTCCTCGGCGAGCCGTTCACGGCCGAGCAGGCCGCCCAATGGGGCTTGGTGTCACGGGTCGTCGACGGCGCCGACCTACCCGCCGCCGCAGCCGAGCTCGGGCGCCGGCTCGCCGCCGGGCCGACACTTGCCTACGCCGCCTCGAAGCGCGCCATCGCCGCCGCCGTCGCGCCGCCAGTGGCAGCGGTGCTGGCGTCGGAGGCCGCAGCCCAGGCCCAGCTCGGACAGAGTCGCGACCACACGGACGCCGTCGCCGCCTTCCTCGCCAAGCGCCCGCCCGAGTTCCACGGGCGTTGAGCGACGATGGCGGCGCACGAGATGTTCGCTGCGGATGCTGCGTCGCAGGCCCTCGGTATCGAGCTACTCGCCGCGGAAGCAGGGAATGCGACGCTGCGGATGCGTGTGATCGCAGCGATGGTCAACGGCCACGACATCGCACACGGTGGCTACGTGTTCCTGCTCGCCGACAGCGCGTTCGCCTGTGCCTGCAACAGCCACGGCCCCGTAACCGTGGCGGCTGCCGCCGACATCACCTTCGTGGCGCCGGCGCGAGTCGGCGACGAGCTCGTCGCCGAGGCGACCGAGCGCACGCGCTTCGGCCGCACCGGCATCTACGACGTCACCGTGTTCCGCGACGCAGCCGGCGAACGCACGGTGATCGCCGAGTTCCGCGGGACGAGCCGGATCGTCGATCGGCGCTGACCGTCCGGCGCAACCACGGTCTGGGGAAGATTCGGGTCAGGGTCTGTCACGAATCTTCCCCACCAGCGAGATTGACCCAGATCTTCCCCAGATGCGTGGGCGGGACTGAAGATTTATGAAACCTTGACTGAACTATCAGTAAATCATAGGGTTTCTGCCGGGTGACAGGGGGTCCATCGTGTTCCTGCTGCTCCAGCGCTTCATCTACAACGGACTGACCGCCGGTGCAACTCGCTAGCGACTCGATCGCCACGCGCACGCCGCTGCACGACGGCTGGGTGCTCGACGTCAGCGGTCACCTCGACAGGTTTCACAGCGGGCAGCCCGGCCAGCGTGCCGGCGACGGTGCCCGGCTGCGTGCATCTCGACCTGCTCGCCGCCGGGTTGATCGACGACCCGTACGTCGATCGCCATGAGCTCGCCCTGCAGTGGATCGGCGAATCGCCCTGGACCTACCGCCTCGCGTTCGATGCCGAGCCCGACGACCGGCGGACAGCGCTGGTGTTCGAGGGCATCGACGGATTCGCCACCGTCACGCTCAACGGGGCGCCGCTGGGCCGCACCGAGAACCAGCACCGCACGTATCGCTTCGACGTGTCCGGGCTGCTCGATCGCTCCGGCAACGAGTTGGTGATCTCGTTCGACGCCCCGGTGACGCACGCCGAAGCGCAGCGCGACCGGACCGGTGACCTCCCCAATCCCCTCGGCAAGCCGTACAACTTCGTACGCAAGATGGCCTGCAACTTCGGGTGGGACTGGGGGCCACAGCTGACGACGTCGGGACTGTGGCGACCGGTGACGCTGGAGCGCTGGGCAGGTGTGCGGATCGGCACCGTCCGTCCGAGCGCACGACTGTCGACCGAGGCACCGACGGCTGGCGAGACGGGACACCTCGACGTGGTCGTCGACATCGAGGTCGATGCGCGACACAACGCCGCGGCGACGGTGCGTGCAACGGTCACGTCGCCGGCCGGCGACGTCGTCGGGCACCGCGAGGTCGCCGCCGACGCCGGCGGCAGCGTCGCCCTCACCGTCGACGTTCCCGAGGTCGCTCGCTGGTGGCCAGTGGGCTACGGCGAACAGCAGCTCTACCAGCTCGACATCGAGGTCACCGACGGCGAGATGCGCTACGCCCACGCCACGCGGACGGTTGGCTTCCGGGTCATCGACCTCGACACCAGCGAGCTACCCGACGGCGCGACAGTTCGCCCTCCGCGTCAACGGCGAGCGGATCTGGGTCCGCGGTGTCAACTGGATCCCGGCAGACTGCTTCCCGGCGCGCAACGCCGGCGCCCTCGTCACCGGGTTGCTCGACGAGGCCGTCGCGGCAAACGCCAACCTCGTGCGCGTGTGGGGCGGGGGCGTGTACGAGAGCGACGCCTTCTACGACCACTGCGACCGACGCGGCCTGCTCGTCTGGCAGGACTTCGCCTTCGCCTGCTCGGCCTATCCCGAGGCGCTGCTCCACGACGAGGTGGCCGCCGAGGCCGCCGACAACGTCGCCCGCCTGATGGCCCACCCCAGCCTGGCGCTGTGGTGCGGCAACAACGAGTGCCTCGAAGGGTGGTCGGAATGGGGGTGGCAGGACGTCGTCGGTGACCGTCCATGGGGTGAGGGCTTCTATCGCCAGCTGCTCCCCGACGTCGTCGACAACCTCGACCCTGCACGACCCTACGTCGACGGCTCACCAACGTCTCTCGATCCGACCGTCCCACCGAACGTGGGCGACCGGGGGACCGTCCATTTGTGGGACGTTTGGAACCGTCTCGACTACGAGCACTACCGAACGCACCGGCCGCGCTTCGTGGCCGAGTTCGGGTTCCAGGCGCCGCCCACCGCCGCCACGATCGCCGCGGCGATCACGTCGCGGCCGCTGCGCGTCGACGACCCCGAGCTGCAGCACCACCAGAAGGCTGACGACGGGGACGCCAAGTTGCGCCGGGCCCTCGTCCACCACTTCGGCGAGGTCACCGACTTCGACGACTGGCTGTACCTCACCCAGGTCAATCAGGCGAGAGCGATCGGCGTCGGCGTGGGCCACTTCCGGGCGCTGCACGATCGTTGTTCCGGCGTCGTGTGGTGGCAGCTCGACGACTGCTGGCCGTCGATCAGCTGGGCGGTCGTCGACTCCGCGGGGCGGCGCAAGCCGAGCTGGTACGCGCTGCGCCGCTCGTTCGCCGACCGGCTGCTCGTGCTCGAGCCACGGGGCGATGATGGACTCGACCTCGTGGTCGTCAACGACTCGGCCGACGCCTGGAAGCCACTCGCGGTCGTGCAGCAGGTGACCCTGACCGGCGACGTGGAAGCCGACGTCGACCTCGCCACCACCGTCGCGCCGCGCAGCAGCGCCAGGCTGGCCGTGCCCCCGGACTTGGCCAGCGGCGACGGGCTCGTCGTAGCGACCGCCGGGCCGTGTCGTGCCGTGCACGGCGCGGCCGGAGTCGATCGACTGCTCATCCGCCCCCGAGTGGACGTGACGGTTGACGTCGCCGCGTCCTCGGTCAGCGTCGAGGTCACGGCGCGCACGCTTGTCCGCGATCTGTGCCTGTTCGCCGATCGCATCGACCCCCAAGCGGTGGTCGACGAACAACTCGTCTCGTTGCTCCCCGGCGAAACGCACACCTTCACGGTGGGCACGTCGGCCGTCGCGCCAGATCCGATGGCGTGGGCCGAACGAGGTGCAGCTCGGGGGGTCGGTCCTACGGGCGGTCGGCGACCGCCGGACTGGTTGAATGCTCGCCGTGGCAAGCGGGCTCACCGGTGACCGGGTGACGTTGACGGACGTCGCCGAGCACGCGGGCGTGTCGGCCGCTGCCGCCTCGCTGGCGCTGCGCGGTCTCGCCGGCGTCGCCGAGTCGACCCGTCAACGAGTGCGGGCGGCGGCTGTCGACCTCGGCTACCGAGGTCGCGGAAGTGCCACCGAGCAGTTGACGATCGGCTTGCTGATGAAGGCCCGGCCCCACGAGGTGGGCGCGGCCAACGCCTTCTACGGCCCGGTGATGGCCGGGATCACCGCTGCTGCCGCCGCCCTCGCCGTCGACGTGCGCCTCGACTCGCTGCCCGTCGACGAGCACTACGACCCGATCGAAGTGCCCCGGCTGCTCGACGCACCGGGTATCGACGGCGTGCTGGTGCTCGGCGCCTACCTGTCCGCCGAGTCGGCCCGGATGCTCGGCAAGCGACCGGTCGTGCTGGTCGACGGATACGCCGAGGACCGCCGCCACTTCGCCACGGTGATCACCGACAACCTCGACGGCGCGCATCAGGCGACGCAGCGCCTGATCGACCTCGGCCACCGACGGATTGCGATGGTCGGTTCGGCACCCGACGCCTTCCCGTCGATCCTCGACCGACGAGCCGGCTACCAGCGAGCGATGGCCGCAGCGGGCCTGCCGACGAGGTTCGTCGACGGACACCACGATGAGCCCGGCGACGTCGCCGAACGGTTCCTGGCCGCACTGCGGAGCGATCCACAGATCACCGGGGTGGTCGCGGCGAACGACGACATCGCCGTCACGATCATCGGCGAGCTCGGTGCACGGGTGCCGGCGGAGGTGTCGATCGTCGGCTTCGACGACATCGCCACGGCCTCGAAGATCCGTCCGCGCCTCGACACCGTCGCCGTCGACAAGGCGGCGATGGGGCGCCTCGCCGTCGCCATGCTCCTCCATCGCGTCAACCATCCCCGTGATCCGTCGTTCACCGCCGTGCAACCGGTCGAGCTGGTCGTGCGGGACAGCTCTGCGCCGCCACCGCGCTGAGGTGGTCTTCGATCACACGGCCACCATCTGGGGAATAATCGAGTCAGGGTCTGCCACGAATCCTCCCCAGATGGGTGAATGACACGGATCTTCCCCAGATGACGGAGCGACGCGCACCTCGGTCGCGGGTCGGCCGCTACGACGATCTAGTGTTGCCCGATGGCCAGCAAGAAGGCGCACGTCGAGAATCTCCGCAGGGTCCCGCTGTTCGCCGGGTGCACGAACCGCGAGCTCGAGCGGATCGCCCGCTCGGGCGACGAGGTGACGATGACGGCGGACACGCTGCTCGCCGAGCAGGGGGCTACCGGTCGCGAGGCGTTCATCGTTCTCGACGGCACGGTCGCGATCAAGCGCAACGGCCGCAAGGTCGCCTCGCTCGGTCCAGGGTCGATCGTCGGCGAGCTGTCGTTGCTCGACCACGGACCACGAACGGCAACGGTGAGCTGCGAGACCGACGCCTCGATCTTCGTCATCTCGCAGCGCCACTTCCTCGCCGTCCTCGACGACGTGCCGACGATCGGGCACAAGCTGCTCGCCTCACTCGCCGGCCGAATTCGCGAGCTCGACCGCGCCTACTACGGCTGACCTCATCCGACCGTCGGGTGAGCAACTAGGTTCGCGAGCGCGATGAGCGCCCACGAAGCACCGGAGCCGTCACCCCCGCCGCCGACCGGGTTCAAGCCGCACCACGTAGCGATCTGGCTGGGCATCGGCATTGCCGTGTTCACCGTGATCTCCGGGATCGTGCCGCAGATCACCGACTGGCACGACGACAGCGCGATCCATCGGGAGGTGTTCGGCGGCATTCCCGGTCCGCTGCAGCTTGCCTTCTACACGGTCATCCCCGTCGTCCTCGCGTGGGGAGCGTTCCGGTTCGCCGAGCGGATGAAGAACTGGGAGCGTGGCCGGCCGGCGCCGACCCGGCGGACCACGGCAGGCAACGCCAAGCGCCGCTTCGCCGACTTCCGCGCCGGTGCGTACATGCGCACACTGCTTCGCGACCCGGCGGCCGGGCTGATGCACTCGATGATCTACTTCGGTTTCCTCGTGCTGCTCGCCGTGACGACCGTGCTGGAGATCGACCACCAGCTGCCCGAAAGCCTCAAGTTCCTCCACGGCCAGACCTATCAGGCGTATGCCTTCGTCGCCGACCTCGCCGGGCTGGTCTTCGTCGGTGGCGTGGCGTGGGCGATCGTTCGTCGCTACGTCGCCCGTCCCTACCGGATCCGGATCAAGACGCGCCCCGAGCACGCCGTGATCCTCGGCGTGTTGCTCACCGTCGGCCTGAGCGGGTTCGCCGCCGAAATGTTCCGCATCGCGGAGGGGACCCGGGGTGGCGAGAACCTCGACTTCGAGAAGTGGAGCTTCATCGGCTGGCCCCTCAGCCAGCTCGTCGACGGGTGGTCGCTCGACACCCTCGACACCGTTCACCAATGGACGTGGATCGTCCACGTCGTGTCGTTCGTCGCCTTCCTCGTGATCCTCCCACTGACGATGCTGCGGCACATGTTCACCTCGCCGCTGAACATGTACCTGCGCGATCACGACCGGCCGAAGGGGGCGATGAAGCCGCTGCCCAACCTCGCCGAGACCGAGCTGGAGACGTTCGGTGCGTCGGTGGTCGAGGATTTCACGTGGAAGCAGCTGCTCGACACCGACGCCTGCACGATGTGCGGACGCTGCACGAGCGTGTGTCCGGCCCACGCCACCGGCAAGCCGCTCGATCCCCGCGAGATCGTCTTGAAGACCGGCGAGGTGATGGCGGCGACGGGCGATCCGGTGGTCCCGCCGCCGATCGGCATCGACGGTGAGATCACGATCTCGGCGAACTCGCTGTTCGAGCGGATCACCGCCGAGGAGCTGTGGGCGTGCACGAGCTGCAAGGCGTGCGACGAGATCTGCCCGGTGAACATCGAGATCCTCGACAAGATCCTCGACATGCGCCGCTACCTCACCTTGATGGAGTCGGACTTTCCCAGCGAGTTGGGCACCGCCTTCCGCGGCATGGAGAACCAGGGCAATCCGTGGGGCATCGGCCAGAGCGATCGCGCCGACTGGGCCAAGGACCTCGATGGTGTCGACGTCGTGGACCCTGGCGAGCCATTGACGGCCGAGTACCTCTACTGGGTCGGCTGTGCAGGCAGCTTCGACGACAAGAACAAGCGGGTCACCCGTGCCGTCGCCGCGCTGTTGCGCCGCGCCGGCATCAACGTCGCGATCCTCGGCCCGTCGGAGATGTGCACCGGCGACCCCGCCCGGCGCTCCGGCAACGAGTACCTGTTCCAGATGCTGGCGATGCCGAACATCGAGATGCTCAACGGGATGGGCGTGCGCAAGATCATCACGCAGTGCCCGCACTGCTTCAACACGCTGCTCAACGAGTACCCCCAACTCGGCGGGCACTACGAGGTGGTCCACCACACCCAGCTGCTCGAGCAGCTGATCTCCGACGGGCGCCTCGATGTCAGCCAGGCGACGCTCGACGAGCGGATCACGTACCACGACTCGTGCTACCTCGGCCGGCACAACGACGTGTACCTCGCGCCGCGCAAGGTCGTCGGCTCGATCAAGGGCATCGAGGTCGTCGAGATGCCGCGCAACGGCACGAAGGGGATGTGCTGCGGCGCCGGTGGGGGGCGCATGTGGATGGAAGAGACCGTCGGCGTGCGGGTCAACGAGGAACGGGCGAAGGAGGCGCTGTCGACCGGGGCCAGCCGCATCGCCACGGCCTGCCCGTTCTGCTACATCATGCTCGACGACGGGACCAAGGCCGTCGGCGCCGAGGACACGGTCAAGGTCGCCGACATCGCCATCCACCTGCTCGACGCCATCGAGGCCGGCGAAGCTCGCTTCGACGAGATCGACGCCCCCCTCGCCCAACCCATTGGAGTGTTTCCCGCCGATGGAGTGTCACCTGCCGGGAAACCGAGCAGTTGAAACTCCAACGGCGGCAAACACACCGACCGATCTAGGCGGGTCCGTAGACGGGCTCGCTGGTCGGCTGCTCGCTACCCCCCTCGGGTTCGATCGTGACGGCGTACAGCGTGTCCTCGGGCTCAGTTCCGTTCATCACCAAGGCGACGTGACCGTCGTCGTCGGGAACGAACGTGCCCATGCTCGCCGGCTGCCCATCGGCGATCGCCCACAGTTGCAGCACGAGCTCATCGTCGGGGGCGTCGACGCCGTCGCCGATGAGCACCGTGGCGTCGTTCTCTTCCGACTTGATCAGGCGGAGGTCGCCTTCGCCGCCGCCCAGCTCGACGGTCACGGCGTCGTCGTCGTCGAGCACCGCCGCCATCATGTCGTCGGTCGGGGCGTCGGCGTCACGGGTCACGACGAGCGCGCCGACCACGATGACGATGGCCGCGGCGACCGCTGTCGCCGGGATCCACCACTTACGGCGGTGGATCGGCACGACCGGGGCGACGTGCTCCGGCGGCGACTCGACGGGCTCGGCAGGTTCGACCGGCACGGCGATTTCGGCGGGTTCAGGCTGCTCGCCCGCCTGAGGTTCGGTAGCTACGGCGTCGAGAACCGCCGCCCGCAACCGGGCCGGCGGCTGTTCGGCGACCGAATCGGCGAGCACGGTGATGTCGTCGAGCAGCGCCGCGTACTCCTCGGCTGCCCGTGGGTCGGCGGCCAGGACGCGTTCCAGCTCGGTGGACTCCTCGGGCGTCAATGCCCCCGCCGCGCCGAGGGCCAGCAGTTCGTCGCGTTCTTCGGCCATCATGTTGTCTCCATCACCTGGCGCAACTTGATCAAGCCGTCGCGCACTCTCGTCTTCGCAGTACCCAGAGCGATGCCGAGCCGGTCGGCGATCTCGACGTGGGTGAACCCACCGAAGTAGGCGAGCTCGAGGACCTCGCGTTGGCTCGCGGACAACTGCCCGAGCGCCGCCGCCGCTCGCGTTCGGAGGTCTCGGTCGATCGCCAGCTCGTCGGTCGGTGACGGTGGCGGGTCGGCCACCGCTGCATCGGCGCGCTGACGGTCGCGGCGGGCCTGCTCGCTGCGCACACGGTCGACGGCCCGGCGCCTGGCGATCGTCGCCGCCCAGGCGCGCACCGAGCCGCGTGTGCCGTCGAAGCGCGGCGCCTGGCGCCAGATCTCGAGGAAGACCTCCTGAGTGACCTCCTCGGCATGGCTTGGATCGTGGAGGACCCGCTTGCTCACGCCATAGACGAGCGGGGCGAGCTGGTCGTAGAGCGCGCCGAAAGCTCCGTGGTCACCTCCGGCGACCCGGACCATCAGCGCGGCGTCGTCGTCCGCAATGCCCATCGGCTGCCAGAACTCGGTCCGCCGACGTTCGAGAAGGGCCAGCACCTAGCTGGTTCGGCGCCGAAGGGCGCACGGATTGGACGTCCGGCTGTCACGGTGTCCCGGTCGTGGTTGATGACACGCTGTACCCCCTACGGGGTGGAGTTGGCGACCGCGGTCACGTCGGGTGTGCTGCCCGGGGTGCTGCTCGCCACGCTCGTGCTGCCGTCGGCGCCGACCTCGCCGCTGGGCGGCTGGAGCACCGAATCGATCACGTACACGTAGCCGTTGGCCACCGGGATGCCGCCGCACACGACGGCTGCCTCGCCGCCGTTGATCACGATCGTTTCGCCGTCTTGGGAGATCGCCACCGTTGCGCCGTGGGCGGTCTCGGCCGTGGCGGCTGCCACGAGGTCCGCCGGCGCCAGGGCGCGACCGCTGACGACGTGGTAGATGAGGATCGAGTTGAGCAGGCCGGCGTCGGCGATGATCGAGTCGAGGACGTTCTGGGGGATCTTCTCGAACGCCGAGTTGCTCGGAACGAACACGGTGAAGGGCCCTTCGAGGTCCAGCGCAGCGCTGAGCCCTGCCTCGTCGAGAGCGCCGGCGAACGTCGACAGGTCGGGAATCCCCGCAGCAGCGGTCGCCGCACCAGCGTCGGCGGTGCCGTCGAGGGGAAAGTCCGCACACCCTGCCCCGAGTGGGCCATCAGCCGGAGGCACCGACGACGCGCGGGCCGATGCCGAGGTTTCGCTCGCGGCGACTGCGATCCCCAAGGCGGCGACGGCGGCGATGGCAGCGAGACGAGTCCGTGCTGTTCTCATCGGGGTGTCCTTTCTCAGGTGTACGAGCGGCGGTCGTAGAGCAAGGGATTGAGCAATCGTCGTCGAGCTCGAGTCCCCATCTGTTCGGCCGCGACCTTAGCAACGCCGGTCAGCGCCCGTGTCGAGGCACGTCTCCGTCGGGGACGGATCGGCGCACCGCTGCCGCGGTACAGCGCCGTCGGGTCGGTCGGCGCCCATGCCGCGGTACAGCGCCGTCGGGGGGTTCGGGGGGCGGTAGCCCCCGATGCGGCGGCCCGGGCCGGCTCTGCCGGCCGCCGCCAGAGATTTGGGTGCGGCGCAGCCGCTCCATCGAAGCTCGACCGAACGGAGCGAGCGAGCGCAGCGAGCGACGCGAGTGAGGCCGAAACCACCTATTCGACGATGACGACGATCTGGTGGTGGCCGCTCGCCCCGTCGGGGATCGGCTCGGCCCGCTCGCTGGTCTGCACGTTGCCGTCGCGGTCGGTCGCCCGCACCTTGATCGAGTGCCGGCCCGGTGTGGCCTCCCAGCGGTACCTCCACTGGCGCCAGGTATCGATCGTGTCCTCGGCTGCCAACTCGGCCTGTCGCCAGTCGCCGTCGTCGATCGACACCTCGACGGCGCCGATGCCGACCTGCTGTGCCCAGGCGACACCCGCCACGGCGACGTCACCGGCGGCGACCTTGGCCAGCCCCTTGGGCACGTCGATGCGGCTCTGCAGCTTGATCGGTGCCTTCTCCGCCCAGCCGCGCTGCTCCCAGTAGTGCTCGAAGTCGGCGAAGCGGGTGAGCTCGATCTCGGTGAGCCACTTCGTCGCCGACACGTAGCCGTACAGGCCGGGGACGACGAGGCGGGCAGGGAAGCCGTGCTCGAGGGGCAGCGGTTCGCCGTTCATCGCCACGGCGATCATCGCGTCGCGCCCGTCGAGGGCGTTCTCCAGCGGGAACCCGCACTCGTACCCGTCGACCGATCGGCCGACCACCATGTCGGCGCCGCCGCGAGGGCCTGCTTCCTGAAGCAGCTCGTCGAGGCGCGCGCCGATCCACCTGGCGTTGCCGATGTAGTGGCCGCCGACGTTGTTCGACACACACGTCAGCGTGACGTCACGTTCGATCATCGGGCGGTTGAGGAGGTCCTGCCACGTCAACGTGATCTCGTTGTCGACGAGTCCCTTGACCGTGAGCGTGTAGTTCGACGTCGAGAGCTGGGGTACCTCGAGCGCCGTGTCGATGCGGTAGAAGTCGTCATTCGGCGTGATGAACGCCGGCACGCCATCGACGCCGACCTCGACGTCAGCGGGCAGCGCGGCGAGCGCCTCCTCGGCCGTTGGCACGCTGACGTTCTTGCGCGAGCTGGCAGCGCTGAAGCGGTTCCGGGCGATGGCCCGTCCGCCGAGCCCAAGCACCGCTGCCGCCGCCCCGAGGGCGCCGAGCAGGCGGGCCGCGTCGCCGAGGAACCCGCGCCGGCTCGCCGGGCCGGCGGGCGCCAAAGCGGGGTCGGCGACGGCTTCCGGCGCCCAGGCTGCAGCCGGTTCGTCAGTCGTTGTGGGCGCCGCGAGGCGACGGCTGATGAACCGCAATGATGCCGCCCCCACCGCGGCGCCCACGAGCGTTGGAACGATTGCACCGAGCGTGCTGTTCGCTCGGCCGAGCGCAGCCCACGCACCGACGATGGCGAACAGACCGACCATCACGGTGCCGACGAGGAGGCTCTTGCGAATGGCGACGACGCCCATCACGAAGGCGTAGATCGTGAGCAACACGCCGATGCCGATGAGCAACGCCAGCTTGTCGTTCGTGCCGAACCAGTCGATGGCTCGCTCCTTCAGCGCCGGATACTCGGCGAGGATGTCGATCATCCGGTCGCCCACGTCGAGGACCGGCGAACGCCACGACCGGCGCAATGCCGTCAGCGCTTCGGCGACGGCGAGGGCGATGATGGCGACGACGATCCCGGCGTAGCCGGCGATTGCCGTCGGTCCGACGAACGCGGACATCAGACGACGCAGGCGGTTCACACCCGAGGTTCGTCGCCGCGGCGGATCTGGATTGGTGCCGGTGTCAGTCGGACGGCGTGAAGTTCTCGAAGTAGCGGCTCGGGGTGGGCCCGCGCTGGCCGTGGTACTTCGAACCGTGGGCGCCCTTGCCGTACGGTCGTTCGGCCGGCGACGTCATGTGCATGAAGCTCAGCTGGCCGATCCGCATCCCCGGGTAGATCGTGATCGGCAGGCTGGCGACATTGGCCAGCTCGAGGGTGATGTTGCCGTCCCAGCCGGGGTCGACGAACCCAGCCGTGCTGTGGATCAGCAACCCGAGACGCCCCAGCGAGCTCTTCCCGTCGATGCGGGCGACGAGGTCGTCGGGCACGCTGACCCGCTCAAGGGTGGAGCCGAGCACGAACTCGCCGGGGTGCAGCATGAACACGCCGTCTGCCGGGATCTCGACCAGCTCGGCCAGGCCGCTCATGTCCAGTTTGACGTCGATGATCCCTGCCGTGTGGTTGCGGAACACGCGGAACAAGGCGTCGACCCGCACGTCGATCGACGAGGGTTGGATCGCCGACTCGTCGAACGGCTCGATCCCGATTCGCCCGGCGGCGATCGCCTTGCGCAGATCTACGTCGGACAGGATCACGGACCGGAGGCTAGTTGCGGAGCCCGCTGACGGGCTCCGGAACGCAACTCTCCTACCGCCGACCGGTGACCGGTGACCGAGTTCCGGTACCGGAGTCGCTCCCGTCGCTGTCAGACCGGTGCAGCAGGAACTGCCAGGTCGGACGAGGCCGACGCCGCCGACGGACCAGGCTGGGCGAGCCTGCCGGCCAAGATCACGAGGGCGATCCCGACGACGACGAACAGGACGCCGAGCCCCATCGCCATCACGGCGACGCCGAACGCGACGACGGACGTGAACAGCGACGCCCGCAGGAACGAGGCGTCCATCACCGTGTCGCGCACCGGATCGTCGCGGTCCAGTTCCGCGTAGGTCAGGCCGCCACTGGCCTCGAGGGCGTGCTTCTCGATGACGTCTGCCTGGGCATACGCCGTCAGCGGACCGTCGACCTTGTCGCCCTGGAAGCGGGCCGCGTCGTCCGAGACGGTGATCTTCTCGTCAGCCAGCTGAGTCTGGACGACGATCCACGTCACGAGCCCGGACACCAGCAAGATCCCACCGGCGACGATCACGACGATCCCGATCCAGCGGATCGGACCGAATCGTCGGTCCGGCGGCGCGGCCGGAACCCTCGAAGTCAGGGGCTCGGTACTCACGACGATCGGATCGGGAAATCCGACGTCGTCGGCAGGTGGCGGGTCGGTCATGGCCATCGCTGATCCTCCCTCGCGACTGCGGCGGTGTGTGATCAGCAGCCGCACGTCGGACAGTACAACGCCTCACCGACGCTGGCGGCGATGACGTCAAACCTCGTCGTTGCGCTGCATCCATCCCAGCGCCAGCCACCCGGGGATGACCGGCAACCAGAACGTCGCCAACCGGAACGACAGGACGGACGACACGGCGATCCCGTCGGGCAGGCCGAAGCCGGTCAGCCCGGCGATCAGCGCCGACTCGAGCGCTCCGAGCCCTCCAGGGGTCGGCGCGAACGTGGCGATCGCCACGGCCACGAGGTAGGCCGCGCCGGCTTGGGCGAACGTCACCCCGCCCCCGAACGCCTCGATGCAACACACCAAGGCGACGACGTACGTCAAGCTGAGCCCCGCCGCTCCGCCGAACAACGCGGCGACTCGTCCGGGGCGGCGGAAGACCTGGCCGATCTGGGCGACGCCGATCTTGGCGTTCGTCCACGCCGGCCGGAAGAACCGCTCGCGCACCGGTCCGATGGCGAACAGCACGCCGAGCAGGGCCAGCACGATCGCCACGACGAGGAGCACAATGGTGGTGTCAGGTAAGGCGAAGCCGCCGATGTCCGATTGCCCCGACCACAGCACGAAGCCGATCAACAAGCCGATGTGCACCGCGAAGCCGCCGACGACCTTGACCGCCACGGCGGCCGCCGACTCCGGTCCGCCGACACCGACCCGTTGCAGGAATCGCGCCGTGAGGGCGAAGCCACCGGCACCGCCGGGACCGACCAGCCCGGTGAAAGCAGCAGCGACTTGGACGCGCACGTTGGGGGCGAACGGGATCGGATCGGCGACAGCTCCCTGGAACGAGATCGCCGCGAACAGATAGGTGATCGCCGAGGCGGCGAGGGCGGCGACGATCCACCGCAGCCGAGCATCGCCGAAGGCGTCGACCGTGTCGGAAAGGTTCGCCAGTTGCGGGAGCAACGAGTAAAAGGCGAGCGTCGACGCGACGATGATCAGCAACGTGCGCGGCTTGATCCGTTCGAGCTCTTCGAGCCCGAGCCCCGGCTCTCCCGTCGCCACGTTGACGGCGTCACGAAGGTTGTCGAGCAGCCGGTCGACCGATTTCGCCCGCGCCCGCGTCTCCGGCGGCAGGGCGAGCGGCTGCAACATGCGCAACGACGGCGCCACTCGTTGAGCGCCGAGCGACGAGACCGCTGCAGCGACGGCGGGCTCGGGCCCAACCACCACGGCCGTCTCGGTGAGCAGCTCGGCGACATCGCGCGCCATTTCACGGTCGGGCGCCGCCGTCTCGGCATCATCGAAGTCGTGCAACCAGACGTTGCCGTCCTCGTCGACGCTGATCGCCTCGAGGGTCAACCGGCGGTGGGCAATGCCCGCATCGTGGAGCAAGCCGAGCTCCGTCCACAACGAGTCGACGACGTCCGGCCGATCGAGGTCGTCGGCGAGCAGTGGCCTTGTCGGCACCTCACGGGTGACAACGAAGGCTGAGCCGCCCGCCGTGGTCCCGATTCCCACGAGTGCGGGCACCCGTACCGCGTGCCGCTCGGCGAGCGTGAGCACGAGCGCCTCGTGCTCGATGCGCTGCTTGAGCGTCGCGTACCCGGCTCCGACTTCGGGGGCCCGGAACCGCAGCCCTCGATAGACGCGGTTGAGCAGATCGGCGTCGGTCTCGTCGGGCGTCCGCAGGGCGACCTCGAACCTCGCTTCGGTCGGATCGGTCAGCTGATACCGCACGGCACTGATCGACTCCCGCTGGCGCTCGATCCGTCGCGGCCGGATGCCGAGCGGGCGCAGGGCGTCGAGCAGCTCCTCTGGGCTCGGCTCGGTGGTCGGCGATCCGAACACCAAGAGCACGAGCGAACCGACGCCGAGTCCGATGCCGACGGCGAGCACGAGATCGAAGGCCGGGTGCACGACGGCGAGCAGGCGAAGGATCACCAGCAGTCCGACGCTCCACCACAGCGCCCGCTTCCATCGCCTCGTCAACCAAGGCGACGCCACGGTGACCACCGCCGTCGTTGTCGCCAGGACGTGCGAGCTCGGGAACGAGGCGGCGGTGATCGAATCCTCCTCGCGCAACCGGGCGAGCACGTCGGCGAGGTCGCGGTCGATGACGAACACGTCCGCCACCGTCATCGCCACGAACGCGAGGAATCCCGTGAGAACGAGGACGAGGGCGACCTTCCACCGGCCACGGGCCAGCAGCACGACGAGGGCGATCAATGGGATCAGGCTGGTGCCCAGCTGAGCGAGGCTGAGCACGGCCGACTCGAAGGTGTCGGGCAAACGACCGAACGCGTCGACGAGGTCCTCTTCGAGCCCCCTGATCGTCGCCTGGGCGGCGCGAGCCACGATTGCGCCGAGCACGATCAGGCCGATGCTGACGAGCAGACGCAACACGTCGCCAGGTGAGAAGGGCCGTCGGGACGGTGGCGCCTCGAAGATCTCGACGACGTCGCGGAGACGGTTCCTCGCTCATCCGTTCTGGGCGGCCCCCGGTTCGTTGGTCGATTGCCGGACGCTAACGGCATCACCTGCGGTCACAGGGTTCGCTGGCGCTCCGCGACCTCGATGTGCGCCTCCAGGTCGGCGACGAGCGCCGGGCTGAGGCGATGGCCGGTGAACACCTCGAAGGCGTCGATCGCCTGGCCGAGGAACAGATCGAGCCCGCTGATCCGTTGCAGACCGGCTTCGGCGGCACGGCTCATCAGAACGGTCTCGACCGGCGAGTAGATCGCGTCGAACACCCATCGCTGGCCCGCAATGGCCGCCGGGTCGATCGGCGTGCCCGGCTGGAAGTACATCCCCACCGGCGTGCCGTTGACCACACCGTCGG
Source organism: Ilumatobacteraceae bacterium (assembly GCA_963772825.1). GTDB lineage: Bacteria > Actinomycetota > Acidimicrobiia > Acidimicrobiales > Ilumatobacteraceae > Desertimonas. The sequence goes on along the minus strand of CAVYYX010000017.1, from coordinate 127,130 downwards.
CGCCTAGCGCTGCCGACACGGCTGACGTTGCCATCGTGATCTCGACACCATCGTTACGTTCGCCGAGCGCCCGCGCCAGGGCGTGGGAGTGCTCGGGGACGATGTCGAAGATGCGGATCGCCGTCGCTCCGAGATCGACGAGAGCGGTCGCCGTTGCGGTGCCGACCCCGCCCGCACCGAGCAGCGCAACGACACCGGGCTCGATCGCCCCGAAGCGCCGGCGATACGCCCACTTGAACCCCGAGAAGTCGGTGTTGTAGGCGTGCGTGGGACCGTCCGGCCCGAGCAGCAGCGTGTTGGCGACGCCCATGCTGACGACGTCAGGATCCGGCTGGGCCGCGCCTCGCCAGGCAGTCGCCTTGAACGGCACGGTGATGTTGACACCGCGGTACCCGTCCTCGGCGAGCTCGACGAGGAAGTGCTCCAACTGACCATCGAACGTCGGCGCCCGGGGGAAGAGGTCGTAGCTCACGTCGAGCCCGAGAAGCTGTCCGGCGATCGTGTGGAACGCCGGAGCCAAGGACTTGTCGATGCCGTCGCCGATCAGCGCCAGCCGGTAGGGCGCGGAAGGTGCGCCGTCTACCGCGTCAAGACGCGCCGAAGCCGTCACGTCGCATGACCAAGCGTCGCCAGCCCACGGTCAGCGAGCAGTTGGCGGGCCGTTGTCAGGACGAGCCGCGCGAACTCCGCGGTGCCCAGCTCCTCGCGCAGCACGTCGTTCGGTACCTCCAGCGAGTACGGCACCGCCGGCAACGTTTCGATCACCTCGACGAGCGGCAGGTGACCGTAGCCGGGCAACGCCCGTGCTGCGCGGGCGTCGTGGATGACCTCGTCGACGGTCGGAGGAATGGCGAGCGGGGCGTCACACAGCTGGACGAAGCGGAACCACTCCTTCGGCAACGACGCCAGCTCCGCCAGTGACGAGCCCGAGCGGTGGAAGTGCAAGGTGTCCACGAGGATCCCGGCGTTGGGGCGACCGACGCCGGCGACCACCTCAGCCGCCGCGTCGAGGTCGCCGACCTCCATCCACGACGGGAACTCGAGGTCGACGGTGAGTCCGAAGTCGCCGGCAAGGTCGCAGAGGCGTCCGAAGTGGTCGATCGCCCGGCTCCGATCCGGATCGGGAAGTTGGCCGACGATGTGCCTGGCGCCGACCGCCGCCGCCGCCTCGAGGAGTCCCTGCAGCTCGTCTGGCTCGTCCTGCGGTCCGAGACGGGCGAGCTCGACGTCGAGGACCTCGACGTCGCTGTCGGCGAGCCGCGCCTGCACTCGCCCGACCATCGCCGAATCCCCCACCAACGAGGCGACCTCCTCGCCGGCCGCCACCGGGGTCGTGCGCAGCCCGACGAAGTCGTACCCGGCCTCGGCGGCGATGTCGATCTGATCGAGGGGCGAGACACCGAGCACCGTCAGATGCGCGAGCGAGAACTGCGTCGGCGTCATGGAACCGGACTTCCGTAGAACTCGCCGAACAACTCTTCCTCCGACGGGCGGTCCTCCGCGATCGGAGAGCTCACCCACGTCACGTTGAGGTAGTGCTTGAGGGAGATGTTCTCGTTGGTGATGTTCCCGCCCCAGATACCGCAACCGAGGCTCGACGTCATCGGCATCCCGTTGGTGAACGATCCGGCGTTGGCCTTCGACTGTGGCTGGCGGACCATCACGCGGCTGACCGGGGCGACGCGGGCGAGGGCGTCGATGTGCTCGAGGTCGTAGGAGAAGATGCCGCACGAGTGACCCTTGCCGGCCACCTCGTAGATCCGGCGGACCTTGTCGAGCGCCTCGTCGAATCCGTGATAGCGGAACATCGCCAAGAGCGTCGTCAGCTTCTCGCCCGAGAAGCGGTGCTCTCGGCCGATCTCGTCCTGCTCGACGATGATGAACGTGCGGTCGTCGGGAATCGTGAACCCCGCCGCGGCGGCGAGCTTGGGGGCCGGCTGGGCGACGGTCGCCACGTTGCGCGTGCCGTCGTCGTCCCACATCACGCGTTCGAGCTGGGCCTTCTCGGCAGCGGATGCGAGGTAGCCGCCTTCCACCTGGAGTTGCTCGAGCATCGCGTCGTAGCGGCGATCGTCGATGAGCAGGTTGCCGTCCGCCGAGCAACCGGAGCCGTAGTCGGACGTCTTCGACATCCGCGTGTTGCGTGCCGCCTCGGCGATGTCGGCGGTCTCGTCGATGACCATCGTCGAGTTGCCGCCGCCGACGCCGAACGCCGGTTTGCCGGAGCTGTACGCCGACTTGACCATCGCCGCACCACCGGTGGCCAAGGTCAGGTCGCAATCGGCCATCAACTGTTGGGACAGCGGGATCGAGGGGCGCTCGACGCATTGGAACACGTCGGCTGGTGCCCCCTCGCGCTCCATCACCTCGCGCAGGATGCGGACGACCTCGTTGGTGGTTCGGGCGGTCCGTGGATGGGGCGAGAAGATCACGGTGTCGCGGGCCTTGATCGCGTAGATCGCCGCGCCCGGCGGCGTCAGCTCGGGATTCGTCATCGGCACGATCGAGGCGATCACACCTGCCGGCTTGGCGTACTTCACGAGCCCCTTGGCGGCGTCCTCCTCGATGATCCCGACACTCTTCGTGCGCAGCGCGTCGCGCAGGATGCCGTGGATCTTGAAGCGCTTGGCGACGCGGCCGTCGCGGTCGCCGATGCCGCTCTCGTCGACGCTCATGTGGGCAAGACGGGTGAACGTCGCCTCGTTGCCGAGCGCCCAGCCGATCGCCTGGGCGAGCCGATCGACGCGCTGCTGGTCGTACTCGGCGATGGCGGCCAAGGCATCGCGGGCTCGCCCCACCAGTTCGGCGGCGAGGGTCCGCTCCTCGGCGGTGATGTCGCGAGCCATGCGTTGCCTCAGTCGGTGGGGAGGTGCGAGCGGTGTTCGCCCGGGGAGTAGATGTCGAGGATGTTCCAGTGCCCGGTCGTCGGGGTCGGGTTGTTCTTCATCGGCACGTCGAGGACGACGGGACCGCCGAGGGCCAGCGCCTTCTCGAGCGCCGGCCGGAAGTCGGCGGCCGACTCGATGCGGATGCCCGTCGCCCCGTAGGCGCCGGCCACCGCGGCGTAGTTCGGGAGGAGGGCCGGGTCGGCGCCGTCGCCCGGGAACGTCGTGCCATAGGTGAGCCCGAAGTGGGCGAGCTGCAGCCCGGCGATCGTGCCATAGGCGTTGTTGTTCATGACCACCCAGACGATCGCCAAACCGTGCTCGACGGCGGTGGCGAGCATCGCCGGGTTCTGACCGAACCCCCCGTCGCCGACCAGCGAGATGACGGTGCGGTCCGGCGCGGCGAGCTTGGCCCCGATGGCCGCCGACGGGCCGAAGCCCATCGTCGCAAAGCCACCAGGGGTGAGCACGGTGCCGGGTGTGCGGATCGGGAACTGTTGGCCGACGCCGTTCTTGTTCCACCCAACGTCCGTCGTCAGGTAGGCGTCGTCGGGCAGCAGGCTGCGAACCTCGGCGAGGATCCGCTCCGGCATCATCGGGAAGGCATCGCTCGTGGCCATCGGTGCGTTGCTGGCGCCGAACGCCGTGCGGAACTCGGCGATGCGCCGGCGCATCGCCGGGTTGTCGAAGCCGTCCGGATACTTCTCGCGGGCCACCCGGTTGAGCACCTTGAGCGCCGCTTTGGCGTCGGCGACAGCGCCGATCTCGGTAGGGAACACGCGGCTGATCTCACTCGGCTCGATGTCGACGTGGAGCAGCACGGTGTCGGGGATGTTGAACGTGTAGTCGCGGTACCACGAACTGCTGTCGGCCTCTTTGAAGCGGGTCCCGATGGCACAGATCACGTCGGCTGCCAAGCACGTGTCGTTGACCAATTCCGTCCCCCAAAAACCGGTCATGCCGAGCACCAATGGATGGTCGTCGCTGAGCGCACCCTTGCCCATCAGGCTGTAGGACACCGGGATACCGAGGTGATCGACGAAGCTGCACAGCTCCTCGCTCGCTCCGGCAAGCAGCACTCCACCTCCCACATGGAGCACGGGCCGTTCGGCCTCGGCGAGGCGGGTGACGATCGCCGCCGCCGTGTCGTCGTCGAGTGACGGCCGCTGCAACGTCGTCGTGCCGCGCTCGAGCCTGGCGAACAGCGCCGGATCGATCGGCTCGGAGAACACGTCCATCGGAACGTCGACGAGCACCGGGCCCGGTTGGCCGCTCTCCGCGAGGAGGAACGCCTTGTCGATGACCTCGGGGAGCAGCTCCGCCCTGTCGACCCGCCAGGCGCGCTTGACGAAGGGCCGGTAGATCTCGAACTGTGCGCCATCGGCGTGGAGGTTGACCTCCTGATGGGGGTGGCGACCGAAGTAGTGCGACGGCACATCGCCGGCGATGACCACCATCGGGATGCAATCGAGGGCGGCGTTGGCCACACCGGTCGCCGCGTTGGTGAGACCGGGGCTGAGGTGGCTGAGCAGCACCGAGGCGCGACCGGTCACCCGCGCGTAGCCGTCGGCGGCATGGGCGGCGACCTGTTCGTGGCGCACGTTGACGAACTCGATGTTGCTCGTCGCCATCGCTGCGAGAACGGCGATGTTGGTGTGCCCGCAGAGCCCGAAGACATGGCGGATGCCGCGCCGTTCGAGGTGCCCGACGAGCTGCTCGGCGGCCGTGGGATACGACCCGTTCATCGCTGCCCTCCTGTCTCCATCGAACCCGCCGTGGCCGCCGGAAGTTGGCGGCTGGGCGGGCCGTCGTAGCCATGATCGACCGGGTCGATCCGCCGCATCGCCGGCATCGTGCGGCGTTCCTCGTTGGCGTGGGCCAGGATCCCGGAGACGCGGGCGGCGATGAACAGGGCGTTGCCGAGATCGCTGGGAAACCCGACGTCGCCGAGGATCGCGGCCAGCGTCCCGTCGATGTTGATCGGCACCGGCCGACCGAGTGCCCGTCGCAGGCTCGCCTCGATCGCCAGGGCGGCGGCGACGTGGCGGCCGGCGACACCTGTGTCGTGGGCGATCGACACGATGGCGTCGAGGCGGGGATCGCGTCCCTTGTGTTGTCGGTGTCCGTAGCCAGGCATCCGCCGGCCCGCGTCACGCCATTCGGCAACGACCTCGTCGGCCACCGGCTCGAGATCGACACCGCCTCGCGACCCAGCGCGGTCGACGACGTCGGCGATCACGGTCATCGCCGGCTCCACAGCGGCTCCGTGGGACCCGCCGAACGCGAGCATCCCGGCGGCCGCCGCCGCCGGGAGAGTCGCCCCTCCGGAGATTGCTGTGCGGGCCGCGAGCACCGACGGGGTGCCCGCCCCGTGGTCGATGCTCGCGACCATCACGGCGTCGATGAGCCTGGCCGTGGCTGGATCGGGAAGCTCGCCGGTGAACAGCAGGTAGACGACCGACGGGAACGGCACCGTGCCGACGAGGTCGGCGAGGTCGTAGCCGCGGATGGAGATGCTGTCGGCGGTCGCCGCCGAGAGGGCGGTCGTCCACGACGACGCCACGGCGGACGAGCTTGCTGCGTTCAACGCTGACCCCTACCTCGAAGGACCCCTACCTCGATGGACCCCTACGCTCGACGACAGGAAAAGACTATATTGAATTAGTCGAGTCGCGGTCAATTCGCGCCCACCGACCTCGAGAAGACCTAGCGATTATCATGGGTCAGCGGTGAACTCCGATGCCTGAGCCAGTGCCGGCACCCGATTTCGATTCGCGTCCCGAGGCGATCCGCCGGGCGATCGAGGCGCGGATCATCGACGGCAAGATGCAACCGGGCGATCGCTTGGGACTCAAGGCGGATCTCCAAAGGGAGTTCGACGTCGCCGGCCCGACGATCTCCCAGGCGCTCACCCTGCTCACCAACGACGGGCTCATCGCCATGCGTCGGGGCCCCGGTGGGGGCATCTTCGTGGAGCGATCGCGCCCGGTGATCCGGGTCGGGACACGACGCTTGGCGACGGGAACCGCCCAGTCCCTCGCCGAGAACATCGAGACTCGCGAGTGGCTGACACCGCTGCTGGCGGTGTCGGCGGCCAGGGCTACCGACCGCGACGAGACGCTGGTGACGAGGCTGCGTGAGCTCGCCGATCGGCTCGTCGGCGCCCATCCGTCGTTCGACACGCAGCGCCTCATCTGGTCGGGACACCATGCGATCGTCGATCTCGCCGACAACGAGCTGGTCGGACACTTCTACCGTGACCTGTTGGACATCGCCGAGGCGCTGATCGTCGACGTCGCCTTCCCGTCGGAGGGCATCCCCGGCGATCAAGAGCGCCAGCGCATCGCCACCCACGCCTCGATGTTCGTCGCCGTGGCCGACGGCAACGTCGAGGCAGCTCGCCACCACGCAGAACTCGTCCGGCTGATCTCGCGTCCGCTGCGCGAATCATCGGGCTGAGCGGTCGCTGCCGGAACCGTTTGACCTGCCCGACGACAAAAGACTATATTCAATTTGACGATCGTCCCTGGGGCCCCGGGTTCTCCGCGGCGTTCCAGGCCGACAGAAGGGGGAACTTCGAATGTCCAAGATTCCGCGCTGGTCGAGGCCACTCGTGCTGCTGCCGGCCATCACCCTGCTCGCTCCGGCGGGTGGTCTGGCAATCGCCACCACGGTGCCGGCGGCCGAGTGCCCCGATGGCGACTCGGTGCCGATCGCCTCGCCGTACGAGGCCAACCAGCCGGCGGGCGAGAACTGGCGGCTCGGCATCGAGATGGCCGTCGCCGAGATCAACGAGACCGGCGGCATCCTCGGTTGCCAGATCGCCATCGAGTACCAGGACACCCAGGCCGACCCCGACGTCTCCAAGCAGGTCGTCGCCGACATGGCCGAGGGCGATCCATACGTCTTCTTGGGCACCGTGTTCTCGTCGAACACGATCGTCAACATGGTCGAGGCGCAGCGCGCCGAGATCCCGATGTTCGTCGGCGCCGAGGCGCCGGCAGTCACCGACCGGGAGCAGAACGGCGACAACGACTACATCTACCGGATGTCGTTCGGGGTCGACACGGCGGCCGACAAGTTCATCAGCTTCATCGTCGACCAGGGCGTGACCTCGGTCGACTTCATCTACAAGAACGACGAGTTCGGCGCCGGCGGTCGCGAGGCCTACGGCGACGCGTTCGACGGCGCCGGCATCGAGATCCAGCTCGACCTCCAGGTGCAGCCCGACCAGACGGACCTGTCCGCCGAGGTCGCCCAGCTGGCCGGCGGCGGCGCCGACGCGATCTTCGCCTTCATGACCGAGATCGAGACGGCAGCGTTCCTCGATGAGGTTCAGGCCCAGGCCCTCGAGAAGCCGATGTACGGCGGCGACGTGCTGAGCGCCGCCTCCACGATCGCCCTCGCCCAGCCAGGGGCCGCCGACGGCACGATCACCCACGCCGGGCTCAACGCCTCGGCGCCGGTGTTCGCCGACTGGACCGCGGCCTATGCCGAGTTCCACCCCGATGCCGATCAACCCGACCACAACAGCATCAAGGGCTACACGGCCGTCTACGTGGTCAAGGAAGTCACCGAGCGGATCGGCTCGTTCGACAACACGCAGTTCTCCGACACGCTGCACTGCGCCACGCTCACCGTCGCCGAGGAGCCGGGGCTGCTGCTCGACGTGAGCTACGACGGCAACGGCGACATCGACCGAGAGAGCTACCTCGTCGAGGTCGTCGACGGAGTCGGCCAGATCACCGAGACCCTGCCGCCTCTCGACAACCTGGACGAGCGAGGCTGCTGAAGGTCGCCCGCTAGGGTGACCCGCTTCGGGGGGAGCGGGTCACCCAGGGTGACGGTGGGAGTGCGCCGATACTCACATGTCGACGTTCATTCAGATCACGTTCTCCGGTCTGGCGACCGGAGCGATTTTCGCCATCGCCGCAGTCGGCTTCGCCCTGCTCTGGCAGACCGCCGGGGCGATCAACTTCGCCCACGGTGAGTTCATCGTCCTCCCGGCGGTGATCATGGTGATCGTCGGCGAGGACGAACCCGTGATCGGTCTACCCGACTGGGTTCCGATCGTCGGCGGCACGGAGCTGTTCGGACCGATTCCGGCGATCGGAATCCTGGCCGCCTTCGTCATCACGATCCCGATCGCCATCTTGCTCCTCGGTTACCTGTTCAAGATCTCGCTCGTCGATCGCCTGCTGACGCCGGGCGGTGACGACATCCCGTTGGTCATCGCCACGATCGGGCTGGCCCTCGTGATCCGCGAGTACCTACGCGTCGAGTTCGGGGCCACGCCCGAGCAGTTCCCCTCGATCTTCGGCAACGAGGTGTGGCGCCCGGGTGGGATCGCCATCTCCGCCGACGACGTCGGGATCCTCGTGGTCAGCACGATCGTGATCCTGTCGCTGCAACTGTTCCTCCGCCGGACATCGACCGGCCGCCAGATGGAGGCGGCAGCGCAGAGCCCGTCGACGGCGAAGATCCTCGGCATTCCGGTCGGGCGGATGGTCCTCTACACCTTCGCGATCAACGCCGTGCTCGTGGTGATCGCCGCGTTGCTCGTGTCCCCGACCACCAACGTGAGATGGGACGGCGGCATCGCCCTCGGCCTGTTGGCGTTCACGGCGGCGATCATCGGCGGCTTCAACCAGGTTCGCGGCGCCCTGTTCGGCGGCTTCCTGGTCGGCGTGTCGCAGAACTGGTCGGGCTACTACCTGTCGAGCGCCTACCGGGATGCAATCCCGTTGATCCTGCTGATCCTCGTGATCCTGTGGCGTCCTCAGGGCTTGTTCGGGATCGCCGAGGAGCGCACCGTTTGAAGGCCGCCACGTCCCCTGCCGATGGCCTCGTCGACGGCCGACCAGCGATCCCCGTCGTCGAGCGCGGCAAGCTGTCAGTGCCCGTCGCCGCCGCGGCGGTGGTCGCCACCGCCGCCGTCGTCCTCGTCCCCCTGGGACGGTCACAGTTCACCGGAGGGCTCTGGCTGTGGACCGTCGCTCTCGTCGGCCTGCTCGGTCTCAACCTGTACTGGCCCGCCACGACGACCACCGGCGGATTCGTCAAGTGGACAACGCTGGCCGGCGGGTTTGCCTTTCTGGCGGTGTTCCCCGTCGGCCGCTCCGACTCGACGTTGCTCGATCTCGGCCTGTTCGCCGTGTTCGGGATCGTCTGCATCGGCACCAACCTGGTCCATGGCTTCGCCGGCAAGATCACCCTGGCCCAGGCCGCCTTCTTGGGCATCGGCGCCTACGTCTCGGTGCTGCTCGACACGGGACGCGAGATCGCCGTGTTCGGGATCACCACGACGCTGCCGAACCTGCCGTTCCTCGTCGCCGTCGCCATCGGTGCCTTGTTCTGCATGGTCGTCAGCGTGCTCGTCGGGTTCCCAGCGCTACGCGTGCAAGGTCCGTGGCTGGCCTTCGTCACGTTGGCGTTCAACCTGCTGGTGTTCCTCGTGCTGAACAACGAGATCGGCCTCACCGGGGGCTCGCGGGGCATCCGCATCCTGCGGACCGACCTCACGATCTTCGGCATCGACTTCTTCGACAGCCGCAACTACTACTACCTGTGCCTCGTCTTCCTGCTCATCGCCACCGCACTGGTGTGGTGGATCGTGCGCAGCCCGTGGGGACGGGCCTTCAAGGCATTGCGCGACAACCCGGCCCGCGCCGCCAGCCTGGGTGTCGACATCCGCAGCTACACCCTGTTGGCCTTCTCGATCGGTGCCGGCCTCGCCGGGATGGCAGGTGGGCTGTACGCCCGGCTGATCGAGTTCGTCGATCCGCGGGGCTTCTACATCGGGCAGTCGTTCGACTTCTTCCTGGCGACGGTCGTCGGTGGCCTGGGCACGCTGGTCGGACCGTTCATCGGGGTCTCGTTCATCACCGTGCTCACCGATCGGCTACGCATCGCCGGCGACTACTACCGCGTGTGGTTCGGCCTGTTCGTGATGGTGATGATGATCGTCGCCCCACGAGGAGTCGCAGGGACGTTCAACCAACTTCGCTCGTGGTGGTGGACCCGCCGCCAGTCCACGGAGCCGGACCGATGATCGCCGATACCGGTGCGCTCTCCGTCGAAGACGACACCGTGTTGCAGGTACGCAACATCACCAAGTCGTTCGGCGGCATCCGGGCGGTCGACGACGTCTCGTTCGAAGTCCGGCGCGGCGAGATCCTCGGCGTCATCGGCCCCAATGGATGCGGCAAGACGACGTTGTTCAACTGCATCCTCGGCCAGTATCGGGCGGACGGTGGCAGCGTCGAGTTGCACGGCCGCGACGTCAGCAGCTGGCGACCCCATCAACGATCCAAGGCCGGGTTGGCGCGCACGTTCCAGCAGCTCCAGGTCTTCCAGTCGATGACGGTCCGCGACAACCTGAAGACCGCCGCCCAGGAGCACATCGGGTCGATGGTCGGGCGCTTGTTCCGGCAGCCCGATCTGGGCCTCGACGACAAGGTCGATCGCCTCGTCGAGCGATTCCGGCTGGCGCCCGTCGCCCATGAGCGCGCCGCCAACTTGAGCTATGGACAGCAGAAGCTGCTGGACACGGCGATGGCGTTCATCTCGGACCCGGCGGTCGTGCTCCTCGACGAGCCCGCCGGCGGTGTCAACCCGACGATGATCGCCGATCTCAAGGAGCTGATCGGCGATCTCAACCGGAGCGACGGCATGACGTTCGCCGTCGTCGAGCACAACATGGAGTTCATCTTCGGACTGGCCCACCGAGTCGTCGTGCTCGAACAGGGCCGCGTCCTGATGACCGGAACGCCGGACGAAGTCCGCACCAACCCACGGGTGTTGGAGGTGTACCTCGGTGGTTGAGACGATGGTCCCGGTGCGAGGAGAAGCTGTCGCGGATCCCGGCGAGGATGTCATCCTGCGACTCGAGGACGTCGTCGGGGGTTACGGGGCGACCGCCGTGCTGCACGGCACGAGCTTCTCGGTGACGCGCAACTCGTTGACCACCGTCATCGGCCCCAACGGGGCGGGCAAGTCGACAGCGATCAAGGCGATCTTCGGAATCGTCCGGGTTCGGTCAGGCGCCATCTGGTACGAGGGCGACGACATCGTGGGGCTCAGCCAGGTCGAGCTCCTGCACCGCGGCCTCAGCTTCGTCCCACAGGGGCGCAACGTCTTTCCGCGGTTGTCGGTGCGGACCAACCTCGAGCTGGGTGGCGTCAGCCTGGGGAACAAGCGGCTCACGAGAGAGCGCATCGAGGGCACCGTCTTCGAGCTTTTCCCGGTGCTCCGGGCGAAGGCCGACCGGCAGGTCAGCACGCTCAGCGGCGGCGAGCAGAAGATGCTCGAGATCGGCCGAGCGATGCTCCTGCAACCCCGCCTGCTGCTGATCGACGAGCCGTCGGTCGGGCTGTCCCCGATCCTCGTCGCCCAGGTCTTCGGCCTGATGCAGCAGCTGCGTGATCGCGGCACCACCGTGTTGATGATCGAACAGAACGCCAAGTCGGCGCTCGGCGTGAGCGACTACGGGATCGTCCTCCAACAGGGTCGCGTCGGCCTCGCCGGCACGGCGGCCGAGGTGCTCGACCATCCCCAGATCGGCCCCCTGTTCCTCGGCGGCGCCGTGCGCAATCTCGGCCCCACGACCGCGTGACACCACCGATGGGTGTTTAGGGGACGGCACGGTCCCCGAAACACCCATCGGTCGCCGCTGGACCGTCTACTGGGCTGCTTCGACGAGGTCCTGCACGGCGGTCACGACGAGCTCGGGTTCTTCGCGATAGATGTAATGGGGGCTGTTCTCGGCGACGACGAGGCTGCTGTCGGTCGAGCGGGAGAGATGGTCTTCCTGCAGCCCGCGCCAGATCTCCTCGTAGCGCTCGATCTCCTCTGGGGTCAACCCCAGTGACTCGAGAACCTCGGCGGGGAACACCGTGTCGAGGCTCTGGCCGTGGGCGAGGACGACGAGCGGGATGTCGCCGAGTGAGCCGTTGTCGGCGACTTGGCCGGCGCTTGTCTCGAACTCGGCGTACTCGGCAACGGCGGTGTTCAAGCTCGTCGGCTGCACGAAGAGCTGTGCCCACGTCTCGCGGAGGTCGTCGGGCAAGTCAGCCGGCGCGTTGGCCACCAGGTCGGCCGCAGTGACCTCACCGGCTTCGACCGCCGTCGCCAGCTCACCCAGTCCGGCGATCTCGGCGTCCTGGACAGCGAGCACCGTGGGAGCCTCGGCGAGCGCCGCGGTCTGCTCCGGGTGCGACGAGTCGATCAGCACGACCCCGGCGACATCGTCGGGGTGCTCGGCGGCGAACAGGATCATGTTCAAGCCACCGAACGAATGTCCCGCAAGCACGTAGGGACCCGATTCGCCAGCCGCTTCCAACAGCGTTGCCAACTCGCCGACGATCTGCTCGCTCGTTCGCGGCTCTGGACCCGGCTCGCTCCAGCCGTAGCCAGCCCGGTCGTAGCTGCAGACCCGTGTGAACGAGGCGATGCTGTCTTGCACTGGCAAGACGTTGACCGAGCTGTCGCCGAGGCCGGTGTCGAGGACCACAGTGGGCGAGCCCTCGCCGGTGCAATTCAGGTGCATCGCGTGACCTTCGACATCGACGAGCTCGCCCGGTGGTTGCGGCGGTCCCGACGGTGGTGCCGACGACGGCGGCGTCGTCGCCGAGGCGATCCCCGCGCTCGTGACAGACATCGCGATGATCGCCACGGCAGACGATTTGATCACTCGATTCATTGTCTCCCCTTTGGTGGGTTGCGGCGGCGTGAGCTCTCGCGCACGATGAGGTCGGTGCCCAGGACGACTCGGCGGGGGTCGTGGGCCGCGCCACCGATGCGCTCGACGAGCAGCGCGGCGGCCTGCGAGCCCATCCGATAGGCCGGCTGCGAAACGACGGAGATCGGCGGGTCGATGAACGGCGCCCACGGAGCATCGTCGAAGCAGATCAGACCGACGTCGTCGCCGGGACGCAGACTCCGGGCGTGCAGCTCTTGCAGAACCCCGAGACCGAGCACGGCATTGGCGACGAACAACGAGTCGGGCGGACGGGTCTGGTCGAGTAGCTTGGCGGCTGCCACGCGGCCACCGTCGATGGTGAACGGCGTGTGCACGATCGAAGACGCCCTCGTCGACGCGACGCGCAGGGCGTCCTCGTAGCCGAGCCGGCGGAGCGCTGCGGTCTGCGCCGAACGGGGGCCGGTGATGCACCCCGGGCGTTTCCAACCGTTGGCCAGGAGGTGCTCGGTGGCGTCGCGCGCACCGCCGCGTGAATCGGCGGTGACGGAGTCGACGGGGTCGCTCAGCTCGCGGTCGATCACCACGACCGGGATTCCGGCGGTGGTCAGCGGCGTGATGTCGGTGGTGACGCTGTGCGGCGACACGATGACCCCAGCTGCCTGCTCGGCGACCGCGAGATCGACGTACCGCGCTTCTTTGTCCTCGTCCTCGTCGGCGTTGCACAACACGACCGCGAACTCGTTGGCGACCGCAGCGTCCTCGACGCCGCGGGCAACGGACGTGAAGAAGGCGTTCTCGATGTCGGAGATGATCAGCAGCCACAGGTTGGTGCGCTTGCGGCGCAGGTTGCGGGCGAGGTGGTTGGGTCGGTAGCCGAGCTTCTCGGCGGCCGCTCGAACACGCGCCGCCAGTCGCGGGTCGACGGTTTCGTTGTTGTTCAACGCTCGCGACACGGTGGCGACGGACACCTCGGCTTCCCGAGCGACGTCGACGAGCTTCACCATCGAGCGAGCGATCCGACATCACGTGTCTGTGTAAGCGTGTCAGCCCGCAGAGGGCTTACACGCTTACACCGACGGGCTGGGGGGGCCGGGGTCAGCGGGACCTTCCTCACCTAATGCCTCGCAGGTTCACGTCGCCGCAGAGGTGGACGGTGATGCCGAGGTCGTCGAACAGGGCCGCCTTGACGGTCGCGGCCCGGTCGGCGGCGTCGGCGTCCGGGCGATAGGCGACCTGCACGTGGTTGGCCTTGTGCTTGGCCATCAACTGGTCGCGGCCAACCCCGTTCAGCACGGCGTGCATGATCGGCCACTCCGGGGTCGTGGCGTCGAGACGACGCTGCGTCTCTTCGGCGGGAAGGTCGACGACGTGACCGCGGCCGATGTCGACGTGCAGAACGCCGTGCTCGATGTAGACCCGCGACCACACGATCTCGCCCGGCTTCGAACAGCCGCTCAGCGTGCCGCCTCCGAGCGGGAAGTACATCTTCGGTTGCCGCTTGCTGTAGGAGTGCTCGTACCCACCGTTGTGCGACGCCGGCACCGACCCGGAGATCAGCATCACCCACACGAACTCGCCGTCGTAGTCCTCGCCCCAGCGCACGTCGTGCAGCGTCGTCGCCGGGTCGAAGCCCATCGCCCGCCAGATCCGGTTCGTCACGAGGGCATCGACGGCAACTCCCTCGTCGACCTCGTTGAAGTGGGGCAGGGCCTCGCCGGCATACAGCTCGCGTTTCCCGTCGCGGCTCCGCACCGGTGGCCGCTCGACGTTGTTCAGCAAGCCTTCCGCCAGATCGCTCGCCGGGACGACGTCTTTGAGCCCCTGCTGGTACTGGATGCCGACTGCATCGAGGCCGAAGTCATCGGCGATGCGCATCGCCGCGATGTACATCTTCAACTGGCTGGTCACCTGCGCCTCGGTCAGTTCGTTCTCGTCGTCGGTGCCGAAGTCGAACCGCAGACCGGCGTCGTCGAGCCAGGTCTTGACGGCGGTGGCCTCGTCGTCGGTGACCCGGTTCATCTCGGCGACGAGAGCGCTCTGCGACAGTCGCTCCTTGTAGATCCCCAACGGGTTGAGCAGCTCGTCGTCGAAGATCGCGTTGTACATCCCCATGCACCCCTCGTCGAACACACCGATGATCGCCTTCTCCCGGCGCAACTGCTCGGCGAGGGCCCGACCGAGGGCTACCTCGGCCACCGAAACGTCGAGCGCCGGGAGATCGTGGACGTGGCTCAGGTCGTGCTCCAGCCGTCCGGTCTCCAACCACGTGCGCAGCCCGTCGAGCGCCCACTGGTCGGTGAAGTCGACGCTCCACAACGAGGAGTACTCGACCCCTGCCTTGGTCAGGCTCGCCGTCAGGTTCAACAATCCCCACCAACCCGGGAAACGTCCCGTTCCAGTTGGCCACGACCATGATCGGGCCGCGATGCGTGCGCAGCCCGGCCAACACGTGGTGGCTGTACTGCCACACCCCTTCGACGACCATCAACGGGGCGGCCGGCGGCAGTCCGGCGAACACGTCGAGGCCCTTGCGTTGGCTGTCGATGAACCCATGCCCGGCGACCTCGTCGAACTCGTGGCCGCGAACGACGGACCAACCGAACGTCTCCACCGCCCGGGCGACGTCGGCCTCCAACTGCTGCTGTACCGGCCAGCACCTCACGTTGGCCGACGGGCGCAGGTCACCGCTGGCGACGACGTACACGGTTCGCGGCGACCCGACCGGCACCGCACCAAGGTCCGGAAATCGGTACTCAGTCATCGAGAACTCCCCTCGTCCGTGATGAGCAACGACGGTAGGTCGCAGTAACCGATTTCGCAAGCCTGCCGACAACCGCCTCGTCCAACAGTCGATTCGGCCCGCATGGTCTGACAATCGCCAGTTGACAGTGCATTGACACTCGCCGGATCAGCGGTCTACCGTCACGGTTCTGGGTAATCGGTTGCTCAGATTGCTTGAAGGGGGCCGGATGGTGGAACGAATCGACAACAGCGGCGGGGCATGGGCTGGACACGTCAGTCGTCGGCGGCTGCTCCAGATGATGGGTGCCGCAGCCGCGGCGGTCCCGGCGATGCAGTCGTTCGGCGCGGCCCGAGCGCTCGCCGCAAGTGCTTCTGCTTCGCAGAAGCCCTACCGCTTCCGCCCCTACAGCGGCGAGGCCGTGGAGCTGCAGCTCGTGTACCTCGGCGACGAGACCCAGCAGGCGACGTGGGAGTCGCTGTTCTCGGCATTCAACGAGGCCGAGCCGAGCATCTCGATCAACGCCACCGGGCTCGCCGCCGCCGGCTGGAGCGACTACGCCACCACCGTGGCGACTCAGATCGCCGGTGGCGCCGAGTACGACATCGTGTACATGGCCACCGAGGGCCAGCGCCTGTTCGCCTCGCGCGACGTGCTGCTCCCGCTCGACGACTACATCGCCCAGGACCAGGAGGCGATCGACGACTACTTCGCCGACACCGACCCCAACCTCCGCGAGTTCTCCCTGAAGTACGGCTCGCCGGACGGTCAGACCTACTTCATCCCCGGCGGCTACAACACGGTCGTGATGTACTGCAACACCGAGGTCTTCGAGGCCGCCGGCGTCGAGCTCACCGACGACTGGACGTGGGACGAGTTCTTCGAGGCCGGGGTGGCGATCAAGGAGGCCAACGGTGGCTTCCTCCACCCGATGGGCTCGGGGTTCACGTTCGTCAACGTCATGCCGTGGCTGCTCACCAACGGGGCGAGCACGCTCGACGAGGAGTGGACGACGGCGACGTACAACACCCCGGAGGCCGTGGCGGCCGCCGAGTTCGTCAAGCGCTGCATCGACGAGGAGCTGTCGCCCGTGCCCGGCGGGGAGTTCGACGCCCTCGCCCAGCTCACCGACGGCAACCTCGCGTCGATCGGCGGAGGGCGGTGGGTCACCGGCGACATCCGCCGGCTCGAGCTCGTCGACAAGATCCGCATCGTCAACTGGCCGACGAACACCGGCAACGGCACGCCGATGGGCTGGGACGGCTGGCCGATCATGAAGACCTCGAGCAACCCCGACGCGGCGTGGACGTTCCTGCGCTGGCTGACCACGGTCGACGCCTCGGTGTACTACGCCGAGATCGGCGGCACGAACATCCCGGCGCGCAACTCGGTCGCCACGAGCGAGGCGTTCCTCGCCAACGCGCCGGCAGGATCGGAACTGCTCCCCGCGTCGGCGGCCTATGCGACGGCGATCCCGTCGCCGGAGAACCTGCCAGAAGTCGACGCCGCGGTCAACGACGCGTGGGCCGCGGCCATCACCGGCCAGCGCGACGTCCAGGAAGCGCTCGACGAGGCCAACGAAACGATCCAAGGCCTGCTCTGATCTGACGGTGTGAGGTCGCGACCGATGGGCGCCAGGGGAACCGTTCCGTCCCTTGCGCACCCAGCGGTCAAGGCGCAAGGGGCAGAAACAGGACTGGACCGGCTACCTGTTCATCTCGCCAGCGGTGGCGCTGTTCCTGATGCTCATCGTCGGGCCGTTCACCTTCGCCATCTTCCTCAGCTTCTACTCGTGGGACCTGCTCACGCCGCGCCAGTTCATCGGGTTGGACAACTTCCGCGAGATGTGGCACGACCCGCTGCTGCGCAAGGTGCTGCGCAACACGTTCGTGTTCGCCATCGCCTCGGTCGATCACCCACGTCGTCGGCGCCTTCGTGATCGCCCTCGGCGTCAATCAGCTGAAGAACCGCTACCTGTCGTACTTCGTGCGCACGTCGCTGTTCTTCCCGTTCGTCATCTCGTGGGCCGCGGTCGCGCTGATCTGGCGCTATGCCCTGAGCCGCTCGTTCGGGATCGTTTCGTACTATTCCGAGAAGGTCGGCTTCACCCCGCCCGACTGGTTCAACGACGCGACGTGGTCGATGCCGGCGATCATCGGCATCGACTGGTGGCACACGATCGGGTTCACGTTCGTGATCATGTACGCCGGTCTGCAGGCGGTGCCCCAGGAACTGATCGAGGCGGCGCGGACCGACGGGGCCAGCTCGTGGCGCGTGCTGTGGCACGTGACGATCCCGATGATGTCGCCGACGATCTTCTTCACGATGGTGATCACGTTCATCGGCGCCTTCCAGATCTTCGACCCGATGCAGATCATCACGCCCGGGGGCGGGCCCGACGACTCCACGATGTCGGTCGTGATGTACCTCTATCAGCGCGGCTTCCAGCGCTTCTCGGTCGGCTACGCATCGGCCGTCGCGCTGCTGATGCTGGTCGTGATGATGGGCGTGACAGTGCTGCAGTTCCGCGGCTCGCGGCGATGGGTGCACATGCGATGACGAGCGTTCGTCAGCGACTCCCCCGATGGCTGATCGGCCTGGCGTTGTTCGTGCTCGCCGTGCTGATGCTCGCACCGCTCGTGTGGATGGTGACCGAGAGCTTCGTCGACGAGAGCCACGCCTTGCGGCTGCCGCCGAAGTGGATCCCGCGGCCGTTCAGCGTCGACAACTACCGCACCGTGACCGATCTCATCCCGTTCGGCAGGATGGCGTTGAACAGCCTGATCGTCGCCACGATCGCCACCGCCGGCTCGATGCTCGTCAGCGTGCTCGCCGCCTACGCGTTCTCGCGGCTGCGCTTCCCCGGCCGCGACGTGATCTTCGTCGTGATGCTCGCGGCGCTGATGATCCCGGGGCAGATGACCGTGATCCCGGTGTTCGTGCTGTTCCGCAACCTGCACCTCATCGACCGGCTGCCGGCGCTGTGGCTGCCCGCGTTGATCAACGTGTTCGCCATCTTCTTCTTCCGCCAATACTTCAACACGATCCCGCGCGAGCTCGACGAGGCGGCCAAGATCGACGGCGCCAACAACCTGTGGATCCTGTTCCGAGTGATCCTGCCGCTGTCCGGGCCGGCGCTGGCGGCGGTGGCGATCCTCACCTTCGAGGCGTCGTGGAACAGCTACTTCTGGCCGCTCATCTTCATCCGCAGCGAGGAGAACATGACGTTGCCGCTCGGGCTCGTCGCGCTCGAACTCCGACCAAGGCGGTTCGTCCATCGCCGTGTTCGCAGCCATCACGGCGATCGTCACGCCCGTCCTCGTCGTGTTCCTCGTCTTCCAGAAGGCGTTCGTGCGCAGCATCGCGTCCGTGGGCATACGTGGCTAGCCCGGCCAAGTCGTCGACCGCGTCGCACCCCGGCGAGCGACCGGAGCGCCAGCGGAGGGAGCGGCCAACATCGGCGCTGGCAGCATGTGGCGTGGCCGGGGAACGCAGTTCCGGTGACGCATTGATCCGGACAACGCTGCGCGGCGTGTGGCCGAGCCTGCCAGCGCTGACGGTCGGCAGCGTGGCGGTGTGCGCCGGCGCGGTCGCCCCGGTGCTGGTCGCCCCCGGCGTGAACCCGGTCGCGGCGATCGTCGCGGCGGTAACGGTTGCGCCACCTGCTGCGGCGCTGCTGGCGTCCGTCAACGAGCTGGCGTTCGGAGACGACGCGACGATCCGCACGTGGTGGCGAGCGTTGCGCTCGTTGTGGCGTCATGCGATCGGAAGTGCACTGGCGGTGGCGGTCGCGATCTCGCTGTTCCTCGCTGCCCACGAGGCGGTCCGTGCCACCGGGAGCCCGTGGTTCTGGCCGTCGTTTGCGATGACCGGCGCCGCGGCAGTGCTCGCCGTGCTCGCCTTGACCGCGGCGATGCCGCTCGCCGCCGCGCGGCCCGAGATGCGCGGCCGCTCGCTGTGGCTCACCGCGCTGGCTGTGGTGGCGCACCGCCCGACCCGCTTCGTCGCCGTCGGCTCGGCGGTCGCGGCCGGCGTCTGGGCGGCAGCGGCGTGGACGGCATCGCTGCTTCTCCTCGTCCCGGCGCCGGCGGCAATCGTCGCCGTGACCGCAACCTGGACCTCGCTCATCGACCACGTGAAGGAGCCCGAACGTGATGACCCTGCTGCTCGTGGTGCTGGCCGGCGCACTCGTCGTGTGCGCGCCGGCGGCCCACGCGACGACTGAATCCGACGGCGACGACGTGACCGCCGGCGAGTTCACCCGCATCTATGACCCGAGCGTCGGCGAGGACGAGCCGTGGTACATCAACGACCACACGATCGTGCAAGGTCCGGACGGCACGTGGCACATGTTCGGGATCACCCACGCCGAGCCGGCGGACGCGCTCGACGAGAAACACCTCGCCCATGCCACAGCACCGAGCCTGCAGGGTCCGTGGACGAAGCAGGAGTTCGCCCTCGACGCCGACCCGTTCTACGGCGAAACCCACCTCTGGGCGCCGCATGTCATCGAGGTCGACGGCGTCTTCTACATGTTCTACGCCGGCGGCGGACCCGACAACGCCGAGTATGCGATCAACCTGGCGACGTCGACGGACCTGTGGACGTGGACACGACACCCCGACGGGCCGCTGTTCCGTGACGGCTACGACGCCCGCGACCCGTTCGTGATCCGCATCGGCGAGCAGTGGGTGATGTACTACACCGCCACCAGCGACCCGGCCGGCGGCAACCACACCGTGATGTACCGAACCAGCGACGACCTCATGCAGTGGAGCGAGCGCCAGCACGGTGTTCACCGATCCCGAGGTCGGAACGTTCGGCGGTGGCACCGAGTCGCCGTTCCTCGTCGAGCGCAACGGGGCGTGGTATCTGTTCATCGGGCCGCGCGGCGGCTACGTCGGGACCGACGTGTTCCGCAGCGACGACCCGTTCGACTTCGAGGGCGCTGAGCTCGTTGGACACATCGCCTCACACGCCGCCGAAGTGATCGTCGACGGCGAGGATTGGTTCGTCTCCTCCGCCGGCTGGGGCGAAGGCGGCCTGCACCTCGCCCCCCTGACCTGGCAGCCGTAGACGGGGGTCGGCGGCGGGTTCTCGATCTGGGCGCCCAAGCGGCCGAAATCCGGACCGAAAGCCGCCCAGATCACGATTTGGACCGCAGGCCGCCCAGTTCGGAACGCCGCTGGCCGGTAGCTAGGGCCCGGACCCTGCGGTCACTCGCGGGCGTTGACGATGTCGGCGAACCAGCGCTCCGTCGTGGAGACGTGGAGCAGGGCGGCGGCCTCGGCCAATTGCGGATCGTGGGCGTGCAGAGCGGCGAGGATGGCCGCATGCTCGGAGATCGTCCGATCCGTCGCTCCGGCCTCGATGACACCTCGCCAGACACGCCCGCGAGTAGTCCGACTGGACACTCCGTTGAGCATCGAGGCGAGCGTCGCGTTGCCGGCTGAAGCGGCCACCACGTGGTGAAACGCTTCGTCGTACTCGACGAGCTGCTCCTGAGATTCGGCCGTAGACATCCTACGTAACAGGTCGTCCAACTCGGTGAGCGCTTCGTCCGTGATACGACTGGCGGCGAACCGGGTGGCCGCTGGTTCGAGGATGCGGCGAACTTGCACGAGTTCCATCGTGAAGTCGTCGAGCAGCAGGTCGGCCGCTGCCCCGATCCCAGCGAGCAACAGCTCAGGCCGCAAGCTGGTGACGAACGTGCCGTCTCCCCGGCGAATCTCCAGTACACGGGCCGTGACCAGGGCCCGAACCGCCTCACGCATCGTGTTGCGACCGATACCCAGCGACTCGGCCAGTTCGGCCTCCGGAGGCAAGCGCTCGCCCGGAACCAGCCGACCCGTGGCGATCAGCTGGCGGACCTGGTCGATCGCGGCCTCCGTCAATGATCCCGGCATCCGGGCGCACCGTCCTCACACTTGGGTCTAGACATGGGATGTCTGGATGCGTATCGTACAGCTGTCGTCGAGCGTCGGCGACATCGGGGGATTGGCACTCGGGGAGGTGGCAATGAGCACGTTGGCGAACGTCGGTCGTCCATCAGAAGCCGATCTCGCCGACCCGTCCCCCGGTGCACACGTGGCGTCGTTGCAGTCCGTGGACGGCGATCCGTCTGGAGGGGCGGCTCGCCAGCCCGGCCGATACCGACTGCTTCGTGGCGCTCTGGCGGTGATCCGACTCGGACCCGCCCTCATCCTCGCCTGCCTCGTTGTCGCCATGACGTTGCTGTCGCCGGTGTTCCTCACGACGGGCAACGTCGGCAACATCCTGTCGCAGACGGCGGCGATCGCCTTGCTGGCGATCGGTCAGCTGTTGGTGATCATCACGAAGGGCATCGACTTGTCGGTCGGCTCGACGTTGGCGCTCGCCTCGGTACTCGGCGCCCTCGCCTTCCGCAACGGCAGCGGCGCTGTGATCGTCATCGCCGTCATGCTCGCCACCGGAGCGGCGGTCGGCTTCGTCAACGGTGCAGGGTATGTCTGGGGTCGGTTGCCCCACCCGTTCATCATCACCTTGGCGACGCTGAGCATCGCCCGTGGTCTTGCCCTCCAGTTCGCCGACGGCCAGCCGGTGCGCGGCGTTCCGGACATCGTCCAGACCATCGGCGGCGGGTCGCTCGGTTGGCTGCCGTACTCGGCGTTCCTCGTCGCAGGCATCGCCGGGATCGTGGCCCTGGTGATGTCTCGGCTCGTGCTCGGCCGCTGGATCTACGCCACAGGCGGGAACGCCGAAGCCGCCCGGCGCACGGGCATCCCGGTGCGGTCCGTGCTCATCTCCGTCTACCTCCTGTGCGGGCTCTTGGCCGGCGTTGCTGCAATCGTCACCTCCGGCCGACTCAACGCCGGATCGCCAACGTCGGGCTCACTCGCCGAGCTCGACTCGATCGCCGCCGTCATCATCGGTGGCGCAAGTTTCCTTGGAGGACGCGGCAACGTCGGCAATGCCCTCGTCGGTGCGCTGATGATTGGCGTGATTCGCAACGGGATGAACTTGCTGAACGTCGGCGCATTCCTGCAGCCGATTGTCATCGGTGTCGTCATCGTTGTGGCCGTCGAATCCGACGTGCTGCGCGCTCGCCTCGAGGATCGGTTCCGCGTGCTCCGGGCGGCAACCACATGAGTACGGCACTGTCTGTGCGGGGAGCGACGAAACGCTTCGGGGCCGTCCTCGCGCTGGACTCGGTCGATGTCGACGTGAACTACGGCGAGGTCGTCGCCTTGCTCGGCGACAACGGCGCCGGAAAGTCGACGCTGATCAAGTGCATCACGGGAGTCCATCGACTCGACGATGGCGTCATCGAGATCGACGGCGAGCTCGCCCACATCACGTCACCTGCTGCGGCTCGCGCCCACGGCATCGAGACCGTCTACCAGGACCTCGCGTTGTTCGACAATCTCACACCGGCGGCAAACTTCTACGCCGGCCGCGAAGACGCCGTGCCTCGTTGGCTGCCGCGACCGCTGCGCGTGCTGCGCCGCCGGGCGATGTCCGACGCCACCGTCGACGTCATTGATCGGCTGCAGGTGTCGCTTCCCGAGCGCTCCGCAGTCGTCGGATTGATGTCTGGCGGTCAGCGCCAGGCGATAGCCGTTGCCCGCGCCGCGGCGTTCGCGTCGAAGGTCGTGATCCTCGACGAACCGACGGCTGCCCTCGGTGTACGCGAGTCACGCCAGGTCCTCGACCTCATTCGCCGCATGCGCGCCGAGGCGCACGCCGTCATCGTCATCTCTCACGCCCTCGATCACGTGACCGAGGTGGCCGATCGGGCCGTCGTCATGCGACGTGGCCGCAAGGTGGGCGAGGAAGTTCCGAGCCCAGAGAGTCAACAGAGGATCGTCGCCATGATCGTCGGCACGGCGGCCTAGTCCTCCACAGCTCGAGTACCGCATCGGCACGTGCCGTTCGTTCGGCGCGGGCGCACACCGGCGGCCCGGCCGCCTCACAACAAGGGGGAACCCACCATGAAACGACCACTCCGCTTGACACCGCTGCTGCTGTGCCTCAGCCTCGGGGCGACCGTCTCGGCGTCCGACGTCGTCGGCGCCACGACGCCGCCTGATTCCGGATCGCCGGACGAAGCGGCCGCCGACGGCTCCGTGAAGATCGGATTCATCACGAAGTTTCCCGTCGACTTCTACGACACGATGGTCGACGCAGCGACCACCTGGAACGAGGAGCATCCTGAAGTCGAGTTGATCTTTGCCCAGGGGGCGAGTGGCACGGACGACGAGGGCGTGATCAACGCCATCGAGTCGATGGTCACCCAGGAGGTCCAAGCGATCGTCGTGACGCCGACGAGCCCAAACGTCCAGGACGCCTTGCAGGAGGCCGTCGACGAGGGCATCGTCGTGATCCTCGTCGACAACGACATTCCCGGTTGGGACGGAGCGACATCGCTCGTGGCCACCGACAACCTCGCAGGAGGAGTGCTCGCCGGCGAGTTCCTCGCCGAGCAACTCGAGCCTGGCGACACCATCGCCGTTCTCGAAGGGGTCGCCGGCGCACCGTCGCTGGAGGATCGGGTCACCGGTTTCGAGGAGGGGCTCGGCGACGACTTCGAGATCGTCGCCTCACTGCCGACCGACTGCGACCAGACCAAAGGCCTCGACGCCGCCCAGGACATCCTCACCGCCAACCCGGATGTGACGGCGATCTATGGAGCGTGTGGGCCACCGATCATCGGTGCCCTCGAGGCGATCGACAGTGCCGGCGCGGAGATCCTCGTGGTCGGTTTCGACGCCGGACCTGACGAGGTGGCCGCCATCGTCGCCGGTGATCAGCTTGCCTCGGTCGCCCAGTTCCCGGCCCGGATGGGCGAGTTCGGCGCCCAGGCGGCCCTCGACGCGATCAACGGGGAGTCGGTCGAGCCGTTGATCGACACCGGCACCGAGATCGTGACCGCTGACAACGCCGACGATTTCGGCGGCTGAGTCATCGACGTTGTCGTGGTGAGCGTCGACAAACGTGTCGACGCTCGCCAACCACCGCGATCCATCAAGAGCGAGCGATGACCCGCATCAGTGCCCTCGATGTCGTCGACGTCCGGTTCCCCACCTCGCGCCAGCTCGACGGCTCGGACGCGATGAACCCGGAGCCGGATTACTCGGCCGCGTACGTCACGTTGCGTGTCGACGATGCCGACGTGGCCGGCCACTCGTTGCTCTTCACGACCGGGCGCGGCAACGACGTCGCCTGTGCGGCGGTGCGCGCGTTGGCGGGCTACGTCGTCGGACGGGAGGCAGAGGAGCTTGCCGGCGACGTCGGTGCGCTCGCGGCGAGCTCACGTGGGACGGTCAGTTGCGCTGGCTCGGTCCAGAGAAAGGCGTCATGCACATGGCCATCGGCGCCATCGTCAACGCCGCCTGGGACCTCCGTTGTCGTCTCGACGGCCAACCGCTGTGGCGTCTGCTGGCGTCGTTGTCGCCGCACGAGATCGTGGCCCAGGTCGACTTCACCTACATCGACGACACGCTGACTGCGGGCGAGGCGCTCGACCTGCTCGAAGCGAAGGCCGAGGGACGTGACGAACGAATCGCGGCCCTTGAGGCCCATGGCTTTCCGGCGTACACGACCTCGGCGGGATGGCTCGGCTACGACGACGACAAGGTGGCCCACCTCGTCCGCCAGTCCATCGGCGATGGTTTCACGATGCTCAAGTTGAAGGTCGGCGCAGACGTCGGCTCGGACGTCCGCCGGCTGAGGATCGCCCGCCGTGCGGCCGGCGAGCGGGCGCGTATCGCGCTCGACGCCAACCAGCGCTGGGGCGTCGGTCAAGCGATCGCCTGGATGGCGGAGCTGGCGGAGTTCGACCCGTACTGGATCGAGGAGCCGACCTCACCAGACGACGTCCTCGGCCACCTCGCCATCCGGCGAGCAGTGCATCCCGTACGGGTAGCTACCGGCGAGCACGTCCAGAACCGGGTCATCTTCAAACAGCTCCTCCAGGCGGCGGCCATCGACGTCGTGCAGATCGATGCCTGCCGGGTGGGTGGCGTCAACGAGAACCTCGCCATCATCCTGCTCGCCGCAAAGTTCGGTGTGCCCGTGTGTCCCCATGCCGGAGGTGTCGGGTTGTGCGAGATGGTTCAGCACCTCGCGATGTTCGACTTCGTCGCCGTCAGCGGCACGACGGACGACCGATGGATCGAGTACGTCGATCACCTGCACGAGCACTTCACCGATCCGGCCGTGGTGAGCGGCGGCCGGTACCGCGCTCCTCTCGGTCCTGGTAATGGGGCCCGGCTGCTCGACACGTCGGTCGCCGAGTATCGCTTCCCCGAGGGTCCGGCGTGGTCGGTCGACGAGGGTCAGCCGTGACTGATGCCGAGTTCCTCGGACTCCGAGCGGTGGTGACTGGAGGCGCCTCAGGCATCGGCCATGCTGTGGCGGAAGCATTCCACCTGCGCCGATCCCCCGACGCTGCGGTCGTCAACCTGTGCTCGATCGCGGCGACCGCCGGCCTCCCAGAACGTGCCGTGTACAGCGCGTCGAAGGGCGCCGTGCTTTCGCTGACGATGGCGATGGCCGCTGACCACGTCGCCGAGGGCATCCGAGTCAACTGCGTGAGTCCGGGCACCGTCGAAACACCGTGGGTCGGGCGACTGCTCGACAAGGCCACCGACCCCGTCGCCGAGCGGGCTTCCCTCGAGGCGCGCCAACCCACGGGACGTCTCGTGACCAGTGCCGAGGTCGCCGCCGCCGTGCTCTATCTCGGTGGCCGCGCTGCTGGCTCGACGACCGGGACGGCACTCCCCGTCGACGGAGGGATGTCGGGGCTCCGCCTCCGCCGCCCGCACACACACCGCGGAGGTGAATGGAAGAATCCAGACTTGAATTTGACGCTTATCTCTGACAACGTTGTCACGTAAAGTTTGACAACGTTGTCAAACACCACGACCCACACTACCGACTTGGGGGAATTTCATGAACAAGCGACGTAGAACACGCATCGCGCTCGCCGTCAGCCTCGTCTGCGCGGCGACCGCCTGGGGAGCGCAAAACTCCTCGGCGACCACGGTGCCTGGCACGGAGCCGCCGGGCACCGATGCAGCTGCCGGCTCGACCGACCCGGGCGCCAGCCAGCAGGTCGCGGCCACGTCAGGCGACCTCTGCACCTATGACATCTACGCTGGCGACGGCGTCGAAAGCGTCGACCTGGCCAGCGCCACGATCGGTTTCGCCCAGTCCGAACGGGAAGCGAACCCGTTCCGCATCGCCGAGACGCAATCGATCCGCGACGAGGCTGAGGCTCGGGGGATCGAGCTGATCGTCACGAACGCCGAATCGGACCTCAACAAGGAGATCTCCGACATCCAGGGGATGGTCGATCAAGGCGTCGACGCCTTGATCATCTCCCCGTTGAACAGCGAGGGGCTCGACCCGGCGATCGATTACGCCAACGAGAACGGCGTGCCGATCATGACCATCGACCGACTGTTGACCACCATGACAGCGTGTGAGGACTACATCGGCTGGATCGGCTCGGACTTCGTCGAGCAGGGACGCCGAGCGGCGGACGCGATGGTCAGGGAGACCGGTGGTGAGGGACGCCTTGCCGTGCTGCTCGGTGCTCCAGGCGTGAACGTGACGACCGATCGCAACAACGGATTCATGGAGCGACTCGAGGAGCTCGACACGGAGATCGAGGTGGTCGCCGAGCAGGCGGCGAACTACGAGCGAGCGATGGGTCAGACGGTCACCGAGCAGTTGATCGCCAACGATCCGGACATCACGGCGATCTACGCCCACAACGACGAGATGGCGCTCGGCGCCGTCGCCGCCCTGCAAGCAGCGGGGTATTCGCCGGGCGACGTGAAGATCATCACGATCGACGGCACGCAGGGCGCGGTGCAGGGAATCATCGACGGCTGGATCTCCGGCGTCATCGAGTCCAACCCGCGCTTCGGACCGCTGGCCTTCCAGGCCCTCGAGGACTTCTACAGCGGTGACGGAGTTCCCGAGGTGACGATCATCACCGACAAGGAGTACACCGTCGACAACGCCGAGGCCGAGCTGGAAAACGCCTACTAATGCTTCGACCGCCTTCGTTCGCTCCTTCGTCGCTCACTGCGACGGCCGAGCTTCGTTGAGCGGCTTCGCCGCACCCAACTTGCTGGCGGCGGGCCAGCAAGCTGGCGTTTTCGCCGCCGGCGAGGGGGCTTCCGCCCCCTCCCGCACCCCCGACGGAGTCGTTTCGTGACACGATCCGCGACCGTGGAGCCGGTACTGACGGCAGTCGGGGTCTCCAAGCATTTCGCCGGCGTGACGGCGCTCGACCAGGTTGCCCTGAGCCTGTACCCGGGCGAGGTGCACGCCCTCGTCGGCGAGAACGGCGCCGGCAAGTCGACCCTCATCAAAGTGCTGACCGGCGTGTACGTCCCCGACGAGGGCGAGATCGGCTTCCTCGGCGAGGGCATCTCGCTGTCGTCGCCGCGCGCCGCCTGGGACCTCGGCATCAGCACGACGTTCCAGGAGATCACGCTGGTGCCGATGATGTCGGTCGCCCGCAACCTGTACCTGGGCAATGAGCCGCGATCGAGATGGCGACTTCTCGACGTCGGTGAGATGAACCGCAAGGCGACCGCCCTGCTTCGCCGGTACGGGATCGACGTCGATGTCCGCCGCCCGGTGAACTCGTTCGGCGCCGGGGTTCAGCAGATGATCGCCATCGTGCGCGCCGTGTCGACCGACGCCCGCGTCGTCATCCTCGACGAGCCGACCTCCTCGCTCGAGCCACGCGAGGTTGCCGAGGTCTTCGGGATGATCCGGCGCCTGCGCGCCGCCGGCGTCGCCCTGTTGTTCGTCAGCCACAACCTCGACGAGGTCTTCGAGATCTCCGATCGGATCACGATCCTGCGCGATGGTCGGCGTGCTCGGACCAGCCTGATCGCCGAGACGACCAAGCTCGAAGTCATCGCCACGATGCTCGGACGGGATGTCGCCGACGTTCGCTCGGAAGGTCTCACCAGCTTCACCCGCGATCAGCGGGTGCTCGACGAGGTGCTGCTGGAGGCCGAAGGGCTGACCCGACGGCGTCAGCTGCTCGACGTTTCGCTCAGCGTGCGGGCCGGCGAGGTCCTCGGCCTAGCTGGCCTGCTCGGTTCGGGACGTTCGGAGACCGTCAAGGCGATCTTCGGCACCCAACGCCTCGACCACGGCGACGTGAGGGTCGGCGGCCGTCGGGTCCGTACCGGCTCACCCCGCTCGTCATTGGCCGCTGGAGCCGCGCTGCTTCCTGAGGACCGCAAGTCGGAGGGCATCGTCCCGACGATGTCCGTGCGCGACAACATCGTGTTGATGGCCCTGCCGCGGGTGAGCCGTTGGGGGTTCATCTCTCGCAGGCGCGTCGACCGGGTGGTGACCGACTTCATCGCCCGCCTCGGGATCAAGACGTCGAGTGCCCGTCAATCCATCTCCCACCTTTCCGGCGGCAACCAGCAGAAGGCGTTGATCGCCCGCCTGTTGTGCGTCGAGCCGAAGGTTCTGCTGCTCGACGAACCCACGCGCGGCATCGACATCGGCGCCAAGGCGGAGGTGCAGTCGATCATCCAGCACCTCGCCGATCAGGGACGGGGGATCGTGCTGATCTCGTCGGAGCTCGAGGACGTCGTCGAGGGCTCGACCCGAGTGGTTGTGCTCAATCGCGGGACGGTCGTCGGCGGGCTCGGTCGCGACGAGATCGACGAGCACAAGATCATGGAGTTGATGGGCGCGGTCCCCGATACCGAGGAGACCGACGCATGACGGCGGCGACGGTCACCGGGTACTGGCGTTCGCAGGTCAGCCTGCGGACGCACGGCGTGTACGCCGCGCTCGGGTTGGTGATCGCCTTCAACCTGTTGTTCACGCCCAACTTTGCGACGCTCAACAACGTGCGGCTGCAGCTCGTCCAGGTGACACCCGTGGTGATCGTCGCCCTCGGCATGGCGATCGTCGTGGCGACTGCCGGGATCGATCTGTCCGTAGGCGCAGTGATGGCGCTGGCCGCGGCGACGCTCGCCGCGACGCTCGACCATGGCCCGACCATCGCCATCGTCGTCGCCCTGCTGGCCGGTGTGTTGGCGGGAACGTTCAACGGCGTGCTCGTCGGGGTAGTCCGCATCCAGCCGATCGTCGCGACGCTCGGTCTGTTCATCGCCGGACGTGGGCTCGCCTTGATGATCGCCGACGGGCGGCTGACCGAGATCTTCGATCCGGCAGTTCGCGCGTTCGGCACGAAACAGCTCATCGGCGGACTGCAGCCAGGAGTGCTCATCGCCGTTGGCTTGACGGCGATCGTCGGCGTGGTCGTGCGCTTCACGGTGTTCGGCAAGCGGCTCGTCGCCATCGGTGGCAGCCCTGACGCAGCGCAGACTGCCGGCCTGCCGGTTCGCCGAACACTGATCGTCGTCTACGCGCTGTCGGGGCTGTTCGCCGCCGTCGCCGGCGTGCTGGCAACGGCGCGGTCGGGGGCGTCCGATCCCTCGTTCGTCGGACTGCTGATCGAGCTGAGTGCGATCACCGCAGTCGTCGTCGGCGGTACCCCGCTCGCCGGCGGTGAGATCCGCGTCCTCGGCACGGTCGCCGGCGCCGTGCTGATGCAGCTGATCTTCGCCACGTTGATCCGCCACGATCTGTCCGACGCCGATGCCCGGATGGTGCAGGCCCTGATCATCGTGGCAGCCGTGTACATCCAGCGGGACCGACAGCGATGACCGCCCACATCGTTGCTCCGGCACCCGACGATCAACCGCTCGGCGACTTCTCAGCACACGAGTCGTTGGGGTCGCTGTCGTCACTCATTCGCCGGTCGGCTGCCGGCGTCGTGCTCATCGTCGTCGTCGTGCTCGGCGTGATCATCTTCGGATCGCAGTTCGCCAACACCGGCAATTTCGCCAACCTGGCCGTGGCCTCGTCGTTCCTGGCGATCATCTCGATCGGGATGACGTTCGTCATCCTCAGTGGGGGCATCGACCTCTCGGTGGGCTCGATGTACGCCCTCGCTGCCGTGCTCGCCGCCTACAGCTCTCGATGGGGTTCGCTGGCCGGCATCGTCGTGCCGATCGTGACCTGTGGCGTCATCGGACTGGTGCAAGGGACGTTGATCGGCAAGCTGCGGATGCCACCGTTCATCGTCACGCTGGCGGGCTTGCTGTTCGCGCGCGGCCTGGCCTTCAAGGTCTCCGACGACGGCAATACGACCCACCTCATCGACCGCGGGCGGTGGATGACGAATCTCGGCCAGGAGCGCCTCCTCGGTGTCGGTGCTCCGGTGTGGATCGCCCTCGCTCTGTTCGGAGTCGGCCTCCTCGTCCTCAACCGGACGCGGTTCGGGCAAGCCGTCTACGCCATCGGCGGGTCGGAGGACGCGGCGATGTTGATGGGGCTGCCCGTGGCTCGCGTCAAGATCGTTCTGTACACGATGACCGGTGTGCTCAGCGGGCTCGCCGGAATGCTCGTTGCGGCGCGGTCGTCGTCCGGGCTGTCGACGATCGGAAGCGGACTCGAGCTGGAGTCGATCGCCGCTGTGGTGATCGGCGGAACGCTGCTCAGTGGCGGGGCCGGTGGGCTTACCGGGACGATGGTCGGCGTGCTCCTGCTCGGCGTCATCCAGAACTTGATCAACCAGGTCGGGACGCTGCGCTCGTTCCACCAGCAGGTGGTCAGTGGAGTGTTCCTGATCGTCGTCGTCACGGCGCAGACGATCATCGGCCGAAAGGAGCAGACATGAGTTCAGAACGCCTCCGGGTGGCCGTCATCGGCACCGGCGAGTGGTGGGGTCGCGAGCACGCCCGGGTCTTCGCCGAGCGACCGGACGTCGAGCTGTGTGCGATCGTCGGAAGGTCCAGCGACAAGACCGCGAAGCGCGCCAGCGAGTTCGCGACGACGCCGTACGTCGACCTCGACGAGATGCTCACCACGGAGCGACCCGACCTCGTGTCGCTGTGCCTGCCCAACGAGGGCCACTTCGAAACGACGTTGCGCGTCATCGAGGCCGGGTACCCGTTGCTCGTCGAGAAGCCGCTCGTCTTCGACCTCCAGCAGGCCGACCGGCTGGTGCAAGAAGCCGCTGATCGTCAGCTGTTCTTCGCCATCAACTTCAACCATCGGTACGCCCGTCCGGTGCAGATGGCCCACGAGGAAATCGCGGCGGGATCGCTCGGAACGATCTCGTTCGCCACGTGGCGCTTCGGCGGAGAGGTCGGAACGAGCAACCATTCGCATGCCAACCTCATCGAGACGCAGTGCCACGGCTTCGACATGCTCGAGCACCTGTGCGGCCCAATCGCCGCGGTCAGCGCCCATTTCGCCAACCCCGTCGACAACGGCTACACCACGCTCGCCGTCGCGTTGACCTTCTCGTCCGGGGCCGTTGGCTCACTCGTCGGGTCGTACGACTCGTCCTACGCCTACCCCGAGACGCACTACGTCGAGATCAACGGCTCCTCCGGTCGGGTGCAGATCGTCGACACCGTCAAGCGCTTCACGCACTCGACTCCCGGCAGCGAGGTGCGTGAGGTGTGGGAAGCCGGCTACTTCAACGACCGTGACCGAGACTTCGACCACATGTTCGAGCTGCACCTCGACGAGGTGCTGGCGGCGCTGCGCGGTTCCGGGGAGCCTCCGATCCACGCCCGGGCCGGCCGCCGCGCGCTGTTCCTCGCCGACGCGTGCATCCGCTCGTTCGACGAGGGGCGCCAGATCTCCGTGCCATCCGATCGGTGAGTTCACGCAGTCGTTGGCGCGATGAGCGATGACGGGCTATACGGCTGTCATCGCTCATCGCACGGCATCTCGAGCCGTTCGCCGAACCGGCGACGACGCCAATGAACACGCCAGAGAACCGATCGCCTTGAGCGCCTCCTCGGCGTCGGCCGCCTCGTAGCCGCGCGTGCAGACGGCGACCACCAGGGCGTCCGGCCCGGGCTCGCCGACGAAGGCGACGTCGTGGCGGATGCCGTCGACCCACCCGGACTTCGATCCGCATGGGACGCCATCCGGCACGTGGGCGGTGAGCTGCCGGTCGGTCTGGCGACCGAGCATCGCGGTCATCCACGAGGTCCACTCGGGCCCGGCGAGTACGCCGGTCACGAGGGCGGACATCAGGGTCGCCAGATCGGCGGCGGTCGTGCGGTGGCTGCCACCCAGCGCGGCAGCGGCCGCGAGGTCGGAGTACTTGCGTCCGAACGAGCTCGACGTCGCGCCGGCATCCGCCAGCGCAGCGTTCGCCGACTCGCGCCCGACCAGCTCGACCACCATGTTGGTCGCTTCGTTCGACGACACGACCACCATCCGCTCGACGACGTCGGCGAGCGGCATCAACGTGCCGGGTGGCGGCATGCCGTCGTCGAGGTCGTCTGGATCGATGTGAAAGTCGGGCGCCCCGGGAGCCTCGGACTGAAAGGTGTCAGCGCTCGTCATCGGCGTCTCCAACGTCACCGAGCCCGCTTCCAGTGCCCGCGCCACGGCGATGAGCACGGCCAGCTTGACCGTCGACGCCGCGTAGAACGGCTCGTCCGCCGAGCGCTCTGCGAGCACACCGCCGGAGGCGCGGCGTACGCAATAGGCGATGATCGGCACCCCGTCGCTGTGTGTCCCGGTCTTGCCCATCAGCGGCACGCCTCGCGGACGACGTCGGCGAAGGCGCCGATCAACGCCCGCGCCTGCTGGGTGGAAACGGGCGCGTCCGCTGTCGCCTCGGCGAGCAGCGTCGCCCGGTCGAACCCTTCGGCAGCGAGCTTGTTCTCATCCCACTCGGCCAGCCGGGCCGCCGACGCCTCAGGGTGGAACTGGACTCCCCAGGCGACCGGGCCGACGCGGAAGGCCTGCACGCGGCATTGCCCCGACGTCGCCAGGTGCACGGCATCCGGCGGCAGCGTCGTGATCGAGTCGTGGTGGTTCTGGATCATGCGTAGCTCGTTGTAGTCGGTCAGGCCGCCGAACAGCGGGTCGTCGCCGGCGGCGGCGAGCAGGTCGACCGAACACGATCCGCGCTCGGTCTCGCCCGACTCCGCCGTCACCTCCCCGCCAGCCACCGCGGCGAGCAGTTGGGCGCCGAGGCAGATGCCGAGGACAGGTACGCGTTCCACCAGCGCCTCGCCCACGAGGGCCCGTTCATGCCGCAGGAACGGGGCGCGCTCGTCGTCGTCGGGCATCATCGCGCCGCCGAGCAGCACCAACCCATCCACCGCTGCCGATCCAGCGGCCAACTGCTCGGGCAGGTCGGCACCGGCCACGAGGTCGGCGTCGATCTCCTCCTCGGCGAGCCAGTCGAGGAGCCGTCCGGGGCCGCTGCGCTCCGAGTTCAGCACGACGACGACGCGTGGTCGATCAGACATCAGGTACTCCTGCGGCGGCGAGGGCAGCGCGCTCGGCGTAGTGGCAGGCGGCGAGGTGCCCGACGGTGGTGTCGGTGAGCGCCGGTGACTCGGTCGCGCAGCGCAGCGGCACCCCGTCGGCGGCCGGCTCGCCCTCCCCTACCAGCCGTACGGCGAGCCAGCAGCGGGTATGGAAGCGACATCCTGACGGCGGGTCGGCCGGCGAGGGGATGTCCCCCTCGAGGACGATCTCGGCGCTCGCCAGGCGAGCAGCCGGGTCGGGCACGGGCACCGCGGACATCAGCGCCCGCGTGTACGGATGGGCGCAACGGTCGTACACGTCGGCGGCCGTGCCGTGCTCGACGATCCGCCCGAGGTACATCACGGCAACCTCGTCGGCGATGTGCCGCACCACGGCGAGGTCGTGGGCGATGAACAGATACGACAGTCCGAGCTCGTCCTGGAGGTCCTCGAGGAGGTTGATGACCTGACCTTGCACGGAGACGTCGAGTGCCGACACGGGCTCGTCACACACGAGTACCTGTGGTTTGACGGCGAGCGCTCGGGCGATGCCGATGCGCTGGCGCTGCCCGCCGGAGAATTGGTGCGGATACCGGTTCACGTGGGCAGGGTCGAGGCCGACGAGCTCGAGGAGATCCTTGACCGCCCGGTCTCGCCCTCCCTTGGGCACGGCATCGGGGTGAATGCGGAACGGCTCGCCGACGATCTGCCCAACGCTCATCCGCGGGTTCAGCGACGTGTACGGATCCTGGAACACGATCTGCACGCGGCGGCGCAACTCGCGTCGCGCCGAGCGCGACATCGTCGTGACGTCGACTCCGTCGACGAGCACCTGCCCACGTGTCGGCCGCTCGACGCCGACGAGCAGCCGGGCGAGCGTCGACTTGCCCGACCCCGACTCGCCCACCAGCCCCAGTGTTCGACCACGGCGCAGCGTGAACGAAACTCCGTCGACGGCCTGAACCTCCCCGACGGTGCGTCGCAACACCACGCCGCGGCGCACCGGGAAGACCTTGGCGAGGTCGCGGACCTCGAGGATCGGCTCCCCGTTCATTGCGTTCCCCGGCCACGCACGCCGCTTGTTGCTCGCTGACTCGAGTCATGGGCTGCCTCGAGGACCTCGGTGGCCACGTGGCACAGACTCGTCCGTCCGCCGGGAAGCTCAACCAGCGGCGGCGGCGTCGTGCGGCACACGTCGAGCGCCGCGTCACAGCGCGGATGGAACGGGCAACCGTTCGAGGATCTCGCCGGGCCGGGGCGGGCGGCCTGGGATGACGTCGAGACGACCGCCCTCGACCTTGTCCGCTGTCGAGTCGTCGGCGAGGCGCGGCATCGACCGCAGCAGGGCGCGCGTGTACGGGTGCGCCGGTGCGGCGAAGATCTCCTCGACGGTGGCTTGCTCGACTGCGTGACCGGCATACATCACGGTCACGTCGTCGGCGACGGACGCCACCACGCCGAGATCGTGGGTGATCAACACGAGACCCATGTGTCGCTCCTGCCTGGATCTCGGCGAGCAGTCGGAGCACCTGGGCCTGGACGGTGACGTCGAGGGCGGTGGTCGGCTCGTCGGCGATGAGCACCTGCGGATCCATCGCCAGCGCGGCGGCGATCATCACCCGTTGGCGCATGCCGCCGGAGAACTGGTGCGGGTAGTCCCTGATCCGATCAGCGGCCCGCGGCACCTTGACGAGGTCGAGCAGCTCGATCGCCCGGCGGCGGGCCTCGCCACGGCCGATGCCCCGCCGCACCCGCAAGCACCTCGGACAGCTGGTAGCCCACCGAGTGCACCGGGTTGAGGGCGGCGAGAGCATCTTGGAACACCATCGCCACTTGTTCGCCGGCAAACGCGCGGCGCTCCTTGGAAGGCAGGGCCAGGACGTCGGTGCCCCGGAACCGGATCGCGCCATGCGTCACCCGAGCCGTCGGGCCGAGCAGCCCCATCACGGCGAGCGAGCTCACCGTCTTGCCACATCCGGATTCGCCGACGATCGCCAGAGTGCGTCCCGCCGTCAACGTGTAGGAGAGTCCGTCGACGGCGTCGAACACGCCCTCGCGTGTGCGGAACTCGACCGCCAAGTCCTCGACCTCGAGCAGCGGTCCGTCGCCCGGTTCGCTCACCGCAGCCTCGGATCGAGGGCGTCGCGCAGCGCATCGCCGAGCACGACGAGCGACAGCACCGTGGCCATCAGGCAGCCGAGGGGAAACAGCAGTAGATAGGCGTAGCCCCCGGTGACCCACTCCGCGCCGTTGCTGATCATGATCCCCCAGGAGATCGCCGGTGGGCGGACGCCGATGCCCAGGAACGCCAGCACGGCCTCGGCGCCGATGATCCCGGCGATCGATGTCGGCACCAGGGCGGTCACCGGGCCGATCGCATTGGGCAGCACGTGGCGGAACATCACGCGCACGTCGGAGGCGCCGAGGGCCCTCGCGGCGGTCACGTAATCGAGCCCCTTGGACTCGAGGACGCTGGCCCGGATGTAGCGGGCGTAGCCCATCCACCCGAACATGATGAGCACCGCGGCTGGCAGCAGGATGACGTTGAACGTGCCCGAGCCGACGTCGACGTTGCGGAACAGCGACAGCAAGCAGCAGCGCCGCCAGCAGCAGCGGGATGACGAGAAAGACCTCGATGGACCGCGAGATCAGCGCGTCGATCCATCCCAGGTAGTACCCGGCGAGGAGGCCGAAGATCACTCCGATCAGCAGCGACGTGCCGACAACCACGAGGGCGAGCAGCAGCGACGGTCGGGCGCCGTACACGAGCTGGGCGAGCATGTCGCATCCGAACGCGTCGGTGCCGAACGGGTGCGGTTCTCCGAAGCCCTGGGGATGGATCTTCGACTCCGTGATCAGACAGCGCTGCGGGTCGGTATCGGTGAACACCCAAGGGAAGGCCACGACGAACATGAAGAAGGCGAGGATCATGGCGGCGATGATCGTGTCGGGTCGCCGACGCAGCGTGCGCCAGGCATCAGCGGTCAACGTGCGCGAGGCGGTGGCCTCCTTCACCGCCGTTGTCACCTCCGTCGTCGCCGCCTCACTCATGCGTGACCACCTACTTAGGCGGGGTTGCGTGGCGACCGGATCCGGTCGGCGCCCGTGGTCCGCCACGAGCGCCGTCGGGGTGCCCGAGGGGCGGTAGCCCCTCGGTGCGGCGGCCAGGGCCGGCTCTGCCGGCCGCCGCCAGAAGCTGGGTGCGGCGCAGCCGCTCAACGAGCTCGACCGAACGGAGAGAGCGAGCGCAGCGAGCGAACGAGTGAGGTCGAAACGATCAGTCATAGCGGATTCGCGGGTCCAGCGCGGCGTAGGTGATGTCGACCACGATCATCACGACCACGGTCACGATCGACAGGATCGTCACGATGCCGACCACGAGGGACACGTCCGAGGCTCGTACCGCCTCCCAGAGCACGCCGCCCATGCCGTAGATGTTCATCATCCCCTCGGTGATCACGGCGCCGCCGAGCGCGTCGGCGAATGTCAGGCCGACGGCGGTGACCACGGGGACCGAGGAGTTGCGCACCACGTGGTGGGTGAAGACGTG
Source organism: Ilumatobacteraceae bacterium (assembly GCA_963772825.1). GTDB lineage: Bacteria > Actinomycetota > Acidimicrobiia > Acidimicrobiales > Ilumatobacteraceae > Desertimonas. The sequence continues at coordinate 89,929 of CAVYYX010000017.1, read as the reverse complement.
GCGCTCGGGCAGACCCTTGGCGCGCGCCGTGCGCACGTGCTCGCCGCTATAGCTCTCCAACTGGCTGGCGCGCACGAGACGCATGAACGCCGCCGACCCAGCGAGGCCGAACAGGATGCCGGGCACGAGCAGCGTGGCCCACGGGTGGTCGGCGTCGAACGACGGGCGGAACCACAGCGCCGGCAGGCTGTCGTCGCCGAAGGTGTCCTCGGCCCAGTTCGACAGCGGCACCGCGAACACGTAGCGATAGACGAGCAGCAGCACGAACACCGGGAGGGCGTCGATGAGCACGCTCGTCAGCCGGACACCATGGTCGACCGCTCTGCCGCGCCACTTCGCGGCGATCGAGCCAAGCGTCATGCCGAGCACGAGCCAGGTGATCGTCACGATGACGAACAGCCTGAGCGTGTTCGGCGCAGCCGTGGCGACGATGTCGGTGACCTCCCGACCGCGCAGGTTGGTGCCGAAGTCGCCGTGGGCATAATCCGCCAAGCGATCGACGAATGGGCCGAGGCATGGGTTGCCCGGCTGGTCGTAGCACGGATCGTCGAGGCCGTAGCGCGCCTCCACGGCGGCCAGTTGCGAGGCGCTCGGGACGCGATCGCCGAAGAACGCCAGCGCCGGATTGCCGTTGAGCTGGATGGCGAGCGTCGTGAGTAGGTGCAGCACGAGCACCACGAGGAACAACGTGAGCACGGCCTGCAAACACCGCCGGGCGATGTAGCGGCCCATCAACTATCGCCCGCCGGGCAACGAAGTCCCGACAGAACGAGCACGATTCGGCCCGCTCAGTCGGGACTTCCAGCAAACACGTCGATCAAGCGGCGTCGCTCACCTCGACCAGCCGCAGCTTGGTGGCCCCGCTGAACGGGTCGAGCACGACGTTGGAAAGACGCTCGCTGTAGTAGGTCTTGTTCATCGAGAAGACCAGAGGAATCGTCGGGAAGTCGGCGGCGAGGATCGCCTCGGCCTCCTGGTAGTTGGTGACCGCCTCCTCCAGCGTCGGGGCTTCGTCGCCGGCGGCGATGGCGGCCTCGAAGTCGGCGTTGTAGTACCCGAAGTTGGTGTTGCCCTCCTCGGCGTTGCCCGAGGCGTACACCGGCGCCAGGTAGTTCTCGTTGAGCGGGTAGTCCGGGAACCAGTTGTTGCGGAACGGGCCGGTGAAGGCGCGGTCGGAGCGGTTGGCGAAGAAGTCCGGCGTCGGGTTCAGCTCGTAGGGGATGCCGAGCGTCGCCTGGATCGAGTCGCCGATCGCCTGGAAGAGCTGCTCCTCGGTCTCGTCCTGGCCGAGGCTGATGACCAACGTCTCGCCCTCCGGCCAGCCGCCTGCCGCCTCGAGGGCGGCGACGGCCGCCTCGGGGTCGAACGTGCACCACTCGCATGTGCCGGCCTCGCCGCCTGGGACGCCACCGGGGACCACCCAGGAATCGGCCGGTACCCGTTGGCCCGGGAGTAGGGCGTCGACGATGCCCTGGCGGTCGATCGCCATCGAGATCGCCTTGCGGAACTCGATGTCCTGCCACGGGCCCTCGAGGTACAGCGGGAAGCCGAGGTACGTGAGGGCGGCACCGGGTCGCTCGACGACGCGTGACTGCAGGTCGGCGTCGGCCTCGGCCGCGGCCAGTTCGGCCGGCGGCGGTTCGCCGGTGTCGAGGTCACCAGCGAGGAAGTCGGGCCACTCCGACGCTCCGGCGTACTCGGTCCACTCGATCCGGTCGTAGTTCGGGGTCTCGTCGAGCGTGTAGTCGGCCCACTTGTTGGCGGTCAGGCTCACGCCCTGTTGCCATTCCTCGATCTCGAACGGGCCGTTGCCGATCGGTTGGACGGCGCAGGCCTCGATGTCGTCGATGCACGCCTGGGCGACCGGGAAGAAGCCGGTGTAGCCGAGCATCGTCGAGAATCCGGCGAACGGACCGATGAGCGTGACCTCGAGGGTCAGGTCGTCGACGACGTTGAGGCCCGACAGCGTGTCCGCCTCCGGCTCGACGGTGACGTTGCCCTCGTCGTCGGTCTCGCCCTGCATGGCGTCGTAGCCCTCGATGCGCTCGAAGAAGAAGTTGTTCGACATCGCGTTCGGCCCGTAGGCCGCGTAGTTCCACGCCCGGGCGAACGCCTCGGCGTTGACCGGCTCACCGTTGTGGAAAGTCAGGTCCGGCTTGATCGTGATCGTCCACACCTGGTTGTCGGTGGTCTCGATGCTCTCGGCGACGTAGGGGTACGGCTCGGTCGTCTCTGGGTCGTAGCGCATCAGCCCGTCGTAGACGACGTCGAGCACGGAGATGTTGTCGCCGATGTTCGAGTCCATCGGCAGCAGCGTCCCCATGTCCTGTCCGAGCGCCAGGTTCAGGGTGATCGGCTCGGCCCCACTTTCGACCTCAGCGGCATTGCTGATGCCCACCGCAGATCCCGTGATTCCCACTGTCACCGCGGCTGCGGCGATCAACCGTCTCCTCGTCATTCGGCAGTCTCCCCCGGTCGGAGTGGCGCTTGTCCGCCACATGCTTTGGAACATAGTCGGCGCGACCGGCGAACAGTGAAACAAGCGTGCCGGAACCGGTGGAGTTCTCGATCACCCCGACGCGTGGGCAGGATGGCCCGATGACGTCGCCATCATCGGAACCGCTCACCGCCGGAGTGCGACCCGGCCGACTCCGCGAAGGCGATCTCGTCGCCCTCATCGCGCCGTCGGGCCCCGTGCCACCAGACCGCCTCGATGCCGGCATCGCGATCCTGCGGTCGTGGGGCCTGCAGGTGCGGGAAATGCCCCACGTTCGCGACGTAGATCCTCGCCACGACTATCTGGCAGGCGCCGACGAGGGTCGCGCCGAGGACTTCGCCGCGGCGTGGGCGGCCCCGGACGTCCGGGCGGTCATCTGCGTGCGCGGCGGGTACGGAGCGCACCGGATGATCGATCACGTCGATTGGTCGGCGCTGCGGGGTGCCGAGCCAACCGTGCTCCTCGGGTACAGCGACGTCACGGCGCTGCAAGAGGCGGTGGCCGTACGGCTTGGCGTGGTGACGCTGCATGGGCCGATGTCAGGCACGGGATCATTCCTCGGCTCGGCGGCGGCCCAACTGCACCTGCGGACGACCTTGTTCGAACCCGAGGTCGTGCAGGTGCTGGCGCCGCCGTCGGCACACCCCTTGGTCGGCGGGCGAGCGGTCGGGGTGACGACAGGCGGGTGCCTGTCGGTGCTGTCGATGTCCGTGGCCACGCCGTCGGCGTCGTCGGCGAGTGGCGGGCTGGTGCTGTTGGAGGACGTCAACGAGAAGGCCTACCGGATCGACTCCTACCTCACCCATCTGCGTCGGTCGGGATGGTTCGACGGCGCCACCGGGATCGTGCTCGGGTCGTGGGCCGACTGCGAGCCCGCCGAGCCGGTGGTCGTCGACGTCCTGGGAAACCTCGGCGTGCCGATCCTCGCCGACTTCGGGTTCGGTCACGGCGACGACCCGATCACGGTGCCGCTCGGCGTGCTGGCCGAACTCGACGCCGACGCTGGGAAGCTGACCCTTGATCAGCCGGCGCTGACGTGACCGTGCAGACCGACGACCTCGAGGCGGCGCGTGCCGAGCTGCAGGCGCTGGGCGACCACTACGCGGCGACGCACCACTCGCCCGCGCTGATCTGGGGAGTGATGTGCGACGGGAGCCTTGCCCTGTCCGGACACAGCGGGTGCCTCGACGACGGCGCGGCGCCGACGACAGGCACCGTCTTCCGCATCGCCTCGATGACGAAGTCGTTCACCGCGGCGACGGTCCTGCGCCTTCGCGACGACGGCGTCCTGGCACTCGACGACGCCGTCGCCGAGTTGGCGGCGGCTCGGCCGACCGCCGACTCGCCGCCCATCACGCTGCGCCACCTGCTGTCGATGCAGTCGGGGATCACAACGGACGATCCGTGGGCCGACCGTCACCTCGACATCGCCGCCGACGACCTCGACGCCGTGCTGGCCGAAGGGCCTTCGTTCGCCGCGGTGCCGGGCACCCGGTTCAACTACTCCAACCTTGGTTACGGCGTGATCGGCCGCGTCATCGAGCGGCTCACCGGCGAACGACCGCAGGACCTGATCGACCGACTGCTGATCCGTCCGCTCGACCTCCAGCGGACCACGTGGACCCGACCCGACCACGACGACTGGGCTCGGCCGCACCGCATCGAGGACGGTCTGGCGGTGGCGGACAGTGCGCCGCTCGGCGACGGAGCGCTTGCGCCGATGGGCGGTCTGTGGTCGACGATCGACGACATCGTCCGCCTGATGGCCTTCTTCGACGACGCCTTCCCGGCCGGCGACGACGACGCCGGGCCGATCCGACGGGCGACGCGACGAGAGCTGCAACAAGTTCACCGTGCGGCCGACGTCACGCTGACGCCGGAGACCGGCGAGGGTCTCGACCATGTGCCGAAGCGCGTCGATGCCGCTGGCTACGGGTTCGGGTTGCAGGTAGTCCACGACCAGCGCTTCGGGCACATCGTCGGCCACTCGGGCGGTTTGCCCGGCTACGGATCGAACATGCGCTGGCTTCCGGGCCGGCGCATCGGAGCCGTGGCGCTGGCGAACTCGACGTACGCACCGATGTGGCTGCTGACCCGGCGGATGCTCGAAGTGCTCGACGACCACGGCCTCGTGCCACCCGTCGTCGTCGCGGTCAGCGAGGCCGTTCGGCGGGCCGCGGAGGACCTCGTGGCGCTCGTCAACGACTGGTCGGACGAAGGTGCCGACGCCCTGTTCGCCGACAACGTCGCCCTCGATGAGACGTACGAACGCCGGGCGCTACAGGCCGGCGAGCTCGTCAGCGTCCACGGCCGTCTGACCCTGCAGCGGACGGAGGCGGAGTTCGCCACTCGAGGCACAGCCATCGCCCAGGCGACCGACGGACGCGAGGTGCGCCTCCGGCTGACCCTGTCGCCGCAGGCGTCGGCCCGCGTGCAGGACTATTCGATCACGGTCGCAGAGTGATCCGCTGCGGCGTCTAGCGTCGAACGGAGGGCGTGGAGAGGACTTGCGTCATGGACGAACGACATCAGGTCCCGTGGGCCGAGCGGGTGCTGATCGAGCGCTTGTCCGGAGGCGACGAGACCGCCCTCACCGACCTGTACGACCGCTACGCCGGCTTCGTCTACGGCCTCGCGGTTCGAACCCTCGTCGACCGGCAGATCGCGGAGGACGTCACCCAGGAGGTGTTCACATCGCTGTGGGAGCATCCTGAGCGCATCGAACCAGGGCGCGGCACCCTCCGCGGCTTCCTCGGGACGCTCACCCACCGCCGCGCCGTCGATGCCATCCGCCGCGAGGCGGCGCGGCGACGACGGGAGGCGCGGGTTGCCCACGAGCATGGCGACGTTGCCGATGTTGCGGACGCGGTCCTCCGCTCCGACACGACGAGCAAGGTCCGCACGGCCCTCGAGGTGCTTCCGGCTGCGCAGCGCCAGGCCCTCGAGCTGGCCTACTTCGACGGGTACACCTACCGACAGGTGGCCGACGTGTTGGGCATTCCGGAAGGTACGGCGAAGTCGCGACTACGTCTGGCGTTGGCGCGGATCGCCGAGAACCTCGGGTCTGAAATGAGCGAGCAAGGCGGACGATGCAAATGAACAACGAATTCCCGAATCCCCCGGTGTCGCCTGACGACTTGGCCGCCTACGCACTCGACGCCCACGACGCCGAGGATGCCGATGTCATCGCGGCGCACCTCGACGCCAGCCCGCACGCCGGCCGCCTGGCACAGGATCTGCGCTCGGCAGCCGGCGAATTCGCCGCTGCGGTGGTCGACCAGGTCACGCCCAGTCCCGAGCTGCGGTCTCGCGTGCTCGATGAGGCACGCCGCCGTCGCCCCCCAGTGACGGTGCCCGCCGGCTCCTCGCCGATCGACGTCCACCGCGTCGAGATGGGGCGCGCCATCCTCCTGTTGCGCGACCTCACGGTCGACGATTGGGCTCGTCCGGTCGACCCGCCCGAACTGGACGGCTGGACGGTCCACGATGTCGTCGTCCACCTCGTCGCCAACGAGTCGCTGCTGGCCGCGCAGCTGGGGGTGCCGGTGTCCGGCATTCCCGAGACTGCCACCGACAACGAGGGCCGCACCGCCCAGGCGCAGGCCCGGCACCTCGACCGATCACCCGCCGTCGCCGTCGCCGAGTTGGAGGCCGCGGCGGAGGCCGCCGCCACGGAGGTCGCCGTCCGCGGCGAGGCCCGTCTCGACGAGCCGATCGAATGGTGGGGCCGCCGCATCGCCACGCGGATGGCGATGCTCGTGCGCGCCTTCGAGACCTGGACGCACGCCGACGACATCCGTCGAGCGACCGGGGTGGACATGGTGGACCCGCCGCCGGGTTCGCTGCTCACGATGGCCCACGCCGCGTGTGGGCTGGTGCCGAGGACACTCGCCGCCCGCGGTGATCATCGCCCGGGACGCCTCGTCAGATTTCGATTCACCGATCTCGATGACGCTGCCTGGGACGTCGACCTAGGAGCCGTCGATGGAGTGCGCCCGGCCAGCGACGAGGCGGTCGACGCCGAGATCATCACCACCGCCGCAGCCATCTGTCGGGGCATCAGCGCCCGACTCGATACCCGCGAACTCGCCTACGACGTCGTCGGCGACGAGCAGCTTGCCCGCGACATCGTCGACGCCCTCCCGGCCCTCGCCGTGCTCTGACAACCGACGAACGCCGGCCGGCCGGTTCACGAACGTCTGCGGTGGGTATTGCCGCCCGTGCGGGTCGATGCGCTGGGGGCCGAGGAGCTGTTGGCGGCGGGGGTTCTGACCCTCGATGCGCTGCCCGGTGACGTCTACCGCCAAGAGCACTTGCCCGGTGCCCGGTCGCTGCCACTCGAGTCCTTCGAACCGTCACAGGTCGAAGGTTTCGATCGGAACGGCGGTGTGCTCGTGTATTGCTTCGATCAACACTGCGACCTGAGCGCCCGATTGGCGCGACGCCTCGAGGACCTCGGCTTCGACCCGGTGTACGACTTGATCGGTGGGCGAGCGGCGTGGACTGCGCTCGGTCTGCCCACCGAGGGCGCCGTGGGCGACCGCCGCCGCATCTCATCTGTTGTCGAGGTGGTCCCGACCGTCTCGCCTGACGACACGATCGCCGACGTCCGCGCCCTCGGCGAGGCAGCGTTCCCGGTGCCGGTCGTCGACGGCGATGGAGTGCTGTTCGGGGCGATTCACCCGACAGCGCTGGGTCTGCCGCCGGAGACCGCCGTCCGAGACGTGATGGTTCCGGCACCGGGGACGATCCGACCGGAGCTGCGCGTGGACGAGGTCGCTCAACAGCTGGCCAAGGACGGCATCGATCACGTCTTCGTCACCAAGGTGAGTGGCGTCCTCATCGGCCTCGTCGTCACGGCTCGGCTCCATGTCTGATGGCCCGGTGCGGTTGGGATGGTGGCTGTCCAGTGAGGAGCACGATCCCCGCCGACTCGTCGAACAGGCCGTTCTCGCCGAGCGCTCCGGTTTCTCGACAGCGATGATCTCCGATCACCTGTTGCCGTGGGTGCGTTCGCAGGCCCACGCCGGTCACGTGTGGACGACCATCGGGGCGATCGCCCAGGCTGCAGACACGCCTGGAGGTCGGCAGCGGCGTGACCGCCATGATCCATCGTTCCCATCCGATCAACGTCGCGCACGCCGCGGCGACCGCAGCGATCCTCCTCGAGGGTCGATTCTTCCTGGGGGTCGGCACGGGCGAGCGGCTCAACGAGCAGCCCTTCGGGCGGCGCTGGCCGCCGGCGGGCGAGCGACGGGAGCGCCTGCAGGAGGCCATCGACGCGATCCGCGAGGTGTGGCAGGGCGACAACGTCAACCTCCGCGGCAAGCGCTGGCGGGTCGAGAATCTGCGTCTGCTCGAGCGTCCTGCCAGCCCGCCGCCGATTCACGTCGCGGTCTCCGGCAAACGCAGCGCGGCGATGGCTGGTGGGTGCGGTGACGGGATCATCGCGGTCACGCCAGATGTCCGGCTGGTCGACGCGTTCCACGGAGCTGGCGGCGTCGGACCGTGCATCGGTCAGGTGCACGTCTCGCTCGCGACAACCATCGAGGCGGCCCTCGACAACGCGTGGGAACACTGGCCCAACGGCACCGTGGCGCCAGCGCTGCTCACCGAGTTGGCCCGTCCGGAACACTTCGAAGCGGCCGCCGAGGTCGCCGGACGCGATGCCGTGCGCAACGGCGTGGTGTGTGCCACGGACGCGGCGCCTGTCGTCAGCGCCATCAACCGCTTCGTCGGAGCCGGCTACGACACGGTCTACCTGCATCAGGTCGGCCCCGATCAGCGTCGGCTCGCTGACCTCGCCAGCGGCGAACTGCTGCCGCACTACCGCGGCGACCGATGACTGCGAGCCCTCCCCCACTCGGCTCACACCGTCTGCTCGGGCAAGGCGCCGGCGCGGCGCTGATCCGCCCCGACGGCGAGGTCGATTGGTGGTGCCCCGACCGCTTCGACAGCGAGCCGATCGTGTGGTCGCTGCTGGATCCAGCAGGCGGGCGGTCACGCTGGTGTGGCGCCACCGCGGCGGCGTGGGACGCCTGTCCAGCCGGCCCCACTGCCCGAACCACGGTGCGGGTCGACGGCTGCCGCGTCGAGCTGTGGGACGGGCTGGTTCGACATGGCGGTGGATCGGCGCTCGTTCGTCTCGCCCGCCCTGAGGCCGCCGTCACCTTGCGCCACGGGCTCCGCATCGGGGGCTTCGACGCCATGCCGCCGGCGACCTGGCGCGTCGAGCCAGGTCGCACCCGATCCGACTCGTTGGAGGTCACCACCGACGGTCGATGTGAGGTTGTGGGCGGCGAGCTGACGATCATCCTGGAGGCACCGGCGGACGCCTGGAGCGGGCTGATCGTCTGCACCGACCCGCCGGCGCCGGTCGAGCCGGCCACTCACGGCCGACGCTTGCTGGAGAACGCCGAGCATGCCGATCGTGAGACGATGCGGCAGCTGCGACTGCCAAGCCGTCACCCGAACAGGGCCGTCGACGCGCTGCGGGTACTCCACGCGCTGACCGATGCTGTGACCGGGGCGCCGGTCGCCGCCCCGACGACGAGCCTGCCGGAGGCGCCAGGCGGCACACGCCAGTTCGACTATCGCTTCAGCTGGTTGCGCGATTCGGCGCTCGCCGTGTCGACGGCCGTGCTCCTCGGCCAGCTCGACGCGGCCGCCCACTACCTAACCTTCGTCGCCGACGTACTCGACCGAAGCGACGGCCACCTCACGCCGCTGACCACGACGAGGGGCGAGCCCGTGCCGGAGGAACGCGACCTGCTGGGTATCGCGGGTTGGGCCGACTCGCGACCGGTGAGGACGGGGAACGCTGCGAGCGGCCAGCGCCAGCTCGATGCCCTGGCATCGGTGCTCGATGCCGCGTGGGTCTACGCAACGGGTGGCGGGGAACTCACCGACCGACACCTCGCCATCGTCGACGGGTTCGCTGACCGACTCACCGACGCGCCGGTTGCCCCGACAAGCGGCGTCTGGGAGCTGCGGACCCCGGTTCACCTCGTCAGCGAGGAGCTGGCCCGCTGGCACGGACTCGACCGAGCCATCCGCACGCGGCGCCTGACCGACCGGTCGTGTGTTCCGCCGAGGTGGTCGGCGGCGGCTGCGCAGGCCCGGGCCCGGGTCGAGGCGGTGTTCGACGCCGACCTTGGCCGGCTGCCCCAAACCTTTGAACCCGGTGACGTGACACCAGATGCGGCGAACCTGCAGGCGGCCATCACCGGTTTTTGGGGACGCGATGATCCCCGCCTACGCCGCCACGTGCGCTCGACGATCGGCGCCCTCGAACAAGGGGCGTTCCTGCGCCGCTATCCGCCGGCGGACGACGGCTTCAGCGGCACCGAGGCGACATTCATCCCGGCGTCGTGGTGGGCGGTCACCGCCCTCGCCTCGATCGGCGACGTCGAGGCGGCCCGGCAGCGCGCCGACCAGATGTGCGCTGCCCTTCCGCCGTTGCTACCGGAGGAGTGGGACCCGGTCGGCGCCGTCGCCCTCGGCAACACTCCGCTGCTCTGGTCACACATGGAGGCGGCACGCAGCCTCTATCGCCTCGAAGAGGCGCGCTGGCGGCGTCGCATCGGCTCCCGCGGCGTCGCCCTGTGGGCGAAGGTGCGGGCATGGCGGCTGCGGATGGCGCGATCTGCGACCCCGAATTCCGACGTCGTGCTACCCCCGACGCGTGTGTCCGGCCGTTCCGAACGTCGGAGAACGTAGTTCGGTGCACGGCTCGTTGGATCGCCGGACAGACGCACTGGTCGCATTTGTGTCAGCTGGATGCGCAGGTAGCGGCGCGTTCGTCTGACGTAAACGACCGTCCACCGACATCAACGGCCTTCGCCGGCTAGCTCTGATCGGCGATGACTACAGCGTGCGTCACATCCGTCACGGTTCGCCCGGGATCTCGTCCGGGCCACTCGGCGGGACGTGCATCACGGCGGCGTCAGAAACGGTGTCGCGTTCAGACACGAACTGGTAGGCGAACGCGCCGAGCACTCCCCCGACGATCGGCGCCAGCCAGAACAGCCAAAGCTGTTCGAGCCCCCACGACTCACCCCCGAAGGCCAACAGAATCGCCGGGCCCGTCGAGCGGGCCGGGTTCACCGATGTGTTGGTGACCGGGATGCTGACGAGGTGGATGAGCGTGAGAGCAAGGCCAATAGCAAGCGCGGCGAAGCCCTTCGAGGCTTGCTTGTCGGTGGTGCCCATGATCACGACGAGGAATACCGCCGTGAGCACGATCTCGATGACGAGCCCGGCGAAGAAGTTGTACTGGCCGGGCGAATGGTCGCCGAACCCGTTGGCAGCGAAGCCACCGGCGGCGAGCGAGTCCTTGGTCGTCCCCTCGTGGTTGATGGCGATGACCCACAGCGTGGCCGAGGCGGTGATGGCGGCGACCACTTGTGTGACGAGGTACGGGAGGGCTTCTTTCCACTCAAAGCGCCGGGCAGCTGCAAGACCGAGTGTGATCGCCGGATTGAAGTGTCCGCCGGACATGTGACCGACCGCATACGCCATCGTCAGCACCGTCAGTCCGAACGCGAGTGAGACACCTAGGAATCCGATTCCCAGACCAGTGTCGGCTCCAACCGGCGTCAGGAACGTAGCGGCAAGGACCGCGCTCCCGGTGCCGCCGAACACGAGCACGAACGTTCCAAGGAACTCTGCCCCCAACCTTGTCGTAAAGCGCATGTCAGCCTCCACACAGGTCGCCACAAGTGTAGGCACGGCACATCACCGCAGAAGTGGATGTGCGCCGCGCCGAACAAGTCGTTCGGCGAGGCTGTCCATCACGCCCTCGGCGTCGGGCAGGCGGCACATCACAGCCGCTGACGAGTTCGAACCGCGGCCAGGTCGTTCACGAAAGTGTCACCCACTACCGGAACCACGTGTCCACTATGAACCGGGACAGCACAGCACGAGTGGCACGGCGACGTCTGAGCACTGTCCACACACCGTGGTCAACCAGAATACGCCAGCTACCAGGTGATTCGTCGAGAGCGGATGAGGGGAATCGAACCCCCGTATTCAGCTTGGGAAGCTGATGTTCTGCCATTGAACTACATCCGCGATCGCTGCTCAGGTTAGCGGAGGGCGGACGGGCCGCTAGTGGAGTGTCACGTGCCGGGAAACCCAGCAGCTGACACTCCGATGGCGGGATACCGCGTTTCAGTTGGCGAAGGCGGCGGCTGACGACGTCGGCGTAGGTGTCGGCGAGGTGGAAGGTCATCGCCTCGCGGACCTCGTCGGGGACGTCGTCGAGGTCGCCTTCGTTGCGCTTTGGTAGCACGACCTCGGTGAGCCCGGCTCGATGGGCGGCGAGCACCTTCTGCTTGACGCCGCCGATCGGGAGCACGGCACCTTGCAGGGTGATCTCGCCGGTCATCCCGACAGTCGGCCGCACCGCTTGGTCACGCAGCAGGCTGACGAGCGCCGTCGTCATCGTGATGCCTGCCGAAGGCCCGTCCTTGGGCACAGCGCCAGCCGGCACGTGGACGTGGAACCGGCGGCGCATCGACTCCGGCTCGACACCGAGCTCGTCGGCATGCGACCGCACGTAGTTGAGGGCGATCTGCGCCGACTCCTTCATCACGTCGCCGAGTTGCCCGGTGAGCGTCAGACCCGGCTCGGCGTCCGGCCCGGTCGGGAACGCCGTCGTCTCGATGAACAGCACGTCGCCGCCCGCTCCCGTGACGGCGAGGCCCGTGGCTACCCCCGGCAGCTCGGTGCGGTCGGGGACATCGTCGACGAGCTTGGGCCTGCCCAACCACTCGCGTAAGCCACCCGGTTGCACGGCGGGGACGTCGTCGCCAGCGGCGATCTTCGCCGCCGCCTTACGGCCCAGTCGCCCGAGCTCGCGCTCCAACGAGCGAACGCCTGCCTCCCGCGTGTAGCTGCGGATGATGGCGACGATCGTGGCGTCATCGACGTCGAGTTCGCTCGGCTCCAACCCGGCCCGGCCGAGCTGCCGCGGGAGCAGGTACCGACGGGCGATGAACACCTTCTCCTCGTCGGTGTAGCCATCGAGGCGGACGACATCCATGCGGTCGAGCAGCGGTGCCGGAACCGTGTCGAGAAGGTTGGCGGTGGCGATGAACACGACGTCGGAGAGATCGAGGTCGAGTTCGAGATAGTGGTCACGGAACGTGTGGTTCTGGGCTGGGTCGAGCACCTCCAGCAGCGCCGCGGTCGGGTCGCCCGACCAACCGCCGGGAGACAGCTTGTCGACCTCGTCGAGGAGGATCACCGGGTTGGCGGTCCCAGCCTCGACCATCGCTTTGGCGATCCGCCCGGGCTGCGATCCGACGTAGGTGCGGCGGTGGCCGCGGATCTCGGCCTCGTCGCGGATGCCACCGAGGGCGACGCGCACGAACTTGCGACCCATCGCCCTGGCAACCGACTCTCCGAGGCTCGTCTTGCCGACACCTGGCGGACCGACGAGCGTGATGATCGCCCCGTGATGGCGCTGACCCGTCGCACCGTCGTCACCGACGAGGCCGCGGTCGGCGCGCAGCTTGCGAACCGCCATGAACTCGACGATGCGCGACTTCACGTCGTCGAGCCCGTAGTGGTCGGCGTCGAGGACGGCGCGCACGTTGGCGAGGTCGAGGTTGTCATCGGTGCGCGAGCTCCACGGCAGCTCGAAGACACGATCGAGCCACGTCCGGATCCATCCATGCTCGGGGGATTGCGAGCTGGTGCGCTCGAGCCGCTCGATCTCCTTGGCGATCGAGTTGTACGCCGCCTCCGGAGGCTGTAGCTCGGCCAGCTTCGTGCGGTACTCGGCCACGACGTCGCCGTCGCCCTCACCGAGTTCCTTGCGAATCGCCTCGAGCTGCTGGCGCAGGAGGTACTCGCGCTGCTGTTTGTCGACGCCCTCGGTGACGTCGTTGCGGATCGACTCGGCGACCTGCAGCTCGGCGACGTGATTGCGCGCCCAGTCGAGCATCAGCTGGACTCGCTCGCCGAGGTCGACGGCGGCGAGCACGGCGGCACGGCGCTCGTCGTCGAGCTCGGCCCACGTGGCCACACCGTCGGCGAGCGCTCCAGGATGACTGGTGACCCGCAGCAACTCGGGCAGCCGGCGGGACCGGCGCAGCTCGGCGATGACACCGAGCACGCCGCGCAACTCGCGAGCGAGCGCCTCGACGCGTGGGGTCGGCCGCGGGTCGGTGATCGGCTCGGCGTCGGCGTAGGTCGGGCCTCGTTCCGACTGGTGCAGGGCACCGATCCGGGCCCGCCCCTCGATGCGCACGACCGCAGCCGGGTCGCCCGACGGCAGCGAGCCGACGTCAGGCACTTGGGCGACGACAGCGATGTCGCCGCTGCCGGTGTGCAACAGGACGCGCGCCTCGCTCGTGCGGCGCGCCGCGGTGACCGCCGAGCGCAGTTCCTCGGTCCCGAGCGTGAGCGTGACGACGGCGCCGGGAAGCACGGTCGACGGGATCGAGGCGACCGGCAGGCGCACGGCGTTGGGAATCGAGATCGTCGGAGCGGCGGAATCGGTCATGGAAAGAAAGAGTATCGACTTGCAGTCACGAAGTTGATCGCAGTCGACTCATGATTTGTGTCACGCTTGCCGCCAAGGTCAGGAACGCCGAAACCGGGCGGCCAAACACCCGGAATCCGGACCGCAGGCCGCCCGGATCGGCGAATGGACCGCAGGCCGCCCAGATCGGCAACGGTCAGCGACGCTCGAGGGGGCCTTCGAGGAGGACGTCGCCGTGCCCGCCGGTCGAGCCCTCGACCTCAGAGGTGACGACCAACTGCTGGTAGCGAGCGATCGGGACGCCCGACCACAGCACCACGCGGTCGTCGCCGCCGCGCATGTGGAAGGTGCCGACGCTGACCCAGTCGCCGGTGTCGGCGTCGTGCAACCACCCCTCGTAGTACTGCCCCTCTGGCGCCGGCGGCAGGCCGGCGACATCGATGTTGATGGCGTACCCGGCCCCGGCGTCTACGACGCTGCCGTCGGCCGATGCCCCCGCCCCGAGCTCCGTTGGCAGCAGCTCGATGTCGGCGATCGGCTCGAGCGAGCGCCGGCCGTCGTCGTCGCCGGCCATGAGCAGCGCACCGGCAGCGAAGGCGACCACGGCGGCCGCAGCCGCGGCAAGGCCGGGCCACAACCAGCGTCGACGACGGCGTTCGTCGTCGAGCGTCGCTGGGACTGCACTGCCCGCGTCCTCGGTGCTCGGAGCGGCCTGCCGGTCGTCATCACGCAGACTGTTGACCTGAGCGATGATCCGATCACCGAGGCCGGCAGGCGGGTCCTCCCAGACCGCGACGCTGCCGAGCGTTGTTCGGAAGCGCTCGAGCACCTCCGCCGCCTCCGCGTCGCCCTGCGCGCCGTCGCCGCCACTCATTTGTTCATTCATCGTTGATCACCCCGATCATGCCGCCGGGGTTCACCGTTCCCTACGTCCGGAACCGCCGTTCGGTTCTCTCCGACCGCCACCCACACGTCGTCGTCAGAGCCGCGCACGTAGGCGAGCAGGTCGGCCAGGCGGCGATGCGCTCGATGGGACCGCGACTTCACCGTGCCGACCGGGACACCCAGCTTGTCGGCGATCTCCGAGTGGGCCAGCCCGTCGAACCACGACAGCCTGACCACTTGCCGTTCGTCCTCGGGGAGCTGGTCGAGGGCCACCCGCACCTGCCACGCCTCCCACGTCGTCTCCAATGACACGGCTGCCTCGGCGGCATCGAGCTCGGCGGCATCGACCGCGAAGGCCCGACGCTCACGACGGTACGCGTCGATCGCCTGGCGTCTGGCGATCGTGTAGAGCCACGGGGCCAGCTCCTGATCTGGGTTGAACCGACCGGCCGCCTGCCAGGCGTTTACGAACGTCGACTGCACCACGTCGGCCGCCCGACCCGGATCGCCGAGGATCGACAGGGCCACCGTGTACACGGCGCCACCGAATCGCTCGTACACGTCGCGCAGCACGGCATCGTCCGCGTCAGGAAAGCGGATCGCCAACTCCCTGTCGCTCGGGACAGTCACGGCACCGAATGCTTCCACATCGATGCCCCCGGCGAGGTGCCGCCGATCGTTCGAGTCTGCTGGCCTTGTCGGTCGGGTACGGTGCAAGCCATGAGCACCTCCGACGCTGACATCGAAACCACGTGGAGCGACGCCGCTCCAGAAGCCGGTGATACCGACGGCCAAGACGGTGGCGACACCGACGGCCAAGACGGTGGCGACACCGACGGCCAAGACGGTGGCGACACCGACGGCCAAGACGCCTGAGAGCGTGCTCCAACGTCGACCGGTCCGCCGGACCGGTCGACTCGACCAACGTGACCGAGGGTTGGTTCACCCGCCGCCAGTTCCATCCGGACGCTCCGCGACTCGCTGACCTCGTCGCCGACCCTGACTGCTTCGAGGCCTGCTCGCTGGCCGCGTCTTCGATCGCCATCGATGGGCCGTGGGGTGACTCCGAGCGACTCTGGGACCGCTTCCTGGGCGGCGGTGTCCGCGCCCCTGGCTTCCGCCTCGTTCGACTCGGGTCGACGCTGCCGAGGGGAGAGTGCTGCCGCTCGGCCCCGATCGGCAACGCCCAGGTCGACGATGTCGTCGAGCCCAACCGGGTGCTCGAGCACTACGCGGCGGGTGCCACCGTCGTGCTCCAGGCGCTGCAGTTCAGCGACCCGGTGTTCGCCGAGCTCTCCACGAACCTGGCGCTCGAGCTCGACCACCCCGTGCAGGTCAACGCGTACCTGACGCCGCCTGCCGAGCGCGGCCTCGACATCCACTTCGACTTCCACGACGTGGTCGTCGTGCAGCTCGCCGGGCGCAAGCGTTGGCGGGTCTGGCCGCCGCTGCCGCGCAGCGAGCGTCCGCTCAAACGCGGTCCGGCGATCGCCCAGCCGTCTCCCGACGAACTCGGAACTCCGCTGCTCGACCGTACGCTCGAGCGCGGCGACTGCCTGGCAGTTCCCCGTGGGTTCCCTCACGCCGCGGAGTCCACCGACAGCGAGTCCGCCCATCTGACGATCGGGATCATGGCGCTGACGTGGAATCGGACACTTCGCGACGTGGTCGACGACGTCGCCTCCGGCTCGGCGCTCGCCGACCGCCTCCCCTTCGGCGGACTCGGTGGCCGCCGGTCCGCGGACCCGCCTGTGCCCCACGCGGCGCTCGCTGCCCTCACCGAGCAGGCGACCGACGTGCGTTTGCGCCGCACCGTCGCCACAGAGGTCTGGAAGCGCCAACCGCAGACCCGCCTGCGGTCACGCCGACCACTCTCGATCGACGCCGAGCAACCGCTGTCGGTGACCCCCGGCCCGCTGCTCTGGCTCGACACCCGCTCGGCAGCGGACGGGCGTCAGACGCTGCACCTCGGCGATAGGAGTCTGCGGTTCCCGGCGGAGTGCACGCCCTTGGTGATCGACGTGCTGCAGTCGCCCCCGTCGTTCACGACTGCCGATGTCGGTGGACAACTCGATCGAGCATCACGCCAGGCGGTGCTCAGCCGCCTGGCCACCGAGGGCGTGATCCGTGGTTGAGTTCCAGTGCGCGGTCGCAGCTCGCGACCGCGCTGAACCGATGTTCGCGACCGCCTCGCAGGTTCGACGGTGGCTGTTGATCGAAGTCCGCGGCGCATGGGGTCGCGATGCCGTCGTCGACTCCGACCTCGCCCGCTACGCGGCGAGCGGATGGCAGCGACGGCTCCAGGATGCGCAGGTCAGGGTCATCGCCATCCGCCGCGACCTCGATCGCTCGTCGGAGGAGGCCCTCCACCTGTACTACGTCGACGCCGACCGCGGGCGGACCTGGGGCCACAGAGTCGCCACGCTGCACCAGGCCATCAAGGCCAGCGCGGACGTGCCGCTCGGCGAGGCCGGCAGCCGCTGGCAACCTCATCCCGACCCGCTCGTGCTGGTGTGCACGAACGGTCGCCACGACCCCTGCTGTGCGACGTTCGGGCGGCCGCTTGCCAGACTGCTACGACAGGGTCCCGGGCGCGACGCGATCTGGGAGTGCTCGCACATCGGCGGCGATCGCTTCGCGGCCAACATCGTGATCCTTCCCGAGGGGTTGTACTTCGGTCGCTGCGACGGCGACGCCGCCCAACGCCTGATCGACGACTACCATCGCGGTGCGATCCTCCTCGACAACTATCGCGGACGTTCGACCCTCGCCTTCTACGACCAGGCTGCCGAGTTCTTCGTCCGCCGCGAACTCGGTGTCACCTCGATCACCGGCATCCCGTCGATCCGGCGCATCGGCGGGACACCGGGACAGTTCGAAGTCGACATCGACGACGAAGGCGTCACCCGCACGGTCGACGTGCACGTCGCACGTGCCTCCACGACAGCGGTGACCCCGCTGACGTGCACCGGACCGAACGGCCAGCGGTTGCCGACCTACGAGCTCGTATCGATCAACGCCCGGGCATGAACGGCCGGCGAGCAACCACCCCCGACGACCGGCTCGGCCGCAACTACCACCGCCTGTTCGGGGCGGCGACGATCTCCAACCTCGGCGACGGCGTAGCCCTCGTCGCCTACCCGTGGCTGGCATCGGCGATCACCCGCAACCCGGTGCTGATCGCCCTCGTTGCCGTCGTGCAGCGTCTGCCGTGGTTGCTGTTCGCGCTGCCGGCCGGGGTCTTGACCGACCGCCACGATCGTCGCTTGCTGATGGTCGGCGCCAACGTGGCGCGCTCGGTGATCACGCTGTTCGTCGCCGTCGCCGTGATCTCCCGGGGCAGCGACCTCCCCGGGCCGGACGAGTTGGAGACGGTGGTCTCCACCGACGTGTTCCTGTACGTCGGCGTGCTCGTCGCGACGTTCCTCCTCGGTATCGGTGAAGTGCTCTACGACAACTGCGCCCAGACGTTGATGCCCTCGCTCGTGCGCCCCGCGCAGTTGGAGAAGGCCAATGGCCGGCTGTGGGCGGCCCAGGAAATCGCCAACCAGTTCGCCGGCCCGCCGCTCGGATCGCTGCTGCTCGCTGCCGGATTCGCCGTTCCCTTCCTCCTCGACGCCGGATCGTTCGTCGTCTCGGCGGCGTTGCTCTCGACGATCGTCCTGAGCCCGCGCCCGGTCGAGGTCGTGACGCGCCGGTCATGGCGTGGCGAGCTCGTCGAAGGCGTGCGGTGGCTGTGGCAGAACGATCTGCTGCGGACGTTGGCGATCGTCCTCGGTTTGCTCAACGGCGCTGCGTCGATCACCTTCTCGGTCTACGTCCTGTTCGCCCAGGAGATCCTCGGCGCGTCGACCGGTGAGTTCGCCGCGATCCTGATGGCCGGGGCGGCCGGGGCGGCGATCGGTGGGTGGACCGCGTCGTCGGTGAGTCGGCGGCTCGGCTCCGGCCCGTCGTTGGCCATCGCCCTCGGCGGCATAGCGGCGATCGAGATGATCATCGGCCTGCTGTCCAATGTTCCCGCAGTCGCCGTGCTCAACCTCGTCGCCGCGTTCTTCGCCGTGTTGTGGAACGTGATCACGGTGACCTTGCGGCAGTCGATCGTCCCCGATCACCTGCTCGGGCGAGTGAACAGCGTGTACCGCTTCTTCGCCTGGGGGATGATGCCGATCGGCGCCATCGTCGGTGGTCTGATCGTCGCCGTCACCGAACGGGTTGCCGACCGTGAGGTCGCCTTGCGGCTGCCGTGGATCATCTCCGGGGCGACGATGTTCGGTGTGGTCGTCTACGCCGCCCCGCGGCTCACCACTCGGCGACTCGATGCGGCGCGGGCGAGCGGGCCGCCGCCCCAACCGATGGCTGTCTAGGGCACGGAACGGTCCCCTCAACACCCATCGGTCGTGCGTCGACCAGGGATCGCATCGCCTAGCATTCGATCACCGAACGGGAACACCGGTGCGAATCCGGGGCTGTCCCGCAACTGTGACCGGGAAGTGAGTTCCCACGCCGTCGGGAAGGCGACGGCGACGACACCACGGCCGAGTGCGGCTGGAAGGTGGGGAACGATCGTCGATCCGGGAGCCAGGACACCGATCGGTGCAACCAAGCACGCATCGAGACGCGAGGAGACGTCGATCATGTACCCACGAGCCCTGGTGCTCGGCACCGCAGTCGCTCGCCGTTCTGGTGAGCAGCGCGGCCAGCGCGACCACCGAACCGCCGACCACCGCGCCGGCCAACGCCACGTTCACGGTGCAACACGCCGAGAACTTCACGCTCACCTACGACGACGACTACAAGGTCTTGACGATCGGTGCGGCAGACACCGCCGAGACGTTCGTCCTTGTCCAGCGCGGTGCCGCACCGCCGGCGTTGGACGGCGAACTCGCCGGTGCCTCCGTCATCGAGGTTCCTGTCGAGGCGATGTTCTCGGAGTCCTCCAGCCACTACGGCTTCATCGACGTCCTCGACATCGAGGAGGTGGTGACTGGCGTCGGCGACACCGCCCTCGTGGTGACCCCTGAGCTCGCCGAGCGCGCCGCATCCGGCCAGATCGAGTCGTTCGCTCCGAGCTTCATCGTCGACCCCGAGCTCGTCGTGGCCGCCGATCCGGACGTGTACGTGACGGGTGGCGGCGCCGACCCGGCGCACGAGGTCATCGCCGCCGCCGGGATCCCCGTCGTGCCAAACGTCGAGTGGCTGGAGACGACGCCCCAAGGGTGGGCGGAATGGGTTGGGTTGTTCGCCGCCCTGACCAATACGGAGGGGCAGGCCAACGAGCTGTACGCGGAGTGGCTGGCGGACTACGACGCCGCCGCGGCACTGGCCGAGGAGGTCACCGAGCGTCCAACGGCGATCACCGGTGGCCTGTTCGAAGGCACGTGGTACGCCAATGGCGGCGCGAGTGTCGTCGCCCAGTTCATCGCCGATGGCGGTGGCGACTACGTGTACGCCGACGACTCGTCGCCTGGTTCGATCGAGCTCGACATCGAGACGGTGCTCGCCGACGGGGCGGACGCCGACGTGTGGCTGCTTCCGCAGGGGTTCACGACCATGGAACAGGCCGTGACGCTCGACGACCGGCTCGACGAGTTCGCCGCCTGGGCCGGAGGCGGCGTGTGGACCTATGAAGTCGCCCTCGACCCGACGGTGAGCTTCCTCGAGAGCGGGCCGGTGATGATCGACGAGTACCTCCTCGACTATGTCGCCGCCCTTCATCCCGATCTCGTCCCCGACCACGAGTTCACCTTCCTCAGTGAGGTCCCGCCGTCGTAACCGCGACGGCCACCGCAGCACCGCGCCCACCGCGAAGGCGCCACGTCGTCGCCTTCGCGGCGCTCGGCGGTCTGCTCCTCCTTGCCGTCGTCGCCGCCCTCGCCCTCGGCTCGGTGCGCCTGTCGCCGGCCGAGGTGTTCGACGCCTTGCTCCGACCGGACCAAGCGAGCGACCGGGCGCTCGACGTCGTGCGCAAGGTCCGTCTGCAGCGCACCGTTGCCGCCGGGCTCTCGGGAGCCGCCCTCGGCCTGTGCGGCGCGCAGATGCAGACGATCTTCCGCAACCCGCTGGCCGACCCGTTCGTCCTCGGGATCACCGGCGGCGCCTCGTTCGGTGTGGCGGTCGTCGTGCTCACCGCGGGCACCGGCGCGTCGCACTGGATCGGCGGCCTCGACGTCGCCGGCAAGGTGGGGATCACGCTTGCCGCCTTCGTCGGAGCGATGGCCGTGACGCTCGTCGCCCTCGCTGTCGCTCATCGTGTGCGGGGCACGGCGTCGATCCTCGTCGTCGGGCTGATGATCGGCTACCTGCTCGCCGCCTTGGTGAGCCTGCTCGTGGCCGCCGCCGAGCCGGACCGTCTCCGGCAGTTCGTGACCTGGGGCTTCGGCAGCTTCCGAGGGGTCACCAACGCCGAGCTGAAGGTGATGGCGCCGGTACTGATCGTCGGCATCGCCGTGTCGCTGCTCTCGACGAAGACGCTCAACGCCCTGCTGCTCGGCGAGCGCTATGCCGAGTCGATGGGCGTTGCGGTGCGCCGTGACCGTCTGCTGATCCTGCTCGTGACGAGCATGCTGGCAGGCGTCGTCACCGCCTTCGTCGGGCCGATCGCCTTCGTCGGTTTGGCCGCGCCGCATCTTGCCCGCCCGCTCGTGGCGACGTCGGACCATCGCATCTTGCTACCGGCCGCGGCGCTGATCGGGGCCGTGATGACGCTGGTCGCCGAGGTCGTCGCCCAACTGCCCGGTCAGCGGGGAGTGCTCCCGCTCAACGCCGTCACCGCCCTGCTCGGCGTGCCGGTGGTCATCTGGGTGTTGACCCGCCGTAGCCGCAGCGAGGTGATCACGTGAGCACCGCGCTGGCGCTGGAGGCTCGCGGCCTCATCGCCGGGTACCGGCGGTCGCGCCGCGCCGTACCGATCGTCGAGGTCGACTCGTTGCGCGCACCGGGCGGGCAGCTCACGGCGGTGATCGGTCCCAACGGCAGCGGTAAGTCGACACTGCTGCGGACCCTCGTCGGCAGCCAGCCGCCGCTCGCCGGTGAGGTGTTGCTCGACGGCGTCGAACTCGGCCAGCTCGATCGGATGGCGCGGGCTCGCCAGGTCGCCGTCGTGCTCACCGATCGCATCGATCCTGGCCTGCTCTCCGTGGCCGACATCGTGCTGCTCGGTCGCCATCCGCATACCGGGTGGCGCGGTGACCTCACGTCCGAAGACGTGCGCATTGCCCACGACGCGGCATCACGACTGGGCGTCGACGTGCTCTGGTCGCGCCTGTTCGCCGAGCTGTCCGATGGTCAACGTCAACGGGTACTCGTCGCCCGCGCCCTGGCCCAGCAACCGACCGTGCTCGTGCTCGACGAGCCGACGGCATTCCTCGACATCGCCGGTCGCGTCGAGCTGACGCTGATCGTCGCAGAACTCGCTCGAGGCGGACTCGCCGTCGTCGTGTCGACGCACGACCTCGATCTCGCCCTGACCCACGCCGACCGGATCTGGCTGGTGGCCTCCGGCACCGTCGTCGACAGCTCACCCGACGATCTCGTCAGCGGCGGCGTGCTGGCCAAGGCGTTCCTTCCCCACGACCATGGCGCCGAGCACGCCGCCAGCTTCGAAGCGGTCGTCACGGCGCTGCACCGATCGATGCGCCCGTGACCATTCTGGGCGGCCAAACGCCTCGGAACCGGACCGCGGGCCGCCCAGATCGGCAATTGGACCGTAGGCCGCCCAGAACGGCTACTCGGAGCCCGTCGCGACCTGGATGCGGAGCGGCTGGCGGTTGACGACGAGGATGCCGCGGCCGGCCGACATCTTGAACCCGGGCCGCAGCTGCGGGCGCACCCCGGTGTACTGCATCACGTCGGCGGCCGACTCGGGGTTGAGCAACAGCAGGTTCGGCTCGCGACGGATCTCCGACAGCACCAGGTTCTGGGTGTAGCCACTGAGATTGCGGACGTCGACCGAGCCGACCAGCCGGCTGTTCTCCGACTTGACGATGCGCTCGTAGGGCCCGGACAGCTCGCCGTTGTCGTAGCGATCGAGGTTGTCGACGACGAGCACATAGGGCTTGTCGAGGGGCAACGACTCGCAGAGCGCGGTGAAGTCCTCGAGCAGCTCGACGGCGCCATCGACCTTCGCCGCCACGTGCCGGCCGGCACCGCCCAGCTCGCCTCCGAGACCGATCGACCACACCTCGTAGCCGCTGGCGACGAGCGAACTCCCGACCTGGCGCAATGCGGTCGTTCGTCCGGACCTCGGTGGACCGGCGACGCACAGACCGCTGTAGGTGACGTCCACTTCGACGACGTCACCGAACACGTCCGTCCGCCCCAACGTGGCGCGTGTCGGCGCGCTGCCGACGAGCGGCACTCGGACTGCTTCGGGCGGCGCCGTCGTCGTCAGTTCGGGTGGGAGGTGTCCGCTCAACCGCCTGGCGTAGTCGGCGATCGCTGCTCCCTGGCCCGACGCCGACGGATCGTCACCGACGAGGCCAACTTGGAGGAGTTCGTTGTTCCACAGACCGCGGCCGGCCGGGAGCTCGAGACCCTTGCTCATCGCCATCGGGATCCCGAAGTCGCCGTAGCCCTGCTCGTCGGTCTGGCGGAGCACGAGCCGCAAGCCGATCGACGACATCATCAACGCCGGCACGGCCTGCCGGCGGTCGGCGGCAAGGACGACGTGGATTCCGAGTTGACGCCCGTCGGTGACCACCCGATGGAACTCGGCGAGCCAGTCGAGCGGTCCGGTGGCCATCGGCTGCACGGTGCCGAGGATCGCGTGGAGGTTCTGGTAGCCGTCGACGAGAACGACGATGCGTGGCAACGAGTGGCCCTTGTCGAGGTACGCCGACAACGTCTCGGCCTGCACGTCGAGATCGGACAGCAACGCGCGGCGACGGTCGAGCTCGGCGGTGAGTACGACGACGACCCGCGTGATCGACTCGAGGTCGTCGCCGGTGGCCACTGCGGCGCAGTGCGGGAGGTCGCGCAGCGGGCCGAGCGATCGCGACGCGCAGTCGATCACGAAGAGGGCAACCTCGTCGGGGGTGGCACCGTCCACCGCAGCGCGTGCCACCGTCCGCAACGCGGTCGGTCTTGCCGGAGCCACCCCCGCCGGCGATCAGCAAGCCGCCACCCTCCTCGAGGTCGAACACTGCCGGGTACTGGGCCTGGGCTGCTGGGTCGTCGAGCATCCCGAGCGTGATGTACCGGCCCTTGCCGCGCCGTTCCGACGTGTAGGCAGGCAATTCGATCGAGTCCCACGGCAGCAGCTCTGGGAGCATCTCGCGCCACGGCTTGCGCGGCGGCGGGAGGTTCGGCAATGCGTCGCGCACGGCGCCGAGAAGCAGGTCGAGATGGGTCGTCCGAACGACTCCAGCGTGGCCCTGGTGCGGCGCGGCGACCGGCGCGGGTGTCACCGGCGCTGGAGGGGGTAGCGGCGCAGCGGACGGCGCAGCGATGGGAGGCGGCGACGCGGCGACCTTCGACGGCGGCGGCATCGGCAGGCCGACAGGAGGGGCCAGCTCGCCCGTCGCCGGATCGCTGTAGGTCAGCGTCCGCGCCCGTGTCGTGTTGACGGTTGACCTGCGGCCACCGTGGGTCGTGCGGCTGCCACCGGTCGTCGTCGTGCCCCCCGGGCGCGCCATGCTCCCGAACTGCTCGACCATCACGGGGATCGCTTCGTTCTCCTGGGTGAGCGGCGCGCCGGTGAACGCCGACTGGAACTCGATGAGATCGCGAGGGCCGAGCTTGGCGAATCCACGACCCTTGAGCGGCAGGGGAATCTCGGCCGCCGAGCCGACCCCGATGATCGTCTTCGACTCGACGCTGTCGAGCATCCGCAGCGAGATGCGCAGGTTGGTGTTGGCCAAGATGTTGTCGTTGACCGAGCCCGATGGTCGTTGTGTGGCGAGGATCAGATGGACGCCGAGGCTGCGGCCGCGCTGGGCGATGTCGACGACCCCGGCGACGAAGTCGGGCACCTCCTTGACGAGGGTGGCGAACTCGTCGACGACGATGACGAGCGATGGCGGTGCTTCGTCCGGGTAGCGCTCGATCATCTCGGCGAGGTCTTTGGCCTTGCCCTCCATCAGTCGCATCCGGTGGTTGAGCTCGGCGCGCAACGAGGTGAGGGCGCGCAACGACAGCGACGCCTCGAGGTTGGTGACGTAGCCGACCGTGTGCGGGACGTCGTTGAAGACGACGCTGGCTGCCCCGCCCTTGTAGTCGACGAACAAGAACGTCAAGCGGGTCGGCGGGTACTCGTGGATCAAGGCGGCGACGATCGACTGCAGCAGTTCGCTCTTGCCGGCACCGGACGTGCCGCCGATCAGGGCGTGCGGGCCGTGCTCGACGAGGTCGAGCTCGAGCGGACCGGACGGACCGATGCCGATCGGGGCGCGCAAGCTGTACGGCTTGGGCTGCGCCCACTCCCTGGCGATCGACAGCGGGGTGGGCAGCTCCGGTCCGAACAGCGAGAGCAGCGGCACGATGCGCGGGATCGCTGTGGTCGCGCTGGCCGCCGTGGCGTCGCGCAGCGGGGCGAGCGACATGGCGACCTGATCGATCAGGCGGGCGTTGGCCGGCTCCAGTTCGAGGTGCTCGGGCGCGACCTCGGGATCTGTGAACCACACCGTGGACAGCGCCAACGTGCCGCCGATCTGGGGAACGCAGCCCATCGTCGCCTTCGCCTGGCGGGGAACGCGGGCATCGGACTCGACCGCTGCGACGACGGAGATCCCGGCCTGCGGGCACAGGTCGAGGAGCTGTGACGCCAGCGCGGCATCGACGTTGGCGCTCTCGTCGAGGACCACGAGGATCCACGGCCAGCGATGATCGGAACGATCGTCGGTCGCCGTGCGCAGCCGGGCCACGGAGACCAGCTCGCGGACCATCTCCTCGGCGGCCATCTCGTCCTCGACGACGTGGCGCGCCGAGATCGGCGACGTTGCCGACCTCGTGTGGGGCAACCACTTCGCCCACGATCCGAGACCTTGCGGTTCGCCCTCGACGACCACGACGACGAGGTCCTCGGGACTGTGCAGGGTGACGGCTTGAAGGATGATCGACGAGCACATCGCGCGCACGTCGGTGAGCTCGCCGTGCAGGCCGAAGACACCGAGCTCGGCGAGGTTGACGCAGATCGGGCAGGCCGGCACCCGGTCGAAACCGGTGACGGTCACCGCCGTGGCTTCCCTGAGGTAGTCCTCCCCACCGCTTTCGGGTTCCACCGTGACCTTCGACGCCACGGTGCCGATGCCCAGTCGAGTCCGGAGGAACTCGTCATCGCGGCGCTGCCGCGCCCACAGGTCGAGGGTCCGCAGCGTCGCCCGGCGAGCAAGGTCAGCGAGGTCCGGCGACTGATGGATCCGCTCGGCGCGTTCGTCGAGCAGCGCTTGCTCGACGTCACCCTTGCGCTTCTCCAGCCGTTGGCCGAACCTCTCGATCGAGTCGGCGAACTTCTTCGTCCCGGTCTTGCGGCTGTCAAACCATTGCCCGGCCATCGACAGCGGCGTCAACAGCGTCATGATCAGGAACATCGGCGAACGGAAGAGGGCGAACATCGTCAACCCGCCGATCAACGGCAGGGTCGTCGTGATCATCGAGAACCGACGAGGCTCCGGCTTGGTCGGGACGTTGCCGAGTGGTTTGAAGGCCCGCGCCTGGACGATGACCGGCTTGTACGGGGTGCGCCGGAACGGGACCTGGCCGAGTTGGTCGCGTTCGCTGTCGGAGCTCCGGCTGAAGACACGGAGAGCGACCGCAGTCGCCCCGAACTGGACGACGTCGTTGGGACCGACGATCGTGGCTTCCATGATCGGGTGGCCGTTGACGACGACTGGATTCGTCGCCTTGGGGTCGGGCACGGCCCGGGTGACGAGATCGTCGTAGACGATGATCGCCAGTTGGTGGTCGGAGACGGTGACGTCATCGAGGTGCACCGTCGCGCCCGTCGACCGACCGACGTCGTGGCGCCCCGGCAGGAGCACGAACGAGCGGCCGGCCTCCGGTCCTGCCGTCACGTCACAGCTCACCGCTTCGGACAGCGACTCACGGTCGAGCGAGTCGACGCCGTACAGCTCGAAGCGAAGCGTGTCGCCGGAGACGATGCCACTCTCGATGATCGGCAGCTCGAGGGCGACGCGGTCACCGGTCCGCTCGAGGTACGCCGGCTGACTGGCGTCCCAGTTGCCGTCACAGAACTCACTCGCTGCGCCGAGAAGGTCGCCGACCGTGTGATACGCCTCGACTTCGAGGCGCAGGTCGGCGGCCGGCACGTGGCGCCAACGCACCCGGACCAGCAGCTCCATCCCCCCATTCCTACCGCATCGTCGGGCGCGAACGGTTGCGCCGCCGCGCCAGGGAACTTGCGCCTGGGTCGTCACGTCCCATCCCGGTGTCGACCTCAGTGAGCGCTGGCCCGCGGATAGTGCACCGGCGAACCAGTGCTAGCCTTCTGACGGCTGCCAACCACCGTCGTCAGACGCGCTCGAGTGCCGTCACCACGTCCACTTTCACCACGAGGAGATCCACCGATGTCGATGTCCGTCAAGCGCATCAACCCACCCGAGATCCGCGCCTACGGCACGTTCCTGAACGGCAAGATCGACAGCATCTTCACGCACGATGAATGCCCTGTGCAACGCCGTTGTCGAGGTCCAGTACTACGGCGCCAACGCCTTCAAGTTCAAGACCCAGGCCAGCACCGCGGCCAACGACATGGCCACCAAGCTGCAGACGGCGTCGATCGCTCTCGCCGCCAACATCTCGGCGGCGACGACGAGGGTCGGGGGCACGCTCGGAGGCGAGTCGATCACCATCGACCTCGCCGACAACAAGCTGACCCTGCCGACCCCGCAACCGGACGCCGGCATCCAAGAAGTCGACCCCGCCGCCCTCAG
This sequence comes from Ilumatobacteraceae bacterium, assembly GCA_963772825.1. Classification (GTDB taxonomy): domain Bacteria; phylum Actinomycetota; class Acidimicrobiia; order Acidimicrobiales; family Ilumatobacteraceae; genus Desertimonas. The sequence continues at coordinate 62,169 of CAVYYX010000017.1, read as the reverse complement.
CGGCCTGACCACGACGGTGACCGATCAGTTCACCCAGCTGCTCGAAGCGGTCAACAGCCTCAGCCCGCGGCTCGAGCAGACCGACTGGAAGGGCGACGCGCGCGACGGAACGCTGGCCGCAGTACAGGGCTTTGCCAAGACTGCGGCGACGACGATCGAGACCACCCAGACCTCGATCAACGACGCGATCAAGACCCAGGTCGACCTCGTCAACGAGGCCGACGTCGCGCCACAAGCCTGACCGCGAGACGATGACCGGAGCAGCAACGCCGAACGTCGAGCTGACGGTCTACGGCGAGGCCGCGGCGAGCGACGCCAATGTGCGGTTTCCGTTCGACCTCGCACTGCCGGCGGCTCGTGACCTTTGGACGCTCGCCGAGTCGGTGCGCACCAGCAAGACGGACCTGGCGGACGCCCAGGCAACTGTCGAGTCGTGGAAGGGTCCCCACCGGGATGTCTTCGACACCAAGGTGACGACGTACGGCTCGTCGGCCGAGAGCGTCGCTTCGGCGCTGGAAGCACTCGCCGAGGGCATCGCCGCCGCGTGGGCGGCGGCACGAGGTCAGCAGAACCGGATCAACAAGGCTCGCTACGTCGAGCACGAGAAACAGAACGAAGGGGCACACGGTTGGGGGATCGTCGAAGCGTTCGCCGGCGAGGTCGATTACGGCCCGCCGCCGGACAATCCGTCGGTCCCCTCGTCGCCCGGCTTCGCCGAGACCGGCGACCCCGTGCGCCTGCACCCCGAGTGGGGCCCCTAGCACTCGAACTGGGCGGCCTCCGGCCCACATTCCGATCTGGGCGGCCTACGGTCCGCCTTTCGGGCGATCGGCCGCCCAGTTCGCGGCATCGACGTGTTCGAAGACCTGCCGGGCCGTTGAGCTGACGACTGCTGACGATGGTCGGACGTACGGCGCGAGGTGGCGCTGAAAGCCCGGTGACAGGTAGCCGCGGTTGGAGTAGACGGTCACGACACGAAGGTCGCTGCGCCGCTTGAGGCGATCGGCGAGGTCGCGGTCGATGCCCTGGTAGGCCGTACGGCCATAGGGCGGGCCGGCCACCGTCTGCACGAATCGCCAGCGGCTCGACATGCGCGTCGAAGCCGCCGGCGCGTAACCGACGGCGACGAGGTCACCGAGGTCGATCGGACCCTCCCAGCTGAAGGCCTGGCGCACGGCCAGCATTCTCCCGTCGACGGCGACCCTCGTGAGGCCGATGATCGCGTTGCCGACAGCGACGGCCACCACGCCGAAGACGGCGACGATGAGGAACGGCCACTGCCGCAGCGCCACGGCCAGAGCGATGCCGACAGCAGCAGCAGCGACCGCCACCCAGCGCACGAATTCGGGGAGGTAGTTGCGCAGCACGACGGCGTTCGGCAGCGTGTCGGGCGGACGTGAGCCCGGCGGCGCACCGAGCCCTGCGTCGCGTAGAGCGACGAGCGTGTCGACGTGACCGTGGAACATCGCCAACCGGTACGGCGACCGTCGACCCCGCCGTGGCGACGCGCCGTTGTCCCGCATGACCAGTTCACCAGCCTGCTCGGCGAGACCGCTGTTCGCTGCCATCTGCAGCGACGTCCAGCCGTCTGGCCATCGCGCCGGTTCGGTCGCCGTCACCGTGACCTCAGGGACGTTTGCCCGGGCGTAGCCCAGCAACTCGGCGTGGATCGGGCGCGTCACGTCACCGGTGATCTCCACGGTGTCGGAGACGTCGATCCACTGTCGTGCCATCCGTTCGCTGGCCAGACCGCCTACTGCGTTCGGTGGCTCGACGCGGACTCCGCCGTCGCCGAGCAGCTCGACTCGCAGCACCGCCGACGACCCTCGGTCCTCAGGTCGCCGTCGCTACGCACCGGACGGGCACGTTACGGCGCTGGCGGATCTCCGGTGTCGGGGCGATCGGGCGACGGGCGCACGTGCAGGTCGTGGGTGACGCCGTGCTGAGCGCGGATCTCCCGCGTCGACACCCGGTTGAAGGTCTGGCCTGCCTGATTCTGAAACTCTACGGCTCGCCAGTCGACGATCTCCCCGGTCTGCGGGTTGGTGACGACGTAGTTGACGGTCACGGAGTCAGGTCGCACCGACCCCGGCTGAAGGTTGAGCGTCGTGCGTCCTTCGACCTGGAAGCCGTTCTGCACCCAGGTGTGGAGCTCGTTCTCGAAGCGCTTGTAGCCGCTGTTGTTGAACTGGGCATCCTGGGGGAACATGTTGATGTCGCCCTGATCGTTGGCGAAGCGGTGGGCGACGATGTGCCCGCCGTGGTCGGTCGTCAGGCCTCGATCGGCCGCTGCACCTTGAGCCCGAACCTCGTCGGCGCCGCGGGTCAGCCCGGTGGCCGACTCGTTGATCTCGAAGTGCGCCGCTCGGGTCACCCCGTCGGCATCGCTGATGAACTCGAAGCGGTTCGAGCGGTACGACCGCGGCGTGCGCGTCAGGCCGTCGCTGGTGACGTTGGTATCAGGGTCGATGGTGAGGCGAGCGGCTGCGGCCGTAGCGGCGCCTGCGGCGACCGCTTCAGCCTCCGTGACGTCGGCACCGTCCGCCGCATCCGGTGTTTCTGCCACGTCGGGCGTATCCGCGACATCGGGTGTGTCGGCGACGTCCGGGGTGTCCGCCAGGTCAGGGGTGTCGGCGGTGTCCGCCACGTCGGGCGTGTCCGCCGCATCGGGCGTGTCAGCCGCATCGGGCGTGTCCAGCCGCATCGGGGGTGTCCGCTGCGTCGGGCGTGTCCGCCACATCAGGCGTGTCCGCCACATCAGGCGTGTCCGCGGCATCGGGCGTGTCTGCGACGTCCGGTGTGTCCGGGACGTCGGCCGCACCGGGCGAGTCCGGCACCTCCGCGGCCGGGGTGTCCGCCACGTCAGGGGTGTCCGGCACCTCACCGGCTGGGGTGTCGGCCACGTCAGGCGTGTCAGGCGTGTCCGCCACGTCCGGCGTGTCAGGCGTCTCCGCAGCCGGGGTGTCCGCCACGTCAGGCGTGTCAGGCGTGTCGGCCACGTCGGGCGTGTCAGACGTGGCGCCCACGTCGGGCGTGTCAGGCGTGTCCGCCACGTCCGTGTCGGGCGTGTCCGCCACATCAGGCGTGTCAGGCGTCTCCGCAGCCGGGGTGTCCGCCACGTCGGGCGTGGCAGGCGTGTCCGCCACGTCCGGCGTGTCGGGCGTGTCCGCCACGTCCGGCGCGTCAGGCGTCTCCGCAGCCGGGGTGTCGGCCACGTCGGGCGTGTCGGGCGTGTCCGCCACGTCCGGTACGTCGGGCGCATCTGCAGCGGGGGTGTCGGGCGTGTCCGCCACGTCCGGTGTGTCGGCGGCGACATCCGGAGTGTCTCCGGCCGCCGCCGTCGTCGAAGTGTCGGCAGTGGGCGTGCTCGGTGCGTCGGGCGCCGGGGAGTCGGGCGAGTTGACCGTGTTGGGGTCCGCCGCACCGGACGTCGGCACGTCGGCACCACCGTGGGACGGCACGCCGACATTGTGCAGGAGCCCGCCGGCGCCGGAGCTGACGACCGTGTTCTGGACGATCGAATCGTTGTCCCAGCGGCCATCGGCACCCCACGACGCCGGCATCGCGACGTCGTAGGTCTCGCCGAGCACGCCGTCGAGCGCTCCGGAGGCGCCTTCGGTGACCATCGATCCGCCGCGCGTGCCGAGCAGTCGGACCGCGCCATTCGTCGCGAATCGTGTGCTCGACGTCAAGGCGTTGGCGCCCGCTCCGAGGCCGCCACCAGCGGCCCCTCCGAGCCCGCCGACCACGGCATCGCGGACGATCGTCTCGCCGTTGAACTCTCCGTCACCGAGGTTCATCCCTGATTCGAGGCCTTCCCTGGCCGCGCCCGAGGCGGCGCCTGCGATCGCTCCGATCGCCGCCCCGCCGAGCACCATCGCCACGGGGCCCGCTGTGCCGAGCGTCGCCACGGTGACGACGACGGCAGCCACGCAGATCGCCGCCGACGCGATGTTCTGCCACTGCGGGCCGGTGCGGCGGTCGCGGATGTCGTTGAACGCCTCGATCGAGATCGGCTGCCGGCCGGTCGGGTCGAACAGGTTGACCGGATCGTTGGCGGCATAGGTGTACGGCGAGGTGGATCCGGGCCGTCCCGGCAGCGGGGCGAGCGGATCGGGGGCGAGGAACTGGCGGGTGGCGATGTCGTAGGGCCGGGCACCCAGCCACACCACGCCCGCAGCCACGACGCCGAAGTACGGGTGCCAGCCGTCAACCGAGTTGCCACCGTCACCCCAGGCGTCGGCGAGTTCGAACGGTCGCCACTCCACCGTGGAGTCGGCGCCGACGGTCGCGAACGTGCCGGCATCGACGGTGACCACCGCCTCGCCGTTGATCGCCACAGGTCGTGATGGCCCAACTTCGAGGTCCCAATCGATCGTGACCTCCCCGGCCCGGCGCAGAGCGCCGCTCGAGTCGGTGTCGAAATGACGCACGACTCCGTCGACGACCATCGCTTCGAGGTGCTCTCGACCCCACACGTACGTGACGTCGATGGCGCCGCGCGCCCGGACCCGACGGCCGCGGGTGTCGTAGTCGAACGTCGTCGTCCCGGTCGAGTCCGTCAGCTCGACGAGCTGGTGGGCGGCGTCGTAGGCAAACCTTCGCTCGACATCGCCCACCCGCTCGCAGGCGAGGCGACCGAGATCGTCGTACTCCCAGCTCGTCTGGACGCCTGCCGACGACATCGACGCGAGCTGGCCAGCGGCGTCGTAGGTGTACGTCGTGATCGCGCCGTCGACGTTCTGCTCGACAACCCGCCCGGCCGCGTCGCGACGGAGCGACGTCGTGGACCTGATCCCATCACGATCGTCGACGACCGTGACGATGCGCCCGCACGAGTCGTGCGTCCACGTGCGGACGAAGCCAGGAGAACTCAACCGCTCGGGCAGCAGGTCGGGATCGCGAACAAGCTCGATCGATGCGCCGTCGGGAAGCAACCAGTTGGTGACCGTGCCAGCGGCGTTTGTCGTCATTCCCAGCGTGGACGCGGCACCGTCGGCGAAGACGACCGGGTCGCCAACGGCACCACCGAATCGACTCGACATCCCGGCGGTTGGGTCGTCGCCGCGCGGATCGTGATGGGTCGTCGCCAGGTGCCGACCGGCGGCGTCGTAGGTCACGATCGTCTGGCGATCGAGCTGATCGGTGACCGAGGTCAGCTGACTGAGCGCATTGTGTTCGTAGTGAACGGTGCCGCCGTGGGCGTCGATCATCGCCGCGATGCGGCCCCGGACGTCGTACCCGTAGCGCACAGCGGTGCCCAACGAGTCGGCGGACTCGACCATCCGACCGACGACGTCGTAGGCGAACGTCGACTCGCAGCCCGTCGGGTCGATGGAACGGGTGAGGCGCCCAGCCGTGTCGTACTCGAACCGCCAGGACTGCCCGCCGACCTGGAGAGCGACGAGATGGCCGAGGACGTTGTACTCGTAGCGCTGCTCGCGCCCGGCCGGCGACACGCGCCGCGTGATCCGCCCGGCGGCGTCGAGATCGAACGTCCACCAACCCGACCCGGCGTTGGTACCGACGATCCTGCCGGCCGCGTCGTAGCGGTAGCGAAGGGTCGACGCGCCGTCGTTGACCTCGGCGAGGCGCCCTGCCGGCGTATAGCTGTAGGTCTCCTCGCGCCCGTCGGGGGTCGTCTGCGACGCCAACAGACCTTCCGGCTTGAACGCAGCCACATAGCACTGGCCGTCGGGTGTCGTCAGGGTCCGCACGCGACTGACGAGGTCGCGCTCCATCCGCCAGGACTGCCCGGCGGCATCCGTGATCTCCATCCAGCCGCCCAGCTCGCCGTAGTCCTGGGCCAGCTCCTCGCCCGTCGGATCGGTCCGCCTGATGATGCGGCCGGCCGGGTCACGTGCCGTGACCCAGCGATCGTCGTTGACGTCGACAGCGAGCTGGCGCCCGAACTCGTCGAGTTCCAGGCCGATCGCATCTCCGTTGGCGAACCGGGCGCCCACGATCCGCTGCTTGTCGTCGACCAACACGTCGGTCGCGACGCCATCGGCCGCGATGACTCGCGCCGGCAGCCCTGCCGAGTCGTACTCCACGGCAGTGGTTGCACCATCGGCGTCGATGCACGCCTCGATGCGGCCGGCCGCCGTGTAGCGAATCTCGTGACGCTGGCCGGCGGGATTGACGACGGCGGTCAACCTGCCTGCCTCGTCACGCTCGTAGCGCACGACACGACCGTCGGGATGGTGCACGGCGACGACCGCGCCCGTGGCGTCGACGTCGTAGCGCGTCGTGTCGCCGACACCGTTGGTGGCGGCGGCGATCGTGCCGTCGGGACGGACGACGAGGTGATCGACAACTCCATCGGAATCTGCGATGCGCGACGGCATCCCGAACTGCCAGTCGAGGGTGACGGCGAGGCCCTGGTCACCGCCGACATCGATCCGCCCCGGGAGCATCGAGTCGCCGTCGTACGCAAACGTCGTCGTCGACGTGTTCGACGACTGCCGGACGAGGCGGTCGAGACGGTCGTAGTCGTAGCGCTCCACGTCGCCGGTCGACCAGCGCACTTCCTCGCTGCGCAGCCCGCCTGACGCGCTGTCGACAAGGGTGAAGCTGCGACCGTCGGGGTCGCGCTGGCTGACGACGCGTCCGTAGCCGTCGAAGCGTCGGGAGAAGCGGAATCCGCCGCCGGTCGCGTACATCTCCACCCGGCCGCGCTCGTCGTGGGTGTAGACGGACAGCGGGTTGTAGTCCGGGTCGGACAACGTCGTCCGGCGGATGGCGTCGTAGTCGAAGCGCGTGGTGAACCCGGTCGCCGAGGTCTGCTCGATCACCCGGCCGTCGGCGTCGTAGGCCATGGCCACGGTGCGCACGCCGTCTGCATCGGTGATCGCCAGGATCCGGCCGGCGTCGTCGACGTCGTAGCTCTCCGCCGAGCGGGCGTTTTCGACGGCGACGAGGGTCCCGGCACGGTCGTAGGTGAACCGTGCCCGCCGGCCGTCAGACGATGTGATCTCGGCGACTCGGTCGCCCTTCCAGCGCAGCTCCAGGGCACGGCCACTGTCGTGCTCGAGCCGGACGAGGCGGCCCGAGCGGTGGTGCAACGATGTCGCCCCGATGAACGGTCCGGCGACCTCGACGAGCAGGCCGTCGTGGAACGTCCAGTGCTGGTTCGGGTTGCTCGAGCGTCGCCCCCAACGCAACACTTGACTGCGGTCATCGCGTCGTTCGACGCTGATGTCGAGATCGGGACGGAACCAACCGCGTCCGTTGTCGGCGGGCGCGATGATCAGCTGCATGCCGTCGGGGCCGACGTAGTTGAACGAGCCGTCGACGCCGATCACGCCGCGACATTCGGTCCAGGTCCACCATCCGGGACCGAACGCCGATTGCTCGATCGACTCCGAGGCGTACGTCCGCCGGAACGAAAGAACATCGAGTCGCGCCGGCATCGCGAAGTCGCGCGAGTCGACCAGCAGGTGCCCGGTCGCCGTGCACACCGGGTCGTTGACGTAACCCGAGTCCGGGGGGATCGTGCCCACCTGCGGCGTGGCGACCGTGATCTGGTTGGACGCCGCGAGGTTCTCGATGTTCAGACCGCGTTGCCCGGCGGCAGCCCGAAACGCCGCGTCGAACGTCGCCGCGTCGACCGAGACGAGGCCGTTGCCGTCCGGATGATCGGCCGCGACGAGGGCGTCATGGACCAGCGTGACCCACGTGGGGATCTCCCTCAGCTCGGCGATCAGGCTGGTCATCGCCGCTCCAACGATCGCGTCGCCTTGCGCTGCGCAGCTTCCGCCAGCCGCATAGCGGAACGCGATGAAGGCATTGTCGAGGGTGTCGCGGTCCGTCTCGAGTTGATCCGCGGCGGTGTTCCCGGTCGTCGAGAACGTAGTCAGTTCGCTGGGTCGTGCCTGAACGTCACTCATCGCAGGGCATCCTCGATTGTCGCTTAGCAGGATCGGCGGCCACGCCAAGGGTAGCAATGCCACCTCTTGGTGAGTCGTCGCCGGAGGTCCGGAGGTTCCGACGTTCTACGATGGCAGTCCTGTGCAACAGGAAGAAGCGCTGAACGCCATCGTCCATGCCGTGCTCGAGGAGCGGGCGCTTGTCGAGGACCCCGACTGGGACACCTTCGTCGTGATCGCCTCGATCACGGCGGCGGTCAGCGACATGGCCGCCTACCGATACAGCGGAGATGGTCCAGGCAAGCCGACGCCGCTGATGAACACGGGCTTTCAGAACTTTCGAGATCTCCAAGCGGCGATGACACCGCCCGACGGTGAGCCCTGGGAAATCGCCATTATCAAGATCGACCGCGACACCAAGCGTGGCTCGGCGAACTTCGTCTACAGCGCCGAAGCTGACCTCTGGCGGATCACCCCTGAGTCGGCCAGCCGCATCGCCGAGGCCGCTCGCCCGACGCCCGCCGACTTCGCCTGACGCGCCCCGCCAGATCGACCGATGGGTGTTTAGGGGACGGTTCGGTCCCCTGAACACCCATCGGTGGTGGCGGTCTTGTTCCAGGCGGCCCACCACTGGCGGAACCGCTCGAACTGCGCGGTGGCGTACCCACGTTGGCTCTCGGTCAGCGCATCGGTGGGGTTGACGTGGTTTTCGTAGGCGCGGTCGCCAGCGAGCACGGCGAGGTGCTTGTAGAACAACACGAGATCGGGGCCCTCGTCGAACTCGGCGAGCGGACCGAGCGCCCGCTCGAGCTCGAGCGCCCGTCCGTATGCGGTCGGGTCGCCACCGGCCGCCGCCCGCGACAGCTCGACGAGCCGGAGCACGGCATCCGGAACCACGTTGCCGATCCCGGTGATCACGCCGACGGCGCCACAGTCGACGATCCCATGGACCACCTGGGTGTCCACGCCGACAACCAGTGCCAGCTCGTCAGACGCCGACGTGATGTGCTCAGCGGCATACGACAGCGAGGCACGCCCACCGAATTCCTTGTAGCCGACGAGGTTGGGGTACTCGTCGCGAAGTGAGCTGAACAGCTCGGCCCGTGTCTCGAAGCCGTAGTACGGGCTGTTGTAGATCACGCTCGGCAGGTTCGGGGCGGCGCTCAGCACGGCCGCGAAGTGGGCACGCTGGGCCGCTGTCGAGCCGACGCGTGACAGGACTCGGGGGATCACCATCAGTCCCGCCGCCCCGACCGAGGCTGCGTGGGCGGCGTGGGCTGCGGCTTCCGCCGGGCTCGATGCGCCCGTGCCCGCGACGACGGAGATGCCGGCGCCCACCAACCGCTCGACACCTTGACGTCGTTGCTCGCCGGTGAGCAACGCCCAGTCGCCCATCGACCCGCAATACACGACGCCGGACATGCCGGCGTCGATCAGTCGTTCTGCGGTGGCCACCAGGGCGTCGAAGTCTGGGGTGCCGTCTGCCGCGCATGGCGTCATCAGCGCTGGTAGACAGCCGTGGAACACGGTCGAGATCACGAGAGTGTCACAGTACGCCGTTGCACAAAGGACCTTCCAACGGGCGAGCGCCGATCCGTCACGCCGACGTGATCGTGATCGGGGCCGGCATCGTCGGGTTGTCGTGCGCCCTCGAACTCGCCGGCCGCGGGCGACGCGCGGTCGTCATCGACAGCGGACCGATCGACGGAGGCTGCGCCCTCGGCAGCGCCGGCCATCTCGTGCCCAGCCACGTCGTGCCGCTGGCCGCGCCCGGGGCGCTGAGCACCGCAGTCGCCGGGTTGGTGCGGCGCAACGGGGCGATCTCTGTCAGTTGGTCGACAGCCCCGAGCTTCTGGCGGTGGATCGCCGATTTCATCCGCAGCTGCAGGCGTCGTTCGGTTGAGACTGCCGCTCCGGCGCTCGGCGAGCTGGCCGGCTTGAGCATGCAGATCTGGGACGACTGGATCGCGGTAGGGGGTGTGCCGGTCGCCACGGACGGTCTGTTCGACGTGTATCGCGATCGCCGTGCCTTCGACGCTGCCGTGCGTCACGCAGAGGAACTGCAGCGGTGGGGGGTCGCCGTGCAGCTCGTCGACGGCGAGCGGGCCATGGCGCTCGAACCCTCGCTGCTCGAGCCGGTCGCCGGCGGGGTCCTGTTGCCGGGTGACCGCAGCGTGCACCCCGGCCGCGTGCTCGCCGAGCTCATCGAGCGCGTCGCCGCGGCGGGGGCCACGCTGACCCCAGACGCTGAGGTCGTCGACTTCTCCACGTCGGCCGATCGGGTGACCGCCGTGCGGACGACACACGGCGATTACACCGCCGCCGACGTCGTGCTCGCCACCGGTGCGTGGTCCGGAACGGTCGCTCGCCTGCTCGACCAGCGGGTGCCCGTGCTGGCGGCCCGTGGACTCAGCGTCACCGTCGAGCGGCCCACGGTCGGACCCCGTCGGGCCATGCTGCTCGGCGAGCGACACGTCGCCGTCGGACCGATGGGTGACGAACTGCGCCTCAGCGCCTGGTTCCAGCTCAACAACTACGACAGAGACCCGACGGTCGAGCGGATCATCCGGCTCGAGGCGATCGCCCGTGAGCGGATCCGGCTCGACGACGCGCTGACGGTGCGTCGCCGGTGGGCCGGACTCCGCCCGGTCACGCCCGACGGCGTGCCGATCATCGGCAAGCTGGACCGGTGGCGCAATGTCACGATCGCCGCCGGCCACGGGATGACCGGGCTCACGCTCGGTCCGGGAACCGGTCGCGTCGTCGCCCAAGTGGTCTGCGGCGAACGACCGGACATCGCCATCGAACGCTTCTCTCCCAGGAGGTTCTCATGACCAGCGGCATCGACCTCCCGGCCGAGACGCTGACCGTCGACGTCATCGACTCGCACACCGGCGGTGAGCCCACGCGGGTCATCGTCGGCGGCTTCCCACCATTGTCGGGCACGACGCTTTCCGAGCGAGGCGCCGATCTGGCGGCACGCCACCGACGGTTGGCGACGGCGGTGGTCGACGAGCCGCGCGGCAACGAGGCGATGGTCGGGGCGCTGCTTACCGAACCGGCGGACCCGCGGTGCGTGGCGGGGGTCATCTTCTTCGACCGGTCGATCGTGTTGGGGATGTGCGGTCACGGCATGATCGGGCTCGTCGAGACGCTGCATCGCCTGGGGCGGATCGGCTCGGGCGAGCACCGCGTCGAGACGCCGGCTGGCGTCGTTGCCGTGACGCTCGAACCCGATGGCAGCGTGTCGATCGACAACGTGGTCAGTCGCCTGGTCGAGGGCGGCGTCTCCGTCGATGTCCCGACGGTGGGGCGCGTCGACGGTGACATCGCCTACGGAGGGAACACGTTCTTCCTCGTCACCGAGCCGTCGATCGACCTCGATCGACCGCGGCCGGAGCTGCTCCGGATCGCCACCGCGGTGCTCGACGCGCTGCACGCGGCTGGCCATCGGGCGGTCGATCACGTCGAGTTGTTCGGGCCACCGACGTCGCCGGCGGCCAACTCGCGGAACTTCGTGTTGTGCCCGAGCGGCACCTACGACCGCTCGCCGTGCGGTACCGGCACGAGCGCCAAAGTCGCCGCCCTTGCCGCGGCCGGATCGCTCGCCGAGGGCGACACGTGGGTCCAGGAGTCGATCACCGGTTCGCAGTTCGGGGTGCGCTTCCGTTGGCATGACCGGGCTGCCGGCGCGGTGGTGCCGACGATCACGGGCCGGGCGACGATCACCGGCGAGGCCCGCCTGTTCTTCGACGCCGACGACGTTCGCGACACCGGCCATCGGTGAGCTCCAACATCGATTGCACTCCTCGTCGTGAAGTGCCGCGTTCCGACACACCGGCGAGAAGCGTGCGGCAGACCCTCCGCCCCGAGCGGGACTGGACTCGGCCCAGAACCGCCCAACAATGCTCCCGGTCAGGGGGTGGTGGCGCGGCGCACGACCTCGCGGATGTCGTCGGCGGGGAGCACGTCGTCGAAGCCGAATTGGATGCTCGCCTTGCCGGTCTTGAAGTCGGGGTGACGCTGCTTGTACGCCGCGATGTGATCCGGTGACGTCGTGGTGAGGGTGACCCCGTCGGGGCGGCCGGCGTTGAGCCCGACGCGCAGCTTGCCGACCTTGTACATCGGGATCTGGTAGGAGAACACGACCTCGGCGTCAGGCTGGACCTCGAGGATCAACCCTTGCAGGCGGTCGAACAGTTGGCGATGCGCCGGTTCGAGCGCCTCGATGTATTCACGAACCTCACCCGGGATCTCCGCTGACGACTCGGTCATCGCCCCATCTTGGCTCACGCCGATTGGACAGCGCTTCGCCGAGACGAGCGTCGCTGACCATCCACACACGTCCGCACTCAAAGCCCGAGTGCAGTCTGCGTATCCGGACCGGCGATCCCGTCGACCTCGAGGTCGTTTGCCGCCTGGAAGTCACGTACCGCCGCCTCGGTCCGCGGGCCGTAGGTGCCATCGACGGCAATCGGGTAGCCGAGAGCGACAAGGGCGATCTGCACCTGCTCGACGTCCGTCCCGGTGGAACCGGGCAACACGTTCTCTCGCTCCGGGAGCCCGTCGGCGCACAGCTCGGCGAACTCGGCGGCGGTGTGCACCGACATCCCCGTGACGGTCAGGTCGTCGACGCAGAAGTCCGAGTAAGCCCCGTCGTGGACCCACCCGTCGTCGGTGACGTGGAACACGTCGACGCGGAGGCAGTCGACGGCATCGGCCGGGCACTGCTCGGGTCCGATCGCCCAACCGCCGCGGCACGCGGTGATCGCGTCGACGTTGCGCCCGACGTCGGCGCTGATCGTCGCCGCGTCGCACGCCACGGGGTCGCGGGGAGTGACGACGACACCGGAGCTCGGTTCGGTCGGGCCGGTGGTGCTCGCCGCCGGGGAAGCCGGCGCAGCCGGGTCACCGGGTCCAATGCCGAGCGCCTCCTGCGTTCGAGGCCCAGCGATGCCGTCGACCTCGAGGTCGTTGCGCGCCTGGAAGTCACGCACGGCGGCTTGGGTGCGCGGCCCGTAGCGCCCGTCGACGTTGAGGTCGTAGCCGAGGGCGACGAGGGCGATCTGCAATTGCGTGACACGATCGCCGGTCGATCCGGGAGGAATGTTGCGCGTCGGTGCCGGGTCCGGCCCGCATAGCGCCGGGTTGAACGCCATCGCCGTGTAGATCGTCATGCCCGCCTCGGTCAGTGACTCCGGGCAGAGCATGGAGAAGTACCCGTCGTGCGTCCACCCGTTGTGGGTGGCGTGGAAAACGTCGACTCCCTCGCAAACGTCACCCACCGGGCAGTCGTCGATCTGGCCGATCGCCCACCCGCCTCGGCACACAACGTCGATGATCGTGAGGTCGCCGGTATCTGCGCCGATCCCGTCGGGCGAGCAATTGGCGGGAGTGCCTGGGGTCACGACCACGGTCGTCGTCGGGCCGGGCGTGGTCGGCGGCGCCGTCGGTGGCGCGGTCTGCAGCGGTGGGTTCGACGGTTGGGTTGGTGGTGCCGTCGGCTGCGTCGGCAACGGCTGGAACTGGGGCACGGTCGTGGCGGTCGTCGTGACCGGCGTGGTCGGCGGCGCCGTCGGTGGCGGCGGTGCGGTCGTAGGCGGCGGCGCCGACGTCGAGGCGGCGGTGATCCGCGGGATGGTCTCGTCGGGAGTTGCGTCACGAGCGTCGGCGCAGGCGGTCATCGCGGCCCCGACGAACACGAGGGCGCCGACTACCGATCGACGCTTGACCGTCAACGACGTCCGAACAGCCACCGGACCAGTATCGACGCGATCATTCCGCCGACCGAGTCATCCCTCCGAGGGGTGCCTCGTACACTGCGGCGACGTGCCGGACAAGCGCTTCCTCGTGCTCAGCGCCTTGGCGGTGGTGGCCGCGGTGTCGTTCGCCGTGTCCGCCGCCGGCGACGATGGCGGCGGAGGCCCGACCGAGTTCCAGCCGGCGCCCGACGATTCGCCCGTCGAGGTCGGCCCGGCGAAACCTGTCGCGACCAGCTCGACGTCATCGACCTCTTCGACGTCGACGACCACGACGACCATCGATCCGAACCTCGTCGCCCGGACCTTTCCGGTCGACCCGGCCGTGAGCAGCTCGTTCACCCCCGAGGCCCACTCGTCCTATCGGGCGACAGACATCTTCTCGAGCGCCGGCTGCGGGACGGCGCTCGTTGCCCCGGTCACCGGCACGGTCGACGAAGTCCAGGCGAACACTTGGGACGAGACGGTCGGTGACCCGGCGACGCGGGGCGGCAACGCCGTGTCGATCATCGGCGACGACGGGGCCCGCTACTACCTCGCCCATTTCCAACTCATCGACCCGGCGATCGTGCCGGGAGCCCGGGTCGTCGCCGGCGACTACCTCGGCGAGATGGGCGACACCGGGCGGGCAGGCGCCTGCCACGTCCACTTCGGGCTGTCGCTGCCGTGCCCCAATCGGGAGTGGTGGGTACGCCGTGGCGTGATCTGGCCAAGCGCCTACCTCGCCGCCTGGCAACAAGGCGAGAACCTCTCACCCCTGTCCGAACTCCAGGCCTGGTTCGCCGAGTACCCCGACGCGTGCAGGTCCGTCGAGGACACGCCCTTCCCCGTCGGCTGAACGGGCGATCCGGAGGAGAGAGTCCAGGGGTTCGTCAATGCACCCGCACGGTGACGTTCGTCGGTGAGCCGTACATCGTCGTTGCGAACTGATGCACTGGCGGGGCGGGGGCCGAGCTGCCCACTGGTCTCCGCCATCGCGTGCTACTCAGCCGGTGAGCAGTGTCGCCACGCCCCACACCGCGCCGAGGAGGCCGACGGCCGCCATCAACAACGACCGTCCGATCGGCGCCCGCTCGAGCGAACCCTCCTCGGGTTTGTCAGGGGGGCGAACGATGGCGACGACGTTGCCGATGAACAGCGCTCCGCCGACGGCGAGCAGCAGCCAGGCGAGGAGGTCGTCGCCGAGGAACACGCGCCCAGGATGGCAGCGTTCGGCATCGGGTAGACATGGGATTGATGCGACCCACATCGTTCGACGACACCCACGACCCCGCGGACGTCGGGACCGAGCGCATCCAACGCTGCCGCGAGCTTCAACTGGTGGCGGTGAGCTTCGACGCCAACGACCCGCGAGTCCTGGCGGCGTTCTGGGCCGGCATGCTCGGCCGAGAGATCGTCGAGGAAGCCAGCGGCGCACTGTTGCCGGGTGCAGGACACGCAGGTCGGGCTCCGGTTCGTCGCGACCGCCACGGAGAAGACCGGACAGAACCATCTGCACCTCCATCTGACGAGTTCCACGCTCGAAGACCAACGGCACATCGTCGAGACGGCGTTGGGGCTCGGCGGCCGCCACCTCGACGTGGGGCAGCTCCCGGAAGAGGACCACGTCGTGCTGGCCGACCCCGGTGGCAACGAGTTCTGCGTGATCGGGCCGGGCAACAAGTTCCTCGCCGGCTGCGGCCTGCTCGGCGAGGTCTCGTGTGACGGCACCCGGGAAGTCGGCCTGTTCTGGCGCGACGCACTCGGGTGGCCGCTCGTGTGGGACCGGGATGAGGAGACCGCCGTGCAGTCGCCGCGCGGCGGCACCAAGGTCTCGTGGGGCGGTCCGCCCGTGGCCCCCAAGCATCAGAGGAACCGGCAGCGACTCGACCTCGCTGCGCCGGACCTCGCTGCGGAAGTGCAGCGACTGGTCGCCCTCGGAGCGACCGATCTCGGCGACCGGGACGGGGGCGTCGAGCTTGCCGACCCCGACGGCAACGAGTTCTCGGTCAGCCCCGGCTAGCCGCTCACCCCCTCCCCCCCGGGTCTACAGTCGCCGGCATGACCACCGCCGAGATCCGGGACGGCTACCGGATCGAGGCGCTCGGGCCGCAGACGTGGGATGCCTTCGCCGACCTTGCCGGTCGGCACAACGGCGTATGGGGCGGCTGCTGGTGCACCTATTTCCACCGCGGCGTCGACGACTCGGTACGCACGCAGGTCGGCAACCAGGCGTACAAGCAGCGGCTCGTCGAACAGGGCCGCGCCCACGCTGCCCTCGTGTTCGATGGCGACGTCGCGGTCGCGTGGTGCCAGTTCGGGACGGTCGAGGAGTTGCCCAACATCCACCACCGCAAGGAGTGGGAGCAGGGCCTCGTACGGCGCCCCGATTTTCGCATCACCTGTCTGTTCGTCGACCGGCGGTACCGCCGCAAGGGCGTAGCGGCGACAGCCGTCCTTGGCGCCCTGGAGCTGATCGGCGTCGCAGGCGGCGGGCTCGTCGAGGCCTACCCGCACGATCTCCCGCCCGGCAAGAAGACGTCGGCGTCGTTTCTCTACAACGCCACCAGGACGATGTACGAGCAGCTCGGGTTCACCTACCAGCGACCGAAAGGACAGGGCAACTGCGTGATGACCAAGGAGATCCCGGCCAGCCCCTGAGGATGGGCCGCCGCGTCGTCGCCCCGCGATCGGCCGGCTCCAGGGAGCAGGTGTCGCTGACCTTGCTCGCTGCGTGATCCTTGGGGTCCGCCCGACCTGAGCCGAGTCCGATGGAGGGATCAGGCCATCCCACGCGGGGCGGCATTGTCGAAGCGGGCGTACTGCCCGCGGAACACCAAGCGCATCTGGCCGGTCGGCCCGGCGCGGTGCTTGGCCACGATGACGTCGGCGGCTCCGCGGTCGGGCGACTCCTTGTTGTAGACCTCGTCGCGGTACAGGAAGATGACGACGTCAGCATCCTGTTCAAGGCTCCCGCTCTCCCTGAGGTCCGACAGCATCGGGTGCTTGTCGCTGCGCGACTCGAGGTTGCGGCTCAGCTGACTGAGGGCGACGATCGGCACCTCCAGTTCGCGGGCGAGGATCTTCAGGTTGCGGCTGATCTCGGAGACCTCCAGTTGGCGGTTCTCGGCGTAGCCACCGCCGCTCATCAACTGGAGATAGTCGACGAGGATCAGGCCGAGATCGCCGTGCTGCACCTTGAGGCGACGCGCCTTGGCCCGGATCTCCATCACCGTGACCCGCGGGTTGTCATCGAGGAACAAGGGCACTTCGAGGCGCCCGATCGCTCGCCCGATCTTCGCCCAGTCGGCCTCCGACAACCGCCCGTTGCGGATCTTCTGCGAGTCGACCTCGGCCTCGCTCGACAGGATCCGTTGAGTCAGCTCGACGTGACCCATCTCCAACGAGAACACGAGCACCGGGCGTCCACTGTGCTTGGCCACGTGGGTGGCCATCCCCAAACCGAAGGCCGTGTTGTGAAGGAACACGTCGGCAGCGACGAAGTTGTGCACCTCGGGAACGGTGAAGTCGATCACCCGTGTTTCGCCGGCCGGCTCGATCGACACGATGCGGTCCCAGGCGATGTCAGGGGACGCCCACCAGCGCAACTGGTCGTCGTCGAGCACCTCGGCGAGCTGCGCGACGGTCTCGCGGCGCAGCGGCCCGCGGCGGGTCTGATGCCAGTTGTGCTGCGCGGACCGACCACAACGCCGGTTGATCTCGGCCCATGACAACTCGCCCTTCGCCTTGTCGATGTCGTCCCACACCTCCGCCGGCACGGTGTCGAGCGAAGGGCCATGCGCCGCCTTGGCGGCAACGGCGCGGACACGATCGACGGCCTCCTGCTTGCCGAGGATGCCGATCTCATCGCAAAATCTCAGCAACGACGGAGCGCCCATGATCTCGACTTCGAACGCTCGGCGCCGGGAGTCGAGGTACTTCAGCGAGCGCTCGCGCAGCTTGGTGCGGATGCCGAAGCGCAACAGTGCGTGTGCCACATCGCGCGCGACCTGCTCGCTGACTGACCCGTACCCGATGCGCGCGTATCCCGCCTTTGTTACCCACGCCGTGCCGTCGGTGGCGAAGAGGCGGTTGAGGAAGCGCGCCAGCCGATGCCGCGGCAGCCGGAAGATCGCTCGCGGGAAGCGCTTGTGGTGCTCCAGTTGCCGTGCTGCCCCATCGGCCGTTCGCAAGACCTCAGCGGACGCCGTGGTGAGACCTGGTGTTTGCCCCGACAGTGCACCGTCGCCGATGAGCAGGGCAAGCAGGTCGATCTCCGCGTCCGGCAGGTCGTCGTTGCCGAAGATGGGCATCGCGGTTGGCATCGCGATGAGGTCGCCGACACCGACCTCGTGCAAGGGACGCCAGCCCGTGGCCGTCAGCAATGGGTGGCTCGCAGTGAGAGTTGCGGTGCGGCCGCAGCGAGTCGTCATTTTGAATACTGGCTTCACGCCATCGTCGAGACAAGCGGACACGGACCTGCGGCTCATTCGACCAGCGAGGTCGAGCGAGAGCACCTCGAGGTGCCCTTCGCGCTTGGCGATGTCGAACATCTCGGCGGCGGTGACAACCTCACCGTTCGCGATGTTGACCATCGGTGTGAACCAAGCCTCGCATTTGCCCATCGCCGGTCTGGCACCGACGATGTTGAGCGTCGACGGCTGGAGGCCCGACAACAGCTCGTCGAGGTCGTTGTAGCCGGTAGCGAGGCCGGTGATCGTGTCGCCGCGGGCGAAGTTCTCCTCGATGCGGTCGACGGCAAGCTTCATCAGCTCGCCGATGTCGCGGTAGGAGTCGACCACCCGCCGGTCGGCAACGCGGAACACTCGGCTCTCGGCGTCGTCGAGGGCGTCGTCGACGTTGTCGGGACGGCCGTAACCGATCTCGGAGATGTCGGCCGCGACGAGGATCAGGCGCCGCAGGAGGGCGGCGTCCTGGACGATCTTGGCGTAGGCGGCGGCGTTGGAGATCGCCGGTGTGGCGTTCTGCAGGCCGTGGAGGGCCTCCACGCCGCCGGCCTGTTCGAGCAGCCCGAGCCGGGAGAGCTCGTCGGCGACCGTGATCGTGTCGACGGGGCCGCCCGACTGGGACACCGCGACGGCGACGTCGAAGATGTGCTGGTGGCCCGGCTTGTAGAAGTCGTCGTAGCGCAGCCCGGCCTCGACGACGGCACCGAGCGCATCGCGCGAGAGCAGGATGGCGCCGAGCACCGACTCCTCGGCCTGCAGGTTGTGCGGCGGAATTCGACCACCCGCGGCCGGACGGGGCTGCCCACCGCGGTCCCTCGGGGGGTTCGAACGGTCGGCGCGATCCACCCGGTCACCCTGCCAGTGAGTCCCTGTGCACAACCAGGGGGGAGCGCCAGCAATACGCTGGACAAGTCACCCAATTCTGTGGACCACCCTGGGGCTTTGCTGTGCACAACCTCGACGCGATCATGCGTTCGATGATGGCAGGAGGGTGTCACACCCGAGATCGGTGAGACACGCGTGCAGAAGGCTGCACGCTCCGCTCACCAATCGCGGCGGAGGTCAGCTGGCCGGCACGACCTCGACGGTGATGGGGAACGACACGTCGGCGTGCAGGTGGGCGGTCACCGTGTGCTGGCCGAGCGACTTGATCGGGTCGACGTCGAGGTGCTTGCGCTCGAGCGTCACACCGGTCTGCTCGGACACCGCGGCGGCGACGTCGGCCGCGGTCACCGAGCCGAACAGCCGACCTTCCGTGCCCGCCTTGGCGTTGATCGTGATCACCTTCGGCACGAGCGTGCTGGCGATCGTCTGGGCGGCCTCACGGTCGCTGGCGTAACGCAGATCGCGGGCCCGACGCATCTTGGCGGCCTGCTCGACCGCCCCGTCGGTGGCGGGGAACGCCAGGCCACGGGGCAACAGGTAGTTGCGGCCGTAACCGTCGGCGACGTCGATGATGTCGCCGCGCTTGCCGACGCGATCGAGGTCGGAACGAAGGATCACCTTCATGTCAGGCCTCCCCGTCGCTCTCGCCGTCGGCTGCTTCGATGTCGACATCGAAGTCTTCGGTCTCGTCGGTCGCCGCCTCGTCGTCGATCATCACCTCGGTGCCCACGCCCTCGGCAGGCAGGTCACCATCGCCGCGCCCGGGCCGGCCGTCGCGCGGTGGTCGCGTCCGCTGACTGGCGACGCGTCGGGCATAGGGCAAGAGGGCCATCTCGCGGGCGATCTTGATCGCGTTGGCGACATCGCGCTGCTGCTGGAGGTCATTGCCGGAAACCCGCCGGTTGCGGATCTTGGCCCGATCGCTCATGAAACGCGACAACAGGTCGACGTCCTTGTAGTCGACGTACTCGACGCGTTCGAGCACGAGCGCACTGGTCTTCTTCTTGTATCGGCGTGGCGCTGCGTCCTTGGCGGCGCGAGCGCGGTTCTTCTTGCTGGCCATCTGGTTCTCCGAATGCGGTGGTCGTGTTGTCGGTCAGCCGCTGCTCAGAACGGCTCTTCGTCGGTGTAGCTGGAGTCGGCAGGGGGGGCCGCCGCCGTCGCCGCGGCCGGTGCTGCGCCTTGCGCCTGACCACCCTCGCCAGTGGTGCGCGCCGTCTTTTCGACCTGCGCCTGGGCCCACCGCAAGCTCGGCCCGATCTCGTCGGCGATGACCTCGACCTTCGTGCGCTTCGAGCCGTCCTCGGTGTCCCACGAGCGCTGCTCGAGGCGGCCGTAGACGACGGCGCGGGTGCCCTTGTGCAGCGAAGCGGCGACGTTCTCACCGAGCGTTCCCCACGCCACGACGTCGAAGAACGAGGTCTGCTCCTGCCACTCGCCGTTGGACTGGTAGCGCCGGTTGACGGCGAGTCCGAAGCTGGCGACGCCTCGGCCGCCGCTGGTGTAACGAAGTTCGGGATCGCGGGTGACGTTCCCGACGAGTGTGACGGTGTTTTCTGCCATGTCAGTCTCTTCCTCGGTCGTGCGGTCGAGCGCCTCAGGCGGCGTCGGCCGTCATGCCGCGTCGCGCCGCCTCGGCGGTCGGCAGCTTGATCAACTTGTGGCGGACGACATCGTCCGCGATGCGGAGGGTGCGCTCGAGTTCGCTGAGCGAACCGGCCGGGGCGAGTGCCTCGACGACCAGGTAGTAGCCCGTCTCCTTGCGGTTGATCGGGTAGGCGTACTGCCGTTTGCCCCACCAGTCGGGCTTGCCGTGGATCGTGCCGCCGGCAGCGGTGATCGCGTCGGTCACCACCTTGACGTAGGACTGCGCCTTCGGGTCATCGACGTCGCCGTCGATGATGACCATCAACTCATATGCACGCATCATGCGTGTCAACCTCCCTTCGGACCCGGTCGTCGGTGCGAGCGCGGGGCCCCACTACGGGGCAGGGTGAATAGGACCGTGCGAGTGTATCGGCAGCGACGCGAACATCCCGCCAGCATGACGATGGGGTGTCACGGTGGGTTCAGCGCCCGCCCAGCGGGATGACCTTGCGAAGGTGATGCCAGTGGCATCCCACGCAGGCCTCGACGACGTATGCCGCCAGCTCATCTCGCCGGCGATTGAGCATGGCCATCTCCTTGGCCGTCGACACGCAGCGACCGTGGGCAGGCAGCCGGGCCCCGAAGACGTAGGTCACCAGCCGCAGTGCCGGCTCCTCGCAGATCGGGCACGGCTGGTCGAGCGGGGCGCCGACGTTGGTGGCGGCGCGGATCAACTCCGGGTGGGCATCACAGACCTGATCCCGGCTCAGTCGACCACGCTTGTACTCGTTGATCAGCATCCGCCGGGCGAAGCCGTGGTCGACCGTGCCGCGACGCTCCCCCGCGCCACGCAACGCTCCGAGCGACATCGACATCGACACAAGGGTAGACGGGCCGACGCCTCGCCGGATTCCGCTATACCGTTCGGGCGAGTCCGCCCAGGCCACACTGGGGACCTGTGAGCAATGCCGTGACCGAGTACGTGACATATGGAGAAGCCATCCCGAACGATGAGGACCTCGGGCTGCTCGGCGACGTGTCCGGTGGGCGGCGGGTCATCGAGCTGGGCATCGTCGACAACAACTCGGTCGCCCTCGCTTTGCGCGGCGCCAAGGCGATCGCTGTCGATCCCGACCACGAGCGGCTCACCAACCTGCGCGTCGCCGCCGCCGACGCCGATGTCTCGGTGGAATGTCACGAGGGCGACCTCGGCGATCTCGGCTTCGCGCCGAGTGGCACGATCGACGTCGTGCTCGCCGTGCACACGCTCGACGACGTCGACGATCTCGGGCGGATCCTGCGCCAGGTGCACCGGGTGCTCAAACCCGGCGCACCCTTCGTGCTCGTCCTCGACCACCCCTTCGCCGCAGTCGGGCCGACCCCCGACGGGAAGGTCCGCCGCTACGGCGAGGACCGCCGCACCGTCGGCGAACTGCTCGCCGCCCTCGATCGCTCGAACTTCCGCGTCGAGAGCTTCGACGAGCTTGGCGTCAGCGGCGAGTCGGCGGTCCCCACGACCCTCGCCGTAAAGGTCCGCAAGCAAGGTTCCTGACCGCACTCGTGCCCATCTGGGGAAGAATCGTCGCGGACGTCGACACGAATCTTCCCCAGATCGTCGAATGACACGGATCTTCCCCAGATGTGGGGGCGCGGTCAGGTTGCCGATCGCTCGGACTCGATGATGCTCGCCGGGCGGGGGCGGCCGAACAGGTAGCCCTGGCCGCGGTCACAGCCGATCGAACGCAGGCGGGCGAGCTGCAGCGGCGTCTCGAGCCCTTCGGCGATGACGTCGAGGCCGAACGAGTGGCCGAGGTTGACGACCGCCTCGACGATCGTTGTGTCCTCGTTGTCGAGACCGAGACCGGCCACGAAGCTGCGGTCGATCTTGATCGCCTCGACGGGAAAGCGCTTGAGGTAGGTGAGCGACGAGTAGCCCGTGCCGAAGTCGTCGACGGCGAGATGGAGGCCGAGGCCGCGCAGCTTGCGCATCGCCACCGTCGAGGCCTTGACGTCGGCGAGCAGCGCCGTCTCCGTGATCTCCAACCACACCGAGTCGGCGGGGATGCCGGTCTCGGCGAGCAGGCCGGCGACGAGGTTGGCGAAGGACGCGTCGACGACCTGCCGGGTGCCGACGTTGACCGCCAGATAGGCACCGGCGAAGGGCAGGTCGCGAGCCCGCCAGCGGGCGAGCTGGGCGAGCCCATCGCGCAGGATCGCCTCGCCGATGTGCCCGACCAGCCCGGTCTCTTCCGCCAGCGGGAGGAACTGCTCCGGACCGAGCAACCCACGCTCGGGGTGCAGCCAGCGGGCCAGCGCCTCGAAGCCGACGACGTGTCCGGTCGTCAGCTCGACGATCGGCTGGTAGTACGGGACGATCTCACCTCGGTCGATCCCCCGGCGTAACTCGGTGGCCGTGCGCAACGCCAGGGCCGTCGTCTCCTGGAGTCCTGGGGCGTAGGCCTCCACACAGTCTCGGCCGCGCGACTTGGCCCGATACATCGCCCCGTCGGCGTCGCGCAGCAGGTCGGCCGCGGAGGTCGCCTCGGCGTTGACCGAGAAGCCGATGCTCGCCGTGATGAAGAACTCCGTCCCCTGGACGTCGACGGCCTCGCGGATCGTCGTCCGCAGCACCTCGGCGACCGTCCCCGGATCGAACGGCAACTCCCCCGCGGCCTGCAACACGACGATGAACTCGTCGCCGCCGAATCGCGCCAAGAGCGTCCCGTCGCCGACCGCTCCGCGGATCCGCTCCGACATCACCGTGAGGAGGCGATCGCCGATGCCGTGGCCGAGGCTGTCGTTGACCGCCTTGAAGTTGTCGAGATCGATGAACAGCAGCGCCACCGAGCCGACGGGCGCCCCACCGAGCAGCTCGTCGACCCGCGACAGCAACTCCGTGCGGTTGGGCAGCCCGGTGAGGTCGTCGTGGGTCGCCGCCCAGCGCAGTTGATCGGCGACACGCTTTTGCTCGGTGACGTCTTCGATGTGCGTGATCGCCAACGGCACACCGTCGTCCTCGGTGACCGCGACGCGAGTCCGGGCCCACACCCAGCTGCCGTCGCTGCGTTCGTAGCGCTGGTCGAGCAGGTACGTGTCGGCGATCCCGAGCTCGAGCCGGGCACGGTGGACGGCGGCGGCCTTGAGGTCGTCCGGATGGGTGATCTCCCGGATGCTCCGCCCGACGAGATCGTCGCTGGGACGCTGGAGCATCTCGGCGAGCGAGCGATTGGCGTCGATGATCGTCGAGTTGTCGAGACGGACCAGGGCCATGCCGGTCGGTGCGGAGTGGAATGCCTGTTGGAAGCGACGGCGGGCCTGCTCGAGGGCCCTCCCGCGGCCCTCCCGCTCGGTGATGTCGACGAGGCGCACGATCGCCCCGTCCGTCGATCCCCGTGGCTGGTCGTACGTCGCTTCGACGACGGTGACGACACCTTCGAGATCGACGAAGCGCAGGGTGGTGCCATCGACGGCGGAGCGCCAGCGGCCCTCGGCGAGCCAGGCGTCGAGTTGCGGGCGATCGCCGACGTCGACGAGCTCGCGCAGCGGAGTCCCGGCCAAGGACGACATGCTCAGGCCGGTGAGCTCGGCCGCCTTGGTGTTGGTCCCCCGCACGAGGCCACCGTCATCGATCGAGATGACGGCCTCGGGGAGGTCGTCGAGCAGCACCCGTAGCTCCGACTCGGTGTCGATCAGGCGCTCGATGGTGTGATGGAGATGACGAGTGATCCGTCGTGACTCGAGCCACGTGACGACGACAGCGCACAGCGCCAGCCCGGCGGCGACTCCGATGACCAGGACGGTCGTGCGCGATTGCCGCTCGCCGACACGAATGACGAGGACCACCGCGGCGAACAGCAACGCCGCGGCGACGACGACGGACACGACCCACCGCCAGGTTGCGGCGCGGCGCCGAATGGCGACGGCGTCGGTCAGGTCGTCGCGCACACACCCGAAGGTAGCTGGGTCACCGGTGCGCGGCGTGCCATGCAAGCAGCCGCTCGGTCGCCTGATCGCGGCCGATCAGGCCCTCGTCGAGGCGGATCTCGAGGAGGAAGGCGAGGGCATCACCGACGGTCCGGCTCGGCCCCACGCCGAGCAGTTCCATGACGTCGTTCCCGTCGAGCTCGGGACGGAGGGAGGCAAGCTCCTCCTGCGCCGCGAGCTCGGCGATGCGTTCCTCGAGATCGTCCATCCGCTTGGCCAGTGTCGCCGCCTTGCGGGCGTCACGCGTCGTGCAGTCGCACCGCGTGAGCACGTTGAGCTCGGCGAGGTGGCTGCCGGCGTCGCGCACGTAGCGGCGCACCGCTGAGTCGGTCCACCCCATCTTGTAGGTATGAAACCGCAGGTGCAGGGCAACGAGCGAGGTCACTGCGGCAATGTCCGCGGCGGGATAGCGCAACGCCTCCATCCGCTTGCGGGTGATCCGCGCGCCGACGGCGTCGTGATGGTGGAACGTGGTGCCCTTGCCGGGCTGGTAGCCGCGCGTGCGTGGTTTGCCGACGTCGTGGAACAGGGCGGCCAGCCGTGTGATCCGGAAGTCGTAGGCCCGCGCCGCATCGTCGACGGCGGGGGGGCGAACCTTCGAGACCACGGCGATCGTGTGGCTCAACACGTCCTTGTGGCGGTGAATCGGGTCGTGTTCGAGGCGCAGGGCGGGAAGCTCGGGCAAGAAGTGCTCGGCGAGGCCGGTGTCCACGTAGAACCACAGCCCGGCGGCGGGCTGGTCGAGCACGATCAGCTTGTCGAGCTCGTCGCGGATCCGTTCCGCCGAGACGATCTCCAATCGAGCGGCGCTGGCCAGGACGGCGGCCTCCACCCCGGGATCCGGTGTCAGCCCGAAGCGGGCGATGAAGCGGGCCGCCCGCAACATCCGCAGCGGGTCGTCGTCGAAGCTGAGCTGCGGCGCACGCGGGGTGCGCAGAACCCGATTGACCAGGTCGAGCGCCCCGCCATGGGGATCGACGAGCACCGGATGACCCGACGGGGTGCCCGTCAGCTCGAGGGCGATCGCGTTGATCGTGAAGTCGCGCCGGGCGAGGTCCTCGTCGATCGTGTCCGAGAACGAGACCTGCGGCTTGCGCGAGTCGTCGGCGTAGACGTCGGAGCGGAACGTCGTGATCTCGAACGTTCGTTCCCCTTGGCCAGTGCTGCGCCTCGCTCCGATCGTGCCGAAGCGCTCGCCTTGCTCCCAGATCGCGCTGGCCCAGCCATGCAGGCACGCCTTGATCTGGGACGGGCGGGCGTCCGTGGTCAGGTCGTAGTCGAGCTCGTTCGTGTTCTCACCGAGCAGCAGGTCGCGGACCGCCCCGCCGACGAGATAGAGCCGGTGCCCGGCATCGACGAAACGCTGGACGAGGGGTGCCAGCTCGGCGAGCACCTGGGTGAATCGTTCCGGGATCACCGCGGCGGACACGTCGAGACACGCTAACGGTGGATCGTTCCAGGGACCGGCGCGCGATCTGGGCGACGCTCAGGGTTTGCGACCATCCGCCGCCCAGATTGCGCCACTGGGGGACAGTGGCGGGTGGCGGCGGTGGTTCCTGGTACGGACCTCAATCCGGCTGCGAAGCGCGGCGGACACTTCGCGACGGAGAAGTCGGCGCACCAATTACCGCCGCCGCCACGGTTGTCAGTTCACTCAATCCGCGTCCCACGAACGTACCGCTGCGTCGCCCGCGAGGAGCTGGACCGAGCATCGGTCGATGCCTGCGGCGTTCAAGCGGGGCGTCCCGAGGTCGACGCTGGCCACCGCCAAGCCGGCTCCCCGGAGCAGATGAGCCAGCGTGTCGAGTTCGCCAACGGGGTCGGCGTGCGAATCCTCTCCGAACAACGCCCTGCGCACCGCCCCGGGCCACGTCGACGCCGCTCCCCAGCGAATCGTGTCAGCGCCGAGAACGATCACCGTGGGGACGTCGTGACCCAACCGCCCGTCGAGCACGATCGCGTCGCGACCGGCCGTCCCGACAGCGGTCGCCACGGGAAGGTCGCCACGCTGGTCGAACTCCAGTACCGCCTCCCAGCCGAGTCGCTCACTGAGCCCTTTGATCATCGCTGCCGGCCTGCTCGCGGCGACTGCCAGGCCGATCGGCCGGGGGGTCTCCTGACGGCCGGTCTCACCGTCGGACCACACGGCGTGGGCGGGGACCCACCAATTCTCCCCGGCGACGTCCTGGGCGGTAACGAGCCGGTCCGCGACGACGACGTCACGTTCGACGAGTCCACCAAGGGCGATGACCTGGCGTCGACGCAGGGCGACGACCGACCCGCGATCCCACATCGTGGCCGGCCGGCTGGCGGCCAGCGGCGGCTGGCGTCCGGCGACGCGCAGACTCGCGATCTGCGACTGGTCGACGATTGCACTCACGACGCTGATGATCGCGGGAGCGGGTAACGGACGCGTGTCAACCCGTCCCGCGCAAACGCGATGCGAAGCGATCCCGGCTGTGGTACGCGAGTTGGACGCCCCCCCGTGATGATGGGGGCATGTCTTGTTACCTCTCTAATTGCGCGCACTCACTCAGGGGCCCCCGTGGCGGCCTCGGCATTCGCGGCCCTCGCGGCGGCCTCGGTATCCGCGGACCCCGCGGTGGGCTCGGTATCTGAGCGCCAGGCGACGACGCGGCGCTGCCGTCAGCCGTTGGCGGCCCGGCGGAGCAGCTCGTCGCGGCGCCGTTTGGCATCCTGAGGCACCGTCGCTCCGAGCTCTCGGGTGACTTCGGCGGCATCGTCCAAAACGGCGACCGCCGCTGCGCTGCGCCCCTGCATCGTCAACAATTCGGCGAGCCGCACGTAGCGAGAGTCCGTGTAGCGGTCGAGTCGCAGGGCGCGTTCGGCGAGGACCTGGGCCAGTGGCAGGTCGCCGGCATCTTCGGCCTGCACCGAGAGCAGATCGAGAAGGCCGATGAGCTGTAGGTCGACCGACCGTCGCGCCGCCAACGCCCACTCCTCGTACTCGAAGTCGCTGAGCACGGCACCCTCCACCAGGGCCACGGCCTGGGCGGCGAGCTGGCCGGCGAGCTCTGGATCGCTGCGCGCCGATGACAGGGCGTCGCTCGCCAGGCGGTCGAAGTCGTTGAGGTCGGATCGCATGTCGGGGGCCAAGCGAACCCCCGAGCCGAACCTGCTGACGACGTCACCGACACCGCGCCGCAGGCGTAACAGCACATTGCGGAGCCGCGCCCGGCTCGTGTTCACGTCGTCGCCCGACCACAGGGCCTCGGCGACCTGATCGAACGTGGCCACGCCGCCGTTGGCGACGACGACTCCGACGAGCCGCTGTGGGTTTCCTGGCGGGACCTCGACCACACCGGTGGCATCTTCGATGACGATCGGGCCGCCGATGACCCGCACGCGACGACCTGCGGTCGATGT
Source organism: Ilumatobacteraceae bacterium (assembly GCA_963772825.1). Taxonomy (GTDB): domain Bacteria; phylum Actinomycetota; class Acidimicrobiia; order Acidimicrobiales; family Ilumatobacteraceae; genus Desertimonas. The sequence continues at coordinate 34,251 of CAVYYX010000017.1, read as the reverse complement.
CTCAGCCAACGGCTCTGTCCCCGCTGGCTGTGGGCGAGTCACCGACCGCAGATTCGTCACGTAACCCGCAGCGCGGCCCAGCAGCTGCTGCAGCTCCTCGGCGGCACGACGCTCGCCGAGCGAGTCGAAGCCGCCGAAGCCGAGCCCGAGGAGCTCGCGTTGCGCTGATTCGTGAAGCTCGCGGGCATCGTCGAGCTGACCGGCTCGGGCGCGGGCAAGGGCGGCCACGAGCAGCACCCGCCACCACTCGGCTGGGCGGGTCACGGCGAGTTGCTCGTCGACGTCACGGAGCACGCCACCACGGGCGTCGAACACGAATCTGGCGCGCCGAACGTCGTGGTCGTAGAGCTTGGGTCGGTCCTCCGCCCGAAGCAGGTAGCGCTCGGCGAGGCCGAGCTCACCGAACGCCCCGAGCACCGTCGTGACATCGCACAGGAACGACACGCCCAACAGATCGTCGGTGTCGCCGAGGGCCGTGTTCTCGGCCGTCGCGATCCACCGCAAGGCGGTCGCCAAGTCGTCCTCGCGCGCCGCGATCATCGCCCGTCCCCACGCCGCGGTGGCCACGATCGTCGAGTTGTCCTGGAGGTAGCCGAGGTCGGCGGCCCGCTCGAAGCGCCCGGTCGCCGCCCCGAGACGGTTGGCCTCGAGCAAGGCGAAACCCTCGTAGGTCATCAGCCACGAGCGCTCGGCGTCGTTGAGCCCGGCCACGGCGAGAACCTGGGCGAGCACGGCCAGCGCCTCGTCGAAGCGTCCGAGCGGGATGAGCACCGCCATCGCCAGGTCGCATCGGCAGTTGCGTGCGAGCGCACTTTCGCCACACGCGTCCCACGCCGCGGCGGCGACGCGGAACGACTCGGCGGCGAATTGGAGATCGTCACGCGTCTCGCTCGCCGCTGTGGCCAGGGCGAGCACCTCGTGGGCCCGCGCGAAGGTGTGCTCTTCACCAGGGCCGATGTCGCGTAGTCCGCTGTTGGCGAGAGCGATCGCCTTCTCGCGGTGACCACGGAGGAACTCGGCGCGGGCCACCGCCGCTTCGATCCGCCGACGGACGGGCGGATCGGCGTGCGGGGCGAGGGCCGCAGCCCGATCGGCATCGCGGATGACCTGATCGAGCCGGCCGAGTGAAGACGCCGCGTTGGCTCGCAACAGCAACAGGGCCGGTTCGCTGTCCGTGACCGTGCCGAGGCGCGCCAGCACGCTGAGCATCGCTCGCGGCTCGACCGACTTGGTGACCGACTCGGGTAACGACGTCAACAGGCGGGCGGCGCGGTCGGGAGCCCCGGCATCGAGCAACAGGCCGGCAGCTTCCAGCGGTCGACCCCGCTGGGCAAGCGCCGACGCGAGCCGTGTCGCCGTGGCCGTTTCGATCTCATGGGCGCGGTAGAACGGGGCATCGAGCACGTCGATGTCGCCCGTGATCTGTCGGCGCAGTGGGATACCGGCCTGCAGGGCCCGCCCCACGAATCCCGGACCGCCGAGCGAGGCGAGCAGCGACTGGTCGAGACCTGGGGTGCGAGCGAGCAGTTCGACGAGCACGCGATCGGCGGTGTCGAGTTGTTGGAGGGCCGCCGCGCTGGCGCTACGCGAGACATGGCCGACGATTGCCACGGGGTCGTTGGTGGGCTGACGACCCCACTGATCGAGGGCCATGGCGACGAGCTTCACGCTGCCGTCGGCGGCCTGCACCACGTGGTCGGCGAGGGGGCGGGCGAGCTCGGGCAGCACCTCGATGATCTCGTCGGCACCGATCGCCAGCGCCGAAGTGTCGAGGATCAGCCCATCGAGCAGCCGGGCGACCTCGTGGAGTTGTTCGGGCAGGAAGCGCCCGGCAAGCATCACCCGGGCGCCGGTCGGCGCATCCTCGAGGCGTTCGATGAGGATCGGCATCTCCGTGTCGTCGAGTTGCTGGACGTCGTCGATGACGATCGAACGGGCTCCGAGCTGTTCGTCGACCAGCGGACCGAGCTCGCCACGGAGGCGGAGGGCGCCGTCCGGGGCGGCCCGGCGCAAGAGCCACGACTTGCCGAACCCCGTGGGAGCCTCGAGCAGCGTGACAACGGGCGCGCTCGAGTCGCGGAGCCGGGCCAGCACAGCTGCTCGGGGCAAGCGAAAGTTCATCGGAGGTTGTCGGCGAGGCGTTGGTGAATTCCCCGCGAGTTCAAGGCTACGACGCGAGAGGGGTCGGCAACGGCTTGGGCGTTCGAAGCTCGATTGGTGAGCCCTGACAGCGAAACCTGCCGCGTGGCTCACCGATCTGGCTAGAGGGCGCCGGACGAGTGCCAGAGTTGGCGGACCGCGTCGACGGCGGCAGCACCGGGGCCGCCGTTGGTAGCCCGTTCCACGGTGGCGACTTCGACACCGGCCAGCACGCCGAGCACGGCGGCGGTGCTGTCGGTCAGCGCGTCGAGGTCGTAACCGCCTTCGAGCATGGCCAAGGTGCGCCCCGCCGGCACGTGTTGTTGAGCACGCGCGGTGAGCGCAGCGAAGTCGCCGGCGCTGAGGCCGAGATCGGTGAGCGGATCGGCACGGTGGGCATCGAAGCCGGCCGAGATGAGCAGCCAGCTCGGCGCGAAGGCATCGACGATGGGCGCGATCACGTCGTCGAACGCCTCGAGATACACGTCACCGGTCGTCCCTGGCGGTAGCGGGACGTTGACGGTCGTCCCCTCAGCTACACCGGCTCCCGTCTCGGTGCGCCGCCCAGTGCCCGGATACAGCGGCCACTGGTGGGTGCTGACAAACAGCACCCGCGGGTCGTCGTAGAACACCGCCTGGGTTCCGTTGCCGTGATGCGCGTCGAAGTCGAAGATCCACACCCGTTCGCCGTCCTCGGCGAGCGCGGCAGCGACCACGGCGATGTTCGACACCAGGCAGAAACCCATCGAGTCCGTCGGACGTGGCGTGGTGCCCCGGCGGCCGCACGGCGCAGAACGCGGCGGTCCCCTCGCCGCGTCGCAGGGCGGCCACGGCGGTCAAACCGGCGCCGGCGGCTAGCACCGCGGCCCCCGCCGACTGGGCGCTCGCCGCCGTATCGGCGTCGATCCACCCTCCGCCCGCCGCCGACAGGTGCTCGAGCCGGTCGAGGTACCACGCCGGGTGGACGCGTTCGAGCTCGGCGCGTGAGGCCGGCTGCGGTTGGAGGGCGATCACGGCCTCGGCGAGCTCGGGCTGTTGAACTGCCGCGCCAACCGCCGCGAGGCGCGACGGCCGTTCCGGATGATGGGCCCCGGTCAGATGCTCGAGGAACAACGGGTGGGTCGCGAACAGGACCGGCATCGACGCCCACGCTAGAGCCGCGGTCAACCGCACCGATACCGTTGGGCGTCGCGTGAGCCTCCTCCCTCGCTCCACCGTCTCGAGGTCCCTCGTGGTGCGCCCGTCAACCGACGGCAGCGGCCTCGTCCACGTCAGGCTCCGCGACGACTCGACGCTGCCGGACGTCGACGAGCTGCGCGGCTGGCTCGACTCGATCGCCGCCCTCGAAGTTCGTCCGAAGACGATTCGCAGCGCAGCCTTGCTTCCGCGCGCCGCCGAACGGTTCGAAGCCGCCGGTTTCGAGGTCGCCGACCGGCTGGTGCTGTTGCGGGTCAGTCTCGACGATCCACTGGTCCGGTCAGCGATTGCGGGCACCGACGACGCGATGACACGCACGATGCGGCGCTATCACCAGGGCGCCGCCTCGGCGGTCGATCGAGCCGCGTTCGGGCCCGGCTGGGGGCACGACGCTGCGGAGCTCACCGAGATCTGTCGCGCCACGCCGGTGCACGCCGCCCGCTACCGGCCAGCCACGCCGCGTCACCGCGGCATCCCGCGTCGTCAACAGCTGGTGGCCTTCGCGATTGCCGGCGCGTCGTCCGAGCGCGGCTACCTGCAGCGCCTTGCCGTCGATCCCGGCGCGCAGCGCGCTGGCCACGGGCGGGCGCTGACGGTTGATGCCTTGCGGTGGATGGCGCGGCGGCGCGTCGCCGACTGTCTCGTCAACACATCGGTCGACAATCACGCCGCCCTCGCCCTGTACCGCTCGATCGGATTCACTCCGATGGACGACCTGCTCACCGTCCTCCATGCCGACGTCGGCGCCCTTCGATGAACCGACGCTGCGCGCTGACCGTCGTCGCCCTGCTCGGCGCCGCCCTGCTCGGAGCGGGAGGTCCGGTGGACGCCGCCGGTGGACCGCCCGATGTCGACACCGTCCGCGAGGAGGCGGGACACGCTGCGACGATGCTCGTCGACTCCCCACTCCCGGCGATCTGGGCCGCCGACCTCGACGGCATCGAGTCGGGGGCGATCGACGATCCCACCCGACTTGCCGAGATCGATGCAGAGGCCGCTGCCGTGTTGTCGGCGATCGTCGCGCCCGAGCCGTTCACCTTCACCTTCACCGGGACTTCCAACACGTTGCGTCTGCCGATTCGCAATACGAGCGAGGAGCAGCTCCGTGTCGATGTCCGCGTTCGCTCGCCGAAGCTGGCGACCAACGAACCAATCCAGCAGGTCGACGTTCCGGCACTCAGCTCCGTGGAGGTGAGCGTTCCGGTGGAGGCGCGTTCGCGTGGGACGTTCACCGTCGAGGTCGACGTCCTCGCCCCCGATGGCTACCGCCTCGGCCCTCCCGTGGTGCTCAAAGGGCGGGTCAGCCATGTCAGCGGGCTGGCCCAGGTGATCACCGGTGGCGCCGCCCTCGTCCTCGTGTCGTGGTGGTACACCCACCTGCGCCGGCGGCGCACCGAGCGCAACGCCCAGCATGCGATGATCGGTGAGTGACCGTTCAATGCAATGACCGCAACCGATGCGAGCGACGAGGCGCCAGCCCGGCCTGCGTGGCGCCGGAACGGCGACGTGGATCGACCAACCGCTGCGCAGGCCCTAGGTGGCGTGGCCGGGGAACGCAATGACCGGTCACATCGGAGTCGTCACCGACAGCGCCAGCGACCTGCCCAACGACGTCGTGACCCGCCTCGGCGTGCAGATCGTTCCGTTGTCCATCCGCTTCGGCGACGAGGAGTTCGTCGACCGCGAGGAGCTTACGACCGATGAGTTCTGGGCGCGCTGCAAGGCATCGCCGACCCTGCCATCGACGGCCGCGCCGTCTCCGGGAAGGTTCGAGGAGGCCTATCGCACGTTGGCCGACGAGGGTTCGCGGCACATCGTCGCAATCACCCTGTCGGGCGCCTTGTCGGCGACCTACCAGAGTGCCGAATTGGCCGCCAAGTCCGTCGCCAGCGACGGCATCAACGTGTCCGTCGTCGACAGCCGTACGGTGTCGCTGGGGACCGGCACGATCGCCCTCGCCTGCGCCGAGTTGGCCGCCACGATGCCCGCCGACGAAGCGTCGCTCGACGCCGTCGTCGCTACCGCCACAGAGCTCGTCGGCCGGACGCGGGTCTACGGGGCGCTCGACACGATGGACAACCTCAAGAAGGGTGGTCGGGTCGGCAACGCCAAGGCGCTGCTGGCGACCGCCCTGTCGATCAAGCCGATCATCTCCGTCGAGAACGGGATCGTCGAGCAGTTCGGCAGACAGCGCACGCGGGGCAAGGCGTTGCGATTTCTGATCGACAAAGTCGCCGCCACGTCGGGGCGGATGGACCACCTCGCCGTGCTCCACGCCGACTGTGACGACGTCGACGAGTTCGTCGCCCAATTGCGTCCGTACTACGCCGACGAGATCGTCGTCGGACAGATCGGCCCGGTGGTCGGGGCCCACGCCGGACTCGGCACGATCGGCGTCGCCTTCCAAGAGACGACGGGGTAGATCCACTCGCGCCCCCGGTCCTTCCGCACCCCCCATCCCCACTCCTTCCGCGCCCCTCCCCCACCCTCCCCCAGTTGAGCGGGCCGCACCACTAGTTTGACGTGGCGGAATGCCGGCTCCGACCACTCCCCCCGCTCCAGGCGCGTCTCCAGAACAAGGCGATCGACCGATCGTTCTCGCCGGCCGCTACCGCTTGGAGCGCCGATTGGCTCAGGGAGGGATGGCTGAGGTCTGGCTCGCCACCGACTTGACGCTCGACCGGCGCGTCGCCCTCAAGTGGCTCAAACCGAGCCTGGCGTCCGACCCTGTCGTCGCCGAGCGCTTCCGCCGCGAGGCGATCGCGGTCGCTCGCCTCACCCATCCGAACATCGTCGCCGTCCACGACGTGTTCGCCGAGGGCGGCCGCCAGGCCGTCGTGATGCAGCTCGTCGACGGCAAGAGCCTGCGCCAGGTGCTGGACGTGCAGACCCGGCTGAGCCCGGAGTTGACGATCCACATCGGCACGTGCGTCGCGGCGGCGCTCGATGCCGCCCACCGCGCTGGCTTCGTGCACCGCGATGTGAAGCCAGGCAACATCTTGGTCACGCCGGACGGGAGGGTGCTGCTCACCGACTTCGGTATCGCCAAGGGACTCGACGGTGGTGACGACCTCACCAGCGACAACGTGATGATGGGGACGGCGAAGTACCTGTCACCCGAGCAGGTACGCGGTCGGCGCCTCGACGGACGAGCTGACCTGTACTCGCTCGGGCTGGTCCTCTACGAGTGCCTCGCCGGCCGCGTGCCGTTCATCGGCGAGACCGACGCCGACACGGCCCTCGCCAGGCTGCAGCGCGACCCGACGGACCTCGCCCGATTGCGTCCAACGCTCTCGCGCGGGCTCGTCGACCTCATCCACCGCCTGCTCGCCCGCAACCCCAACCGGCGCCCGGCGTCGGGCGCCGACCTGCGGGCCGAACTGCTCCGGCTCGCCGGCGAACCGCCCGCCACCCTCGACCATCTGCAAACGACGCGGCGCCTGCCCGGTCAGCCGCCGATGCGGCGCCCGGCCCGCCGACTCGGCCCCGCTGACGCCCAGGCACGGGGGCGCGCCCTGGCCGCCCGAGCGATCGCCGGCGAGGTGACTCCACCGGGGCCGACCCGTGTTGCCGACGAGCCTCACGAGCGAACGCCCACCGCCGGTCCGCGCCTACGTGGCCGGCCGGCCCGCGACCTGCAGACGCGGTTCGCGCCGTCGTTCGTCGTCGTCTGTCTGCTGTTGGCAATCGGCATCGTGGTCGCCTTGGTGTTGTGGGCGACGATCCGTCCCGACGACCCGCAGCCGCCGACGACGACCGCCGCTGCCGCTGCTGGAGCCGCCGCCGTGGCCACGACGATCGCCGGTGCTGCAACCACCGCCGCCGCCAACAGCTCCACGATTCAGCTCTCCAACCTGACGTCGTACGACCCGCCCGTCGGTGGCGGCAATGGGGAGGAGAACGAGGCGCTCGTCGACGACGCCCGGGCCGATGGTGACCCGGCGACCAACTGGATCACCGAGTGCTACTCCGGCGAATACATGGGCAAGGCCGGCGTCGGCCTCGTCATGACGCTGTCCGCGCCGGCCGCCGGCGCGGTCAGTTTCGAGGTCGGATCGGCGCCCTACATCGTCGACGTCTTCGCCACGACCGGAGAACAGATCCCTGGGCAGGTCGATCAGTGGGGTGGGCGCGTCGATCGGCTCACCGGGAACGCCCCGGCGTCGCACACCGTCACGATTCCCACCACCGCCCGCCACGTTCTCGTCCTGTTCCAACAAGCGGGCAGAGCACCGACGTGTAACAGCGGCGTGCCGTACCGGGCGGTGCTCGGCGAGCTCGCCTTCACCGCCGGTTGACTCGCCGCCCGATGCGCACGACCGACTCCGACGACGACCACACGCTCGTCGCCGCCGCCCAAGCCGGCGATCGTGATGCCCTCGACACCTTGCTGCGCCGGCACTACGACCGCATCCACGCGATCTGCCGGCGGATCGCCGGATCCAGTCGCGACGCCGACGACGCAGCGCAGGAGGCGATGATCTCGATCGTGCGTGGGCTCGCCCGCTTCGACGGCCGCGCCGCGTTCTCGACGTGGACCTACCGGATCGCCACGAACGCCTCGCTCGACGAGCTCCGCAAGCGTGATCGGCGCCCATCCCCACACTCGGCGACCGACGAGGGGGCCACCCGCGACGTCGCCGACCCAGTCGCGCCTCGCCGCATCGATGCCGTCGTCGACCGCCTGGCCATCGACGAGGCGCTCGACGAGCTGCCCGACGAATTCCGCGTCGCCGTGGTGCTGCGCGACCTGTGCGACCTCGACTACGCCGAGATCGCCGAAACCCTCGGCGTTCCCCCCGGCACCGTGAAGTCCCGCATTGCCCGCGGTCGTGGGCTGCTCGCCCAGCGCCTCGGGAACTCCGCCCCCACCGCCGAGCGTCCTAGCTCCACTCCCCTGCCCGAATCGACCGATGATGGCTGACGACCCACAACCAAACGCCGCCGAGCTGGCCAGCGCCTACCTCGACGGGGAGGCGACACCCGACGAGCGCGCCCGCGTGGAGGGTGACCCTGCACTGCTGGCTGAGGTCGAGCGCCTGCGCGCCGTCGCCGCGGCCGTCGCCGAGGTCCCGGCACCCTCGGCCGAGCGTCGCGAGGCGGCGGTCGCCGCCGCGCTGGCCGCCTTCGACGAGCTGCGCGTCGGCACGACGCCACCACCCGCCCCGCCCGCCACGGTCTCCTCGCTCGATCGCCGGCGCCAGGCGCGTCGGATGCAGGCACTCACCGCGGTGGCCGCCGCCGCCGTGCTGGTGGTCGGTGGCTTCGTCATCGCCAACCGGGATGGCGACGACGACTCGGCCGGCGAGATCCGCCAGGCACCGGCCTCGGAGATGGCCGTCGAATCACCCGTGACGAGCGCCGAGTCCGCGGCGCCTGACGTGACGCTCGAGCCTGCTGGATCGGAGCCGTCGGCCGAGTTCGCCGAGTCCGACGCGGCGGCAGACGCTGAGGACGAGCCGCTGGCGGCAGCCCCGCCTCCGGCGGCGCCAGCGACGTCCGTGCCAAGCCAAGGCGCAGCCGCCGACGCCGCGGCGGCGACCGAGCCTCCGATCGTGAGTGATGCCGCAGAGCTGCGGGCGTATGTCGAGACTCTTGACGACGAGCCGCCGCCGGTCGCCGAAGTGATCGCCGCCTGCGAGGAGGGGCCTTCACCGGCGCCACCCGAGGCTCGGTTCGAGGACGACGACGGTGTACTGACCGATATCGCCGTGGCCCTCACCGCCGACGGCTACGCCGCTGTGGCGCTCGACGACTGCGCGATCGTCCTCCGCGCCCCCAGCGCATGACCCTGTTCCATGTTCTTTGGTCGATTTGGCGCCGCTAGCGGCGTCACAGCAACCAAAGAAGAACTTGCGACGCAGTTTCACGGCGCTGCACGGCGCGACGCCCGCGGCGCGACCGCTTCCAGAGCATTGCAACCGTGACGCAGCGCGTGACCGACCTACACAAACCCAAGGAGAACCCCGTTCCGTCCCCTAAACACCCATCGGTCGTGTCATCTAGTCTCGGCGCCCATGGCCGGCAATCCGTTCACCGATCCGAACTGGGCGGCGGACATCGCCGACACGATCGAACGTGTCGTCGCAACCGTGCGCGACCGAACCACCAAGCCGCTCGTCACGGCCTCGCGGGCGGTCGTGTTCGGGCTGTTGGCGGCGATCCTCGGCGTCGTCGCCCTCATCTTGCTGATCGTGATGGCCAGCCGTGCGCTCCAGGCGCTGCTCGACATCTGGTTCAGTCACGACGTGTCCGTGTACACCAGCTACCTGATCGTCGGGGGAATCTTCTGCCTCGGTGGGCTGTTCGTTCTGAGTAAGCGTTTCTCCAACGACTGACCACGGACGGTTCTCTTGTCTTCCAACCCGCACACTCGACAGGTCGTCATCGTCGGCTCTGGCCCGGCCGGGCTCACCGCCGCGATCTACACCGCGAGGGCCAACCTCAACCCGCTCGTCATCGAGGGTGAACCGTCGAGCTCGGGCGACCAGCCTGGTGGTCAGCTGATGCTGACCACCGACGTCGAGAACTACCCGGGATTCCCCGACGGGATCCTCGGCCCCGATCTCATGCAGCGCTTCCGCGACCAGGCCGCCAGGTTCGGGGCGGAGTTCGTCACCGAGAAGGCCACCAAGGTCGACCTCTCCACGCGGCCGTTCAAGGTCTACGTGCACGACAACATCTACGAAACTCAGTCGCTGATCATCAGCACCGGCGCCAAGTCCCTGCTCCTCGGACTCGAAGCGGAACAACGCCTGATCGGCCACGGGATGTCGACGTGCGCAACGTGCGACGGGTTCTTCTTCCGAGGCCAGCACATCGCCGTCGTCGGCGGCGGTGACTCAGCGGTCGAGGAGGCGACGTTCCTCACCCGCTTCGCCGACAAGGTCACCCTGATCCACCGTCGCGACTCGTTGCGGGCCAGCAAGATCATGCAGGACCGAGCGTTCGCCAACCCGAAGATCGAGTTCTTGTGGGACAGCGTCGTCACCGACATTCTCGGTGCCGAGCAGGTCGAGGGCGTGCGCGTGCGCAACGTCCACACCAATGAGGACTCCACGCTGCCGGTCACCGGGCTGTTCGTCGCCATCGGCCACCGTCCGAACACCGATCTGTTCGCCGATGTGCTCGACCGCGACGACCAGGGCTATCTGCTGACGCGCGACGGGTCGACGGCGACGAACGTCGACGGAGTGTTCGCCTGCGGCGACGTTCAAGACCACGTCTATCGCCAGGCAATCACGGCCGCGGGTTCCGGCTGCATGGCGGCGATCGACGCCGAGCGCTGGCTCGAGTCGCAACACGGCTGACGGACCGTCCCGCACAACCACGCGGGGAATGCCTGGCGCCAGCGGGCGGTTGTACCTCGGTAGGATTGGTCCGCTCCCGGACCCGAGCGCAAGGAACTGCACATGGCCGAAGGAATCGTCAACCTGTCGACGGGCACGTTCGACGAACACATTCAGAGCGCCGACAAACCGGTTGTCGTCGACTTCTGGGCTGAGTGGTGCGGACCGTGCCGGACGATCGCGCCGATCCTCGAAGAGATCGCTAGCGAGCGAGGCAACGAGCTGGCGATTGCCAAGGTCAACGCCGACGACAACCCGGAGTTGGTCCTGCGTTACGGCGTGCAGAGCATCCCCACGCTGCTCGTCTTCTCCAACGGCAACCTGAGCAAGCGGGTCATCGGAGCACGAGGCAAGACCCAGCTGCTGCAGGAGCTCGACGAATTTCTGATTTCCGTTCGCTGACCCCAGGACAACACGGCGAGGCGATACGCGATCTCCAACGTCGCCTCGGCGGCGCCGGGTTCGCCCCGGTCGGAGCCGAGCCAGGGTCATTCGACGCCGCCACGGTCACTGCCCTGCAGGCGTTCCAGCGGGCTCGTGGCTTGCATGACCACGGCATGTGCGACGAGGTGACCTGGCTGGCGCTCGTCGAGGCGTCCTGGCGGCTCGGGTCTCGCCCGCTGAAGTTGCTCGCCCCCAACCTGCGCGGCGACGACGTCGGGACCCTGCAATCGATGCTCGGCAAGCTCGGTTTCGACTGTGGACGGGTGGACGGCATCTTCGGGCCACTGACCGCTCGGGCCCTCGAGGACTTCCAACGCAATTGCGGATTGGACGTCGACGGGATCTGCGGACAGGGCACCGCCAAGGTGTTGACGAACATCAGTTCGAGAACCGGCTCTGGCCCGGGAATGGCGGCGATCCGGGAGATCGAGCGCCTCGACAGCGTCGCCGCATCGGTCCACGACCTGCGCATCGTGCTCGGGCAATACGGTGGCCTGAGCGCCCTGGTGCGTTCGATCACCCGCGAGCTGCGCAGCAACGGCGCCCGCGTCGTGTCCATCGATGAGCTCGACCCGAAACGCCAGGCAGCTGCCGCCAACCGCTACAACGCCACCGTCTACGTGGGGTTCGAGCCACGAGCGACGGCGGCGGCGACCGTTGCCTATTACTCCACGGAGGGGTTCACGTCGGCAGGGGGCCAATCACTCGCCCAGCACCTCGCCGCGACGTTGACCGCACATGGTTCGCTCGGCGAGGCGACGACCACCGGGATGCGCCTCACCGTCTTGCGCGAGACGCGGATGACCGCCGTCGTGTGCTCGCTCGGTCCGGTGCAACAGATCTCCGACTCCGCCGGAACGATCGTCGACGCGGTCGTCGCCGCCCTCGCCCGCTGGGTCGCCGCGCCGGTCGAGCTCACCGGCGCCTCACGATGACCGCGCCGCTGTCACCGACAGTGGTCGAGACGCGGTTACGCTCTGGGTCCATCAGCAGCCCGTCGTCATCCACCTGCCTGCACTGCCACCCGCCGTTGACACCGGCGCTGATGTTCGGTCGCTGGCGCTACGTCGCCGCGACCTTGGCGGTCGTGTTCTTGTCGCTGGCACTCGCCGCGTGGATCAGGGGCGGTTGGCTGTTGCTGCACTGGGACGAGCCGGTTCAACGGGCGGTGGAGGATGCCCGTTCATCCGGGATGACCGCGATCGTCAAGCGAATCTCATTCCTCGGCAGCACCTTCGCCGTGCTCTCCTTGGGGACCTTGCTCGCCGCCGTCTCGTGGCGGCGATGCCGCGCCGTGGCGACGGTCGTCTTCATCGCCACGTTCGGCCGACCACTCATCGAGTTCACGTTGAAGGCCATCGTCGACCGCGATCGGCCCGACCTCGAGCGACTGGTCAACGGCACCGGACCCTCGTTCCCCAGCGGCCATGTGATGGCTGCGGCCGCCTTGTGGGGGCTCGTGCCGCTCGTCGTGACGCTGTTCACCCAGAACCGCCGGATTTGGTGGGCGACGACCATCGGATCGGCCGCGCTGATCCTCGGCATCGCCGCCAGTCGCACCTATCTCGGCGTGCACTGGTTGTCCGACATCGTCGCCGGATTGATCGTCGGCGCCTTCTTCTTGTGGGGCGCCGAGTGGCTGCTGGCGCGTCAGCACGTGCGCCGTCCGTGCGCCGCCGTCCACCTCCAAGCGCACGGCTGATCTACCCGCCAGGAACCTGGCTGGCCGAACACACGTGCCCTTCGTCAGCTTCTCGACTCCGCCGATTCCGGGAAGACCCGTTTCATTCACACTTCTGAGGACGCTCCGTCGCAGCGCCTGACTCAACGCTGCTCCAGCTGCGATCGACCTCGCCAGCCATGGGCCCACACGCTGGGGCAATGTAGGTTATCCACAGAGTTGTCCACCCCTGTGTAAATATCGAGATGAGGTCGTAGGTGACCCTCACGCTTCGACGTCAACCTTTCGTTGAGACTTTTGTCACTCGACGATCAGTCGGTAGATCCGCTCGAGATCCTCGAGGTCGGCGAATTCGACGGTGACCTTGCCGCGCCTGGAACCCATCTGTACTCCGACGCGGGTGTCGAGGTGGCTGGCGAGCAGTTCTTCGAGTTCGAGCAGGCCAGGTGGACGAAGGCGGGCGATCTCGGAGGTCGCCCCCTGGCGACCGCTCGCTGGTCCGGCAGCGACGGGCGCCCCCAGCTCGGCTTGCTCTCCCCCGCTACGTACGACGTCCTCCATCGTGCGTACCGACCACCCTTCGGCAACGGCGCGGGTTGCGAGGCGCTCTTGCAAGGCCCGATCAGGGGTCCCCAACAGCGCCTTGGCGTGGCCCGCCGAAAGTTTTCCGTCAGCGAGCAAGCGTTGGACCTCAGGGGGCAGGCCAAGCAGCCGCAACGTGTTGGTCACCGACGAACGACTCTTGCCGATCCGCGTGGCGACGTCCTCGTGGGTCAGATCGAACTCCTCGATCAGTTGCAGGTAGGCCGCCGCTTCCTCGAGCGCCGTGAGATCCTCTCGGTGGAGGTTCTCGACGAGTGCTTCCTCGACCGCCTCGACGTCGCCAGACACCCGCACGACCGCCGGGATGGTCGTCAGGCCGGCACGCCGCGCGGCCCGCCAACGGCGCTCGCCGGCGATCAGCTGGTAGCCGTCATCGGTGCGACGCACGAGGATCGGCTGGAGCAATCCGAGTTGGCCGATGGAGTCGGCCAACTCGGCCAACGACTCCTCGTCGAAATGCACCCGTGGCTGGTGGGGATTGGGCGTGATCTCGGCAACGGCGATCTCGGCGAGGGTCGGCGACGCTCCGCCACCGTCGGGATCGGCTCCGACGTGGGGGATCAGCGAACCGAGACCCCTACCCAATCCGCTGCGTCGATTCATGGTTGATCTCCTTGGCCACGTCGCGGTAGGCGAGCGCGCCACGCGATCGAGGGTCGAACGTGGTGATCGGCTGGCCGAACGAGGGCGCCTCGGAAAGTCGCACCGATCGAGGCACGACCGTCTGGACGACCTTGTCGCCGAAGTGCTCGCGGACCTCGGTGACGACCTGATCGGCGAGCTTCGTGCGGGCGTCGTACATCACGCACACGATCGTGCTGACGTGCAACTCGGGGTTGAGGTTGCGGCGTACGAGGTCGACGTTGCGAAGTAGTTGCCCGAGTCCCTCCAAGGCGTAGTACTCGCACTGGATCGGAACGAGTACCTCCTGGGCCGCGCTCAAACCGTTGACGGTGAGTAGGCCGAGCGATGGGGGACAGTCGATGAGCACGTAGTCGAACTGCTCGAGCACCGCCTCGATCGATCGGCGCAGGCGGGTCTCTCGGCTGAACGCGGGCACCAACTCGATCTCCGCGCCAGCGAGATCGAGGCTGGCCGGGGCGACGAACAGGCCCTTCACGTCGGTCGGTTCGATGCAGTTCTCGAGCGGCACTTCCTGCATCAACACGTGATACATCGAGGTCTCCAAGCCCCGGTTCTCGATACCCAGACCGGTCGAGGCGTTGGCCTGCGGGTCGAGGTCGACGATGAGCACGCGTTGGCCGAGCTCGGCGAGCGACGCCCCGACGTTGATCGTCGTGGTCGTCTTGCCGACACCGCCTTTCTGGTTGGCGACGGCGATCACGCGTGGAAGCGGGTACCGGCCGCGGTGGACACTGGGCACCAGCTCCTCTGGCGGTCCGACGGCGGTCGGACCCGCCGGCTCGACGGGCTCGGCGATCACCGGCGTGGGGTCGAGCTCGGACGCCGGCGAGGGAGGCGGTGGAAACGCCGCGTCGGTCACGACCGATGAGTGTAGGCGCACGACCGTCCGGGCACGAGGATGGACTCGTGGCGCACGGTTCCACGTGGAACTGGTCGTGCATTGCGTTTCCCGGCCACGCAGGCCGTGGGAACACTCCTCGGCTGATGCCTCCTCGCTCGCATCGGGAGAACTGTGAGCCTCCGAACCGTCATGCTCCACGTGGAACACGTTGCAACACGGCGACCTGTGGGGAGCTCGAGCGCCGCTGAAAGTTCTCGGCGCCAACCACCGAGACCCACCGGTCGGATCCCTCGGGTGGTTCGCTGACGACGAGCAGGCCGCCGATCGACAGAATCGGCAAGGCGGCGGCGATGACCGACGCGGGCCCGCCGAACCCCCGGGCGACGACCGCGCTGACGGGCCCGGCGAGCAGCCGGGGGAGTTGGCGGGCGTCAGCGGTGAGCACCGTGACCCGTGTTTCCAGGTGCAACTTGGCGACGAGGCGCTGGAGGTGGTCCGTGCGTGTCGCCCGTCGGTCGACGAGCACGACACGGAGGTCATGGCGTCGCCAGGCGATCACCAGTCCAGGAACCCCGCCGCCGCTGCCGAGATCGACCACCACGCCGGCGACGCCGCCGAGCGCTTCGACAAACGCTTCGCTGTGGGCCACGGTGTCGACGACCGGGGCGCTGCCGAGCATGCCGAGACGCTGCGACGCCTCGAGGGCGTCGACGAGCGCGGCGTCAGGAACGGTCGACGTGCCGGCCGCCTCGACTCACGCCGGGCTGACGATGATCCGTCGCTGCGGGTCCTCGCCCTCGGAGCGACTCACGACCCCATCGATGGTCGTCAGCGTGTCGTGGATCACCTTGCGATCCGATGACGGCATCGGTTCCAGCGAGCGGGCGACACCCGACTCCTTGACCAGGCCGGCGACCTCGCGGGCGAATCGCTCGAGGGCGGCGCGGCGCTTCTCCCGATAGCCGGCGACGTCGATCCGCAGACGCGTGTCGTGGTCACCGAGGCGGCGCTGGGCGGCCACCCTGGCAAGGTCCTGGATCGCCAGCAGGGTGCGCCCGCTCGGTCCAATGAGCAGGCCGAGTCCGTTCCCGTCGGCATCGATACGCACCTCGATCTCGCTCCCGTCGACCTCGGACGAGGTCGTCGCCTCCAGACCGAAGGCGCCGACCAGCCCGCTGGCGAACTCTTCCGCCGCGGCACGGACGTCCTCGACGGGAACCGGCTCGGCGTTCTCCCGATCGTCTCGCTCCATCGCCCCTCCTTGTTGGGGTGGTTCGCCGCGTACGGCATCATCAGTGGTCGCGGCCGGCTCCGTGCGCCGGCCCGGTGCTCGCCGGCGGCGTGACCCGCGCCCGTCACCATCGGTGGTGTCCCCGGCCGCGTCGGCGGTCGTGCTCGTCGACGCCGCGACGTCGGTGGCCGCGCCAGCACTCGGGGCGCTCGATCGATCGGCAGCGTCTCCCCGTCGGCTCCGCCGATCCTGCTTCTGGCGAACCATCGTCGGCTTGACGCGGGCGCGCACGCGGGCTTCGCCGCGTACCCGTCCAAACAGGCCAGGGCGTGGCTCCTCGACGACGTCGAACTCGGCATCGTCGAGGCTGATCCCCAGGCGATCGAGTGCCAACTCCTTCGCCGACTCGACGGACTTGGCGGTCACCTCGACCCACTCCATGACAACCCTCCTCAGCTCTTGCGCTTGCCAGAGCTCTTCGACCGCGGACCGCCCGGGCGGCTGGCGCCACGCTGGGGCCGACCCGACGGCGTGTTGCCCGACGGGGTCGGGCGGTTCTTCGGCTCGGTCGTGCGTTTCGTCGGCCGCGCCGGACCACTCGCCGTCGCTGCAGCGGTGGCGGTGGCGGCCACGGCGGCCGTCTTGGCGGCCTTGTCGGCTTTCGGCGACGACAGGTCACGGCGGGCCTGGGCAAACAGACCGCCACCGCCACCGCCACCGGCGTCGCTGTCCTGCTTGGCCAACTCGCGGGCATGCTCGCTGGCCCGCTGGGCCTGGCGGCCGAGGGCCTCGTCATGACCGTAGAACGCCTTCGTGATGTAGTACTGCAAGCCGATCCGCAAGATCGCCTGGGCGATGTAGTAGATCACCAGGCCGACGACGAAGAACACCTGGAAGACGGCGAACGCCACCGGCAGGTACTGCATCAGCTTCTGTTGGCTCGGCGACATCGTCGGGCTCACCGCGGCACGTGCCGCGACCATTCGCTGCTGCACGAAATAGAGCACGCCGAGGATGACGACGAGGCCGAGATAGATCAGCCCGGTGCCAAAACTCTCGCCGAGCGCGGTGAACGGCGACTTCGCCAGGTCGATCCCGAACGAAACCATTTCGGTCTGGCCGACCAGGGACTGGAACAACTCGCTGTCGTGGGAGATGTAGCGGGGAAGGAAGCCGACTTCCTCGCCAAACTGGCCCGTCGCCGCGTAGATCCCCTGGGCGAGCGCCCCGCTGCCGCCGCTCGGTCGGTAGGTCAACCCGTACAGGATCCGGAACATGATGATGAACACCGGCATCTGGGCGACCAGGGGCAGGCACGACGACAACGGATTGACCTTGTGCTCCTGGTAGAGCTTCATCATCTCTTCGTTGAGCTTCGTGCGGTCGTTGCGGTACTGAGCCTGCAACTTGCGCATCTCCGGCGCCAGCCGCTGCATCTCCAGCATCCCCTTGGTGCTCTTCAGCGTGAGCGGAGCGGTGATCACCATGACGACAACGGCGATCAGGGCGATCGCCACGGCGTAGTTGTGGGTGATGCTGTAGAACCAAGCGAGCAGACTCGACGGGAGGTCGAACACTCCGGCAGCGATCATCGGCGGTCAGTCCTCGTGAGTACGACGGTGAGCAGGGAGGCGGGTGGCACCGGGTCGTAGCCGGACGGCCCGAAGGGACGGCAACGCAGCAGACGGCGAATCGTCAACCAAGCACCTCGCCAACGACCGTGGAGCACGAAGGCCTCGCGGGCATACGTCGAGCACGAGGGCGTAAAACGGCACGGGGAGGGGCGGCCCTGACGGGCGGCCTGGTACCAGTCGATCAAGCCAACTGCCCATGAACCCGGGTGATCGGTGCGGCGAGTGCCCTCGTCAGCATGGTGGTGGTCTCTCGGCGCAGAGAGGCGAACGTTCGTTCGCTTGCGGCGGGTGTCGCCCCGATCAACAGCCAGCCGTGGTCCAGTCCGATCTCGGGCGCCAGGGCCACGACGATCGCACGAAGCTGCCGACGCAGACGATTCCGTCGAGTTGCCGAACCGACCGAGCGGCCGACCGCGAAGGCGACGCGCAGCGGTACCGCCGCGGGATCGTTGAGAAAGGTGCACCACAGGGATTCGCTTCTCGCCGTGCGACCGGAGCGGGCCAGAGCCTGGAAGGTGCGCCGGCGACGGATGCTCCAGATCAAGCCGACAGCCGCGTGCGACCCTTGAGCCGCCTGGCCTTGATGATCGAGCGGCCGGCACGAGTGCGCATGCGGGCGCGAAAGCCGTGCTTGCGGGCTCGACGACGAGTGTTTGGCTGGTAGGTGCGCTTCACGGATTCTCGACCTTCTCGGGCATGTTCGACGACTGAGCAGGCCCCGCACCGTCAACCAGCGATCGGCCATCGTGACAATGGACCCTACGGAACCTGAACGCACCAAGGCTAGGGCCTCGCGGAATCGTTCTCCAACACTGCGTTCCCCGGCCACGCAGGCCGTTGGTTGCCGCTCCTCGGCGAGCGCCTCGCCGCTCGCAACGGCGGACGTGTGAACATCTGTTCGCTGTGGTCTCCCGGGCCGCACACGGGACGTTGAACCTCCGTACTGTGGGTAACCTTCGAACGGGCCGGAAATCGAGTGGTCGGCGGGCTGCTACGATCGCTGCTTCTGCACAGACGACCTGATCATCGACCTCGGCACGGCGGGCAAGCCCTCGGCGTTGTTGCCAGGGCCGTAGGAGGGCCTTCCACAACCTGTGCGTAACTTGTGGACCGCAACAGGCACGGGAGCGAGCGATGCAGCTCACTGATGGCAACCAAGTATGGGCGTCGGTGGCTGACGTGCTCCGTACGCAGCTCACCGAGGCCGTCTGGATGTCGACGTTCAGCAACGTGTCGCCGATTCGTGTCGGCGACCGAGAGCTGACCGTCAGCGTTCCCAACAATCACGTCCGCGACCGGATCCTGACCCGTTTTCTACCGCTCGTCTCCGACGCCCTGGAGGAGACCACCGGCGGTCCCTGCCAACTCGTGATCCTCGTCGATCCGTCGGCGCCGTTTCTCGACCACGATGCGCGGCCGGACGGCTCGTCCGACGTCTCGAGCGTCGAGGGCCTCGACGGCAATTCCGGACTGCACGCGACACGGCGCCCCGGCACGCTGGACGCCGATGACGCCCGGCTCAACTCGCGTTTCGCGTTCGAGACGTTCGTCAAAGGACCGTCGAACCAGTTCGCCCTCGCCGCCGCGTTGCGTGTCGCCGAGACTCCGGGGCGGACCTACAACCCGCTGTTCATCTATGGCTCGGTGGGCCTCGGCAAGACCCATCTGCTGCACGCCATCGGCCACTACATCCATCACAACTACCAGCACTACGACGTTCGCTACGTCACCAGCGAGACGTTCCTCAACGAGTTCGTCGACGCCATTCGGTACAAGACGAACACGGCCTTCCAACGGCGCTACCGCGAAGTCGACGTGCTGCTCATCGACGACATCCAGTTCCTCGAAGAGCGCGAGGGCCTGCAGGACGAGTTCTTCCACACGTTCAACGCCTTGCACGGCGCCAACAAGCAGATCGTGATCTCCTCCGATCGCGTTCCCGACCTGATCCCCACGCTGCAAGAACGCCTGATCGGGCGCATGAAGTGGGGTCTTGTCACCGACATCCAGCCACCCGACCTGGAGACCCGGATGGCGATCCTGCGCAACAAGGCGGACCGCGATCACGTCCAGGTGCCGCCCGAGACGCTCGAGTTCATCGCCAGCAAGATCCCGTCCAACATCCGCGAGTTGGAAGGGGCGTTGATCCGAGTGACGGCCTACGCCAGCCTGAGTGGCGAGCCGATCACCATGGAGCTCGCCCAACAATTGTTGGCCGATTTGCTCGGCGACTCGACCATCAAGCCGCGCACCGACGACGAGCTGCTCCAAGAGATCGCCGACATCCTCGGGTTCGACGTCGAGGCGTTGAAGGGCAAGAGCCGCCAACGCCCGCTCGTCACCGCCCGGCAGATCGCCATGTACGCCTTCCGCAACCTCACCGAGCTCAGCTACCCGAGCATCGCCCGCCTGTTCGGCAACCGCGATCACACGACGGTGATCCACGCCGTCGACAAGATTCAGAAGCTGATGAGCGAGCGCAAGCAGATCTACGACCAAGTCACCGACCTGTTGCAACGGCTGAAGTGAAACGGATGCCTTGGGGACAGCCGGGCACGTCGCGGTGGACAACACCGCGTTGTCCACCGAACGACAACGTTGTGATCTCGGCGCTGGGGACGACAACGGATAACCCGCGCGCAACGTTGAGCACCGTACGCTGCGCTGATCGGGGTTATCCCCAATCCACAGCACCTACTACGACGACTACTTCTTGTACAACCACTCAGTGAGAGGGCGCCAACTGTGAAGTTCCGATGTGAGCGAGACGTGCTCGCCGAGGCGTTGACGACCGCCGGGCGGGCGGCCACCAGCCGGACCGGCGCGCTGCCGGTGCTCGAGGGTTTGCATCTCGAGCTCGTCGGCGACGAGCTGTCGGTCACCGGGACCGATCTGGACATGTCGATCCGCCTGGCGGCGACGGTGGGCGGGGTCAGCGATGGTGCCGTCGTCGTGCCGGCGCGGCTCAGTGCCGACGCCGTCAAGTCGTTGCCTGCCGGCGCCGTGGAGGTGAGCACCGGCGACGACGACGTGACGATCTCCGCCGGTCGGTCGCAGTTCTCGTTGCGCAATTACAACGTCGATGACTACCCGGCGCAGGTCGATCCTGCGGCCGAGGCGGTGAGCGTGTCGTCCGCCGACTTCGCCGACTCTCTTCGTCAGGTCGTGCGCGCGGCGAGTACTGACGAAGCCCGTGGCGTCATCACCGGCGTGCTGATCGCGGCCGAGGACGACGCGGTGCGGATGGTTGCGACCGACTCGTACCGTCTGGCCGTGCGCGACGTGCCCGATCGAGGGATCCTCGCCAGCGGGCAGCGCGTTCTCGTGCCGCACCGCGCCCTCGCCGAGTTGCAGCGGATCCTGTCGGCCGACGACCAGCTGACCGTGCGCCTCGGCGCCCGGCACGCGACCTTCGAGTGTGGGCGGGTGCGCTTGACGACGCGGCTGATCGAGGGCGATTACCCGAACTATCGGAACCTCGTGCCGGCGACCAGTGACAACGTGCTCACCGTCGGCAAGGAAGCGCTCCTCGAGTCGTTGCGACGGGTGAAGATCATGGCCCAGCGCGACACGTCCTCGGCGGTCCGCCTCAAGCTCGGCGGCGACACGCTGACGCTCTCCGTTCGCGATCAGGACTACGGGGCCGTGGTCGAGGAAGTCGACGTGAACTACGAAGGCACCGAGATGGTCGTCGGGTTCAACCCGGATTACCTGATGTCCGGCGTTGACGCCATCGATGCCGATGAGGTCAAGTTCGAGCTCCGTGATCCGGTGAAGGCCGTCGTGCTGCGTGGGGTCGAGCGCGACGACTATCTGTACCTGCTGATGCCGCTCCGTGTGTCAGGCGACTGACCGGGCGTTTCGCCACCTGGTGAGCGGCGACGTGCGTGACGCTCATTGAACGACTCGAGCTCGTCGACTTCCGGAACTACTCGTCGGCGACGTTCGAGCTGACCACCGGCACCACCGTCGTCGTCGGCGACAACGGGCAAGGTAAGACGAACCTGGCCGAGGCGCTCGCCTACCTCGCGACGCTGTCGAGCTTCCGGGGCGTGGCCAACGATGCCCTCGTCAAGGTCGGCGCGGCGAACGCGGTGGTTCGTGCCCAACTGCGCGACGACGACGGACGAGAGTCGCTCGTCGAGGCGGAGATCACGCCGACCGGGCGGGGCAGGGTGC
This sequence comes from Ilumatobacteraceae bacterium, assembly GCA_963772825.1. GTDB lineage: Bacteria > Actinomycetota > Acidimicrobiia > Acidimicrobiales > Ilumatobacteraceae > Desertimonas. The sequence goes on along the minus strand of CAVYYX010000017.1, from coordinate 12,308 downwards.
AGGTCAATCGGCAGCGCCTGGCCAGGACGCGCGACCTGCTCGGAGTGCTGCGTGTCACCGTGTTCTCGCCAGACGACTTGGCGTTGGTCAAGGGTGGACCGGCTGAGCGCCGACACTTCCTCGACGACAGCCTGGTCGCCCTGGCCGTGAAGTACGACGCAGTGCGCCTCGAGCTCGACCGCATCCTGCGCCAACGAAACATTCTCTTGCGCCAGATCGCCGGGCGGTTGGACGGCGATGCCGTGACGACACTGGACGTGTGGGACGCCAAGCTCGCCGCCGCCGGCGAACAGCTCGGGCGGGCGCGGGCGGCGCTGGTCGAACGGGCGACGCCGCACATTGTGCGGGCTCATCGGCAGCTGGCGGGAAGTGAAACCGGCATCGCTGTCGTCTACGCGCCGGCGTGGCGCGAGGCCGGCCTGCGTGCCGCCCTGACGGCGGCGCGGGACCACGACGTTCGCCGGGGCGTCTCGACGGTCGGGCCCCATCGCGACGAGCTCGAGCTCTCGATCGGGGGGATGCCCGCCCGCACCCACGCCTCCCAGGGTGAGCAACGCACGCTGGCCCTCGCCCTCCGACTCGGCGTCCACCACCTCGTCGCCGAGCGCACGGGTTCGACGCCCGTGTTGGTCCTCGACGACGTGTTGTCGGAACTCGACGCGCATCGGGCAGCTGCCTTGCTCGACCTACTGCCCGCCGGCCAGATCATCATCACGACCGCCGGGGTGTTGCCCGCCGCGGCTGCTCCAGAGCGGGTGATCCGCATCGCCGACGGCGCGATCATCGACCCATGAACCCCGGTCTGTGTTCAAGACGGGCGAGGACGTCGTGACGCTGGCGCACGACGACGACCCGCTGTCGTTGCAGGATTCGATCGACGGCGTGGTGCGCTCGATGCAGGGCGGTGGACGCCGCCCGAGCGGCCAAGCGCAGGCGATGGGGGGAGTGTTCGGGCGCTGGAGTGAGATCGTCGGCGAGAACGTTGCCGCCCATGTCCAGCCCGTGCGTCTCGACGGAGCGCGGTTGGTCGTCGAGGTCACCGATCCGGCCTGGGCGACGCAGATCCGAAGGCTTTCCGACACCCTTCGGACGCGGGTCCGCGAGGTGGCCGGCACGACGATCGAGACGGTCGAGGTACGCGTCGCCGGTGGCCGCCCGAAACGGCGATGAAGCACGTGCCAGGTCCACCTCACGGTGACACCCCGCCGGTAGACTGAACGACATCGCAGACACGCCTCCAAGCGGATTTTCCGAGGCAGGTCGCGGGCCACAGAATTGGCTCATGACCAGGGAAGATCCGCTGATCGACGGACCGCGTGGATGCCTCGACCGGCGCTCAGTCCCTAGTCCCTGCTCGCCGGGACCAACGCAGCGAACGAAGACCCTCCAATGACGAGAACTGAGAGCACACCAGTGTCGAGCGACGACAACACCAACGGCGGTGTGACGGGCAACGGAGAAGCCGGCCCGAACAGCGGGTCGGCCGACTACGGCGCCAAGGACATCCAGGTCCTCGAGGGCCTCGACCCGGTGCGCAAGCGCCCGGGCATGTACATCGGCTCGACCGGCCTGGCCGGCCTCCATCACCTCATCTGGGAGGTCGTCGACAACGCCGTCGACGAGGCGATGGCCGGCTTCGCCGACCGCATCGTCGTCACCCTGCTCGCCGATGGCGGTTGCCGGGTCGAAGACAACGGTCGTGGCATCCCGGTCGATCCGTACCCGTCGGGTCGCCACAAGGGCAAGAGTGCCGCCGAGGTCGTGCTCACGGTGCTCCACGCCGGCGGCAAGTTCGGCGGTAACGGTTACAAGGTGTCCGGCGGGCTCCACGGCGTCGGCGTGAGCGTGGTCAACGCCCTCTCAGAACGGCTGCTCCTCGAGGTCGACACGGGTGGCAAGCGCTACCGCCAGGAGTACGCCAAGGGCGGCAAGCCGCAGGGCAAGCTCGAAGCGGTCGGCGCGACGCCAGGGCGCGGCCGCAACTCCGGCACGACGGTCACGTTCTGGCCCGACCCCACGGTGTTCCTTGCCGAGGGCACCGAGTTCGTCCCCCGCACGGTGCTCGAGCGTTTGCAGACGATGGCCTTCCTCAACCGCGGCCTGGAGATCGTCTTCGCCGACGAGCGCCCCGAGAAGGAACAGACGGTCACCTACCAGTACCGCGGCGGCATCGTCGACTTCGTCAAGCACCTCAACGCCTCCAAGGAGGCGCTGTTCTCGAAGGTCTGTCACATCGAGGACGTCGATGACGACGGCCAGATGCTCGACATCGCCGTGCAGTGGAATACGGGCTACTACGAGGGCATCCACGGGTATGCCAACGGCATCTCGACCACCGAGGGCGGGATGCACGTCGAAGGCTTCAAGACGGCCCTCACGTCGGGGCTCAACAAGTACGCCCGGGCCAAGGGCCAGCTCAAGGAGAAGGACGACAACCTGCTCGGCGAGGACATCCGTGAGGGGATCACGGCGATCATCTCGGTGAAGCTGCGCGACCCCCAGTTCGAGGGCCAGACGAAGGCCAAGCTGGGCAACGTCCCGATGCGATCGTTCGTCCAGAAGGCAACGTACGAACGGCTCGGGGACTGGCTCGAGGAGAACCCTGCCGAGGCCAACCGCGTTGTGAAGAAGGCGATCGCTGCAGCCCAGGCACGGGTGGCCGCCAAAAACGCACGCAACGCGATCCGCCGCAAGACGGCGTTGTCCGGCGCCGGAATGCCCGACAAGCTCAAGGACTGCTCGAGTCGCATCGCTGCCGAGAGCGAGCTGTTCATCGTCGAGGGCGACTCCGCCGGCGGCACGGCGCTCAACGCCCGTGATCCGCGGACCCAGGCGCTGTTGCCGATCCGCGGCAAGATCCTCAACGTCGAGCGGGCCCGCGCCGACCGGATGCTCAAGAACAACGAGATCCAGGCGCTGATCACGGCGATCGGCGCCGGCGTCGGCGAGGAGTTCGACGCCACCAAGGCGCGCTACCACAAGGTCATCGCCCTCGCCGACGCCGATGTCGACGGCAGCCACATCCGCACCCTGCTGTTGACGTTCTTCTACCGCCAGATGCGCCCGCTCGTCGAGCATGGGTTCGTGTACATCGCCCAGCCGCCCCTCTATTCCACCGAGGTCGGCAAGGAGAAGGTGTACATCAAAGACGATGCCGCAAAGGCCCGCTTCCTTCAAGAGCGTCCCAACCACAAGAAGGACTTCGGGCGTCTCAAGGGCCTCGGCGAGATGGACTGGGACGAGCTCAAGTCGACGACGATGGATGCCGCAACACGCACCCTGCTCCAGGTCAACGTCGAGGAGGCGGCCCTCGCCGACGAGGTGATGAGCGTGCTGATGGGCGACGACGTCGAGAGCCGCCGCAACTTCATCGCCACCAACGCCCGCGACGTTCGAAATCTGGATTTCTGAGAGCTAGCACCCAATGTCTGACGCAACACTTCCCCCCGAACTGCCCTTCGAGCCGGTCCAGGCCATCGGCCTGCAGGACGAGATGGAGAGCTCGTTCCTCGACTACGCGATGTCCGTCATCACGTCGCGGGCGCTGCCCGATGTCCGTGACGGGCTCAAGCCGGTGCATCGCCGGATCATCTGGGACATGGAGGAGCAGGGCTTCCGTCCCGACCGCAACTTCGTCAAGTGCGCCCGCGTCACGGGCGACACGATGGCCAACTACCACCCACACGGCAACTCGGCGATCTACGACGCCCTCGTGCGCATGGCCCAGCCGTTCTCCCTGCGCCATCCACTGATCGAGTTCCACGGGAACTACGGATCCCCAGACTTCGGACCGGCTGCAGAGCGTTACACGGAATGCCGGTTGGCGCCGTTGGCGATGCAGTTGCTCGCCGACATCGACGAGAACACCGTCGACATGGTGCCCAACTACGACGGCACCAGGGAACAGCCGACGGTGCTGCCGGCGCGCTTCCCCAACCTGCTCGTCAACGGCTCGCAGGGCATCGCCGTCGGGATGGCGACGAACATTCCGCCGCACAACCTTGGGGAGGTCATCGACGCCACGATGCACCTCATCGACAACCCGGAGGCGACGCCTGACGAGCTGATGCAGTTCGTCAAGGGTCCCGACTTTCCGACCGGAGCGAGCATCCTCGGGCGAGCCGGGATCATGGACGCCTACCGGACCGGTCGCGGCAGCATCAAGCTGCGCGCCACGGCAGCGATCGAGGAGTCGAAGAAGGGGGCGCTGCAAGTCGTCGTCACCGAGCTGCCCTACCAGACGAGTTGCTCGTCGATCGCCGCCCGTATCCAAGAGCTTGTCGACGGTGGCGACCTCGACGGCATCGCCGATGTCAACGACGAGTCCGCAGAGGGCAAGACCCAGCTCGTCGTCACCCTCAAGCGCGACGCCAACGCCAACGTCGTGCTCAACAACCTCTTCAAGCTCACCCAGCTGCAAACGTCGTTCGCCGTCAACGTCGTCGCCCTCGTCAAGGGCGTTCCCCGCACGCTCAACCTCACCCAGGTGTTGCAGGGTTACGTCGACCACCAGGTCGACGTCGTCACGCGGCGTTCGGAGTTCCGCCTCCAGCGCGCCCAAGAGCGTGAGCACATCCTCGAAGGGCGGATCAAGGCGCTCGACGTGATCGACGAGATCATCGCCCTGATTCGCTCCAGCGAGGATGCCAACGCCGCCAAGGCCGGGCTGATGGACGAGCCATTCGGGTTCTCCGAGGTCCAGGCGATCGACATCCTCGACATGCAGCTGCGCCGTCTCACCAGGCTCTCGCGCATCGACATCGAGACCGAGCTCGAACGAGACTCGCTCGGCGATCCGCGAGCTGCAGGCGATCCTCGCCGACCCGGCCCTGTTGCGCACCGTGATCAAGACCGAGCTCGCTGCCGTGCGCGAGAAGTTCGCCACGCCGCGTGTCTGTCAGATCGCGCTCGACGCCGGCGAGATGTCGATCGAGGACCTCGTCGACGACAAGGAGCTCGTCGTCGTGATGACCGAGGCGCAGTACGTCAAGGCGGTCCCCGCCGGGCAGTTCAAGACCCAGGCGCGGGGCGGCCGGGGCGTCGCTGGGGCCAGGCTCAAGGCCGACGACCTCGTCCGCCACGTGATCTTCACCACGGCGCACGCCCACCTCCTGTTCTTCTCCAACTTCGGCAAGGTGTACCGCCTGCGGGCGCTCGACATCCCGGAGCGCGAGCGCACCGCCAAGGGCATGCCGATCGTCAACCTGCTTCCCATGCAACCCGGCGAGACGATCCAGGCGATCATCGACACGAGAGACTTCGCCGGCGAGCGCTATCTGTTCTTCGCCACCCGCCAGGGAACGGTCAAGAAGACGGCGTTCAACGCCTACGACTCGAGCCGACGGGACGGCCTGATCGCCATCAACCTGCGTGCTGGCGATCAGCTCGTGCGGGTCATCGAGACCGGCGGTAGCGACGACATCTTCATGGTCACCCGCCGGGGGATGACGATCCGCTTCAACGAGGACGAGGTGCGCCCGATGGGACGCACCGCAGCCGGTGTTCGCGGCATGCGCGTCCGTACGGGCGACGAGGTTGTCTCTGTCGACATCGCCCGCGACGACACGGCGATCCTGATGGTCACCGAGGCCGGCTACGGCAAGCGCACCCAGCTCGAGCACTACCACGCCCAGGGTCGAGGCGGGCAGGGCGTCATCGGGATCAAGCTCACCGGTAAGAAGGGCCACGTCGTCGCCGCCTTCATGGTCGGTATCGACGACGAGATCGTCGCTGTTTCGTCCGGCGGCGTGACGATCCGCATGCCGGTCCGCGAGATCTCGTCGCAAGGCCGCGGCGCCACAGGGGTACGGGTGATGAACCTCGATGACGGCCAGACCGTCGCCTCGGTCGCCCCGATCTTCGCCGCCGACGAGTAGCCCACGACGTCGACGCCGCGAATCGGCGTCCGCCATCGCACCGCTTGGTGCCTCGTTCTCACGACACGGAGGCACATGATGAGGCGCGGCGATGAACGCGGTCAGGCAGTTCCGTTGGCACTGGCGGTCGTCGCGGTGGCGATCCTCGTCACCGTGGCAGTCGCCGAGCTCGGCGGCAACCTCGTCGATGCCGGCAGGGCGCGCACGGCAGCCGACGCTGCCGCCCTGGCCGGGGTCGAAGGCGGGCGCGATGCCTCAGCTCGCGTCGCAGCTGGCAATGGGGGAGTGATCGTGTCGTGGTCTCGCCGTGCCGACGGCGACGGGCTGCTGGTCACCGTCACCGTGCGGGTCGGGCGGGCGAAGGCGACCGCTGCCGCTTCCAGTCGGGGACCATGACCCGAGGGCCTGCCCCGGCGTCGGCAGAAGTGCTGCGTACACTCGATGTCATGCCCAGCAGCGACCGCCCCGACGCCCTCGCGCCGGCGGATGCTGACGCCCCTGACCTGCTGCCGGTGGTTGCCGAAGGTGAGGTCGAGGCACGAAACGAGCTGAATCCTGCACCGACGGAGTCCTCACGCCCGGACGCCGACGACTCCGAACCGGTAGCCCTCGGACCGGCGCAACCGGCACACGAACTGCTCGAGAAGGCACCCGATGCGGCCAACGGGGAACGAGCGAAGCCGGAACCGGCAGCGACGCAGCTGGTGAGCGGCGACCCGCTACTGCGCGCGCCGGAGGCCGCGAACGTTGAAGCTCCCTCGAAGCCACCGCCCAGACCGCCGAAGCCCCCGAAGCCGCCGCCACCCTCCGATCCGTCGGTCAAGCGCGCGATGGCGGGAACGGCCCTCGCCTCCCAGGCGACCAGCTCGACGACGGCGATTCCCGGAACGAGCTCGCCGACGACGGACCAGCCTGCCCGCCGCGCCTCGCGGGGCGCGCACGTCGCCACGTCACGGGCCGCCACGCCCCCGACCCGCCCTCCCGAGCAGCCGGTGGCGACACTGCGGCCGACCACGGTGGCCCCCGTGCCACGTCTCGCCGGCCGCCGGCCGCGGGTTCGTCGGGTCACGCGCGTCGTCCGCCATATCGATCCGTGGAGCGTGTTCAAGGTGGCCGCGGCGTTCAGCGTGGTGTCCTACGCCATCGCTCTCGTCGCCGGTGTCCTGCTGTGGAACGTGGCCTACGCCACCGGGACGATCGACAACATCGAGCGCGGCATGGAGTCCACCGGCTGGGAGGTCTTCGAGCTCGACGGCGGCGAGATCTTCCACAACGCCTGGATCGGGGGACTGTTCGGTGCCGTGGCGATGACCGGCCTGGCGGTGCTCGTCGCGACCCTCTTCAACCTGATCACCGACCTCGTCGGCGGCATCCGCCTCACCGTGCTGGAGGAAGAGGTGGTCGAAAAGACGGCATCGCCGATGCGGCGGTTCGCTACCTCGCCCGGCCGCCAGGGCCCACCGCACGCGGAGAGCCCGTCGAGTCCGCAAGGCGCCGAAGCGAGAGTGCGCCGAGCCCGCGGCGGCTGAGTCGCCGATAGCCTTACGAGTCGCCCACGGGCACGCCGGGGCTATAGCTCAGTCGGTTAGAGCGCATCCCTGATAAGGATGAGGTCGCAAGTTCGATTCTTGCTAGCCCCACCGCAAAGTCCCTGGTCAGAGTGGATCAGCTGACTCCCATTCCTGATCGAGGCGGAGGGTTGGGGACCAACCGGGGGACCAACGGGACAATCGAATCCCGACGCGATCACTTCCACGTGTGGTTGTGCACGTTCGGTGCGCTTTCGGTCAGCGGAGCGACCGGCGCCCTGCGGAGTCGTCTCGAGTCACCGTTGCTCGCCGAGGCGACGACTCAACCGTCGTTCGGCGCTAGCCCCGGCCGTGTCACGGCATCGGGTCGAGATATCCCGAGGGCGCATTATGGTGTGGTGTTGCTCATCAACGGGCGCGGTGTCCTGCGCGGCGATCCCTCGAGCACGCTGCGATGCCCTCTCCGCTTGTCGCGGGGCCAAAGTCCATCTACGGTGACCCCGGCCAGGACACGTCCAGGTTGAGCCAGCTCATCCAGTCCAGCACACGAAACGGGAGAATGATGACCGATGTAAGCCTTGACGAACTAGGTCCCGTTGACTACCTCGTAGTCGAGTTTCCGGCAGGAGAGAGCAACTTCACCGGCGAGATGGCGAAAGAACTTCTCGCGCTGGTCAACTCCGGAATCATCCGCGTGATCGACGTACTGATCCTCACCAAGGACGCCGACGGTGCCGTCGAGGCGATGGAGCTCTCCGACGTCGGGGAACTCGGAGAGCTGCAGGCAATCGAGGCCCAGCTGGCGGAACTGTTGGCCGAGGAAGACGTCACACAACTCGCCGCGGCGATGGAGCCGGGCAGCACCGCCGGAGTGCTCATCTGGGAGAACCTATGGGCTGCCCCATTCGCATCAGCGGCGCGGCGTTCGGGTGGTCAACTGATCGCCAACGGACGGATCCCGATTCAAGCGATCATCGCCTCCATCGAGGCCGACGAGGCAACCACGAACGAAGGAGACTGAAAATGCCACTCAGACCAGCACGTGTCGGACGAGTCGGGGTCATCGGCGCGCCGGTCGCCAAGACTGCCGTCGTCGCCGCGGCCGTCACACCAGGACGCGGCGCGCCGGTCGCCAAGACTGCGGTCGTGGCCGCGGCCGTCACACCTGGGCGCCGTCGCCGCATCTAGCGCGTCCGCAGCGGCGCATGCTCTCGGAGGTGCTGGGACTGACTAAGGGCGGCCGGTTCGTCTTGCCCGTCTTGCGACCCCACGGGAGACCGCTGCCGGTCGGTGGGAAGGTTTGAGCCGTGCACTTCGAAGAGTGGATGGAGCGCGTCGTCCAAGCGTTCGAAGTCGCTGGAGTAGGCATCCTTGCGATCGGCTCGGTCGCCGCACTCGTCGGCGCGGCCAGGGACCTGTCTCGCGGCGAGCGCGGTGTCGCCTACGAGCATGCGCGACAGAACGTCGGCCGGGCGGTCCTACTCGGGCTGGAGGTGCTCATCATCGCCGACATCGTGCAGACGATCACGATCGATACGACGATCGAGAGTGCAGGGACGCTTGCCCTGATCGTGTTGGTGCGTACGTTCCTCAGCTTCTCGCTGGAGATCGAGTTGGAAGGGGTTGTCCCATGGCATCGCCGAAGGCGAACCGACGATCGTGACTGACCTGTCGCCGACGGCGGGCCGCGCCGCCGCCGTCGATGATCCGTTGGCTGGCTGACGACGCGGCCCTGATTCGGCGATCCGTGCTCGCCTGGACGCGCGTCGGCGTGACCCGACCCGGTGGTCGACCGCTGCGGCCAGACTCCGCCGATTCCAGGAGTCGACACCGAACGTGTCGCTGCGGCGTTCGGTTGCGGATGCTGACGCCGTCGTCGAGCCGCCGACGGTCGACAGTGTTCACCTTGACAGCCGCGTAGCCGTCGTTCGGAGTGGGTTCGGCGTGGCCGACGGCGGCGGGGCGATGGTCGCGGTAACGGCAGTTCTGGCCCGTGATGTGCTGGGGAGTGAGAGCCGTTTGCTCGCGAGCGCGAGCGCGAGCGCGACTATCTCCGATGTGCGGAGGGAGAGTCGGCAGCAGGTCCCTAGATGAGCCTGGCGAGCGGCGTGCTCGCCGATCCGACGGGGTCGATCGACAGGTTTGGCGGCTATTGGCGGGCCATTGCGATGCGGAAGCGTTCCTCCGGCGTGATGAGGTGGTCGAGGTCCTCGGCTTTGTCGTCGAGGTCGATCTGCACCCAGTGGATGCGTCCCGTGAACTCGTTGTCGCCGGTGCGATAGTCGGGGCTGACGCCGGTACCGGTGTCGCGCCCGACATCGGTGGTCTCGTCAGCCGAAAAGGCCATCGGAACGGTGGCTTCGACGCGACCTTCGCCGACTTTGTCGCCGTCGACGTACAGCGCGACGGTGCCGCCCTTGGCGAGGCCGCCGCCGTCGTAGGCGAACTCCATCCGGACCTGGTGGTCGCCGGGGGTCAACGGGCGGTCGCCTTCGACGGTGGAACTCATCAGTCCGAACGTGTTGTAGCAGTACTTGGGTTTGCTGTCCTTGGCGTAGAGACTCCAGCCCGCGAACGCGCCGCCCTGAGCGATGATCACACCCTCGGCACCGCGGTCGGGCACCGTGATGTTCGCGGTGACGGCGTGCGACTTGTTCTTGATCACGAGCACCGAGTTCTCCGACAGGCGCCCCATCCCGCCGAACAGGAGCTGTGTGGCTCCCTTGATCAGCTGTGGCCGTCCGGCGAGGTCGGCATTGAAGCGCTCGACACGGCGGTCGTCGAGGGGCAACACGTTGTACTTCGCCGCCTCGATGAGGAACAGTCGTTGGAGCTCGGCCAGCTTCGCCGGATTCTCGTCGGCGATGTTGCGCGCCTGGGTCCAGTCGTCGGGACCGTACAGCTCCCACACGTCGTCGTCGATCGGCGGAGTCGCCGCGATCACCCACGGCGTGGTGTGACGCGTGCATGCCGTCCAGCCCTGGTGGTAGATCCCGCGGTTGACGAACATCTCGAAGTACTGGAGGTCGTGGCGTTCCGGCGACGGTGGCGTCGTCGAACGAGTAAGCCATGCTCGTGCCCTGCAGCGGCATCTGCTGCACGCCGTGCACGAACGTCGGTGCGGGCAGACCGGCGGCTTCCAGGACCGTCGGGGCGATGTCGATCACGTGGCAGAACTGCGAGCGGATCTCTCCACGTGCCGTGAATCCGTTGGGCCAGTGGACGATCGTGCCGTTGCGGGTGCCGCCCCAATGCGAGGCAACCTGCTTCGTCCATTGGTAGGGCGTATCCATCGCATGCGCCCAGCCGACCGCGTAGTGGTTGTAGGCCTCGGGGCCGCCGAACAAGTCGACTTTCGACGCCATGAACTCGACGGTCTCAAGCGCCGACGCGCCGTTGAGCATCAGCATCTCGTTGAAGGAGCCGTTGATCGTGCCCTCGGCCGACGCACCGTTGTCGCCGACGATGTAGATAGACGACGGTGTCGTCGAGCACGCCGAGGTCCTCGATCGTGTCGATCAGGCGGCCGACGTGGTGGTCGGTGTGCGCCAGGAACCCGGCGTACACCTCCATCTGACGCGCCAGCACCGGCTTCAGCTCATCAGCCATGTCGTCCCACGCCGGGATCTCCTCGGGCCGGGCGGTCAACTCGGCATCGGCCGGGATCACCCCGAGCGTCTTCTGCCGCTCGAAGATCTCCGCCCGCAACGCATCCCACCCGGCGTCGAAGCGGCCCCGGTAGCGGTCGATCCAGTCGTTCGGTGCCTGGTGCGGTGCGTGGGTCGCGCCGGGCGCGAAGTACATGAAGAACGGCTTGTCGGGCAGCAACGCCTTCTGTTGGCGCACCCAGGCGATGGCGTGGTCGGTCATGTCCTCGGTGAAGTGGTAGCCCTCCTCGGGGCTGCCCCACGGTTCCACCGGCGTCGTGCCCTCATAGATCGCCGGGTACCACTGGTTGGTCTCGCCGCCGATGAACCCGTAGAAGTACTCGAAGCCCCCGCCGCCCGTGGGCCACGCGTCGAACGGCCCCATCGGGCTCGTCTCGTACACCGGCACCTCATGGCACTTGCCGAACTGCGCCGTCGAATAGCCGTTCAACTTGAGCGTCTCGGCCAGCGGTGCCGCCGTGTTCGGTCGGACGCCGGTGTAGCCAGGAGCCGACGTGGCGATCTCGGTGATGCCACCCATCCCCACCGAGTGGTGGTTACGGCCCGTCAGCAGCGCCTGACGCGTCGGCGAACACAGCGCCGTGGTGTGGAACCGGTTGTAGCGCAAACCACCCGCCGCCAAACGCTCCGCCGTCGGGGTCTCGATCGTGCCGCCGAACGCGCTCGACGCCGCGAAACCGGCGTCGTCGACAAGGACCACCAGCACATTCGGAGCGCCCCCCGGCGGCCGCGTCTGACGGATAGGTGGAAACGACGTCGCCGGATCCTTCGCGTCATAGGTGACCAAACCCGGATACGGCTGATGGGCATCGGGAATCGGAAGAACTGCCCGGCTCGGACTACTACTGCTCACGGTCGATCGCCTCCACATCCCTCGGTCCGTCGCGAGCCTACGCACATCGCAACGCGGTCCCAGCGCCCAGCTGCAGGGTCAAGGGCGATCGGTCGGACACGCTCGCGATCGCAAGCGCGACCGATTGCCCGTTATCCGTGCACCACGGGTGGCGTGGGGTCACGCGTGCCCCGCACCAGATTCGGCGATCGGCGTTCGCCTGGGACGCGCGGCCGTGTGCCCGACTGCGCGGGTCGGCCGCTGTGGCCAGATTCCGTCGATTCCAGGAGTCGACACCGAACGTGTCGCTGCGGCCGTCGGTCGCAGATTCCGACTCGACCTCCTCGCCGGTCGTCGAGCCGCCGACGGTCAACAGTGTTCACGTTGACAGCCGTGTAGCCGT
>CAVYYX010000016.1:0-83488 GCA_963772825.1 Ilumatobacteraceae bacterium | reverse complement strand
GCGTCCCGGCGGCCAGGCGCTCCCGCCGAGTCGGAAGGTGAGCTTCGTGTCTTCCGAGCTCTCACTCGCGTCGGGGCTGGCGGACTGCTACGCCAACACCCGATCACACTCCCTGGCTACGGACCGGCCCGGTTCGACATGGCGATCCCCCCGATCAAATGGGCGCTCGAGGTAGACCTCCACCCCGAGCACCGCACTCCCGACGGAATCGCTCGGGACAATTGTCGGGACGCTGCTGCCACGTCGATCGGCTGGGTCGTGCGGCGGATCGGCGAGGTCGAGCTCGATCGCGGTCATTTCGACCACACGATGCGCACCCTCCTCAGCGAGGTCGGCGTTCGTCGACGCGAGGTGGAGGCGCTCACCCGCGTCGGAGCCTGGCTCCGCGATGAGCGATGACAGCCGTATGGCCTGTCATCGCTCATCGCGGTGGTCAGCGTTCGAACATGGCGACCGCGCGGAGGCGGCGTTCGAGGTGGTGTTCGAGGGCCTTCGTGGCGAGCGTGGCGACCTCGTGGGTGGCTGGGGATTCGGGGGCGGCGAGGGCGTCGTTGAGGCGGCCGCCCAGGATCGCCCGCAGCAACGCCAGGGCCTCGGCGGACAGCGCCACCCCCGAACGGCAACTGCGGCACAGCACCCCGCCCTCGGCGACGTCGAAGGCGACCAGCGATCCGCCTTCCCCGCAGCGCACGCACGCATCGAGCTCGGGACCGAGCCCCTCTGCGGCGAGCAGCTTCCAGTAGAACGCCGACACGACGAGCGGCGACTGACGATCGGCGATCGTCCGCAGCGCTCCGATCACCATGCGGTACAGCGCCTCGTTGGGCTCGCGTTCGAGGGCCAACTGATCGGCGGCCTCGAGCACGGCCATCCCCTGCGACGCCCGGTCGAGGTTCACGAGCATCGGCGACAGCGGCTCGACGGACTCAGCCTGGCTGACGATGTCGAGCTCCCGGCCGCGGTACAGCAGCAAGCGCACGTGGCTCATCGGCTCGAGCCGCGCTCCGAAGCGGGACATCGTCTTGCGAACGCCCTTGGCGACGGCACGCACCTTGCCGTTCTCAGCCGTCAGCAGCACGACGATGCGGTCGGCCTCGCCGAGCTTGTACGTCCGCAGCACCACCGCCGTGTCGCGGTACAGGTGGCTCATGAGTCCGAGTCGAGTCGGCCGAACCTCCGGCTGCGGCCATGAAAGGTCTCGATGGCCCGCTGCAGGTCGGCACCCGACAGCTCCGTCGGCACGTCGCGATCGACGAACACGAGCTCCCCATAGGCCAACTCCCACACCAGCGAGGGCGGTAGCCGGTCGTGGGCGCCGAGGATGACGATGAGGTCGGGCTCGACGTCGGCCGGTGCGTAGAGCTGCCGGGCGATCGCCTGCTCGTCGACCACCTCGCCGGGTGGGACGGCCGCTGCCGCGGCGGCGAACGCCTCGCGGCCGTCGGCCACCTCGTGAATGATGACGGTGCAGGCACCTTCGACGACGTGAAAAAGCGTCTCGGGTCGGCTGCTCGACGGCTGCGGACCGTACGGGCGGATCGTCAGCCAGCGGGCGCCGACCGCCGCCGCGACGGCGCCGAGCTGGTCGACGACGGCCCCCCACTCGTCCACGCCGATGTCATCCCAGTCTTTGGGCGTCCCCCCGACCACCATGACGTGTTCGAGCCGGGTCCCCACGCGCCCCATTCTCGCACCGGTTCACTCCTTCGCCTCGTAGCGTGACCGCAGTGGGGACGATCCAGCAGCGACCACTGCACATCGGCTGCATCATGGACGGCAACGGCCGGTGGGCGGCGCGCCGCGGTCTCCCCCGCACCGCCGGGCACACCGAGGGCGAGGAGAACCTCGCTCGCCTCGTGCGTGTCGCCGTGCGTCGCAACATCGGTTGGCTCACGGTGTTCGGATTCTCCACGGAGAACTGGCTGCGCCCGCCGGGCGAGGTGCGCCACATCATCGGCTTGCACAAGCGCCTGTTCGGCCGCATCGCCGAGCTCAACGAGCTCAACGTACGAGTGCAATGGATCGGGCGGCCGTTCGACTCGCCCGGCGCGCGCACGCCAAAGCTCGTCCAGCGCGCCATCCGCAAGGCGATCGCCGATACCGCCGCCAACACCGGGATGCTGCTCACGGTCGCCTTCGACTACGGCACGCGGGTCGAGCTCCTCGACGCCGTCAACCGCCTGCGTGCCGAGGGAACCCCGGTGACACCGGCGTCGATCGATTCCCAGCTGTACCTCGCCGAGCTCCCCCCGGTCGACGTCCTCGTGCGCACGAGCGGCGAGGGTCGCGTCTCCAACTTCCTGCTCTGGCAGTCAGCCGGTGCTCCGGTGTACTTCACCGAGCGCAACTGGCCGGACTTCGACGGCGACGAGCTCGATGCCGCGATGACCCTGGTTTCGTGACGGAGTCGCCCCCCTCGGCGTTGGCCACGGTCACCGCCGCGTTGGCGGAGGCCGAGGATCGGCCCGGGCAACAACGGATGGCGGAGCTCGTCGAGAAGGCGATCGACGACCGGCGCCACCTCGTCGTACAGGCGGGCACCGGTACCGGCAAGACGCTCGCCTATCTCGTGCCGGCGATCTCGTCGGGCACCAGGGTCGTCGTCGCCACGGCGACCAAGGCGCTGCAGGATCAACTCGCCGGCAAGGATCTCCCCTTCCTGGCCGCCGCCCTGCCGGTGGACTTCGACTGGGCGGTGCTCAAGGGACGCAGCAATTACGTGTGCCTCCAACGGTTGCGTGAGCTGACGGCGCCGGGCGACACGTCCCAGGGCCAGCTCGAGCTCGGGGAGATGTCGTCGCGGGCCGAAGCGGATCTCGATCGAATCGCCAAGTGGGTGGCGACGACCCCGACCGGCGACGTCGCCGAGCTCGACTTCGGACCGAGCGATGCGGTCGTGCGAGCCGTCACGGTCGGCAGCGACGAATGCCCCGGCGCCAAGCAGTGCCCGATGGGCGAGCCGTGCTTCGCCGAGCTGGCTCGCCGACGAGCGCAGGTCGCTGACGTCGTGGTCGTCAACACCTATCTCTATGGCCTCCACGTCGCGAGCGGAGGGACGATCCTTCCCGAGCACGATCTCGTCGTCTTCGACGAGGCCCACGGTCTCGAGGACATCATGAGCACGACGCTGAGCGTGCAGATCGGCCCCGGGAGGTTCGTCGCCCTGGGCGGGGTGATCCGCCGGATCCTCGACGATCCCGAGGTGATCGCCGGCGTCGTCGACGTCGCCGACCTGCTTCGTGGCGCGCTCGTCCCGCACGTCGGCGAACGGCTGCCGATCCCCTATCCCGACGACGTGCAATCGGTCCTTCTCGAGGGTCGTTCCCGACTGGAGCGGGCCCTCGCCGCGCTGACCGCGATCGAGACACCGATCGACGACGCAAAGCAGAAGAAGCTGCGGGCGCAGCTGTTGACCGGATCGGCGATCACGAGCGTCGACACCGCCCTCGCCGGGCCCTCGGCGCCCGCCGGCTCACGAGTCGATTTCGTCAGCGGCGGGCCGTCGAACCCGCGCCTGGAGATCGCCCCGCTCGATGTCGGACCGCTGCTCCGTGAAGGCGTGTGGGAGCAACGCACGGCGGTCCTGACGAGCGCCACGATCCCGGTCTCGCTCGTCCAGCGGGCCGGGTTCCCGCCGACAACGGTCGACGAAGCCGACGTCGGGAGCCCGTTCGACTACCCCCACAACGCCTTGCTGTACTGCGCCATGTCACTCCCCGATCCGCGTCACGCCGGCTATCGCGACGCGGTTCACGACGAGCTCGCCGCCCTGATCTCCGCTGCCGGCGGACGCACGCTCGCCTTGTTCACGAGCTGGGCGGCGATGGACGCGGCGGCGGCGGCGTTGGCTGATCGTGTCGAGGTTCCCCTGCTCACCCAGCGCGACCTGCCCAAACCCGCGCTGCTGCGCGCCTTTGCGGCCGACGAGCCGACGACGCTGCTCGCCACGGCCGGCTTCTTCCAGGGCGTCGACGTGCCGGGGCGAACGCTCGTCCAGGTCGTCATCGACCGCCTCCCCTTCCCGCGACCGGACGACCCGCTGCTCTCGGCGCGCCGTGAACTGCTCGGACCCGCCGCCTTCAGCCAGATCGATGTCCCCAGAGCGGCGATGATGCTCGCTCAGGCCGCCGGCCGGTTGATTCGCACGGCAACCGATCGCGGCGTCGTCGCCGTGCTCGACCGCCGTCTCGGCACCGCCCGCTACCGCTGGGATATCGTCAACGCCCTGCCCCCGATGCGTCGCACTCGCGAGCGGGCCGACGTCGAGAAGTTCCTCACCGAGATCACCGTCGACTGACCCACGCTCGCATGTGCCACAGTCATGGCGGCATGTCGACTTCGCCGCCTTCCGACACGACCGACGAGCTCGTCCACCTCGACCTCGCCGACGGCGTTGCGACGATCACCCTCGACTCGCCGGCCAATCGCAACGCGCTGTCCCGACGGCTCGTCGGCGACCTGCACGGCGCCCTCGACGACGCCGAGACGGCGATCGCCGCCGGTGACGTCCGTTCGATCGTGCTCACCCACACGCCCCCGGCGTTCTGTGCCGGCGCCGATCTCAAGGAGCGGGCGAGTGGGCCGCCGGACTCCGCTCCCGTGGTGCGCGCCTTCGAGCGCTTGATGGACGCCCCCGTCCCGACGATCGCCGCCCTCACCGGCCCGGCGCGAGCCGGTGGCATCGGCCTGATGGCGTCGTGCGACCTCGTCGTGGTGGACCACGCCGTGACGTTCGCCCTCACCGAGGTCCGCATCGGTGTCGTGGCGGCGATCATCTCGGTGCCCATCTTCCGGCGAACGCGTCCGGCGCAGCTCGCCGCGGCCTTGCTCACCGGCGAGCCCGTCGACGCCGAGTACGCCCTCCAGGTCGGGCTCGTGACCCACGTGACCGCCGATGTCACTTCCGTGGTCGACCACCTCTGTGCGGCGATTGCCCGAGGGGCGCCGCAGGCCGTCGCGGCGACGAAGCGAATGATCGGCGATGCGGTGAGCGAGGATCGGTCTCGGCGCGACGAGGCATTCGCCCGGATGCGTGCCCTCTCGGACTACCACTTCCAGAGCGACGAGGCGGCCGAGGGAATGGCCGCCTTTGCCGAGAAGCGCCCGCCATCGTGGCCGCGACCGGCAGACGCCACCTGAGCGCCGCTACGTTGGCGCGCTGTGTTGCTCCCAGCTCTCGCCGTTGTCGGCGCGCTTGCCCCCATCGTCGTTGGCTCCACCTTGCCGAGCGATCCCGAGTCGCCGGCCCAGTCGCCATTCGAGCAATCGCTCGATCGCCTGCCGGCCGACGCCCTCGATGCTGATGGTGCTGTCCTCTACTACGTCGATCTCGAGATGGCGTGGGAGCGGGCCGGCGTCGGCGCCGAGGTCGAGGAGCGCTTCGATCGGGTCGGGTCGATGTCGACCATCCCCACGTGGACGCAACCCCCCTTCCTGTTCGCCCAGTACTTCGCCCAGCTCGACGAAGCGCGCGCCGAGGTGGGCTTCACGATGTTCGACATCGACCGTGAGATCTCCGTCCAAGCTCCACCGAACAACGTCGCCATCGCCGAGATCCGGGTGAGCCCCGACGATGTGGCCGCCGCGGTCCAGACCGATCCGCTGTGGTCCTCCCAGTTGACGACCATCGAGCATCCCGGCGGCGCCTACTTCCAGTGGGGCGACGACCCACTGGCGACGCAGTTGGAGCTGCGCACACCGATGCGCCCGCTCGGGCAAGGTGGCCAACTCGCGTTGATCGGCAGCGACAGCGAAGCGACGGTCGTACGCACCATCGATCCGGCCGATATGGAAGCGGTGCTCTCGACAGCCGCCGGCAACGGCGACTCGTTGCTCGACGACGACTTCGTCGCGGGTGCGGTCGCGGCGATCGGTGACGACGAGGTGCTGCAAGTGATGGCCATCGACGAGGCGATCCGCTTCGACCCGGCAGCGCTCATCCTCACCCCGGAGGCGATCGAGGAGATCCTCGCCGAGACCGTGCTCTTGCAGACCTACGACGGGCTGATGATCGTCGATCTGTACGACGGCGCGGAGACGCGCACCGAGGTGCTCCTCGTCTACCCCGATGCCGAGGCAGCCGAAACGAATGCCGCACTCGTCGAACAGGCCCTCGCCGAGAATGACGACCTGGTGTCGGCGCAGCCACTCAGCGAACTGCTCCCGGGGGCAGAGGTGTCGACCGAGGGATCAGTCGTCGTTGTTGCGTTGTCGTTCGAAGGCGCCTACCCGCTCGCTCAACGGATGCTCGTGCAACGCTCGTTGTTCCCGACCAGCTAGTCCTTTCGACCTCATTCGTTCGCTCGCTGGCGCTCGCTCTCTCCATTCGGTCGAGCTCGTTGAGCGGCTTCGCCGCACCCAATCTCTGGCGGCGGCCAGCAAGCTGGCCTGGCGCCGCCAACTGGGCTCCCGCCCCCGAACCCCCGACGGAGCGATACCGAAGCGCAGGCGCCGACCGGTCCCGCTGCGGCGGTCGGTTGCGTTCACGCGCGGCGGATCGCACGCACGGCGTCGGCGATGTCGTCCTCCGAGACGAGCACCAGGTTCGCCGCGTCGCCGAGCGGGACGAACGAGTCCCTGGCCGCGACTCGCTTGATCGGGCCGCCGAACCCGCCCTCGACGAGCGCCGCCACGACCCCCTCACCGACACCACCCTGGTGCCGCGTCTCGTCGACGACGACGACTCGACCGACGTCCGTGGCGTTGGCGAGGAGGTCGCCGACAGGCAGGGGTACGAGCCAGCGCAGGTCGAGCACCCGCACGCTGATGCCCTCCACCCGCAGCCGTTCGGCGACACGCAAGGACAGGTACAGGCCGTTGCCCCACGTGGCGATCAACACATCGGTCCCGTCACGAGCGAGGCGCCCGCTGCCGATCGGCACGTGGAGACCCGCCCACTCCCCGGGCGCGCCGTACGGCGCCAACCAGCCGTCGTCGCCGGCGGCGTGCAAGTCCCGGGTGTGGTAGAGGGCGATCGGCTCCACGAACAGCGACACCGTGCCGTCGATCTTCGCCGCCGCGGCGCACGTGCGCAGCATCGCCGCGGCATCCGACCCGAGCGCCGGGGATGCGACGACGACACCGGGCAGGTCGCGCAGACCACCGAGCGCGTTGTCGTTGTGGAAATGCCCGCCGAAACCCTTCTGGTAGCCGTACCCGGCGATGCGCACGACCATCGGGTTGACGTACTGCCCGGTGGAGAAGAACGACAGCGTCGCCGCCTCGCCTCGCAGTTGATCGATGGCATTGTGGACGTACGCCAGGTACTGGATCTCCGGGATCGGCAGCATGCCGGACACCCCGGCGCCGAGGGCCAGCCCGAGGATCGTCTGCTCGTCGAGCAGCGTGTCGAACACGCGGTCGGCCCCGGCCATCCGCTGCAGGCCGCGTGTCACGCCGTAGACGCCCCCTTTGGCCCCGACGTCCTCGCCGAACACGAGCACCGACGGATCGGCGGCGAGCAGCTCGGCGAGCGTCCGGTTGATCGACTCGGCGAGGGTCAACGGGGGCCCGGTCTCCGGGAGCGCCCCGAAGAACCGCGCGCGTCGTGCCGTGGGGGCGACGACGGCGACGCGCTCGGCCACCAAACGCGGCCGCCGCCGGGCCAACGGCTCGATGACTTCCTCGGCGCTGCCCAATCGTCGGCACTCCATCAGCTCCGCTGCTCTCGCCCGCACCACGACGCCGGAGTCGAGGATTCGGCGAACGAGCTCGGCGGGCGTGGCCACACCGCCCGCACTGAGGGCCCGAGCGGTGGCGACGATCGGGTCGGCGCCACGGTCGGCGCGGATGCTCGCAGCGTCTCGATAGCCGGACTCCACGTCGGTCCCGGCATGACCGCCGAAGCGCACGACGCGTAGGTGGAGGATCGCCGGGCGCCGCTCCTCGCGCACCAGCTCGGCGAGCTCCTCGGCGGCCTCGTAGACACCGAGCGGGTCGGTGCCCTCGGCGTAGACGTACGGGATGCCCGGCCGGCTCGACAACGAGGCGGCGGCCCAGCCGGCGGGGGTCGGGACGCTGATCCCCAGTCCGTTGTCCTCGCAGACCAAGAGCAGCGGCAGCGGAATCCCGCGATGGGCCATCTGGGCGGCGGCGTTGATCGTGCCCTGAGCCGTCGAGTGGTTGAGCGAGGCGTCGCCGAAGCTGCACACGGCGAGGGCATCGATCGGCCACTGCGTGTCGACGTCCAGTTCGTCGGCCGCCCCGATGGCGAAAGCGACACCGAGGGCCCGGGGCAGCTGCGAGGCGATCGTCGAGGTCTGCGGGATGACCGCCAGGTCGGCGTTTCCGAACACCTTGTGGCGCCCGCCGGCGATCGGCTCGTCGGCGGCGGCGAGGAGACCCCGGAGCACGTCGCCGACACCGTCATGAAGCGGGGCCTGTTGTGCCCTGGCGAGGTAGAAGGCACCCGCGCGGTAGTGCAGGAGGGCAGGATCGCTGGGCCGCAAGGCGGCGGCAACGAAGGCGTTGGCCTCGTGGCCGGCGGAGCCGATCGTGTAGAAGCCGCGGCCCTCGGAACGCAACCAGCGGGCGGTGTGGTCGAGGTGCCGGCTGGCGACCTGGGCGTCGAACAGCACGTCGAGACGCCGCCACGTCAACGTCGAACCTGGGGCGACCGGCGCGTCCGGTACCGTGCGCGACGGAGCAGAGACGTCGATCGCCGCCACGGCGTCGACGAGTAGCGCTTCGGACTCATCGACGCCGCCGATGCGTTGCCCACTCATGGAACGGACATTACAGTCGAGAGCGATTTCGGAACAGGTACGCCGGCACGGCCACAGGCCGCAGGCGGCATGACACACGCGTGTCGGAGAAACGGAGCCACGAAGATGACGATGACCGGCATTGCTGATGACCTCACGGCTGACTCGACTGCTCCCGATCTGCGGACCGCACTGCCCGGCCCGAACGCCTCCGCGATCATCGCACGCGACGAGGCGGTGACCAGTCCATCGCTGACCCGCGTCTATCCCTTGGTCGTGCGCCGCGGCCGCGGCTGCGTCATCGAGGATGTCGATGGCAACCGCTTCTTGGACTTCAACGCAGGGATCGCCGTCGTCGCCGCCGGTCACGCCCACCCAGACGTCAACGCGGCGATTCACGCCCAGGTCGACGACGTCCTGCACTACTGCTCGAGCGACTTCTACCTGCCGGCGTACGCCGACGTCAGCGAGCGTCTGGCGCGCCTCGCGCCGATCAGCGGAGAGACGCGGACGTTCCTGTCGAACTCCGGGACGGAGGCCGTCGAAGCGGCCCTCAAGCTCGCCCGCCACCACACCGGGCGACCCAACGCCATCGCCTTCCTCGGCGGCTTCCACGGCCGCTCGCTCGGCAGCCTCTCGCTCACGGCCAGCAAGTCCCGCCAGCGCTCCGGGTTCGGCGCGCTGACGCCGGGGAGCTACCACGCCCCCTACTGGAATCCCCACGGCGAGACCGGGTTGACCGGTGCCGACTACATCGACGAGGTCCTGTTCAAGAAGCTCACTGACCCGGACGACGTCGCCGCGATCTTCGTCGAGCCGATCCAGGGCGAGGGCGGCTACATCGTGCCGCCGGCCGGCTGGCTCGCCGCACTGCGCGAGCTTGTGCGATCGCCACGGGATCCTCCTCGTCGTCGACGAAGTGCAATCCGGGATCGGGCGCACGGGCACGATGTGGGCGTGTGAGCACGACGGCGTCGAGCCCGACATCCTCTGCGTCGGCAAGGGCCTCGCCAGCGGCCTGCCGCTCGCCGGCATCGTCGCCAGGGCCGACGTGATGGATTGGGAACCGGGCGGTCACGGCTCGACGTTCGGGGGCAACCCCGTCGCCTGCGCCGCGGCCAGCGCCACGTTGGAGCTCGTCGAGCAGGGCCTCGCCGACAACGCCGCGAAGGTCGGCGCCCATCTTCTGTCGGCGCTCGCCGAGCTGGCGGCCCAAACGCCGTTCATCGAGCAGGTCCGTGGCCGCGGCCTGATGATCGGGCTCGACGCTCCAGATCACGATGCCGCCGAGGCACTCCAGGAGGCCTGCTTCCGCCGAGGCCTGCTGACGCTGACGTGCGGTGAGCGGAGTGTGCGCCTGGCACCGCCGCTCGTCGTCACCATCGAACAGGCCGACACGGCGGTCTCGATCATCGGCGACGCCGCGGCGTCGCTGTGAGGAGCAACTCACGATGAGCGTGCTGCCTGACCACGCCGGAGCTTGCGCGACTCGCTGTCGACGAGCTCCTCGACGCCCTCGACGTCGGCCCGAGCGGGCCGGCGAGCTCGCCGCCCGGACGCCGATCACCGGCGGATCGCTCGGCGCCGCCGGCTCCCCCGCCGATGTCGACCACGCCGTTGCGACTGCCGTCGCCGCGTTCGCCGAGTGGCGGACGGCCCCGGCGCCGGCGCGTGGCGCGCTCGTGCGGCGTCTCGGAGAGCTGTTGCGCGAGCACAAGGCGGAGCTCGGCGAACTGGTATCGATCGAGGCCGGCAAGATCCGCACCGAGGGACTCGGCGAGGTGCAGGAGATGATCGACATCTGCGACTTCGCCGTCGGCCTGTCGCGCCAATTGCATGGCCTGACTATCGCCAGCGAGCGTCCCGGGCACCGCCTGATGGAGACCTGGCACCCGATGGGCCCCTGCGCCGTGATCACCGCCTTCAACTTCCCGGTCGCGGTGTGGTCGTGGAACGCCGCGCTGGCGATCGTCGCCGGCGACCCGGTGTTGTGGAAGCCGTCCGACAAGACGCCGCTCACGGCGCTGGCGTGCGATGCGCTGTTCCACCGCGCCGCGACGGACGTCGGTGCTCCAGGTGGCCTCAACCAGGTGTTGCTGGGTGGGGCCGACGTCGGTGCCGTCGCTCGCCGCCCACCCTGACGCGGCCATCGTGTCGGCCACCGGCTCGACGCGCATGGGCCGAGCCATCGCCCCGATCGTCGCCGGTCGGTTCGGCCGGGCGATCCTCGAGCTCGGCGGGAACAACGCGGCGATCGTCGCGCCGACCGCCGATCTCGACCTCACGGTGCGCGGCGTCGCCTTCTCCGCTGTCGGCACCGCCGGCCAGCGCTGCACGAGCCTGCGCCGGTTGATCGTCCACGACTCGGTGCACGACGAGCTCGTCGAGCGACTCGCCAAGGCCTACGCCACGGTCCCGATCGGCGACCCGCTGGCGGACGGCACGCTCGTCGGGCCGCTGATCGACGGCGCCGCCTTCGGCAACCTTGGTTCGGCGATCGAAACGGCGATCGGTGACGGTGGCACGGTCGTGGTCGGGGGCGAGCGCCAGCTCGCCGACGAGTCGGCCGATGCCTACTACGTGTCGCCGGCCCTCGTGACGATGCCGTCGCAGACCGACATCGTGCGCAGCGAGACGTTCGGCCCGCTGCTCTACGTGCTGCGCTACACCGAGCTCGACGAGGCCATCGCCATCCACAACGACGTGCCCCAGGGCCTGGCCTCGAGCATCTTCACCAACGATGTTCGGGAAGCCGAGCGGTTCCTCGCCGCCGATGGCTCGGACTGCGGCATCGCCAACGTCAACATCGGGCCCTCCGGCGCCGAGATCGGCGGCGCCTTCGGTGGCGAAAAGGAGACGGGCGGCGGCCGCGAGTCCGGCTCCGACGCCTGGAAGGCGTACATGCGCCGAGCCACGAACACCGTCAACTACTCCACGTCCCTGCCCCTCGCCCAAGGCGTGCGGTTCGACATCGACTGACGGGCCTTCCCCGCCATTCCGAACTGGGCGGCCTTCGGTCCACTTCCCGTTCTGGGCGGCCGACGCTGCAGTTTCCGGGCCGGAGGCCGCCCAGATGGCCCGGTGGAATCTACGATCGATCACGTGAAGGTCGCAGCCGTCCAGCACGACATCGTGTGGAACGATCGTCAGGCCAACTTCGAGCGCTTGGCGCCGCGCATCCGTGACGCTGCTACGTGCGGTGCCGAGCTCGTCGTGCTCACCGAGACGTTCTCCACCGGCTTCGTCGTCGACGTCGCCGAGATCGGCGAGCCCGAAGGCGGACCGTCGGCGCAGTTCCTTGCCGCCCAGGCCGCCGAGCATGGCGTGTGGGTCTGTGGCTCGTGTCCGGAGATCCCCGCCGATGCCGCGTCGGGCGATCGGCGACCGTTCAACAGCTTCGTGTTCGCCGGGCCCGATGGCACCACCCATCGGTACCGCAAGATCCACTCGTTCACCTACGGCGGCGAGGACAAGCACTTCCGGGCAGGCGACGAGCTCACCACGCTCACCATCGGCGGCGCCCGCGTGACGCCGCTGGTGTGCTACGACCTCCGTTTCGCCGACGAGTTCTGGCAGCGCGCCGCAGGCACCGACGTCTTCGTCGTCACCGCCAACTGGCCGGCGCCACGCCGGATGCACTGGCGGACGCTGCTCCAGGCCCGGGCCATCGAGAACCTCGCCTACGTCGTCGGCTGCAATCGCGTCGGCGCTGGAGGCGGTCTCGACTACACCGGCGACAGCCGGATCGTCGACCCGCTCGGCGAGCTGTTGACGACGGCCGCCGGCGACGAGACGACGCTGTTGGCGACGATCGACCCCGATCGGGTCGCCGAGGTGCGGGCCCGCTTCGGGTTCCTCGCCGACCGCCGCTGACTCGCCTGCCAGTCTGAGTCGGCCCTCCGCTCGACCCGCCTCCTATGCTCGCCGCCGTGGACCTCGGCGCCTACTCAGCAGCAGACGATCGATACGACACGATGGCCTACCGTCGGTGCGGGCGCAGCGGGCTGCAGCTGCCCGCCCTGTCGCTCGGGTTGTGGCACAACTTCGGGCACGACCGGCCCTACGGCGCGCAACGGGCGATCGTCCGTCGGGCGTTCGATCGGGGCGTCACGCACTTCGATCTGGCCAACAACTACGGGCCCCCGTACGGTTCGGCGGAGGTCAACTTCGGGCGGATGCTCGCCGACGACCTGGCATCGCACCGCGACGAGCTGGTGATCTCCACGAAGGCCGGCTACGACATGTGGCCCGGGCCGTACGGCCAGTGGGGGTCGCGGAAGTACCTGCTGGCGTCGCTCGATCAATCGCTGCAGCGGATGGGGCTCGACTACGTCGACATCTTCTACTCGCATCGCCTCGATCCGGACACGCCGCTCGAGGAGACGATGGGGGCGCTCGACACGGCCGTCCGCTCCGGCCGCGCCCTCTACGTCGGCATCTCCTCGTACAACTCATCGCGGACCCGCGAGGCGGCCGCGATCCTCGGCGACCTCGGCACCCCGCTGCTCATCCATCAGCCCTCGTACTCGATGATCAACCGGTGGATCGAAGACGACGGTTTGTTGGACACGTTGGAGGACGTCGGCGCCGGATGCATCGCCTTCTCCCCGCTCGCCCAGGGGCTCCTCACCAACCGCTACCTCGACGGCATTCCCGCCGACTCGCGGGTCGCCACGGGCGGGGCGATGAGCCGCGACATGCTCACGGAGGACCGCCTCGATCGTGTCCGCGGCCTCAACGAGTTGGCGACGGGCCGCGGCCAGACGCTCGCTCAGCTGGCCCTCGCCTGGGCGCTGCGCGACCCGCGGATGACGTCGCTGGTGATCGGCGCGAGCAGCGTCGCCCAGCTCGACGACAACCTCGGGGCGCTCGATCGACTCGACCTGACGAACGACGAGCTCGGCGAGATCGACCGTCTCGCCACGGACGCCAACGTCAACCTCTGGGCCCGGTCGAGCTCCGCCTGACGTCTACGCTTGGCTGATGGCCGAGTCCGCCGAACACGTTCGATGGCGAGGCATCAACCACCTCGCCCTGGTGACCACCGACATGGACGCCACCACCCGCTTCTATCACGGCGTGCTCGGCGCCCGGCTCGTGGCAACGATCGGCACGCCGGCCTTCCGCCACTACTTCTTCGAGGTCGGCGCCCAGAACACGATCGCCTTCTTCGAGTATCACGACGCCGAAATCGCCCGCTTCGCCAAACCGGCGGGAGTGCCCGACCCGCGTGCCGCGCAGTTCGACCATCTGTCGCTCAACCTTGCCGACGAGCACGCCTTGGAGGCATTGCGCCGGAGGTTGAAGAGCTACGGCTGCGAGGTCACCGACGTCGTCGATCATGGCGTGATGCGCTCGATCTACTTCACGGATCCCAACGGCATCGCCCTCGAGGCGTCGTGGTGGGTCACCGACGCCACGGGCCGCGACGCCGACTTCGGCGATCGCGAGCTGTTCGGCGACATCGATCCGGTCGCGGCCGTCGTCGAACTCGCCGCGACCGGCGCCATCGAGGTCACTCCCGTCACCTCGTTGGCCCACGACCCGGACGACATCGCCGACCCCGCCTGAACCCCTCCAGACGCACGGTGTCAGCGTCAAAGCCGCGGCGGGCTTACACGCTGACAGCTACGGATTTCGCCAGCGGGATCGTGTCGGAAAACAACGTGACAGTCTGATGTCGAACCGCTACCTTCCCGCCCAGCGCTCCGGGACCGGCGGACCCGGGCGCACCGTTTGCGTCGGCGAGTCGGCCCCTCAATCGTCGACTCGCTGACGCAACCCGGATGGCGCCCCACGGCTCAGGCGACGAGGCGGTACCCGAGGCCACGGACGGTGACGATGATCTTCGGCTCGTCGGGGTGATCCTCGATCTTCACCCGCAGGCGGCGGACGTGGGCGTCGACGAGACGTGAATCACCGAGGTACTCGTAGCCCCACACCTGTTCGAGCAGGTAGTCGCGTGAGAGTACCGAACCGACGTGATCGGCGAACTCGTTGATCAGCCGGAACTCGGTCTTCGTGAGGCTGATCTCCTGACCGGCCTTGAGCACGATCCCTTGCTCCCGCCGCAGTTCGAGGTCGCCGAACCGCTCCGCCCTGGCGATCGGCTGCTCGTGCAGCTGGACCCGGCGCAGGTGCGCCCGAATGCGCGCCGCCAACTCCTTGGCGACCACCGGTTTGGTGACGTAGTCGTCAGCCCCGGCTTCGAGGCCGGCGACGAGGTCGTGGGTGTCGGTCTGCGCCGTGACGACGATGATCGGGGCGATGCTCTTGGCCCGCAACGCCCGGCACACGTCGAATCCCGACAGATCGGGCAAACGGAGATCGAGGAGCACGAGATCGAACTCGCGCTCGTCGAACAGGGCCAGTCCGATCGAGCCGTTGGCAGCCTGGGTGACGTCGTAGCCCTCGTCCTCCAGCGCCATCGAGAGGGCCAGGCGGATGTGATCGTCGTCTTCGATGAACAGCAGCGAGTACATGGCGGCTCTAGTCTGGCGTCCGGCTGCAACACTTGGCACGTGTTCCACCGGCCCCGGCTACCGCTGCGCACGAAAGCGTCGGTCTTCTTCGGTCTGTTGGCCCTGATCACGACCGTCACACTCTCGGTCGTGACCTACACGTTCGCCCGTCGGGCGTTGCTCGAGGAGCGCGAGAACGATGCACAGCAGCAGGCGATCGCCAACGCACGCGACGTGTTGCGACGGCTGCTCCCGGCGGGCGGATCCGAGGACTTCCCCGACGAGTTCCGCATCAACATCGTGCCGTCGGATTCGGATGGCTTCAACTACGTCATCCTCGGTGACGGCACACCGGTGGCGTCGCAGCTGGGGATTCCCGATGCAGTCCCGACAGAGCTCAAGACCTCGGTGGAGGACGGCGCCGCCGGGCTGCAGCGCTTCACGTTCGAGGGCGATCTCTACCTCGGCGTCGGGATCCCGCTCGTCAACGTCGACGCCCAGTACTTCGAGGCGTTCCCGATCGACGACACCGAACAGACCCTTCGCGTCCTGCTGCTCTCGCTGGCGATCGGGTCTGCCGTCATCACCTTGCTCGCCGCGACCGTCGGAGTCTGGACGAGCCGCCGGCTGCTTCGCCCGCTCGACCGGATCAGCGTTGCAGCGGGGCAGATCGCCGCCGGCGACCTCAACTCGAGGGTGGCACCAGAAGGTGACCCCGACCTCGCCCCGATCGTCAACTCGTTCAACGCGATGGCCGACGCCGTGCAAGCCCGTGTTGAACGCGAGGCGCGCTTCGCCTCCGATGTCAGCCACGAGCTGCGCACGCCGATCACGGCGCTCGCCGCCGCCACCGAAGTGCTCGAAGTACGCCGCGAGGAGATGCCGGCGCGCGCCCGACAAGCTGTCGAAGTGATCGTCAGCCAAATCCGCCGGTTCGACGGGATGGTGCTCGACCTCCTCGAACTGTCCCGAATCGACGCCGGCGCCGCCGACCTCCACCTCGAAACCCTCGACATCGCCGAGCTGTGCAGGCGGGTGGCCGGACACGTTGGGTTCGTCGCGATCCCGATCGACGTCGATCCAGCCGCACCGCCTGCCGCTCGGGTCGATCGGGTGCGGTTCGAACGGGTGCTCAGCAACCTGCTCGCCAATGCCGACCAGCACGCCGGCGGACCGGTGCGCATCGCCATCGAGGCGACCGATCCAGGCTTCGTTTTGGTCGTCGTCGAAGACGACGGTCCCGGTGTCGCCGACGACGAGAAGCAGCAGATCTTCGAGCGCTTCACCCGCGGCAGAGAGTCGCGTCACCGGGTCGGAACCGGCCTCGGTCTTGCCCTCGTCGCCGAGCACGCCGGCGCGCTCGGCGGCGCGGCCTGGGTCGAGGACCGACCTGGCGGGGGTGCACGCTTCGTGGTGCGACTGCGGGCGGCACGCGTCACGACTCCCGAGGCGGACGAGTGAAACGTCGCCGCGTCCTCATCGCAGCCGTCACACTGACGCTCACGGCTTGTCGCATCGGCGGCAGCGAGAACGTCGAAGAGGTCGATGCCGAGCTGCTCAGTGGCCTCAATGAGCCGACCGCCGAGACGTCGACTCCCGATGGCAGCGACCTGCCGTCGAGTTCGACGCCAGGATCGACGACGACCGTGGCGACTGAGACGATCGTCTTGTACTTCATCGAGGGGTCACAGTTGCGTGCCATCGACGTCGAGGTCCCCGTCGACGCTTCCGTGCGCAGTCTGTTGCGCCTCCTCGAAGAAGGCCCGCCCACCGAGTACACCGAAGCCGGCGTGCGCACCGCCCTCGTGCCGGGGTTGATCAGCGGGGTGGCCCGCTCGGGCACCGGCGGGACGCGGGTGACCTTCGACTCCAACCTGTTCGCTGGCGTCGACGATGCCGACCAGCGGCTGATGGTCGGCCAGATCGTGCTGTCACTCACCGAGCACGAGGACATCGACCACATCAACTTCACCCTCGACGGTGAGCCACTACAGGTGTTCCTCCGTGACAACTCGCTGAGCGAGCCTGGTCAGTCCGTCGACCGCGGCGACTATGGACTGCTGGTCGACTCGGCGTCGACCGTCGAGTCGAGCAGCGCGACCACTGACGCGAGCCGATCGTCGGTGAGCCTGACCTCTGGTCCCTGAACGGCCATCGCCGCGGCGGATGCCCCCGGGATCGCCACGGCGACCGCTCGCACCCCGGAGTCTCGTTCGCCGTCGTTCAGCGACCAGCCACGGCTGCGGATCACTCGAAGCTCGTCGAGCAGGGCGGCGGGGTCCGTGAGCGTCCGCTCCGTGAAACGCTGCAGCGGGCCGAGGGCGGCGACCTCGACCGCAAGGTCATCTGCTGTGGCGAGCAGCATCTTGCCCATCGCCGACGCATGGATCGGCACCCGGGCTCCGATGCCGGCGTCGAACCGCAGCGCCTTGGCCGACGGTATGTGATCGGCGACGAGCACCTCGTTGCCGACGCGGGTGCCGATGCTGGCGGACTCCCCGGTCTCGGAGGCGAGGCGCTGCCAGGGCGTCGTGCCAGCGGTGCAACCCGAGGCGCGCTTCGGCCCGACGCCCGAGGGCGATCAGCCCAACGCCGAGGTGGTAACGCTCGGTGTCTCGGTCTTGGGCGACGAGACCGGCGGAAGCGAGCGCCTTGAGCAGGCGGTGAGTGGTGCTCACCGTGAGGCCGGACGCCGTGGCGAGGGCCGTGACGCCCAGATCCTCTCGGGCCGACTCCAGGACGCCGAGCACACGGAGCGCCCGGTCGACGGCTTGCGTGCCGCTTCGCCCGTCGCCACCGCCCGAACTCGCCTTCTCCACCGGGTCAGTTTGCTACATTGCGGTATTCCACGTTGCAACTAGCGATTCTGTAATGTAGAAAAGTCGACTATGTCACTCAGGATTACCTCTCGCACTCGCCGCCGTCACCTCGTCGTCGCCGCCACGGCCCTCCTCACGCTGGTCGGCGTTTCGGCGACGAGCACGTCGGCGACCGAGCGCTCGGCGAGTGCCGAGCCGGTGACCCTGCGCCTCGGTTACTTCCCGAACGTCACCCACGCCCCGGCGATCGTCGGCGTCGACTCCGGGACGTTCGCTGAGGCCCTCGGCCCGGACGTGACCTTGGAGCTGTCCCACTTCAACGCCGGTGGCGAGGCGATCGAGGCACTGCTCTCGGGAGCGATCGACGCCACGTTCATCGGCCCCAACCCGGCGATCAACGGTTTCGCCCAGTCGAACGGCGAGGCAGTGCGAATCGTCGCCGGCACCACCTCGGGCGGGGCGAGCCTCGTCGTCGCCGAAGGGATCGACTCCCCCGACGATCTCGCCGGCGCGACGCTCGCCTCGCCCGCCCTCGGCAACACCCAGGACGTCGCCTTGCGCGCCTGGCTCACGGAGAACGGCTTCACCACCGACACGGCTGGCGGTGGCGACGTCGAGGTCGTCAATGTCGAGAACGCCGAGGCGTTGACCCTGTTCCGCGACGGAGCGCTGGACGGGGCCTGGGTTCCTGAGCCGTGGGCGACCCGATTGGTCCTCGAAGGCGGCGGCCACGTGCTCGTCGACGAGCGCGATCTGTGGCCGGACGGCGAGTTCGTGACCACCCACCTGATCGTCGCCACACCGTTCCTCGAGGGGCAGCCCGACGTTGTCCGCGGGCTGCTCGACGGTCTCGTCGACACGATCGACACGATCAACGCCGATCCGGCGGCGGCGCTCACGGCGACGAACGACGGGATCGAGGCGATCACGACGAACCGCCTCGCCGACGAGACGATCGCCGGCGCCTTCGAGAACCTCACGTTCACCGTCGACCCGATCGCCGCGTCGCTCCAGGGCTCCGCCGACGACGCCATCGCCGTCGGCCTTCTGGAGGAGGTCGACCTCACCGGCATCTACGACCTGGCCCTGCTCAACGAGATCCTCGCCGAGCGCGGCCTCGACGCCGTCAGCGACGAGCTGACCGCGACGGAGACCACGGAACCCGCATGACCGACACCCCGACCGCGATCTCGTTGTCCGCCGTCAGCAAGACGTTCGGTCACGGTCGCGACGCCGTGAACGCGCTCGACAACATCGACCTGACCGTCAACGACGGTGAGTTCGTCTGTCTCGTCGGTGCCTCGGGCTGTGGCAAGTCGACGATCCTCAACCTCGTCGCCGGGCTCGACGAGCCGACGTCTGGGTCGGTCTCGACGCGCGTGCGTCCGGCGCTGATGTTCCAGGACCCGGCGCTGTTTCCCTGGCTCACCGTGCGCGGCAACGTCGAGCTGCCGATGCGCCTCGCCGGTGTCGCCACGCAGGAGCGACGTCGGAGGTCCGAGGCGTTGCTGGAGACCGTGCACCTCGGCGGGTTCGGCTCCAAGCGCCCGCACCAGCTCTCCGGTGGGATGCGCCAGCGGGCGGCGATGGCCCGCGCCTTCGCCCAGGATGCCGACATCCTGCTGATGGACGAGCCGTTCGGGGCTCTCGACGCGATGACGCGCGACGCCCTCCACGACGAGCTCGAGACATTGAGCCGCCAACGCGGCCTCACGGTGCTGTTCGTGACCCACAACGTCCGCGAGGCGGCGCGGCTCGGCGATCGCATCGTCGTCCTGTCGCCGCGGCCCGGCAGGGTGAAGGCGTCGTTCGACGTCGCGATCCCCCACCCCCGGCGAATCGAGTCCCCCGACGTTGCCGCCCTGGCGGTCGAGGTCACCGAGTCGTTGCGCGCCGAGGCGCTGGTCCATGCTCGCAGCTGACGAACTCGCCGTGGTCGCCCCACCTGCAGTCGGACCAGCGACCGCCGACACGACCGTGTCGACTCGCCGGTCGCCGCGGTTCACCGCCCGAGCGGTGTTCGACGCCACCTGGCCGAAGCTCGCCGCCGTGGCGATCTTCGTGTTCGTTTGGCAATGCGTCGTGTGGAGTGGCTGGAAGCCGGAGTACGTGCTGCCCGGACCACGGGCGGTGGCCAGCTCACTGTGGAGCATCACCGAGAGCGGGCTGCTGCGCCGATCCGTGGGGATCACGTTCCAGCGGGCGATCGTCGGCTTCACGGCGTCGATCGTGGTCGGCGTCGTGATCGGCCTCGCTGTCTCCAGCTCGAAGATCGTGCGTCGGGCGATCGGCTCGATGATCACCGGGATCCAGACGATGCCGTCGATCGCCTGGTTTCCATTGGCCATCGTGCTGTTCCAGCTCGACGAGGGAGCGATCCGCTTCGTCGTCATCCTCGGTGCCGCCCCGGCGATCGCCAACGGCTTGATCACGGGCATCGACCACGTCCCTCCGCTGCTGTTGCGGGCGGGCAAGGTCATCGGGGCGCGGGGCGTCAGCGCCTACCGCTACGTCGTCCTCCCGGCGACGCTGCCGTCGTTCGTCGGCGGTCTCAAGCAGGGCTGGGCGTTCGCCTGGCGCAGCCTGATGGCCGGCGAGCTGCTCGTGATCATCCAGAGCAAGCCGTCGATCGGCCAGCAGATGCAACAAGCCCGCAGCCTGTCGCGCTACAGCGACATGATCGCCTGGATGTCCGTGGTGTTCATCATCGGCTTGATCGTCGACGCCGTCGCCTTCGGCACACTCGACAAGGCGGTCCGCCGCCGCTGGGGCCTGCTCCAAGACTGACCGACCCGTCTGTGTAAGCGTGTAAGCCCGCCAAGGGCTTACACGCTTACTCAGACCGTTGCTCGACGACGGCGAGCTCGGCACCGAGGCTCGCTCCGCCGCCGAGCGCCAGGCGGTCGCCGCTCCAGAACTTGCCGGGGTCATACCAGTTCGAAGGGCGCCGGGCGTCGAGCAAGCCCATCCGGCGGAACGTGATCGCCAGCAGCTGGGCGCAGTAGACGGCCTCGCCGGTCGCCTCGTAGCGGAAGCGACCTTCGATCCAGCGCCGAGCGAGCCGGCCGGTGCGCGGGAATGGATTGCCGACGTGGCTGGCGACGACCTTGAGCAGTTCGTCCTCCATCGACCTCGTGATCTCACCCGTCAGCTGTCGGAGGAAGGCCCGTTGGGCGTACCGACCGGTCCATACCCGATAGGCCTCGTCGAGGCGGTTGAGCTGTGCGCCGCGGTGGTGGTCGCCGGTCCAGACGTCCTCGACGCGCTGGCCGGCCTCGGTGTGCCACAGCAACGGCGGGAGGTCGTCGAGGGCAACGACCATCGCCACGTGGTTGACCGGAGCGTTGGTGGCGACGCGGATCGCCCGGTCGGCCATCGTCCGCCCGCGGAACAGCCAGATGTCACCGGTCGATGCGCTGCCGATGGCATGGTCGACGCTGATCGTCGACTGCTTCGACACCGTCCTACTGTAGGCAGATGCGGCTGTGGAAGATCCTCGGGTTGGCCACCCTCGCCGGTGTCGTCGCCGCCGGCGTCGCCGTCGAGCGCAACCGCCGCGCGTACCGCAACTATGACACCGGCGAGCTGCGTCAGCGGCTGCATGCCAGGCTGGCCGGCGCCGCGTCGGTCAGCAGCACCGCCGATCAGTAGCCGAGCCGCTCGACGCGGTCGGGACGCCGCTGCCAGTCCTTGTCGACCTTCACGCGCAGCTCCAGGTAGGTGCCCTCGGGAAGCTGCGCGCGAGCCCGCTCGCCGACCCGTTTGAGCACGGCACCCTGCTTGCCGATGACCATTCCCTTCTGGCTCTCCCGCTCGACGACGATCTCCACCGTGATGCGGTTGCCTTCCCAGTCGCTGACCCGTGTGGCGATCGAGTAGGGCAGCTCGTCGCGGGTGACGGCGAGCAGCTGTTCGCGCACGATCTCGGCGACCCACACCTCCTCGGCGACGTCGCGCACCGCGTCGACCGGAAACATCGGCGGGCCGATCGGGGCGCGCGACACGAGATGCTCGACGAGCTCGTCGAGTCCCCGACGCGTCTTCGCCGAAACCGGGAAGTACGACTCGGCCGACAGTTCGGCTGCGGCACCGAGCATCGCGAGTACCTGCTCCTGGCCCGCACGATCGGTCTTGTTGACGACGACGACTGCGCGCGAGAGGTCGACACGTTCGGCGACCCACCGGTCGCCGGAACCGAACGGCGCCGTGGCGTCGAGGACGAGGCACACGACATCGACGTCGTCAGCCTCGCCGAGCGATTCGAGAGCCGTGGCGTTGACCCGCTCGCCGAGTGCCGTCACCGGCTTGTGCAGGCCGGGCGTGTCGACGAACACGAGCTGGGACCCCGGGCGGTTGTACACGCCCCGCACGCGGTGCCGGGTCGTCTGCGGTTTGTCGGAGACGATCGAGACCTTCGACCCGCAGATCGCGTTGACCAGCGACGACTTTCCGACGTTGGGCCGTCCGACCAACGTGACGAACCCGCTGCGGAAGTCGTCCGTCACCCTGACAACTCGACCGACCAATACGGCGCCCGGAGCTGGCGCTTGAGGATCTTGCCGCTCCCCGTCTTGGGCAGCTCGGCGAGCCAGCTGACCGAACGGGGGACCTTGAACCCGGCGAGATGCTGGCGGGCGAAATCGACCACGGCCTGTTCGTCGCGGGACTCCTCGAGCGCCGAGCCGGGCCGGGCGACGACGACGGCGTGGACCGCCTCGCCCCATTCGTCGCTCGGGATGCCGAAGACGGCCGCCTCGTAGATGTCGGGATGGAGCTCGAGGGCCGCCTCGATCTCGGCGGGATAGATGTTGACGCCACCCGAGATGACCATGTCCCGCTTGCGATCGCAGATGTACAGGTAGCCCTCGTCGTCGCGATAGGCGATGTCACCGACCGTCTGGAAGCCGTCGCGATGGTCCTCGGCGTACTTGTCGGACTGCTTGTAGTAGTCGTCGAACACCGAGCCGCTTCGTACGTACAGTTCGCCGGTCGCCTGCGGCCCGACGCCGGTGACGATGTTGCCGTCGTCGTCGTACAGGCGGATCTCGACCCTCGGCAGCTCCTTGCCGCACGAGCCGGGTTTGCGCAGTTGGTCGGCGGGCAGGAGGATCGTGTTGACGCTGAGCTCGGTCGAGCCGTACACCTCGAACAGCGACTCCGGCGGGAACACGTCGAGGTAGCGCCGTTTGAGCGCCATGCTCCAGGGGGCGGCGTTGGCGACCATGATCCGCATCGACGAGCGGTCGTAGCGGTCGAGCACGTCGGCCGGCAGGTTGCAGATCGTGCGCATCGGAGTCGGCGCAGAGAACGTCGAGGTGCAGCCGTACGTCTCGACGAGACGCAGCCAATCCTCGGCGTCGAACCGGCGTTGGACGACGACGGTCTGCCCGAGTCCGTAGGCGAGCGTCATGAACCCGAGCGGCCCGCTGTGGTACAGCGGACCGGTCGTGATGTAGACGTCATCGGAGGAGTAGCCGA
This sequence comes from Ilumatobacteraceae bacterium, assembly GCA_963772825.1. Classification (GTDB taxonomy): domain Bacteria; phylum Actinomycetota; class Acidimicrobiia; order Acidimicrobiales; family Ilumatobacteraceae; genus Desertimonas. The sequence continues at coordinate 60,028 of CAVYYX010000016.1, read as the reverse complement.
CGAGGGCCACGAACTCGCCGATCGCCGCCGGATCGAGGGCGGCGACCCTGCGCAGGGCGCCCTTCGGCTTACCGGTGGTGCCCGACGTGTAGATCATCGTCGCCGCGTCACCCGCCCCTTCACCGAGTGGCGGTGGGCTCGTCGGGGCGCTGGCAACGAGGTCGTCGGCTGAGGAGAACCAGCCGTCGGCGGACTCGGGGCTCGCTCCCCCGAACACGAGCACAGCACGAACGACCGGAAGCTGGCTGCGGATGCGGGCAAGCATCGGCGCCGGTTCGGCGTCCACATACACGACCGTGGCGTCGCTGTGGGCGATCACGTAGGCGGCCTCCGAATCGGTGAACCGATAGTTCACCGGGACGGCCGTCGCTCCGAGCCGTTGGGCGGCGCACAACAGGGTGACGACTCCGACCGAGTTCTGCCCGCACCACGCGACCTTGGAACCGGCGCCGACACCGCGGTCGACGAGCACGTTGGCCAGCCGGTTTGCCGCGACGTCGAGCTCTGCGTAGCTCAGTTGGGTCACGGTGCCGTCGTGATCGTCGACCAGTGCGGACTTGTCCGGTGTCGCCTGGGCGTAGAGGGCGAGCAGATCCATGGCGGCGTCGGTCAGCGGACGTTGGGGACGACGTGCATGGCTGGACCGTAGCCTGGCGAGGTGGTGATGGAGCGACCGGCCTGGGACCGATCGACGCTTCCCCAGGGCGACGAGAAGGTGCGCGCGGTGCGCGACATGTTCGACGCCATCGCCCCCCGCTACGACCTCGTCAACCGCGTCATGACGTTCCGACTCGATGGGCGGTGGCGCCGTCACGCGGTCGAGTCCCTCGCCCTCCCGCCAGGCAGCGTGGTGCTCGATCTCGCCAGCGGCACCGGCGACCTGTGCGTCGACCTCACGACCGCCGGGTATCAGCCGACGTCGCTCGATCTCAGCTTCGGGATGCTGCGGGCCGACCACAGCGGCGTGCCGCGAGTGCAGGCCGACATCCTCCGCCTCCCGGTCGCCGACGCATCGGTCGACGGGGTGACCTGCGGTTTCGCGCTGCGCAACCTTGTCGACCTGCCACCGTTCTTCGCCGAGTTGGGACGCGTGATCCGTCCCGGGGGACGCATCGCCCTGCTCGACGTCGGGGTGCCACGCAGCCGCCTGGTACGCGTCGGGCACGGCTTCTACTTCGGCAAGGTCGTTCCGAAGATCGGCGGGTGGCTGTCTGACCCGACCGCCTACCGATATCTGCCGCGCAGCGTCGCGTATCTCCCACCGCCCGAGCAGATCGTCGTTTCACTTCGGCGCAACGGGTTTCCCGATGCTGCACAGCACCGACTCACGCTCGGCGTGACCCAGCTGTTCACGGGGACCCGCGGCTGACCATGCGGGCCACGACCGTCCTTGCCGACGACCGGACACGAACGCTCGACCTCAACGACATCGCCCGCGGTGATGGCTACCTGTTCGTCCGCGACGGCGTCGGTCTCGCCGGCCGCGGCGTGGCCGCTCGCGTGCCACTCGATGACGCTCCCGGCGTGCTGGCGGCGATCGATCACCGCGACGAGACCTCGCTCGGTGTGTCCCCTGTCGGGGTCGGGTGGATCCCGTTCGTCCCCGGCGAGCCAGGCGAGGTCGTGATTCCCCGGGTCGCCGTGGTCAAGTCGGCCACGGGGGCATGCTGGGTGACCCGCATCGACAGCGCTGACGAGAGCATTGCCACCGATCGACTCGAGCCGGACGAGCCGCCCCGGCCGACGTCCGACAGCTACCGGATCGAACAGGTGACGCCGACGCCCACCTACCTCGCCGCCGTCACCGCCGCCCGCGACGCGGTGCGGGCGGGACGTCTGACCAAGGCGGTGATCGCTCGCGAGATCGCTGTCGCAGCGACCCACCCTTTCGACCGCCACGGCATCCTCCACCGGCTCAAGGCGGCGTTCGGGAGCAGTTACCGTTTCGCCGTCGACGGGTTCTTCGGTGCCTCGCCGGAGTTGCTCGTCGCCGTCGACGGGCGCACCGTCACGTCCCACCCGCTGGCCGGAACGGCGCCGCGAGCGGGCGATCCGGCGCGCGACGAGGCGCTCGCCGCAGCGTTGATCGAGAGCACGAAAAATCAGGTCGAACACCGTGTCGTCATCGACATGGTGCACGACACGTTGCTGCCGTGGTGCAGCTACCTCGATTGGGAGCCGGAGCCGTCGATCGTTCCGGTGGCCAACGTCCAGCACCTCGGCACGCGGATCGAAGGACGACTCTCCACACCGCCACCGCACATCGCCACGCTGGTGCGGGCGTTGTCACCCACACCGGCCCTCGGCGGGCATCCGGGGCCGGAGGCGCTCAAGTTGATCGCCGATGTCGAGGGCGTCGACCGCGATCGTTACGGCGGCGCCGTCGGGTGGCTCGATGGCGACGGCAACGGGACGTGGGCGGTGGCGATCCGCTGTGCCCAGCTCGCCGACGGCGGGACCACGGCCCGCCTCCACGCCGGCGGGGGGATCGTCGCCGACAGCGACCCGCTCGCCGAGCTCGCCGAGACGCAAGCGAAGTTTCAGGCGATGCTGTCGGCGCTCATTCGCCCGTGATCGCCTGAGCCACCGCCCGGTTGATGTCGGCGTGGATCGCCACGTTGGCGGCACGGTCGGTGGCCACGCGGGTGACCGACGGTCCCCGGATCGACAGTCGTGCCGTCAGCGCTGCCTCCGTGTCGACCGTCGCGGCGTCGAGACGGTGAGCGGCAGCCAGGGCGACGATGTCAGTGCCGTGCGGTGTGCCGAACAGCTGCTCGAAGCGCTCGCCGGGCAGCGCCGAGGCTTGCGTGAGGAACGAGAAGATGCCGCCGCCGTCGTTGTCGACGACGACGATGCGGAGATCCGCGCCCCGGTCGTGCAAGGCCGTCAACGCGCCGCCGTCGTGGAGAAGGGCGATGTCGCCGACGAGGGCGACGGTCGTCGTCCCGCCGAGGGCGACGCCGAGGGCGGTGGAGACCACGCCGTCGATGCCGTTGGCGCCGCGGTTTGCATGGGCGACCGCCGCCGGCCCGCCGAACCACTCGAGGTCACGCACCGGCATCGACGACGCGACGACGAGGCGGGCGCCGTCGGGAAGCCGTTCGGCGACCGTGCGGGCGACGCCAGGCTCCGACAGCACGGCTTCGGTGGCCAGGAAGTCGGCGATCGCCTTGTCGGCGTAGGCGCTGCGCCCGACCCAGTCGGTGGACCACTCCGACCCGGGCTGCACGGTGGCCAGATCGGCGAGAGCGTCGATCGAGGACGCCGGGAGGGCGACGGCGACACGGTGATCGGGATCGATCACTCCGGGCCCGCCGACTTGGATGAGGGTCGCCTCGCTGACGGCGATCCAGGTGGCGAGGACCTTCGACGCCGCCGGGCGGCCGATACGCACGATCACCTCGGGCCGGTGTGCGACCGCGAATTCGTCGACCCGCAACATGGCATCGAAGGCGGTGACGGCACCGGGGAGGTGACGGCAGCCCGATGTGGGGTCGGCGAGCACCGGCCATCCAGTCGCCGTCGCCAACCTTGCAACGTCCGCGGGTGGCACCCCGCTGCGGCCGCCGGCGAGGATCAACCCACGCTCGGTGTTCAGCAGCTCTGCGATGCCGACGACGGGTACGAGGCCGGTCACTTCGGTGGTTGTCACGGGCACGACCGTGCGCGGTGGCAGCTCGCCGACCTCACCGAGGAACGGCTCCCGAAACGGAACGTTGAGGTGCACCGGGCCAGTCGCTGCCGCAGCGATGCTCCGGCGACCGAGCGACCGCCAGCTGCCGGTGGCGGCCGGATCGGCAACACCCGGGTCGTGGAACCAACGCACAGAGCGGCCAAACAGGGCGGTCTGATCGATCGTCTGCGGGGCCCCGACGTCGCGCAGCTCCGGTGGACGGTCTGCGGTGACGACGATCATCGGGACGTCGGACAGCCCGCCTTCGACGACGGCCGGATGAAAGTTCGCCGTTGCCGTTCCACTCGTGCTCAACAGCACGGCGGGGCTGCCGTCGAGCCCGAGGCCGAGGGCGACGAACGCCGCGGCGCGCTCGTCGTGGACGATGTGCAGCCGCAGCTCGGTGCGCTCGGCGAGGGCCAGCGCCATCGGCGTGCTGCGCGATCCGGGGGCGACGACGGCGTGACCGACCCCGTGCTCGACCCATTCGTCGACGAGCGTGGCGCAGAACGTCGCCTGGACGTCGGCCGCGCTCATCTCGCCGACCAGCGATCCAGATCGGTGGCGGCCAGCGCTTCGGCGACGAGCTGTTCGATCAGCTGCGCTGCCGGCAGCTCGCGGGTGAGCCGCACAGCCTGGCCGGCCCACAACGGCGAGAAGTCGGACGAGCCGTGCGATTCTGCTGCCACCCGCAGCGGCGCCGATCCAGCGACTGCGAGCGGAAAGGCCGGCGCCTCGGCGGACATCGGGCCGACCTCGGCGATCAGGCGGTTGACGATTCCGCGCGCCGGGCGACCGGTGATGACGTTCGTCAGCACCGTTGCATCCTCCGCGGCGGCACCGAGGGCTTTGCGGTGCAGGGCTGTGGACGTGGCCTCCGGGCAACGCAGAAAGGCCGTGCCGAGCTGCACGCCCGTCGCCCCGAGCGCCAGGGCCGCAGCGATGCCCCGGCCGTCGGCAATCCCACCCGCGGCGACGACCGGTACGTCGACGGCGTCGACGACCTGGGGCACGAGGGCCATCGTGCCGATCTGCCCGGCCGGATCGTCGGCGAGAAACATGCCACGGTGCCCTCCCGCCTCGAGTCCCTGGGCGATGACGACGTCGCACCCGTGAGCAACCAGCCAGCGTGCCTCCTCGACGGTCGTCGCAGACGACAGCACGGTGGCTCCGGCCCGCTTCACCCGCTCGACGAGCACGTCGTCCGGCAGGCCGAAGTGGAAGCTCACGACGGGTGGCGCCAACTCCTCGACGAGGTCGCAGAGCGTCGCATCGAACGTGCCACGTCCGCCGCCCGGCGTCCCCTGCGGCACCTCGACACCGAGCTCGGCGTAGAACGGGGCGAGCAGCTCGAACCATGCCGCGAGACGTGCCGGATCGGACACCGGAGGCTGATGGCAGAACATGTTGAGGTTGAACGGTCCGGCCGTGGCGGCGCGGATCGCCGCAACCTCGCCGCGGACCTCGTCGGTCGAGAGCATCGCGCACGGCAGCGATCCGAGACCGCCGGCCGCGCTCACGGCGATCGCCAGCGCGCTGCCATTGGAGCCGGCCATCGGGGCCTGGACGATGGGGTGCTCGATCCCGAGCAGCTCGGTCAGTCGCGTCGCCACACCGACCATTCTGCGTCGCCGCAGCACCACGGGCGTTGCCCGATGCCGGATTGGTGAGCGGAGCGTGCAGGAATCCGCACGCTCCGCTCACCAATATCGCTGGTCGTCCGCGGCAGTAGCGTCGCCGGGGTGGGTGCTGTCGTCCAGGTCGAGGTGTACTCGGACCTCGTCTGCCCATGGTGCTACATCGGCAAGACGCGTCTCGATCGGGCGATCGCCGAGTTGGCGACCGATGCGGACTTTCCCGGCGTCGAAGTCGCCTACCGTCCCTTCCAACTCGACCCTCAGGCACCGCGCGACCGGGCGGAACCCGTGCTCGATGTCTACGCCCGCAAGTTCGGCGGGAGCGAACGGGCCGCTGAGATGATCGCCAGGGTCACGGCTGTCGCCAAGGCTGAGGGCCTCGATTTCCGGCTCGATCGGGCCGTGCGGGCGAACACGGCTGACGCCCATCGCCTGTTGTGGTGGGCACTGCGGACGGCTGGGCCGGCGACGCAACGTGACGTCAACGAACAGCTGATGGCGGCTTACTTCACCGACGGTGAGGACCTCGGCGATCCGCAGGTGCTCGTCGACCGCGCAGCGCGGTGTGGGCTCGATCCGCAGGCCGTGGGCGAGGCGCTCGCCGACGAGGAGGGGGTCGAAGCGCTCGCCGTCGCGTTGCGCAACGCGACCGACCTCGGGATCACCGCTGTCCCGACGTTCGTGGTCAACTCGCAGTGGAGCATCCCCGGCGCCCAGGACTCGGAGTACTTCGTCCAGGTGCTGCGCCGCATGGCTGCACCGTGACGATTGGCGTCGAGTGGACCGCTCCGTCGGCGGGGAAACCATCGAGGGGACGTCTCGTCCTCGTCCACGGTTTCACCCAGACACGAGCTTCGTGGACCGCGATCGGGGCGTCCCTTGCCGGCGACGGGTACGAGGTGGTTTCCGTCGACGCACCCGGGCACGGCGAGTCGGCCGCCGTGCAGGTCGATCTCGTTGCCGGTGCGGACCTCCTCGGCCGAGCCACGGGACCGGCGACGTACATCGGCTATTCGATGGGCGGGCGGATGGCCCTGCACCTCGCCGTGTCCCGGCCGGACCTCGTCGAACGGCTGGTTCTCGTCAGCTCCACCGCCGGCATCGCCGACGATCGCGAACGCGCTGCTCGCCGAGCGACCGACGAACAGCGGGCGGCATCGATCGAACGTGACGGGGTCGCCGCCTTTCTCGCCGACTGGCTGTCTCTACCGCTGTTCGCCAACCTGCCGCCCGACGCGGCGCGGCTCGACGACCGCCTCGGGAACACTGCTGCGGGATTGGCGTCGAGCCTGCGCCTCGCCGGCACCGGTGCCCAGCAGTCGCTGTGGCCGACCCTGGAGTCGCTGCCAATGCCGGTGCTCCTCGTCACCGGCCAGCTCGATGCGAAGTTCACTGCGATCGCCGAACGCATGGCCGCGCTGATCCCCGACGCCGTCGTCGAGATCATCGCCGGTGCCGGGCACGTCGTGCACCTCGAGCGTCCCGCGGAGTTCCTCGAAGTGCTGCGCCGCTGGCTCGACGCCACGCCGGTGGGTCCGGCGGGCGGGACGTCAGTCGATCCACCCGCCGAGCAGCAGTCCGAACGTCGTCAGCGCGCCGAACGCCAGCTGTAGCCGGCCGGTCGCGCCGAGCACGCCGATCAGGGCCGGGCCCCGCGTGCCGCCGACGACCTGGCGCACCGGCGCACGGGCGAACACGACGGCGCCGAGCCCGATGAGTGCCGCCGGCCGCCAGATCGCCGCGCTGACGACGAGGGCCACGAACGTCGCGGCGATGAGGGCGACGTAGAGCCACCTCGTCCGCTGGTCACCGAGACGAACCGCCAAGGTCCGCTTGCCGGCCACCTCGTCGGTCGGGATGTCGCGGAGATTGTTGATCACGAGCAGGGCGCAGGCCACGAAGCCGGCGGCGCAGCCGACGACGATGCTCAGCGCGGTGATCTCCTCGACGCTCACGTAGGTCGTGCCGACCGTGGCGACAAGCCCGAAGAAGACAAACACGAACACCTCACCGAGCCCCAAGTAGCCGTACGGCCGCGGCCCGCCGGTGTAGAACCAAGCGGCTGCAATGCTCGCCGCCCCCACGGCTATCAGCCACCACGACGTCGACGCGGCGAGCGCCAGTCCGCACACCGCAGCGACGGCGAAGGCACCCAGCGCGGCGCGCTTGACGTCCCCCGGCGCCGCCAGCCCCGAGGCCACCAGGCGCAGCGGTCCGACCCGCCCGTCGTCGGTCCCGCGCACCCCGTCGGCATAGTCGTTGGCGTAGTTCACGCCGACCTGCAGGGACAGGCTGACGACGAGCGCCAGGGCGGCCCGCCACCACGAGATCGGGCCGATGCCCGCCGCGCAGCCGACCCCGAGCGCCACCGGCACGAGCGCAGCTGGAAGCGTCCGCGGCCGGGCGCCGACGATCCAGCGGTTCACGCTCACCGCTCGCCCGCACGTCGATCGCACCACATCGCCCGGCATGATGGGCGCCGTGACGCGCCCAGCGCAACCTGCGAGCGCACTGCCACGCCCGGGCGTGCTGCGATGACGGGCCGACTCGTCGCCCTCGACGTCCCCGCCGGCCCGGCGTTCGTCGACGCCCTCACCCGCACGTGGGACGACGGCGACGCCGCCTTCCCGGTCGACCAGCGGCTCCCGCCCGCCGCCAAGGCGGCACAGCTTGCCGCCCTCGCCGTGACGGTGGTCCGCGACGCCGAGGGCCTCGAACACCGCCAGCCGGGCGGCCGACCCATGGAGGACGGCGATGCCCTCGTCGTCGCCACAAGCGGCTCGACCGGCGAGCCGAAGGGCGTCGTGCTCACCCACGATGCCGTCGCCGCCTCGGCGGCTGCAACGAGCGCCCGGCTCGAGGTCACCGGCCGCGACCACTGGCTCGCCTGCCTGCCGCTCTCCCACGTCGGCGGCCTGGCGGTCGTCACCCGAGCCCTCTGCACGGGCACCGGGCTCACGGTGCTCCCGCGCTTCGACCCGGTGGCCGTGCAATCGGCGTCGGCCACCCTGGTCAGCCTCGTCGCCACTGCGCTGCGCCGCATCGATGCCACCAGCTTCCGTCGCGTCGTGCTCGGCGGTGCAGCGCCGCCCGATGACCTCCCGGCCAACGTCGTGACCACCTACGGGATGACAGAGACCGGAAGCGGGATCGTCTACGACGGAGTGCCCCTCGATGGCGTCGAGGTCCGCCTCGCCGAGGACGGCGAAATCCACGTGCGCGGCCCGATGCTGCTGCGTGCCTATCGCAGAGCCGATGCCGACGTCGATCCCACAGCCAGCGGCTGGCTGGCGACCGGCGACCTCGGTCGGTGGCTCCCTGATGGACGCCTCGCCGTGGACGGTCGCCGCAGCGACCTGATCATCAGCGGAGGCGAGAACGTGTGGCCCGAGCCCGTCGAGCGGGCGATCCGGGCCGACACCCGGGTGGCGGACGTGGCGGTGGCCGGCACGCCTGACGCCGAATGGGGCCACGTCGTGACGGCGTACGTCGTCGTAGCTGGACCCGAAGCGCCGTCGCTCGACGACCTGCGCCGCGCCGTACGTGAGGTGTTGCCGCCGTACTGCGCGCCACGAGCGCTGCAGCTGGTCGACTCGATCCCGACCACGCCGCTTGGCAAGCCGCAGCGATCAGCACTGCGACCAGTCGCCACACCCAGCTGACAACGCCCGTCACGAGCTGCTCGCGCTGGGGAACAGCGGAATCACGACGGCATCGGGCAATGCAGCGCGCTGGTCAGGTGTCAGGCCACCCCACACCCCGAGCGGCTCGCCGGACTGCAGGGCCTGGCCAAGGCAGTCGGCGCGCATCTCGCACCGTCCGCAGACCTCGATCGCCGTGTCGAACCTTGCCGGATCGAACCACCAGTCGGGATCGTGCGTCGCGCACAGCGGCTCGACCTCTGACCCGGCCCGTGTACCGGGAAAGTTGACGACGACAGTGCTCATGCGGTCATCATGAACAGGGGGTGTCACAGCCATGGTGACCGCTCTCTGGGAGCGCATTCTGGGCGGCCGAAAACGTTGTCATCGGACCCCTCGCCGCCCCGATCTCGGAACGGACCGAAGGCCGCCCAGAACGGGAAACGGGGCCGGGCTAGACGACGCCGCCGCGGACGCCGGCGCCGCCGTCGATCACGTACGTCTCGCCGGTGATCCAACTGGCGGCGTCGCTGGCCAGGAAGGTGACGAGGTTGGCGATGTCGACCGGCTCGCCGAGGCGCTTCGTCGGGAGTTGCTTGGCGAGCGCCTCGCCGAAGTTGTCGACGAGCACGGAGGCGAAGTCGGTCTGCACGAGCCCCGGCGCCACGCCGACGACGCGGGTCGGTCCGAGCTCGTTGGCAAGCTGGCGGGTGAGGTGGATCAGCGCCGCCTTGGTCAGGTTGTAGACGCCGAGGCCGAACTCGGCCCGCAGCCCGCCGACGGAGGCGATATTGACGATGACCCCCGGGCGCCGCTGGAACGCCGCCTCCCAAGCCTGGTGGCACCAGAACAGCGGCCCGCGCAGGTTGACCTCGAACGTCTTGTCGAACCGCGCCGGGTCGACGTCCAGCGTCGCCCCGTAGTACGGGTTCGTCGCCGCGTTGTTGACGAGGATGTCGAGGCCGCCGAAGCGCTCGACAGTGGCCGCCACACACGCCTCGGCCGCATCGAGATCGCCGGCGTTGGCGGCGAACACGGCAGTCTCCCCCTGGGCCCCGGATGCGGCGATCTCCGCGGCGGCCGCCTCGAGCTGATCCTGCTTGCGCGAGCTGAGCATCACGTTGGCGCCGGACGCCGCGAACTGCGCAGCGATCGCCTTGCCGATGCCCTTCGACGCACCCGTGACGAGTGCCGTCTTGCCCGCCAGAGAGATCTCCATGCGCTGCGAACGTAACCGCCGGCGACCGCTCAGCTGGACTCGGAGTTGGACGCCTCCGCCGTCACCTCGGCCGCCGGCTGCTCGTCATGGGACGACGCCGCCGCCGCCGCAGCGCTGATCCGCACGAGCCGTACACGCCGTCCGTCGACCTCGTCGACCTTGAACTGCCAACCCCCGTGGATCACGCCCTCACCGACCTCCGGAACGTGCTCGAGGGTGCCGAAGATGAACCCGCCGACCGTGTCCCAATCCTCGTCGGGCAACGTCAGGCCGAGCAGCTCGTTGATGTCCTCGACCGGCGTGCCACCGTCGACGAGGTAGTCGCCGTCAGGCAACCGCTGAATATCGGCAGCCTCGACGTCGTACTCGTCGACGATCTCACCGACGAGCTCCTCGAGGCAGTCCTCCAGCGTCACCAGCCCGGCGATCCCGCCGTACTCGTCGGCCACGATCGCAAGGTGGAACTTGTCGCGCTGCATCTCGCGCATCAGTCGCGCGACGGGCATGTTCTCCGGCACGAAGCGAACCTTGCGGGCGAGGTCGAGCACTGGTTCGTCGCCGCGGCCCTCACGTTCGACACGTATCAGATCCTTGGTGTAGGCGAGGCCGACGATGTCGTCGCCGTCGCCACCCTGGACGGGCAACCGGCTCACCCCCTCGGCGATCGCTAGGTCGAGGGCGGCAGTGACGGTCGCTTGCTGATCGACGATGAGCATGTCCGGACGCGGAACCATCACCTCGCGCACGACCGTGTCGCCGAACTCGATGATGCTCTCGATCAGCTCGCGCTCTTCGTGCTCGATCACCTCGTCGTCGGCGGCGGCCCCGACGATGCCGAGCAACTCCTGCTCGCTGACGAACGGCCCTTCCTTGAGCCCCTTGCCGGGCACGATCACGTTGGTGAGCACGATCAGTGCCCGGCTCACGAGGCGCAGCGGCGGGAACGCCACCAGCCAGTCGATGGCACGCGCCGTGAACAGAGCAGCTCGTTCTGCGGACATCACCGCCCAGGTCTTGGGCACCGCCTCGGTGAGCACGAAGAAGACGATGACGTTGAGCACGAAGCCGACGGCGACACCTTTGGCACCGAACAACTCGTCGGCCAGCAACGTAGTGAGAAAGGCCTGACCCATCTGCAACACCGTGACGGTGACGAGGAGCGGGTTGATGAAGCGCTCAGGATGGGTGACGAGTCGAAGCAATGCGCGGGCCGACTTGCTGTCCTGAGAGTCGGAGATGGCCCGGGCCTTGACCCGCGAGATGCGGTTGAGGGCGGTCTCGGCGACAGCAAGGAAGGCGAGCACCAAGAGGATGGCGAAGATCGCGAGCAGCATCCACAGCTCGGTTGCACTCATCGTCAGTCCTCGACCTGGCGGAAGGCGGGTGGCGGCGGACCGTCCCAGTGGTGAGTGACGAGCAGCTCGAGCTCCCTCGACCGCATCACGGCCGCTTCGTCCGCCTCGGCATGATCGTGGCCGAGGACGTGCAGCACTCCATGGACGACGAGCAGGGCCAGTTCGTCGTCGAGTGTTCCGGCGTGGTCCGGCGCCTGGGCCCGAGCGACGTCCGGGCAGATGACCACGTCGCCGAGCAGCACCGGGATCGCGCCATCGTCCGCAGGCTGGCCGTCAGCGGCGTCGAGCGGGAACGACAACACGTCGGTCGGCCCGACGTGACCGAGGTGCGCCTCGTTGAGGGCGGCGATCTCGGCCCGGTCGACGAACGTGAGGGTCAGCTCACCGCGATGCCCCACGTCGCGCAGCGCGGCAGCGGCAAGGCGACTCCATCGGTCGACGTCGATCTCGACGTCCGACTGCTCGTCGGCAGCGACGACCACAACCTGGTCGTCGCTGCCGACGGTGAGACTTCGAGGTTCGGTCACGGTGTGTCGCTCATCGTGTCGCTGAGGTGTCCCCAGCGCTGTCGCGTTCGTAGGCGGCGACGATGTCGGCGACGATGCGGTGGCGGACGACATCGGCAGCACCGAGCTTCACGAAGGCGAGCCCGTCGATGCCCTGAAGGACCCGTTCGAGGCCGAGCAGGCCGCTCTTGCCGGTCGGGACGTCGACCTGCGTCACGTCACCGGTGACGACCACCTTGGAGTTGAAGCCGATGCGGGTCAGGAACATCTTCATCTGCTCGGGTGTGGTGTTCTGCGCCTCGTCGAGGATGATAAAGCTGTTGTTCAGCGTGCGCCCGCGCATGAACGCCAGCGGGGCGACCTCGACCGTCTGGCGTTCGAGCAGGCGCTGCGCCGCTTCCGGGTCGACCATGTCGTAGAGCGCGTCATACAGCGGGCGCAGGTAGGGATCGATCTTCGCCATCAGGTCGCCCGGCAGGAATCCGAGGCGCTCGCCGGCCTCCACCGCCGGTCGGGTGAGAATGATCCGCTGCACCTCCTTGGCTTGCAGCGCCTTGACCGCCATCGCCACCGCGAGCCACGACTTGCCGGTGCCGGCCGGTCCGATGCCGAACGTGATGACGTTGTCGGCGATCGCCTCGATGTACCGCTTCTGCCCGCTCGACTTGGGACGAACCGGCTTCCCACGCGCCCCGCGCAGCACATCGTGGGTGAGCACCTCGCTCGGCCGTTCGTCAGCGGACACCATCTTGATCACCCGTCCGAGGCCGACGGTGTCGAGGTGGTGGCCGCGCTGCAGGAGGTCGACGAGCTCGTCGAACAGGCGGCCGACCTCGTCGGATTGCTCGCCGCGAATGCTGACCTCGTTGCCGCGCACGCTGATATCGGTGCCCGGAAAGGCGTCCTCGATCTGGCGGAGGTGCTGATCTCGGGGACCGACGAGGGCGGCCATCAACTGCGTGCCGGGCACGACGACGGTCGCCGTTGTTCCAGTTGCCGTCATGTAATGGTCGGCCGTGGAGGTCTGTCGATCGGCGAATTCATTGGCCCATGCCAGCGTAGCCGTGATCGGCGACCCCAGGAGGTGAATCGGTGTTCAGGTTCCATTGCTCGATCACCGGCACCTCGCGCTCGTACCCGAGCACGCTGATGCTGGCGGGGAGCAGCGTCAGGTGGCGGCCTGCTGCGGCTGGGCAGCCGCACCACCTGGCGGCGAGGATGCGCAGGAAGTGGGCGTGGGCGAACAGCAGGGCGATCCCCTCGATCGCCCCCAATTTGGCGAGCACGGCGTCGGCACGCCCTGCGACCTCGTCGAGCGTCTCTCCGGAGCGGATCTCGGTCGTCCAGATCGACCACCGAGGGTCCGTCGCCCGCAGGTCGGCGGTGCGCGCTCCCTCGAATTCGCCGTAGTCCCACTCGACGAGGTCGTCGTCGACCACGGCTCGCTCGCCCATCCCGGCCAGCTCGCTGGTCTGGCGGGCCCGCAGCAACGGACTGGTGAACACCGTGGCGAGGGCGGCGTCCGGGAACGAGGCGAGGAACGGGGCGAGTTGGCGGGCCCTGCGCTGGCCCTGGTCATTGAGCGGCAGATCGGTGCGTCCGGTGTGCCGACGATCTGCGGTCCAGTCCGTCTCACCGTGACGGATCAGCAGGACACGGGCGGCCACGGAGGCGCACGGTACACGCGCTGCCGACCGTGACAGGTGGTGCCTAGAGTCCACCCGTGCCCATCGACCCGCTCGCCGTGTTCGGCCGCGGGGCGATCGTCGCCGATGGCCATGGCGTCCGTGGACTCTGGGACGGCGTCGCCTCGGTGACGATCGACGCATCGACCCTCGCCGCGCCGCAGGCCGTCGTCGAACAGCTGCACGGGTGCTGGGCTGCCCGCCAGCCGATCGTCATCGACCTGCTCGTCGATCCTGCGGCGTTTCGGGTCCCATTGTCGATCACCGGCGAACCCTGGACGCACTCGCCGCAGACCGAACCGTGGTTCGATCGGCTGCACTTCCTCGTGTGGGCGAACAACTACGACTGCCGAGGTGACGGCGCGCCCGTCTGGTGGTGGGCGCGCAAGGCCAGCCGGTTGCTGCCCGGAAGTGCGGTCGTCGAACTCGAGCCGGAGACCACGGCGCTACCGATCGGCGATGTACTTCGAGCCGACGGATCGCCGGTCTGGGTCGACGGCGGTCCGCGCCAGCCGTGGGACCCGGCCGAGGTCGGGTCGGTCGTTCACGCCGAGTCGGTGGAAGCCGGCCGGGCGGTCGTGATGCCCACCGTCGGAGATCCCGGAGGTGACCTCGCCGCCGACCAGCGCGCCGCAGTCGGCCATCGCTGCGGCCCGGCGCGGGTCATCGCCCCGGCGGGGTCGGGCAAGACTCGCGTGCTCACGGAGAGGTTGCGCCACCTCGTGGTCGACCGCGGCTATGAGTCCGAGTCGGTGCTCGCCGTCGCCTACAACAAAGAGGCCGAGCGCGAGCTGACGGCGCGCACCGCGGCGTTTCGACCGCACGTCCGCACGCTCAACGCCCTCGGACTGTGGGTGCTACGCGAGCATCGCGGCAGCCAGCCGAACGTCATCGACGAACGGGAGGTGCGCAGGCTCGTCGACTCGTTGCTGCCCGGGCACCGCCGGCGGCGGGCGAACGTCGACCCGATCGGGCCGTACCTGGAAGCGTTGGCGGCCGTCCGCCTCGGCCTTCGCGATCCGCACGAGGTCGAGGGCTCGCGGGACGACGTCGACGGGCTCGGCGAGCTGTTCCCCCGCTACCGCGCCGCCTTGGGCGACCGCCGGGTCGTCGACTTCGACGAACAGATCTATGCGGCGATCGAGACGCTTCTCGCCGACGGACCGTTCCGCGCCGCGATGCAGCGTCGCTGCCGGCACCTCCTCGTCGACGAGTTCCAGGACCTCACGCCAGCCCACGTCCTGCTGATCCGCCTGCTCAGCCTGCCGGCCCTCGACGTGTTCGGCGTCGGCGACGACGACCAGTGCATCTACGGCCACGCTGGGGCCGACCCGCGGTTCCTCATCGACTTTCGAGGGCTGTTCCCGGGCGCAGGCGAACACGCCCTGCGCGTCAACTACCGGTGCCCGACCGAGGTCGTCACCGCCGCGTCGACGCTGCTCGGCTACAACGAGCGCCGCGTTGCCAAGGAGATCGTCGCCGGCGAGCGCAACGACGCATCGCCGGGATCGATGCGAGTGGTCGATCACGAGGCGGACGGCGGCGCCGAGGCGATCGTCGCCGTGGTGTCCGGATGGCTCTCCGAACCGAGTGCCCAGCCGGCGTCGATCGCCGTGCTCGCCCGGGTGAACTCGATCCTCCTCGCCCCTCATGTCGCCCTGCGCGCCGCCGGCGTCCCGCTCAACTCCGTCCTCACGCCCGACCTCCTCGGGCGCACCGGGCTGCGGGCTGCGCTCGCCTACCTCCGCATCGCCGGCAACCCCGACGGGTTCGCAGCCGCTGATGTCGTGGAGATCCTCCGGCGGCCGTCTCGCGGGCTCCCGCAGTGGTTCCCCGAGCGCATCTCCCGGCGCAGGACGTGGACCGTCGGGACGATCGCCGCGCTGGCCACGCAGGTCCCCGACAAGGACCAGAACAAGGTGTTCGACCTCGCCGAGGACCTGCGTCTGGTCGTCGATGCGGGTCGCACTGGGTCGACTCGCCACGTCCTCGGGGTGGTTCGCGATTCGGTCGGGCTCGGCTCGGCGATGAGCCTGCTCGACCGCAGCGGGGGCGGCCAGGGCGCCAGCCACCTCGACGATCTCGACGGGTTGCTCGCCGTTGCCGACCTCCATCCTGACGCCGCCACCTTCGAACCGTGGTTGCGCGAAGCGTTCCACGCCGAGCGAGACCCACAAGGCGTCGTCGTGTCGACGATCCACCGGGTCAAGGGCCGCGAGTGGGACCACGTTGCGGTGTTCGGCGTCGTCGACGGCATCACGCCGCACCGCCTTGCCGAAGACCTCGAGGAGGAGCGCCGAGTCCTGCATGTCGGCATCACCCGGGGACGACACCGCGTCGCCGTGCTCGCCGACCACTCGCGACGATCACCGTTTCTCGACGAGCTCGACGGCTCGGCACCCAAGCGCCCACCGACGCGAATCGCCCGGCCGGACGCAGCCAAGCGGCCGCCGCGGCGGGACCCGGTCCCGATCGATGTCGAACTGTCCGCCGAGGCCGTCGTCGCCGAGAAGGCGCTGCGCGACTGGCGGGCCATGCGCGCCAAGGTCGACGACGTGCCTGCGTACGTCGTGCTCAACGATCGACACCTTCGCGGCATCGCCGTCGCCAAGCCCCGCGACGCGGCGGAGCTGGCGGCGTGTGGCGGCATCGGCCCGACCAAACTGGAGCGCTACGGCGACCAGATCCTCGATGTGCTCAGCGGCTTGTAGGCCGGGATCACAGCTCGCGGTGCATCACGAGTAGGCCGACCTTGCCTCGCGTCGGATGGGCGAAGGCGCGCGGGATCGTTGCCAGGACCTCGAAGCCGAGCGACTTCCACAGGGCCACGGCGTTGGCGTTCGTCTCCACCACGGCATTGAACACCATCGCCTCGTAGCCGTCGCGCCGTGCCCGGTCGACGACCTGCTCGCCGAGCGCCCGCCCGACCCCTCGCCCGCCGTACGCCGGGTTGACCATGAATCCGGCGTTGGCGACGTGCCCGCCTGCGCCGCCGTAGTTGGGGTGAATCTCGGCCGTACCGAGCACCGTGTCCGCCGCGTCGACGGCGACCAGCGTGACACCGGGCGGGTCGTGCATCCATCGCCGGCGGGCCGTCGACTCGTCCGTCGAGCGGTCCCACGTGAACGTCTCGCCCGACTCGACGATCGTGCGGAGGAACGTCCAGATGCCCGGCCAGTCCTGTCCCGTGGCGTCGCGGACGACGACGCCGTGCGCCGTCCCCGTCACTCGGTCGCCGTCATGTCGAGACTGGCGACGACTTTGGTCGGTCGCAGGCGCACGCCCAGCTCGCCGGGAACGCCGTTGCGGGCGCCGAACTCTTCGGCCCGGTCGGCGCCCATGTAGCGCCCCCCGGTCAGGGTGGCGATGCGCCGGACCTCGTCGAGCTGCTCGGTGATCTCGGCGACACCTTGCACCTGGACGAATCCGTACGGAGGCTCCTCGAGGTCGACGACGAGCACGCAGCGCGGGTCGCCGGCGATCGCGATCCCTTTCGCCGTGCGGGCGCCGGTGTTGAACAACAGGTCGTCGCCCTCCACCACGAACCAGATCGGAGCAACGAGCGGACGACCATCGCTCGCCACCCAGCCGAGCTTGCCGGTCCTGGTGCCGGTAGTCAGGAACTGGCGGACATCGTCGGTGAGCAAGGCCATGGGGCCATCCTGCCACCCGGTGGGGGGATCACCGGGTAAGCAGGCGAAGCCGGGTCGTGATCGTTGTCCGGCCCGACTCCACATCGTCGCGGAGGTGGGCCCAGGCCTCGTCCGCGGTCACGCCGATCGCCGAGGCAACCGCCAGATCCCCGTCAAAGCGCTCGGCCTCGGCCGTCCACGACGGCACGACCTCGAGCAGCCGTCCGTCACGGCCACGGATGTGGTTCTCGCGGTAATCGAGGGTGGTGCGCCAGCCAGACCGCTCCAGGGCACGGCGGTCATCCGGCTGCACGAGCACGCCGTGGCGGCGGGGACGATCGAGCGATCGGCGGATGCTCATCGACATGGTGCGATTGTGAACGACCTCGCCTGTGGATCGTCAGCCCCCTAACCGTGTGAATTTGCTGGGGACAGACGGTGAATAGCTGTGGACGAACGAGGTGAGGAGCCAGTTGCACCGTTTCGGTGCACCTCGCGCTGCGGATGCGGTTCAGGAGGAGGCGACGGTGACCGACTCGATGACGACGGGTTGCGTCGGCCGCTCGGTGGCCGGATCGCCCAGCGTGCCGATCAGCTCGACGACGTCCAGGCCGTCCGTCACCTCGCCGACGACGGCGTAGTCGGGCGGCAGGCCGACGTCGGCACCGGTGACCACGAAGAACTGGCTGCCGGCGGTCCCGGCCGGCTCGGGGCCCGCCTTGGCCATGGCGACCACGCCTCGTGTATAGGCGGCGTCGGCGGCCGGGACGTCGACGGTCTTGTAGCCGGGACCACCCCCGCCGGTCTGGGTCGGATCGCCGCCCTGGATCACGAAACCGGGCACGATGCGATGGAACACGGTGTCGTCGTAGAACCCGTCCTCTGCGAGGGCGACGAGCGAGGCAGCGGTGGCGGGTGCCGAATCGACATCGAGCGTGACGACGAACGAGCCGCACGATGTCTCGAACGTGAGCGTCCACGCCTGCGACGGGTCGAGGGTGTCGGTCGGTGCCGTCGCTCCCCCGTCTTCACGGGCCGCCGGCTGATCGACGTCCGCGCATCCGCTCGGCGTGGTGCCGACGGCCGCCGTCATCGCCGGCGTCGTCATCGTCGCCACAGGCGCCGAGGACGGCCATCGCGACCAGAAAGAGCGGTGCCAGTTTCGACTTCACGGCGGGGCAAGCTACTGGCGCCATGAACTATCTCGCCGTCGACGTCGGTGGCACCTCGACCCGCGCCGCCGTCGTGGCTGCCGACGGCAGCTGTCTCGGCTACGGCACGGCCGGGAGTGGCAACCCGACTTCGTTCGACACGATCACCGCCGTCACCGCGATCGTCGCCGCGACCCGCACGGCCTTGGCCGCGGCCGCTTCGACACCTGCCGACATCACCTCGGGGTTGTCGGGATCGCCGGGGCCGGCGGCGCCACCGGCCCACGGTTGCACCGCGAGCTGATCAGCGCCGGGCTTCCGGAGCCGCTGACGATGGAACCGGACTTGCTCGTCGCCTACCACTCGGGATCGCTGGCACCGGACGGCTACGTCCTCGTCGCCGGCACCGGGGCCGCAGCAGTACGGATCCGCGACCACCAGATCGAGGCGACGGCTGACGGACTCGGCTGGTTGCTCGGAGACGCTGGCTCCGGATTCTGGATCGGGCATCGTGCCGTGTCGGCCGCAGCGGCCACGCTCGATGGCCGCGGTCAGCCGACCGCCCTCGTCGACCTCGTGCTCTCCCAACTCGGCATCGCGACAACCGGGCCGGTCAACGACGGTGGCCGACCGGATGCCCTCCAGCAGCTGGTCCACGTCGTGTACGGACTGCGACCGGTGGAGCTTGCCCGCTTGGCGCCGCTCGTGTTCGAGGCTGCGGAGGGCAACGACGAGGTGGCCGGGCGCATCGTTGCCCGGGCCGGCGACGCCTTGGCGACGACGCTCGGAGCGGTCGTCGACCCGCGTCTCGTCGGGCCGCTGGTCCTCGGCGGCAGCATCCTGGCGCACCAGCCGTCAGTCGCCCGCCAGGCCATTGTGGCGCTGCCTCGCGGGACCGCCGCCCCGTCGGTCGTGACCGTCGCCGACGGCGTCGCCGGGGCGATCGTCCTCGCCCTGCGCCACGGCGACAACGTCGTCGACGAGTCCGTGTTCGCCCGGATCCACACCTCGCTCGCGACCCTCCGCTGACCTCCCACGCTATCTGGGGACCTTTCGTGTCATTGGCATGGATGACGCCACCAACATCGTCACAGGAACCAAAGAGTCCGCGGCCTGCGGTCACGTCATGCGGAAGTCGTACTCCTCGGGCAGCGGACGGTCCGGGAACACGGTGCTCCACAGCTGATCGATGCTGCGCTCGCCTTCGCGCAGGCCGGCGACCTCGAGCCCGGCGTCGAGGATTGCCGCTGCTCGTTGGGCATCGCCGGCACCGTGGGCAGCCCACGCTTCGAGCAGCCGTAGTCGGCTGTGCTCGCGGATCCCGGACGGTAGGCGGTCGATCAACGCCGTGGCGTCCGCTGGGCGGTCGTCGTCGAGCAGTCGGCTGATCGCCTCGGCTGCCAGGCGCCACTCGGCGGGCGCCAATCGGGCGGCGGCGACAGCGTGCTCGGCGGCCTCGCCGAGGCGTCCCTCGGCGGCGATCGCCACGGCGAGTCCGCGACGTGCCCACGCGCTCTCATCCCGATGCAACGAGGATTCGTAGAGGGCAATCGCCACGACCCGGTCACCACGGCCGTGGGCGAGGACCGCTCGGTGGTAGTCGGTGAGCCACGTGGCCGGCGCCGCGGCAAGCCTCCGCTCCCAGTCGCCACCCGCGACGTACGAGGGCGGAGCGATTCCCGGAGACCGAGGCGGGAGCTGTCCGGTCCGCAGCAAGGACAGCCAGGCCTCCTGCTCGGCACCGAGCGAGGAGTCGGGGAAGGGGGTGCCGGTGTCGTCGAACCACGCCGTTCCGGTGTCGTCCCGACGCAGCCGTTCGAGGGCCCCCCAACCAGACCCCGTGGCCAGCATCTCGACGGGCGGAAGATCCGCAACGTGGTCCGCGGCACGATGCCAGTCGTCGAGGCGGTCGGCCGACACCATCTCGTCGACGGCCTCCCCCACGTGCCGCACCGCATCCTCCCAGTCGGCTCCGTGGCTACGCGTGCCGTCGACGGCGACTGCTCCGAACGCCTCGGTCCAACCCCACTCGGCCCGCGCCGGCATCGTCAGGTGCTCGAACTGGGTGGGCGCCAGCCCGCCCTGGATCTCGGCGTACACCTCGTCGCCTCCGTGGGAGAGCCACCGCTGCCA
The DNA here is from genome assembly GCA_963772825.1 of Ilumatobacteraceae bacterium. Taxonomy (GTDB): domain Bacteria; phylum Actinomycetota; class Acidimicrobiia; order Acidimicrobiales; family Ilumatobacteraceae; genus Desertimonas. Next base: position 39,396 of record CAVYYX010000016.1, on the reverse strand, counting down.
GCGTTGCCCGCCGCGGCCGGTGCCCCAGACGAACAGCTTGCGACCGCCCAACCTGGCCGTCGAGACGTGAGCGGTGCCCGCTCCGTCGCCGCCGACTGCGACGATCCACGGCCGTTGGCGCGGCTCGATGTCGAAGAAGAAGTCGGCGGCGTGAGCGTGGCGAGCCGGGAACGTCACGTCACCATCGCCGTCGTCGGGCACTCCGGCGACGCGCAGTCCGTTCGGGTACTCCGTCCGAAAGGCGCGCCGTGCCGGGGCGATGACACGAGTGTCCGCGGTAATGGCGATCGCCGCGTTCGTCCACCAGTACATCGGCGTCGCGGCGTCGTTGACGTTGCGGATCCGGGTGTGTGCCAAGAGGACCGGAGACGACGACGGCAGCCACAGGTCGACTTGGTAGACCACGCCGCGGATCCGCTCCCACTCCCACAATCGCAGGAGCGGTTCGCCACCCGGTCCCACGACGGCAGCGGCGTGGAGCGTGTCCATCGTCGTTGGTGAATGGCCCCGCGTGCCGATGTTCCACTCGACGCCGCCGGAGAACCAGGCGTTGCGCAGGGCGAGGTTGGCCGGCTGCACGACCGGGTTGACGTAGAGCAGCTGTCGTTCGGAGCGGCGGTCGTAGAGCGACATGAGGCGTCCGCCGAGGTCGAGCGCCACGGTGGCTCGCACGTGCTCGTTCTCGAGGATGGCGACGCGGTGCCGGTGAACCGTGAGATCGCGGCCATAGTCGTCCTGGGCGAGGTACGGCAGCAGCGACGGCGGTGCACCAGCCCGCGCCCGTTCGGCGATGTCGGCGGGGACCTCGTCGGCGATGTCGCCGATCGAGGACAACGGATCGAGCATCGGCAGCGGGCTGCACGGTCCGAGCGGCGCGGTCGGGAGCGCGACGGTCTTGACAACCAATGAGGTCGTCACACCACGACTACTTGATCGTGCCTTGGGCGACCGATCCGCGCAGCTGGCGCTGGAAGATGACGTACATGATGAGCACCGGCACGACGACGATCATCACGGAAGCGAACAGCGCGCCGAAGTCGACGGCGTAGCCGGCCTGCGAGGCGAAGCGTGACAGGCCCTGGGACAGCACGTAGTTGTCCTGGTCGGTGTTGAGCGAAACGGGCAGCAGGAACTGATTCCACAAACCGAGGAAGTTGAAGATCGCCACCGAGACCACGCCCGGCTTGGCCATCGGCAACATCACTTGGAAGAACGTCCGCCACTCGCCGGCGCCATCCACGGCGGCGGCCTCCGAGATCTCGTTGGGCAGCCGCTTGAAGAACGGATAGAGGAAGAAGACGGTGAACGGGAGGGCGAACGCCACGTACACGACGACGAGCCCTGGTTGCCGGTTGAGCAGTCCGATGTCACGCATCAGCAGGAACAGCGGCACGATGGCGAGGAAGACCGGGAACGTCAGGCCGGCGAGCATGAGGTAGTAGATGAGCCGGTTGCCGGGGAACCGGAAGCGGGCGAGCACGTAGGCGCACATCGACCCCAGCGTCATGACGATGACGAGAGCGCTGCCCACGATGACGATGGTGTTGAGGAAGTAGTTGCCGAAGCCCTCCTGAGTCCACGCCGTGCGGAAGTTGTCGAGGTTCCAGTCGGCAGGCAGCGAGAAGGGCGAGGAGAAGATCTCCGATGACGTCTTGAACGACGAGAGCAGCGTCCACAACAGCGGGGCGATGACGATGATCGACCACACGAACAGCACGCCGTGGGACACCACGCTCACGCCGTCGGGTCGCCCGCGGGGCTGCGGGATCGGTTGCGCTGGGATCGGATCGACATTCGCCGCCGACGTGGTCTCCTTGTGCAGGTCCGTGCTTGTCATTCGACCCGGCTCCTGCCACCTGTGAGCCGGTTGACCGTGAAGACGATCGCGGCGAACACCAGCGTGACGATGGCGAGGACGACGCCCATCGCGCTGGCGTAGCCGAACTTGCCCTCGGTGAACGCCGTTCGGAACAGCTTCTGGCTGATCGTCAGCGTCGTGTTGTCCGGTCCGCCCGCCGGGGTCAGCGCCTGCATGTACACAAAGGCGTCGAGGGCGAGGATGCCGAGGTAGATGTACGCGGTCTGGATCGCGTCACGGATCATCGGGATCGTGACCGCTGTTGCCATCCGCCACCGGCCGGCACCGTCGATCCGCGCCGCGTCGTAGATCTCGGCAGGCACGCCCTTGATGGCGGCGATGAACAGCACCATGTAGAAGCCGACGAAGCCCCAGATGATGACGAACATCACCGCCCACCGGGCGGTCGCCCTCTCGCCGAGCCAGGCAAAATCCTGGAAGCCGTCCAACCCGACTTTGGTGAGCACGCCGTTGAGCAGGCCGCTCGACGGGCCGTAGACCTGGCTCCAGATCAACCCGATAGCGATCGCCGGGATGACGTAGGGGAAGAACGACACGACGCGGTACAAGCTGGAGTTGCGCAACCCGCGCAGCTGACCGTGGCTGGAACCGCCGATCGTCATCATCGAGGCGAACAGCAGGGCGATCGAGATCGTCACGATCGGCACGATGATGGCGAGCAGGATGTTGTTCCTGACCGCCTGCTTGAACAGCTTGTCGTCGAGGAGGTCGGAGAAGTTCTCCAAGCCGATGATGTTGTAGTCGGCCGTGAACCCCGACCAGTCGGTGAGCGTGTAGTAGATCGCCTGGGCGAACGGCCAGAGCACGAACACCAGGAACAGCGCCACCGGCAGGACGAGGAACACGACCATGAAGCTGACGTAGTCGAACGTCAGCTTGCGTCCGGGGCGACCGTCCCGGGCGGCCTTACGGCGGCCGCCCGGGATAGCCGATACGGACGTCGCTGTCACTCGATCACAATCTTGGTGATCGAGTCGTCCTCACGGATCCGGTCGGTGATCTCCTGCAGCGAGGAGGTGAGCTCCTCCACCGACGAGTCACCGGCGAGGAACCCGTTCCAGATCACCAGCTGCTCCTGGTTGGTGCCGTAGAACTGGATGAAGTCGTGGGTGAAGATGTCCTCGCCCGCCGCCGCCAACATGTCCGTCTGCGACACGAGCGCCGTCGACCCGAAGCCGTCCTCGGGCACGAGCCCGGCGACGACCGTCGGCGCCAGCTTCGTCCTGACGAAGTTCGTAGCTGCTTCCGTCGACAGCATGATCCGCAACAGCTCCTTGCCACCGGCGACGTTGGCACCCTGGGATGGCACGATGTACGGCTCGCCGGCCGTGGAGTGCAGCGCCGTCGCCGGGAACACCGAATCGGCATTGACGGTGAAGGTTGGCACGCCTCGCATGGCGAAACCCTCGGCGGTCTGTGTCTTCATCTCGTTCTCGATCCACGACCCCGAGGGGTAGAGGAGGAAACTTTGGTCGTTGCTCCATTGCGCCTGCGCCTGCACGAACTGCGTGCCCGCACCACCGGGCTGCATGTAGCCGGCGTCGATGATCGCCTTCAGCCCGGCGAACACGTCCTGCACCGGCTGCAACGACCAGCAGCCCTCGGCCAGGTTCGAAAGTGCCAGGCGAACCTCGTCGCCGCCCTGCATGATCGCCGAGTCGATGCAGAACGTCTGGTAGTACGTCGCTGCCTCTGTGCCCCAGCCGAACAGGTATTTGTCCTGCTCAGCCGCCGCAGCCCCGAGCTCGAGCGCCTCTGCCCACGTCGTCGGTGGCGTCCACTGGTTCTCCTCGAACAGGCTCGACGAGTACCAGATGGCGTACACGGTGAGGGCGTAGTTGATCGCCGCCAGCTTCCCCTCGAACGTCCCCGGCGCGAGCACGCCGCCGTACAGGGTGTCGCGGATCGTGACGCCCTCGAGGTTGGGGGCGTCGATGACGTCGGTGAGGTCCTCGAGTTGGTCGAGGATCGTGGCCATCCCGATCGACTGGGCGCCCGAGTTGTCGATGATGTCGGGCGGGTCGCCGCTGACGAAGCGGGGCTGCAGCTCCGGGGCGATCAGCGTCGAGGGTGAGACCTCGACGGTCGATCCCTCGTGGGTCTGTTCGAAGATGTCGGCGGCGAACTCGACGTAGTCGATGCCGTAGCCGCCGTTGAAGATGACGGCGTCGACCGTGGAGCTGTCGGCGACGCCGAGCGGGTTGACCGCGTCGACGCCGGCCGCCGCGGTACCCTCGCCGCCGGGCGGGACGGTCGTCGCACCGACGATGCCAGCCTTGCCGAGATAGGGCGCCAGCGCCGCACCGGCGCCGACGGCGGCAGCGCCGCGTAGGAATCCACGTCGAGTGGTGGATGCCGGATCGTTCTTGTCATTGTTCATGTCGTTGTTCACACGTTCCTTGTCGAGTGTTCGATGGATGGGGAAACAACCGAAGGCGATGAGCGCAGCTTCCCCGTACTGCTGCACCCCAAATCATGTCGCCTCCGGATCGTGTCACGCCAAGCGGCGGAGTCTGTCGCGATAGCGGTCTTCGAGGGCGTGATTGTGTTCGTCACCTCCTGGGATGTTCGCCGAGATGTACACGGGTGGGTCGTCTCCCCCTGCGAGGAGGCGCTCGGCGACCATCATCGTCAGCGCCTGGGCGACGAACGCAGCGGTGATCGACGAGACGGCGCCGACACCGATCCGGTCGCCGATCGCGAGTGTGGTGTCCCCGTACGGAGCAAGGTTGTCGATCACGACGTCGGCGACTTCGGAGAGGCGCTTGCCGCTCGGATGCTTGACGGGAACTGCGTTGGTGTGCTCGATGCTGGTGACCGCGATGACGGCGTGGCCGCGTTGCTTGGCGCCCAGCGCCATCTCGACGATCGAGCCGTTGACCCCCGAGTTGGAAGCGATGATGAAGACGTCAGCAGGATGGAGAGGCACGCCGTCGAGCAGCTCGGCGACCACCGTCGCATCGCGCTCCAGGCTCGCACCGCTGAGCACCGACGCGTCGCGATCGCCGTGCAGGACGACATCGCGCAGGGCGATGCGGTTGGTCGGGATCAATCCGCCGGCGCGGCCGGCGATCTCCATCGCAAACGCCTCGGAGTGGCCGGTGCCGAACGCCTGCACGATGCCCCCGGCGTTCAACGACTCGACGATGAGCTCACAGGCGGCGTCGAGGGCCGCGGCGTTCGGCCCGTCCGTGAGCCGCTCGAGACGACCGATGACCTCGGCGCGGTACGTCGCCACCACCTCGGTCACCGGACGCTACCCGCGAAGCGTTCGGCGCTGATCGTCGTCCGCGCGATGGTCAACAAGCTTGGTTCGATTCCCCGATGAGTGACACTCTGCAATCGCCTCGTTTGCAACAGCGGTTCTGCAACAGTTTGCGAGATTTGCGCAATCTTTACGCAGAATGTTGCGTTCGTCAACCGGCGGTCGGTCGGCGTCGGGACCTTCGGCCGTTGCCCCCGAGGGGTTCCATCGACTTGCCTTGGGTCATCGACGACACCCATCCATCGACTCACAGCGGCGGACAACGGAGCCCGTGGCCGGATGACCACTGAGTCACTGCTCGCCCCCTTCGAACGCGACGTCCTGCTGTCGACTGGCCGGGCGATCCGCATCCGGCCGGCACGACCGTCCGATGTCACGACCCTCCGATCGTTCTACGAACAGCTCGATCCGGCCTCCCGATACCTGCGGTTCTTCGGCCAACGAACGTCGATCCCCGACGAGGAGCTGGCCCGGGTGACCGACGTCGACGTCGACGTCCACGTCGCCCTCGTCGCTGAGTCCGACGGCACCCTCGTCGGGGTCGGGGAGTACTACGCCCGCGATGGAGGGGACGACGCCGAGGTCGCCTTCGCCGTCGCCGACGCCCGCCACCACGAGGGCATCGCCACCGTCCTGCTCGAGGATCTGGCGATGGTCGCCAAGGCGGCGGGCTTTCGCCGGCTGGTTGCCGAGACGCTGCCGGACAATCGGGCGATGCAGGCGGTGTTCCGAGCGGTCGGACTCGCCAACCGCAGCTGGTTGGACCATGGGATCGTGCAGATCCAGCTCGATCTGACCGCCGAAAACATCCTTCAAGACGACGCCGACCAACGCGACTGGCGAGCGGCGGTGCGGTCGCTGCGGTCGATCGTCGACCCGGGTCACGTGGCGGTGTTCGGGGCGCTACCGGACGCCGACCTGGCGCCGGGACGTCGCATCCTCGGCCACCTCATCGAGTCATTCGGCGGACGGATCAGCGTGGTCGGCCCGGCGATTGGCGGCGCTGACCGCGTCGAGTCGGTCGACCGCATCGAGCTGCTCGATGCCGTGCCCGACCTGGCGGTGGTCGCCCTCCCGGCATCGTCGGTGACGGCAGCGATCGAGCAGTGCGGTGCCGCGGGAGTGCCGACGGCGATCATCGTGACCGGGGGCGCTGCCGAGCAAGGGCCTCGCGGATCGCAGCAGGCCGACGAGATCCTGGCGACTGCCCGGCGCCACGGCATGCGCATCATCGGTCCGGACAGCCTCGGCGTCGTCTCGACCCGCGCCGGGCTCAACGCCACGGTCACCACCCGGACGTTCCGACCCGGCGGGATCGCCGTGGCGTCGCAGTCCGGTGGGGTCGGCATCGCCATCGCTGCCGAGGCCGAAGACCGGGCCGCCGGCATCTCCTCGTTCGTCTCGATGGGCGACAAGGTCGATGTGAGCGGCAACGACCTCCTACGCCTGTGGGCCGATGACCCGTCGACGACGGTCGTCCTGCTGTACCTCGAGTCGTTCGGCGACCCCGTCCGCTTCGCCAGGGTCGCTCGCGCCGTCGTGCATCGCAAGCCGGTCGTCGCCTTGAAGAGCGGAAGGTCGGCGCTCCGGCGCCGGACAGCCGAGTCAGTCGCCGGCGCGAGCGCGACCGACGAGGCGATGGTCGACGCCCTGTTCGCCCACACCGGGGTGCTGCGGGCGCGGACGCTGGAGGAGCTCATCGACGTCGGGCTGCTGCTCGACCGTCAACACGCTCCGGCCGGCCGCCGCGTCGCCCTCGTCGGCAACGCCGGAGGGCCGCTACTCCTCGGCGCGGACGCCGCCGACACCGGCGGGCTCGAGGTTCCGGCCCTCTCATCGCCCCTTCAGGAGGCCATCGCCGATCGCGTCCCGTCCACCGTGGCGCCGACCAACCCCGTCGACCTCGGCGCGGAGGTCACGGCGGAGCAGCTCGTCGACGTCGTCGAGGTGGTGGCCGCATCCGGTGAGGTCGACGCCTGCATCGTCGTCTGCGTGGAGATCGACGGTCAGCACCGGCTTGACGCAGTGGAATCGTTGCTGGAGTCCGGCGACCTTCCCGTCCCCCTGGCGCTGGCCCGCATCGGCGCCGCCCGCCACGGATCGGCAGCGCTGCCGGCGTTCTCGACGCCGGAACGGGCCGCGAATGCGCTGGCGATCGCTGCCCGGCGGTCGAGCTGGCTGGCGTCGATCCTCGAGGAGGACGACGAGACAGCGGCTCCTGACGCGTCGTCATGGGTCGCCGTGCGTCGACTCGCCCGACGTCACACCGGATTGCCTGGCGAGCGGATCTGGCTCGATCTGGCCAGCTCATTCGAGCTGCTCGAAGCGGCCGGCGTGTCCATCGCGCCGCAAACGGTCGACGGATCGGCACCGGACAGCGCCGCCACCACGCACCTCGGGTCCACCGTCGAGGTGCTGGTCGGAGCGGTCCGCGACCCCGCCTTCGGGCCGCTCATCGTCGTCGGCGCCGGCGGAGCGGATGCCGAGCTGCGCGACGACCGCTCCGTCCTCGTGGCGCCGACGTCACGTACAGCGGCGCGGTCGGCGATCGAGAGCCTCCGTCTCGCGCCGCGGTTGCACGGCGCCGGCGGCCGACCCGTCCTGGCGGTCGACGCCCTGGTCGACCTCGTGCACCGCGTCGGCGTGCTCGCCGCCACCACGCCGGAGATCGACCAGCTCGACCTCGACCCGGTGCTCGTCAGCACGACGGGCTGCCTCGCCGTCGACGCCAGCGTGGCGATCTGCGCGCCGACGAGTCCGATCTCGCCAGTTCGCGGACTGCGTCTGCGACCGGCCCTCGGGCAACCGTCGATCACCGGGCCGGCGACCCAACGTTGCCCGCCGTGAGCGCCTCAGTCCGTCCGCAGAGCCTGCACCAACTGCTCGACGCCGTCGTCACGATCGGTTCGGACCTCGACGTGCCAACGATGCTCCGGCGCATCGTGACGAGTGCCGTCGATCTCGTCGACGCCCGCTATGGGGCGCTCGGTGTGCTCGACGAGTCGCGCACACGACTGACGGAGTTCATCACCGTCGGCATCGACGACGAGGACCGACAGGCGATCGGCCAACTCCCCGAGGGCCATGGGATCCTCGGCCTCCTGATCGTCGACGCCAAGCCACTGCGCGCCTGCCCGACCTCACCAAGCATCCCGACAGCTTCGGTTTCCCCCGCACCATCCGCCGATGCGGTCGTTCCTCGGCGTTCCCTTGCGCGTCCGCGACGAGGTGTTCGGCAACCTCTACCTCACCGACAAGGCCTTCACGGCGATCGACGAGGAGCTCGTCGTCGGGCTTGCCGCGGCCGCCGGCGTGGCGATCGAGAACGCCCGCTTGCTCTCCCGCGTGCACAACCTCGTGCTGGTCGAGGACCGCCAGCGGATCGCCCGCGACCTTCACGACACGGTGATTCAGCGACTCTTCGCCATCGGGATGGTGCTGCAGAGCACGTTGCCGCTCGTGTCGGCCGATCCACAGGCGGCGATCGCCCGGATCGGCGGCGCCGTCGACGACCTCGACACGACGATCAAAGAAATCCGCTCGGCAATCTTCTCGTTGGAGCGGTCGGCCGCCGGTAGCGAGAGTTTGCGCAGCCGCGCCGAGGTGTCGGTGGAAGTCGGACCGGACGTCACCCTCCGGGTCTTCGATGACGGTGTCGGACCTCCCCCGGTCGGCGCAACGACCGGTCGCGGCCTCGGCCAACATGGCTGCCAGGGCGCAGCGCCTCGGAGGGTCCTTCACCCTGCGGTCGGGGGAGCCGCGCGGCGCCTCGCTCGAGTGGCGAGTACCCAACCGCTGACGAGGCCTGCGAGGATCTAGGCCGTGGCAGATCCGATCACCGTGTTCTTGCTCGACGACCACGAGATCGTCCGGCGCGGTCTGCGCGACCTGCTCGAGTCGGAAGGCGACATCACGGTCGTCGGTGAGGCGAGCACCGAGGACGAGGCCGTCCGCCGGGTGCCGGCACTCGACCCCGACGTCGCCGTGCTCGACGTGCGTCTCGCTGAGGGCAACGGCGTGGAGGCGTGCCGGGAGATCCGGTCCCGGCACCCGCGTACCGGGTGCCTGATGCTGACGTCGTTCTCCGACGACGAGGCGCTGTTCGAGGCGATCATGGCCGGCGCGTCGGGCTATGTACTCAAGCAGATCCGCTCGACCGACCTCGTCGACGCGGTTCGCCGTGTGGCGGCCGGGCAGAGCCTGCTCGATCCGGCCGTGACCGCTCGTGTGCTCGAGCGGCTGCGCCGCGGGCCGGACGAGGACGAGACGATCGCCCGACTCAGCGCTCAGGAGCACGAGGTGCTCGTCCTCCTCGCCGAAGGTCTGACCAACCGCCAGATCGCTGCGCGGATGTTCCTCGCCGAGAAGACGATCAAGAATTACGTGACGTCGGTGCTCTCCAAGATGGGGATGGCTCGGCGCACCGAGGCGGCGGTCTACGCGGCCCGTCACCTCACGGACCCGAAGCGCTGACCCGAGCATTCTCAGAAGCGAAGTGCACCGATTCGAAGCCGTTGGCTTCGGAGAACGACTGCGTGCCCTCCGCTCTGACCCAACTCGTCGATGAGGCAACATTGGGCGATGCGCGACACCCCGACCTCGAACACCGCGACGTTCCACGTGGCCCACACCGCCGAGGGCGTTGCCGCGTTCACCCACGTGTGGTGGAACGGCGAGGGCCCGACGGAGGATCCCTATGCCGACATGGACCAGCTGCACGCCAGCCGCGCCAGGGTCATCGCCGTCGCCGACCTCGCCATCCCAGGCCACGGCCCGGCGTTCATCCCCTCGGACGCAACCCCGCGCTGATCCGCCAACCCGCCGCGGGGCCTCGCCAGCTCGCACACCACGCGTCGACGACGTCGAGAAAGGCCTCGATGTCGGTGTCGGTGACCTCGATCGACAAGGCGATGAAGCCACGGCGGGCGAGGTAGAAGCCGGCGTCGAGGGCAGCGAAGTAGAACAGCTCCTTCCATCGGTCGTCGGCGTCGACGACGTCGGCCGCTGAGTGCACCGGGCCGACCGTCCCGTGGACGTTGACCAACGATCCGGTGCCGGTAGCGCACATCGGGATGTCGTGTCGCTGGAACGTCTCGTCGAGCGCCTCGCGCAGCCGATCGCCGCGGGCGTTGGTGGCGGTGAGCACGCCGTCGTCGGCGAGCACCTCGGTGAGCACAGCCAGGCCAGCGGCCATCGTGGCGACGTTGTTGTTGAACGTCCCGGCGTGGCTCAGCGTGCCGCCACCGGCTCGGTCGAAGTGGGCCATCACGTCACGGCGCCCACCGAACGCGCCGAAGGACAGACCGCCACCGAGATACTTGCCGAGCGTCGTCAGGTCAGGCGTGATCGCAAGGGCGAGTTGAGCTCCTCCCCGTGACAGTCGCGAGGTCATCACCTCGTCGAAGATCAGCAGCGCACCGTGGTCGGTACATCTGGCGCGGAGCGCGCCGAGGAACTCCGGATCGCCCGGGAAACAGCCCGCCGCACCTTGCACCGGTTCGACGAGGACGGCGGCGATGTCGCCACCCTCGCGAGCGAAGGTGTGGTCAACCGCCGCGATGTCGTTGTACGGAATCATCAGCCAGTCGTGCGGGACGTTGATCGGGTCCGGGGTCGTGCCGAACGTCAGAACGCCGCCGTGGTAGGCGTGCTGACACACGACGATGCGCCGTCGGCCGGTGTGGTGCACGGAGACGGCGAGCGCCATGAGGTTCGCTTCGGTACCCGAGTTCGTGAAGCGGACGTGCTCGATGGACGGGAAGCGCTCGACGACGGCGGCGGCCAGTCGGACCTCGTCGCGGTGCACGGCACCGAGCGCCCAACCACGTTCGAGGGCACGACCGGCGGCGGCGAGGACCGGCGCCGGGTTGTGACCCAACAGCCCAGCGGTGAAGTCGCCGAGCAGGTCGACGTAGCGGATCCCGTCGACATCCCACAGCGCGGCGCCCTCGGCCCGGGCGATACGGATCGGGAACGGCTCGACGTCGAGCGAGGAGCGGCTGTTGCCTCCGGCGAGCACGGCCCGGGCCTCGCCCGCCCAACGCCGGCTCTCCGGGTGCCGCTCGACGAAGCGCCGGCGCGCCCCGCCGACCGCCTCGTCGAGGTCATCGGCGGTCGCCGACGATTGCCGAACGCGGTTCATGCCGTCATCGTGACACGCAGTGTGGCGCGTTCAGCGCAGCAACGTTCGGTACCGTCGGCGGGCATGCGACGGCGCGAGAAGGCGGAGCTGATCGGCCAGGTGCTCGACGAGTTGTACCCCCACCCGCCGGTGCCGCTCGACCATCGTGACCCGTACACGCTGCTCGTTGCCGTCGCCCTCTCGGCGCAAACGACGGACAGGAAGGTCAACGAGGTGACGCCGAAGCTGTTCGCGATGGCGTCGACGCCGCAGCAGATGGCCGCCCTCGACCCGGCGGCGATCCTCGAGGTGATCCGCGAGGTCGGACTGGCGCCGACGAAGGCGGCGCACATCTGGACGGCCGCCAACCAGATCGTCGACGCCGGTGGCGAGGTGTTACCCGAGTGGGACTTCCTCGAGTCGCTCGCCGGGGTTGGCCACAAGACCGCCAGCGTCGTGATGGCCCAGGCGTTCGGCGTGCCGACGTTCCCAGTCGATACCCACATCCACCGCCTGGCGGCGAGGTGGCGGCTCTCCGACGGCTCCAACGTCGCTCGCACCGAACGCGACCTCAAGGCAGTGTTCCCGGAGGATCGATGGATCGACCGCCACATCCAGATGATTCTGTTCGGCCGCGAGTACTGCCCGGCACTGCGTCACGACTTCGCCGCCTGCCCGATCTGCTCGTTCGCCGCGACCAAGGCGACGATCGCCGGACGTCCGCGTCGCAGCGGCTCGGTGGGCTGAGCGTGCGGAGAACCACGAGCACCTCCAGCCTCTCGACGCTGGAAGTGTGAGCCCACACCGCACAAGACCTGCTGCGTCAGCTCACAGTTCGCGGTGCCGGTGGGTCCGCCCGGTTGTTGTCAGAGCTCGTCGAGGTGTACTGCGCGGCCGCGCCGGTAACCAGTAGGCGGTGGCGCTGTCTGAACGTCTCTGGGTACGGCCCGTCGAGGTCGCTTCGCCCCGCGCTGCCGCATCAATCCAGCGCAACATGTCGGCCGTTGTCGTGGCTGCCTTCGTCGTTGCTGTCGCTCTTTTCGTCCTGCGACCTGTCGAAGGACGCGATTACGTCCTCGTGCTGCGCTCGACCGCAGTCCTTGTGGCCGTGTGGCTCGGGTGGGTGGTACAGGGAAGTGGACTCCTGCGGCAACGAGTCCTCGTGGCGTTTGCTGTGGTTGGAGCGGTGTGGAGCGCGGTTCGGATAGCTGGCATCGATGCCGATGCGGAGATCGTTCGTACGTATAGGTCGCTGTTCGAGGCGCTCGACCGAGGGCTCAATCCGTACACCTGCGACTGCATCGTCCATCTCGTCGAGCATGAGAAGGTGAGGTTTGGGGCGTTCAACTACCCGCCTGCCGAGATTTGGCCGTATCGACTCGTGGAGTGGCTACCCGGGACCGCTGGTGTCGGGCTTCTCACTGGGACCTGGCTCGTTCTCAACGTCACCGCGTTCGCCGTCCTCGCCGTGGCCGTCCATGAGTCGCTGCGTTGGCGAGTCATCGCCTTCTTCCCGTTCCTCGTCCTTTGGGAGTTGCGGACGAACATCGCCACGACGATGATCGTGGTCGTTGGCATCGTCGCGGTGGGGCTCGCCGAACGCCGGGAACGACGAACGTGGCACCGCCCTGTCCTGTGGCTCCTCATCGGTTTCGGGCTGCTCACCAAGTTCGTAGTCATTCCGCTCTTCGGGGTGTGGTGGCTGTCGCGTGTTCGGTCGCTTGTTGTTGGCCAGGTGGTCGCGAGCCGCTGGGCCGCGGTGATCAGCGCCCTGCGTGGAACCGCACTCGACCTGATCGCGCCGCTTGCCGTAGCAGCGGCGCTGGCGTGGCCGTTCGGCATCCACAACGTGCTGCGTGAGACGGTTCTCTTCAACCTCCGACTCGGCGACAGGGACGAGTTGACGACCTTCTACCCGAATGTGCTGTCCGGCACGCTCGAGTGGGTCGGAGTCGCGTGGCTGTATCCCGTGCTCGCCGTCGCGGCTCTGGCGGTGTCGATGCTCACCGCGATACGCCTTGGCCCGACCGCGTCGATGTTCATCGTGACCATTGTGTTCCTGCTCGTTTCGCCGACCCCAGAGCCGCAGTACACACCGGTCGTGCTGACGCTTCTTGTCGCACTCTTCGCGCTCCAAGGACCCGTCGACGCTCCAGTCAGCTCGATTGCCGCCACGGAGCGATCGGTTCGCGGCTGGCCGCCGGCGATGACCGTACGATCCGACCGATGGCCGTGCTCACGCTCGGAGAGGTGATGGTGCAGGTGACACCGACCCAGGTCCAACCGCTGGAGCGGGCCATCGACTTCCGGCTCGACGTCGCCGGGGCGGAGGCGAACGTCGCCACTCATCTCGTCCGCGCCGGCCGGCACGCAATGTGGGCCGGCGCGGTCGGCAACGACCCGCTCGGCCGGCGAGTCCTCGCGACCCTCGGCGACCGGGGTGTCGACACCACTCTCGTCCACGTCGATGAAGCAGCACCCACCGGCGTGTACTTCAAGGACCCGCAGCCTGACGGGACGCGTGTGTGGTACTACCGTCAACACTCGGCAGCGTCCCGACTCGGTCCCGAGTTCGCCGCCTCGCTGCCACTCGCCGACGCCGACCTGGTGCACGTCAGCGGGATCAACGCGGCACTTTCCGAATCGAACCGTGCCCTGCTCGACGAGGTGATCGCGCTGAGCATCCGGGCTGGGGTTCCCGTTTCCTTCGACGTCAACTTCCGACCGGCGCTGTGGTCGCCCGAGGTCGCAGGTCCAGTGCTGTACGGCTTTGCCCAGCGTTGTGACTACGTCTTCGTCGGTCTCGACGAGGCCGCCGTGCTGTGGGGCACGAGCGACGCAGACTCGATCCGGGATCTGTTAGCAGGGCCCGGTCAGCTGGTCGTGAAGGACGGCGCTGTCGGGGCATCCGCGTTTGCCGGAGGACGTCGCTGGTTCATCGCTGCGCCGGCGGTGGAGGTCGTCGAACCGGTCGGCGCCGGAGACGCGTTCGCCGGGGGCTATCTCGCGTCGGTTCTTGCAGGCGAGTCTCCCGAGGCTGCATTGGAGCGCGGCCACGAGTTCGCCGCCGTCGCGCTGACGACCACGGCGGATCTCTGATCGAGACCGACACGGCGCGGGGCCCCTCGGCGACGTCACCCGATCGCGACGAGCGATGGCCGACGCCCGGGCACCCGGGCGATGAGTTCTCGAGTCGCCGGCCGTCCAACCTCGGGTAGCGACGCAGAATGCGCTACCTGACATCCACGGGTAAGGAGACGACCATGCCAGAACTCCTCGTCGACTTCATCACCTCCCTCGACGGCTACGCGTCGGCGGACGGCTGGCCGGGCTTCTGGGGTCTCCAGGGACCCGAGTACCTCGCCTGGCTCGGCGAGCAACCCGAAGCCACGTGGCTGATGGGAACGAACACCTACCGACTGATGTCGGGCTTCGCCGGCGGAGAGACCCCACCGGGAACCGACGAGTTCAATGCCGACGAGGAAGCCTCCCTCGACGAACTCACGCGAGCGTCGAAGGTTGTGTTCTCCGCCTCTCTCGAGGCGCCGCTCACGTGGGCCAACGCGACGCTCGTGCGAGATGACGCGATCGACGTCGTCCGAACGATGAAGGAAACCGGATCGGGCCTGATGAGCACGATCGGCAGCATCAGCCTGTGCCGGTCGCTGCTGCGAGCCGGACTCGTCGATCGCTTCCGGGTCGTGATGTTCCCGGTGATCACCGGCGCCACGGGAGCGGAACGCATCTACGACGGCTACCCGGACGTCGCCCTCGAGATGATCGACAACCGCACGTTCGACGGTCGCATCCAACTCGTCGAGTACCGACCCCGCGTGCTCGAGCACCCCCCGTTAGAGCCGACCGCATGATTCGAAGAGCCAGCGATCTGGGCGTTGGCGAAGCGGATCCGGGCGGTCGGTGCGCAGGCTGATGGTGCGTCCGCGGTAGCTCCTACGGGAAGTCTGCTCCGTGCGGGGACCATCGAACGATGTCAGCGCGGCTGGCCCGCAAAGAACTGCTCGATGAACGGTGCCAGGTCGATGTACGTCTGCGGGTTGGTCGTATACAGGGTGATCAGAACGTCACCCATGAGGGCCGTGGTGAGCTGCTCGTCGCGGTACACGGTCACTCCTCCGATCTGCTCGGCCCGGCGCCCGGCGGCGATGTCGGCGCCGACGTCTTCGAGGAGCCCGTTCTCGACGCACCGACCGGCCGCCTTCTCCAATCCCAGCCACAGGAGGTTGTTGTCGACGACTTCCGCGGTCACGCCATCGGGCAGGATGTACCCGAGATAGAAGCGCTCGAAGCAGTCGCCGAACCCCGTGGCGGCGAGGCTGTCCAGCGTAATGTCGCGTGGAAAGTCCCAGTACTGGTAGCCGGCCGTTGACGGCGTGTGGTCGAACAGGTCGCCGGTCATTCCCTGCTGGTCGTAAGGATCCAACGTTGGGGCGTGTAGCTGGAGCAAGCCACGCACGTAGTTCTCGGCATCACGTTTGCCGCGAACGATCCAGACGGCGTCGTCGGCGCTCCACGCCCATTGGAAGTTGCCGTCGGTCTCTTGTTCGGCGACGATCACGGCGTTGCCCTCCATCTCGGTCCAGACCGGAGCAGCAGAGTTCATCGTGGTGAAAGTCCCCTCGTCCGTCTCCACAGAATCGGCCGGGAGAAACACGTCGTCGGCGAAGGTGTGCTCGACGAAGGTGTCGATCGCCGGGCGATCGCCCGTGGTCGCGGCGACCACGAGGTGAGCCACCGGGGTGCCATCGGCGGCGACGACGAGGGCGTGGTGGCGGGTGAGCTCGGCCGGAATGCTGTCATCGAAGAGTTGCCAGAGCACGTCGTCGGCGGGCATCTCGGCGATCGTGTAGCCATCCACAGCGAGGATCCGGCTTGCCAGGTCGGGATCGGTCGGCGGAACCGACGGGGCGGTGACGGTCGTGGAGGTGACCCCCACCGTTGTCGGTGACGATGTCGGAGTCGCCGATGTCTGTTGGACGACGGTGTCGCTGAAGACGTCGGTGCAGTACGGGAGAGTTCCGGCCGGTCGGCGCCCTGCGCAGGTGTCGCCAAAGGTCTCGTAAGCGGAGCCCAACAGCGATTGGTTGTACAGGTTGTCGCAGGCCTGCATCGAGCCGATGAAGCAGGCGATGGCAAGCAAGTTCATTTCCTCGTCGGTCCCCAGACCGGTCGGCTGCTGGGTTGGCGCTGGCGCCGGTACCGGCCCTCCCGGTGGCGTGGTGGTCGGAGGAGCCGCTGCGCTGACAGTCGTGCCCCCCAGACACAGCGTGAGAACCGTCGTACCGACAACTCGCTTGATCATCGCGCCGCTTCTTTCTGGCAACACAGGCTGACCTGCTGGTGAGGGTGAGCGGCCATCGATTCGCCAGTCAGCAAAGCGTCCTGGACCCGGGCGACGTGATCGATCTCGGCAACGGCGGTGGGACGCCATCGCAGCTCCGTCATCTTCATCCCCTCGACCTCGCTGCGCCGCGACAGTAAGAACCAAGCTCGGCCATGTCCAGCGAAAACGCTTCCCCAGCCGCGCCACATCGCCATGGCGGTCCACATCGCCGCGTTGCTTCTGGCCGTGCCGAACACCGCACAGGGTGCTCGTGTCAGACCGCTGGCGCCGGGAGGAGGTGCGCGATCACCGTGGCAATGTCGGAGCGTGGGTCGTTCCGTAGTCCGGCGAGCCGTTCGTAGACCTCGGCTGCGGCCGTGCCGAACCCAACGGGTAACCCGGCATCGGCGAGGCTCGCGCTGATCTCATGCATCTCGCCGACGAAGCGCCACGCCTTCGCGGCGTTGCCCGTCGCCGCGCGCTCGGATCGTGCCACGAGATCGGGGATCGACATCGCCCACTCCGCCAGGAGTGGGGCCTCGACGCCCTCGGCGCGGGCCAACGCCCGGACGCTGAGCAGCAACGCCGCGCTGGCTTTTGTCCACGCCGCGAAGCAGCTCTTCACCGCCGAGGCCGCCCCGACGCCGCCGTCGACGAAGCGGACGTCGAGCGCCGGTGTCGTCCAGCGGCTGGCCACCACCTTGGCGTCCGGACCTGACAGGTAGAGCCTGGTGGTGCCCGGAAGCTTGACAGGTGGACCGATGATCCCGCCGTCGACGAAATGCTCGAAGCATTCATCGAGCCGTCGAGCCGTTCCCGGTGCGATGGCGTTCAGATCGGCATAGGTGCCGCCGAATCCGGCAGCAGCAACCGCGGCGGCCGTTTCGACCGCAGCGGCCGGAGGACAGACGGACACGATGACATCCACTCGTTCGACCATCTCGCCGATCGAGCCGACTTCGGCCATGCCGGCCTCGGCTGCGCGTTGCCGGGTCGCCGGCGAGCGACCCGTGGAGCACCACACCGTTTCGCCATCACAATGCGCGGCGATCGACGCCCCCATCGCCCCCGGGTGCAGGAAACCAGTAGCCATGCCGCGAGTGTCCCACGGACCCGCGAAGGACGCTGAAGTGCGCTCGAACCTCGGCTCGATCGCGGTCACGGTCGGTCGGTCAGCGCTGTCGTCGAGACGCCGGGAGGTCGGCCTGCGACCGTGGGTGGAGTGGAGGATTCGACCACCGCCCGATGACGCCGTCAGTGCCTCTTCGTATGGTCGAGCCATGGAACTGCGAACCACTGCCAAGGTGTTTCCGCCGCCGCCACCCTGTCCTCAGAGCGTCTGGCCGAGACCGGCGCCGACCCGATGGCAACCGGTGGCGAGCTCGTGGACGGCTTGGACGCTGGCAACAGTCACCTCGATCTGGATGGCCGTAGTGCTCATCAGTGTGTTCTCGCCCGAGATGATCCACGGCAGTGAGCAGCAACGGATGCCAGTCGCCGCCTTCGGCACCTGGCTGTGGGGGTTCGGCGCATCGTTCGCTGCGTTTGCGGCCATGGCTCGATTGCGCGGCGACCTCGTTCGTCGGCCGTTGTGGATGATGGTGTTCGGTGCAACGGTGGGGATCTGGTCCGCCGCGACGCTGGTCAGTGTCTTCGGGCCGACGCACGTCACGGGCAGCGATCCGACCACGATCCCCGTTGCATCATTGATCGCACCGATCGTCGCGATGGTGGGCACCATCGTCGCCGTGACAATCGTGCTCGTTGCCCACGGTCTCAGTCGCGTGAGTCAGGAAGTCCGATGACGATCCCGCCGCATCGAATCACCCCGCGGCTCGATGCGCCGCCATGCGACCGCTCCACCGACGCAGCAACGCACCGATGATGACCAGGCAACGAGGATCGCAAAGCAGGTCGACACGATCGACATGACGCTGTGCAGGTCAGGGTCGAGGAAGGTGTACGGATACCAGTCGACGATCGGCCTCGAACCATCGTGTACGTGGCCGCTTCGCCCACGCGGTGTGCGACACGGATCATGTCGTCACGTACCTGCATCTCCTTGGCGGTAGTTCGGCACTCAGACCGACGACCGCCAACGCTGCGCCAACTTTCGTTTCGGACGTTCAACCGCTGTCAACTGACTCAGGCTGAGCGGTTGTCATCCGGGGTACCGTTCGTTTGTGCGGGCACCGTTCGAGGTCACGGCCGGGGCCGCGCCCGATCGTCTCGACCGCTCTCCACGCAGGGCACGACGTGCGACCTGAGTTGGCCGGGCTGATGGCGCTCGATGACGCCACTCGCCGTCGTGAGGAGGATCCGTACACCGATCGTCTGATCCGCGGACTGTGCACACAACTCGTTGTGCACCGTTCGCGCTTCGAGGTCGACCTCAATCGGCCTCGCGAGCAAGCTGTCTACCTGACGCCCGACGATGCGTGGGGTCTCGACGTCTGGAACGACGAGTTGCCCGAGTCCCAGGTGCGGGACTCACTCGCCATCTACGACGACTTCTACCGGGAGTTGGCCGCCCAGCTCGACCGCGTCACTGCGATCGGTTCGTGTCTCCTCGTCGACGCCCATTCGTACAATCACCGCCGCAGTGGTCCCACGGAAGCGCCGGGGGCGATCACCGACAATCCTGAGATCAATGTCGGGACGGGCTGGCTCGATCGGGCACGTTGGGGGCCGCTGGTCGAGCGGTTCTGTCGGTCGCTCGCCGATCAACTCGTTGGCGACCATCATCTCGATGTCCGCGAGAACGTGCGCTTCGAGGGCGGGAATCTGTCCCGGTGGGTCGCCGGACGCTATCCCGAGCGCGTCTGTGTGTTGGCGGTCGAGTTCAAGAAGACGTTCATGGATGAGTGGACCGGGGTTGCTGACGACGACCACATCGAACAGCTCGGCACAGCGTTGCGCATCGCCGTCGAGCAAACCGAGGCGGCGATGAAGGGGGAGCATCGATGACAGCCACCGATCTCGTTCGTCCGGAAGATCTGGCGATCGACCACGAGATGGCCGACATCGCTGCGTCCATCCCCTTGCTGCTCTACGTCACACCGACCAATCTGATCGAGGCACGTCGTCAGTTTCTCGAGAACGGAGCCACGCCGAATTTCGCCTATCGCACCGTCGAGGACCCGTCCGTGCTCGAAGCACGGTTGGCTGCCGCTAGCACCGACGCTGTCGAGGACCCAGCCCTCGCCCATCTGCTGCAAGCGAAGCACCGGGAGCTGGAGTTGCAGGTCCGGATGCTCCGTCAGCGTGACACCGACGACTTCCTCGACCTCAGCCTCCAGCTCTATGGGACCGTCAGTCCGGCCCTCGTGGGAGATGCCGAGTCACTCCTCAACAGCGTGGTCATCGCACCGGCCGAGCCTGGTCGACGACTCGATGCCACAGCGTTTGCCCTCCGTGTCGAGGCTGAGCTCGACCACTATCGCGCCCGTCATGCCGGACTCGACGTGGTCGTCGAGATCCGCCAGGACAGCAGCGGGGTGATGGTGTCCAACGGCAACGTGCTGATCGCCCCGACCGTCGCTGTACCTGAAGGGAGGGTGCACACGCTGCTGCAGCACGAAATCGGCACGCACGTGGTGACGCACGTGAACGGATCGAACCAGCCACTTCGACTGCTCGGCGCCGGACTCGCCGACTACGACGAAACACAAGAAGGCCTGGCCGTGTTCGCCGAGTACCTCGCCGGCGGGCTGACGCCGAGACGACTGCGTCAACTGGCGGCACGGGTCGTCGCCGTTCATCAAATGACCGACGGTGAATCGTTCGCGACCGTGCACGCCGGCCTCGTCGACTGTGGTATTGCCGTCAACGAAGCATTCACCATCACTGCCAGAGTCTTTCGGTCAGGCGGGCTCACCAAGGACGCTGTCTACCTTCGCGGGCTGCGCGGCATCATCTCGCACATCGGTGCCGGCGGCGATCTCGACGGACTGTGGCTCGGCAAGATGTCACTCACCGATCTCCCTCACATCAACGACCTTCGCAGCCGCGGCATCCTGGACGACCCACTACTCGTCCCTCGCTACCTTGACGACCCGGCAGCGCAGCAGCGTCTCGCCGCCGTCGCCGCATCGACCACGCCGCTCGACCTGCTCGCCTGAACCGCGAGTGGCCACCCGCTGATCGGAGCACCACGATGAGAATCGGATTCGTTGTCAACGATGTCGACACCGAACAGCCGCAGTACACGACCACACGCCTCGCTCTCGCCGCCACGCGCCGCGGACACGACGTCTGGTTGATGGGCGTCGGAGACTTCGCCCATCGGGCCGACGGATCGATCGGCGCCAAGGCGCGGGCGCCGTCACGGAGAAAGCATCGGTCGTTACCGACTTACCTTGGCTCCCTGCAGCGCGCCGACCGAGACGTCGCCGACCTCTCGGTCGAAGAGCTCGATGTCATCATGATGCGCAACGACCCCGCTGAGGACGTGATCGACCGGCCGTGGGCAGTCGCCTCGGGAATTCTGTTCGCCCAACTCAGCGTCGCCAAAGGCGTGCTCGTGGTCAACGATCCCGCCAGCCTCGCCAACGCCGTCAATAAGACCTACTTCCAACACTTTCCTGAAGCGATACGTCCCCGCACCCTGATCTCCCGAGACGCTGGCGAGATCGCCAACTTCGTGAGCGAGAGTGGCGACTCCGCCGTGATCAAACCGCTGCAGGGCTCCGGCGGCAGCGGCGTGTTCCTGGTTTCAGGGGACGAGTCACCCAACCTCAACCAGATGATCGAAGCCGTCGCACGGGACGGATACATCGTGGCCCAGGAGTTCCTTCCGGACTCCGAGCACGGGGACGTCCGGATGTTCGTGATGAACGGTGAGCCACTCCGGCACAACGGCGTCTACGCCGCGTTCCGTCGAGTCAATGAGGGCAACGACCTGCGCTCCAACATGCACGTCGGCGGCAAGGCTCGACGTGTCAAGGTCACCAATGAGATGCTCGAGGTGGTCGAGGCAGTACGTCCAAAGCTCCTCCACGACGGGATGTTCCTCGTCGGCCTTGACCTCATCGGCTCGAAGCTGATGGAGGTCAACGTCTTCAGCCCCGGTGGACTCGGCAGCTGCCAGTCGCTCTACAAGGTCAACTTCGCCGAACTTGTCATCGAAGCCCTCGAACGCAAGGTGGCTGTGCGCCCGCACTACGGTCCCAACCTGGACAACACACGCCTCGCCACCCTATGACTCCCTCGAGGCGCACGCTGCGTGCAGTCCACCAGGGACGCGTCGGTCGATCAGCGCCGATGACGCACACCTACTCGTCGCCGTGGGCTCGGCGCAGCGGCATGTAGTTGCGGCTGCGCTGCGAATCCCTCGGAGCGAGGCTTGTCCGCCTCAACCGCCCGTCAACGGTAGTTCTGTGCCTGTCGGCGGGTGGGAACGCTGTAGAGTTGATCTCGAGGTCCGCCATCTCGCCTTGAAGTCTCAGGGTCCGTTCGACTGGCTTCTCCACTGACTTGGGAGGCAAGCCATGTCGGACGGGAACGTCCAGTCAAGTTCTGCTGGTGCCGACGCGCTCTGGGGGACGGTCCTCAGTGAGGACGCCAACTTGCAGGGGGCGTTGCGCCGCGTCGCTGAGACTGGTTGTCGCCTGCTGGCCAACTGTGCGGCGGCGAGTGTGACGGTGATCGAGCGGGGACGACCGATCACGGTCGGCTCGACCGACGACACCGCGCTGGCTCTCGACGATGCCCAGTACGCCGCGGGCGAAGGTCCATGCCTGACGGCGGCGCAGGAGAACCGCGTGGTGCGCATCGAGGACACCGAGACCGACGACCGCTGGCCGGGGTTCTCCGCCAGCGCCCGAGCTAACGGCATCCGCAGTTCTTTGTCGATGCCGATTGCCGTGTCAAACGACGACACGGTCGCCGGGTTCAACATTTACGGCGAGGTGATCGGCGGGTTCGGCGACGTTGATGAACAGTTGGGTCAAGTGTTCGCTCAGCAAGCATCAGTCGTCGTGTCCAACGCTCAGTCCTATTGGAGCTTGTTCGAGTTGTCGGAGAACCTGTCCAAGGCGATGGAGACTCGGGCGGTGATCGAACAGGCCAAAGGCGTCTTGATGTCTACTCATCGGATCGATGCGGACGCCGCGTTCGACGTGCTCCGGGAGATATCACAAGCGTCGAATCGCAAGTTGCGCGACGTTGCCGCCGACGTCGCGAAGAAGGCCACGGAGAGAGACGAAAATGCCTAGCGATTCGCCTGAGGCAGCCCGCCAACACCTGGGCCTGTCGTACCTGGACGTGTGGGTCGACTACTTCGCCCTCGGCGGCAATCTCACTGCCGACCAACTCACCGCGTACCTCCGTGGCGAACGCGACGTCAGTGACGTCGATCACAACGTCGTTGTGCACGCCCTCAACGAACTCTTCGTCGACCGCGGCGACAACCACCCACTCACCTACCGACCGGTCTGACTGTTCGACTTCGACCAGTTGCCTCACCTCATTTTGTGAGGGCCTTCGGTCGCACCGTGAGATCATGGCGGACGGGCCTTTCGGCGACCAGGTCGTAGTGGCCTGACTACCCCGGTGGCCCGTGTTGCAGACCTGGCACTCCGAAGCTCTGCGCGGCAGTGGTGCGGTTCGCCTTTTGATGCGTGACGCGGTTGCGCTGCACGAAAAACGGGCAGAGAAGCACTTCGGCCGGTCGGACCGGCCATCTGAGGAGGAGCAGTGATGAGCAACGACCCAGAGGGGCAAGCAGACGATGCGCAGGTCGACGAGGAGATGGCACGCGCCGATCGGACCAATGGCGAAGGAACGACGCAAGGCGAGCCCGAGCCTGCGCTGCGCTCTGACGGCTCAGACCCGGGAGCACCCGATAGTGACCCGGAAGCCCCCGGTTCTTACGTCGACGACCGCAAAGCGTCGAGCGTTGCCGAACCGAACGAGCCCGCCTGACGGCTGGCTGCGGGAGGGCGAACGCTTACCCAAGGCAGATCAATCGGGCTCGGTGTGCCGACTCCACCAACCCTCCGGCGCAGTTTTTCGAGCCGTCCCTGCCGGATACCGCTCCGCGAGACGTTGACCCGCCGGGGGCGTCGTCGGCTGTGGTGGAGTAGCTGAGCCCGGCAACGGTGCCGGGTCAGGCGACCCGGCGAAACACGAGCAGCGTGGTGTCGTCGGGAACATTCGAGGATCCGATGAGTTGTGTCATGACGGAGCTGCACACTTCCTCAGGTTCACCGGCAGAGAACGCGGCGCGTAGCCGCGCCAGCCCGACGTCGATGGACTCTCCACGTCGCTCGACCAAGCCGTCGGTGAAGCAGCCGACGGTGGTGCCGGGGAGCAACTCTTCGCTTGTGTCGACGTGGCGGACGGGCAGATGTGAACCGATCGGCGGATTAGGCGAGCAGTCCAGCATGGTTGCGTCATGACCGGGCGTGGCGACCACCGGCGGCAGGTGCCCGCTCGATGACCACGTGAAGCTGGCCAGATCAGGGGCGATCATCAGGTACAAGACTGTTGCCATCTCGTCGGGTTCAAAATGGGCGAACTTGCGGGCGAGGCGCACGAGCGCTTCGCTCGGGGTCGACGATTCGATGGCGTAGGCGCGCAACGCGCTGCGCAGCCGACCCATCACGATCGCCGCACCTAATCCGACCCCAGCGACATCGCCGACGACGATGCCGACGTGACCGTCGGGAAGTTTGAACACGTCGAACCAGTCGCCGCCGACACCGGGGTCCTCCTCAGCGACGAACCTGGCCGCGCACTCGAGGCCAGCGATCTCGGGCAGGCGGCCTGGAAGGAGGCTCTCTTGCAGCGTGCGTGCCGTCAATCGCTCGGCCAACGCCTGATGATCAGTGATCACTTGGGCGACCCGAGTCGCCTCTCGCTCGAGCACAGCGCTGTCATCGCCGTTGAATCGGCGGGGTTGCAGCGTGCCGACGTGCATCACCCCGAGCAGACGGCCGTCGGCGATCAACGGCACGCCGAGCATTGAACGGACACCCCGACGCCACAAGATCGGATTGACCACGGCGCTGGGACCGACGTCGTCGAGTGTGACTGGTGCCCTCGTCGCCGCGATCCGCCCAGCGAAACCCCTACCGACCTGCACCCGCACACCCTGGCGCACCTCATCCTCGAGACCTCGCGCTGAGCGTGCAATCAGCTGCGAACCGTCACGGTCCAACAACAAGATCGCCGCCGTATCGACCTCAAGCAGCTTCTCGACACGTTCCAACAGCAACTGCAGCCGATCCGAAACGTGCAGGTGTGCGGCCTCGAGATCGGCGACAGGATCGCCAGCGTCACACGGATCCAACGGAACGTCTCAACAATCTTCACGACGGACGGGGGCGCACACCCTGGTCAATGGCGACCAACGACGCGGCACCCTCGCTGTTGAAGGCAACGAGACCGTACCACCGCCACCGCAGTTCTAGATCGCGCCGGTTTCGGTCAGGGTGTCCAACTGGCGCTGTTGGCTACGACGTCTAGCGCTTCAATCCGTGAGTCGTCCGCCGAGGAGGCGGGCCCCAGTTCGTGGTCGGTGTCACGCTTGGCGACGTAGCGACTGCCAGGAAGGGCCTCGTGCCCACCCATGGCGGTAAATTCGCCCCGCTCAAGTCGTTGAGGTTGAGCTAGACGCCACTTTGCTCGAGCCGCGTGCCAGGATCAATGCCGGCCGCTGTAGGGCCGCGGGGTCGTTGTTCGTCGACCACCGGAAGATCATCGCGGAGGCGCGCCTCGCAGTCGGCAGCGCTCGACCAACAAGACCGACCGCATCAACGGCGCAGTCACGCAGTTATTGCAGTCCGCTGACCGGGTACTCACGGGCATGGCTGTCAACGACACACCGGCGAATGTCGGAACTACTGCCGCCTCACCTGACGCGGCACGACGTCTCGAGATCTACCTGGCGGACCACCGCGCAGGCGCGGCGGCGGGGTTCAACCGGGCCAAACGGTTTGCCAACAGCAACGCGGGAGACTTCCTCGGAGAGTCTGCGGCCAGGGTCTGCCGGCAGATCGAGGAAGACGTCGGCACGCTCGACGAGATCTTGATCCGCCTCGAATGCCGACCGAGCCGGTTGAAAATCGCCGTCGCCCGCTGCGTCGAATCGCTCGGAAGGCTCAAACCCAACGGACAGCTGCGGGGATACTCACCCCTCAGTCGACTGGTCGAGTTGGAGCTGCTGATCGCCGGAATCCTGACCAAGGAATCGCTCTGGCAGACCCTCGCGATCGTCCAGCAGCACCGGCCTGAACTGCTCGGAATCGACTTCGAGAAGCTGCTGCGGCGGGCGATGCAGCAGCGGATCGAACTCGAGTCGCACCGCGAGCAGACGGTCAACGCCGCGTTCCCCGCATGATCCCTCACAGCCACGAACCAGCTCGGATTCAGGTCGAACCACGGTTCGGGATTCTCACTCGCGCCCGCCGACGCCGCTGACCGTCTCCTTGACTCGCGCAAGCCCGCCGGCGTGCACGGCAAGCCGCTGAGTCGGTCCACCGGTTGGTTCGGTGAACCCGGTGAGGAACTCGGCAAGCGTCTGTGGCGGTGTACGGGGGGCCGCGAAACAGTTTCCGAGCCAAAGTCCGCCGCTCACTGATGGCGTCACCCCGTCCGGGGAGAACGAGAGGAATGATTGCCCGAATGCGCGGGTACGGATACTCCGATCGGCCGCGCCTCTCTGCGTGTTCACCGACTGGAGGAAACTCAATGACATCGAGACAATCGCACCGAGTGCAGACCCGTGCAAAGTTGCTCGCCATCGTCGGCGCGGCGGCGGTTTCGGCCCTCACCGTGACCGCAACCGCCACGTCGACAGGCGCCAGCGGTGAGAGTTCAACCAGCGAAGAGAGCTCGACGAGCGAGAGTTCGACCTCGTCGTCGGTCGAGGACACCGGTACGACCGACGAGACGAGCACGACGACCGGAGACGCCAGCACATCGTCAACGCCGACTGGCTCGTCGGCACCGCCGAGTACCCCGAGCGACTCGGCGCCGTCATTGGCAGCTGAGGACTTCACCGCCGCGCTCACCGCCGAGTGTGAGGGTGACACCGGGCAGGCGCTGTTAGCCGATGCGTTGGAGGCGGTCGTCGGGTCCGATGGCAGCAACCGCATCGTCGAGATCCTGCGCACGTGCGACGTGCAGTTTGTCGGCGCTGTCGATCAGGCCCTCGGCCGGCCGACCACCAACGTCGAAGCGCTGATTGCCAATCCGGAGAACAACGTGACGCCGAACCAGGCCCAGCTCGACCTGCTCAACGCCGAGCTGGCCGTGTACTGGCGGATCGCCGAGGCTTGGGCGCAGTCGCAGCAGGCTGCGACCGGGGCGACGACGACGACCGTCGCCGGTGCCGCGACGACAGCTCCCGGATCGTCGGTGCCGGGCTCCGACGTCTCCACCTCGACAGCCGAGGCGTCTTCGACCACTGCCGGCTGACGTTCGTCCGTGAAGCCCCCCGGAGTCCGAGTGCCGTCTCGGGCTCCGGGCACGGGCAACACGGTGCAAGCCACACCCAGACGGCGACGGCGACGCGCGTTCGCCACTGACCAGTCTCGTCTGCGACGAGGTGCTGTCGACCGGCGGAATCGCGTGGTCGTCGACCTGTCGTAGCGAAGTGGCAGGTCAACGTGCCCTCGCGGCAGGGACCTCGGTCAAGCTCCCAACGACTCGGGCACACACCACATGCCGACATCGCCGCGGACTCAGGGTTGATGCGCACGTGCAAACCGGTGAGGGCGAAGCTGCTGCCGAAGCGATCAGTTCGGCGATCCGCAGCGCCGAACTGTGATCACTGTGTGATCACGCAGCCCACGGCAGCGCCGTGGGCAGGACAAACAGGGAGGCGACGCCGGGAATCGAACCCGATTAACCACCTGCCAGGCAGTTGTAGCCATTACTCGTCAGTCCAGTTCAGCGGGTGTTTTCCGAGCACTCCCGACCCTGTCGACTGCCAGGATTTACCAGCCTCCGGTGAACATTCCGTGACCACGCTGTGACCACGGCGCTCGGTAGAACGTTGCCAACTGGCAACACTCCAAGGGACGATCAGCCGTGATGCAAATTCCTCAACGGCGACGACGAGCAGGACGTTCGTGCCGAGCCTGAGGCAAATGCATCAGCCGACGAGCCGTCCGGTACGCTCCATCGCCCGGCGGCGTGGCCTACGTGTTGCCGGCGACGGCTACCGCCGGCCGTTTCGATGTCGAGGGGCGGGAGGCCATCGCCACCGCCCACACAAGGCAGCGGGCCAGTTCGATCGCCCCCGAGCTGTGCGCGGTGGACAGGCCGGCTTGGCGGGTGGCGACGGCCCGGGCGACGTGCTCGTCGAGCAGTTCGCTGGTGCCGTGGGCGACGTGGCCGGCGGCGATCATCGACCGCACCAGCGGGACGTACCGGGCGAGTTCGCGGAGGCCGACCGTTGTCGCCTTGCGGGCCACCGAGGGCGGCAGGTGAGGCTCGAGCGTCGGTGTGATCGCCAGTTGGTCGACGTCGCCGTAGACGGCTTCGAGGGCGGTCCACAGGGCGTCCTCGGATTCGGTGACGACGACGGGCGACACGAACACGACGCCGTTGCGGGTCCAGGCGCGCAGGGCGACGAATCGGTCGCCGCCCTGCGACACCTCCGCTGCCACGACCCCACCGATTGGGTCGGGCACGATCTTGATGCGGCAGGCGTCCCATTGGCCGGCTGGCAGCCACGACTCGGACGACGCCACCCACTGGTTGAGCGAGGCCCGCAGGAACGTGTTGCGTGGTCCGTGTGATTCGGCGAGCAACGTCTCCCGCGTCAGGGTGGATCCGAGGCACGGGTTCGGCTATCCCCACAGCGCCGTGTCGTACGGGTCGACACCGGCCGGCATCGACCACTCGAGGAGGCACAACGACGTCGGGTCGCCGGACTCGATCGCCGCCAGACCCCGTTCCCGCCAGGCGCGCAGCAGGGTGCTGTTCTCGTCTCCGGCGGTGGATGTCATCACGAGGAGCGGCGAGGGGCGGGCGCGCATCGACGGGATGACGCCGTCGTCGATGCATTCGGGTTTCAGTCGCCACGACTCATCGGCGATCGCCAGGTCGACGGCGAAGCCGTGGCCGGCAGAGGCGGTGTTCGAGGCGACGGCGAACTCGGAGCCGTTGTCGAGCACCATCCGCTGGCGACCGAAGCTGTAGGTGACGTAGGTGCGGCGTGTTTCGAGGAGGCGGGCGAGGAACGTAAACGTCCGCTCGCTAAGGCGCAGGTCATGCGACAGCCACAGCACGGTCTGTGGATCACGGAGCCGGTCGGCGTGGTCGGTGAGCCACCACCCGGCGAGCGCCTGCGCCCACGTCGTCTTGGAGTTCTGCCGAGCCGTCGACACGAGCGCCTGACGATGAGCCAACCGGCCGGCCGTGGTCGCCAGCACACGGTCCCAGGCGAACCGATTCCACACCATGGGACGGTTCGGCATCCACCGGCGCGCCCAACGAGCGATGGCGGGGCCGTAGGAACCATCCCCCACGGCCGGCGTGGCCAGTCGTCGGCTCGTTCCGGCCACGTTTGGGGATGTCCGCCAATGTCGGGGCCGATCGGTCACCGCTCGCCCTGGTCCCGGGAGATATCACGGAATGATTCGGGGGATGGTGTGTGTCGGTGGCATCCAAGGAACCTTTGCGGACGAGCTGTCGGGCGCGTCCGTTGCGGCCCCCGAGTTGTGAGTTGCAGGTTGCGCAGCACGGCCGAAGGTTTGCCAGGCTGGAGTCGACGCCGCCGTTGACGATGGGCACGATGTGATCGGCTGTCGTCGCGACTCCGGTGCAGAGCGGGCCGCGGACGGCGCACGCCGGACGGTCAGCAAGCACGGCCTTGCGGTTGCGGCGGTACTCGGTCGAGTCGTACACCGGGCTACGCGGTGACATCGTCGCCACATGCTAGGGGCTCCGGATACATGCCGTTGCGGATGCAACTATCTACCTCGCACGCGAACCTGGTTCGACAGGCTTCGTGCTCACGGATGGAGCTCCCGCCGACGACGGCATCACACGCTGTTACGGGCACGTGAGGGATGCGACCAGTTGTACTCTCGCGGTCCATGTTTACGGTGGTAGTTGCGCTTCTCCTCACATCTCCACCGACGACCCCTCCGCAGCCGACCCCTGCCGAGGTGGTCGAGGTCATCGATGGTGACGCCCTTGACGTGTCCATTGATGACCGGATTGAGACGGTCCGTCTGATCGGCATCGATGCTGCCGAAGCTGGTACCGCCTGTGGCGATGCGGTCACCGAATTTCTAGCCGAGGTGATTCCGGTCGGTGAGCCGGTCCTCCTCACGTCCGGCGCTGTCGATGATCGGGATCGATATGGCCGCCTGTTGCGTTACGTCAGCTTCGCCAATCCTGCAGACGACCCAGCGGTCGACGGCGACGAGATGGTTGACCTCGGTGGGTATCTGCTGGGTGGCGGGCTGGCGATTCCCACGGAGAGCGACGGGCTGCATCCGCAGGAGGAGGCGTACCGCGAGATCGTGGCCTCGCCGATCCTCCCCGAGTGCCAGCCGAACGTTGCCGAACACGTCGCTCAAGGATCGACCCCGGCGACGGTGCCAGCACCAGATCCGGTAGCGGCGCTGGAACTGCAGGGCAACTGCTACCCCTCGTACACGCCATGCGTCCCGCCGCCGCCGCCGGATCTCGACTGTGGGGACCTCAGCGGACCGATCCAGGTCAGCGGCGACGATCCCCATCGCCTCGACGGCGACGGCGACGGCGTGGCCTGCGAGTAGTGCCGTCGGCGGCCGAGGTGGCACGTCACCCGTGACCTCGGTCGATGTCGGTGTCGGGAACCGACGACCCGTAGACCCCGACACGACTCGGTCACGCCGGCTCTATCCCACCTGCGGCGCTCGCCGTCGGTGCATGGCACCGTCTTCCTTCCGAGCTGGGCGCGGTTCGTTCAGCCTTCGCAGCCGATGCCGTTGTGGTCGCCGTCGAAGTTGTGCGGGTCTGGCGGGAGCACGGTGAACTGCTGGTACGTCACGTCACCGCAGTCCAGATCGGGAGGGGCCGGAGGGATGCACACATCGGGGTAGGACGGATCACAGGTGCCGGTGGGGATGGCGACCGCTGGTTGAATGCCGACCGTCGTCGACGTCGTGGCCGCTGCCCCTGTAGTCGACGTCGCCGACGGTCGATCGATGTCGGTGTCCACGGCTGGGTCGTCGGCCATGGAGCGATCGTCTGGTCGGGACATCGTTCGCCGAGCACGTTGCCGATGCGTCCGAACTCGGACTGGTCCATCGACAGTTCCCAGCGGGCCTTGATGGCGATCCAATCGGCCAGGTAAGTGCACACGAAAGCTTCGTTCGAGGGCAGCCAGTTCGACGGGTCCGCTTGCCCTTTCGATGCGTTGGAGTGGGCCGTGACAGCTCGCAGTGTTCGGGCATCGACGAGATCGTTGGCGAACTCGGCGCGCCGGGCGACGTCCCACTGCCAGGCACCGGAATCCCACGCTTCCTTGAGGGCGACGACGTGATCGACCTCGAGCACTGCGGGGTGGGTCACCGTGACGCCGTCGTAGACGGACAGCCACTGGCCAGCGAGAACGCCACATCCCGACGGGTCGACCTGTGGGGTGACCAACGTTTCCCGGATCAGCACCTCGTCACGTGTGGCACAGCTGTCACCGTCCACGTCCAGACCCTCGGCAAACAAGTCACGTTGATAACCGGCCTGCTGCTCGTTCTCGACGGTGATCAACGCCAGGACGTCAAGCGCCCGTTGCGTGCCCGGCACTGCGGACGTCGTCGGGGAGACCGTTGTGGCCGTTGCCGGCGACATCGCATGATCCACCGCTGTCGCCTCGACGTCGCCGGTCAGCTTGGCGTTGCCGAGCACTAACAGAGACGCCATCGACACAGCGACCGGGTGCGCAACGCGCCGCTGGCGAATGCACACCGTTACGGACGTGTTGACGCTGGCACGAGCGGAGTGCGCGGCCATCGTCGCCAGATTGTGTCAGGCCACCAACCCGACACCGCAAAGGCGAAGTGGCATCACCACGAGAGTCGTGCGTGACCGTTGCAGGAACGACGAACGGGAAGCGGCTCGACGGTGGGTTCGATCCGCCGTGCGGGGACAACCGAACGCGACGCCAGCAATGAGCACCACCTCGATTGGCCAGGCGGGTGGCGATACGCATCGCTGACTAAACCTCGTCGTCAGTTTGCCTGGGCTCAGGGGATGGTGATGGTCGGTGTGACGCAGATGTCGCTGCTGTGCGTACCTAAACCTGTCGAGTTGGTGGCCCAGACGGCTGCCCAGTAGCTGCCCGAGTGTGCCTGAAGCCCGAGAATGCTCGTCTGTGTAGCCGGCACCGTGTATAGGGAGTTGCCGCTTCCGTCGTTGACCTGCACGGTGTAGCTGACGAGGGGATATCCGCCGCTGCTCGCCGGGGGAGACCAGGTGACGTCCACCTCCCAGCTGACGCCGCCACCCTGTTCGGGAAAGGACTGCGCGCTGATCGAGCAATTCCTCACCGGTGACGGCACTCCAGCCGAAACGACCGCAGCGGCGCCGAAGGGGCCCCATCCTGCAGCGTTACGTGCCCGGACGCGGAAGCAGTAGCGCTCCCCGTTCACCAGGCCGGTCACCGTCCTGCTGGTTCCGGCGGCGACGGTGCCGCCGGACCACGAGCTTGCAGCGTCGCAGACGCAGCACACCTTCGACTGCACCTCGTAACCGGTGATCGCTGCGCCGCCGTCGGACGACGGGGGCTGCCAGGACAGGTTCACCGAGTTAGCAGCCGGGCTGGCGGTGAGGAACCGTGGCGCGTTCGGAACGGTGCGGGGCACGGCGTTGACGACGGCGCTGGCGGGACCCCAGCCGGCGGCGTTGTGAGCGAGCACCCGGAAGTAGTAGCGGACGCCGTTGGTCATCCCTGCGGTGGCCAGGTACGAGGTCTCGCCGACCGGCAGGAAGGCAATGTTCGTCCACGCCGAGGTCCCGCTGGTGGAGAGTTGCACGGCGTACCTGTCGATGAGGAAGCCGCCGTTGTTCGCCGGTGCCAACCAGGTGACTTGGACGCTGCCGTCGCCGGGTGTCGCTCCCGGCTGGCGCGGGGCGGTCGGAGGACCGACTCGGGAACGCGTTGACGACGATGCTGGCGGGACCCCAGCCGGCGGCATTGTGAGCGACGCACCCGGAAGTAGTAGCGGGTCCCGTTGCTCAGCCCGGTCGCGGTGTAGGTCGTGGTAGTTGGGAAGGCGATGTTGGTGAACCCTGACGTCGCGCTGGTCGAGCGCTGCACGGCGTAGACGTTGATCGCCGCCCCGCCATTGCTCGCCGGCGCCACCCAGGTCAGTTTGACGCTGGCGTTCGCCGCCGTCGCCACCGGCGAGCGGGGTGCCGTGGGCACGGTGCGTGGCACGGCGTTGACGACGGTGCTGGCGGGACCCCAGCCGGCGGCGTTGTGGGCGAGCACCCGGAAGTAGTAGCGGATCCCGTTGCTCAGTCCCGTCGCGGTGTAGGTCGTGGTAGTTGGGAAGGCGATGTTGGTGAACCCCGATGTCGCGCTGGTCGAGCGCTGCACGGCGTAGACGTTGATCGCCGCGCCGCCATTGCTGGCGGCGCCACCCAGGACAGTTTGACGCTGGCGTTAGCCGCCGTCGCCACTGGCGAGCGGGGTGCCGTGGGCAGGGTGCGTGGCACAGCGTTGACGACGATGCTGGCGGGACCCCAGCCGGCGGCATTGTGAGCGACCACCCTGAAGTAGTAGCGGGTCCCGTTGCTGAGCCCGCTCGCGGTGTAGGTCGTGGTAGTTGGAAAGGCGATGTTGGTGAACCCTGATGTGGCGCTGGTCGAGCGCTGCACGGCGTAGACGTTGATCGCCGCGCCTCCATTGCTCGCCGGCGCCAACCACGCCAGTTTGACGCTGGCGTTAGCCGCCGTCGCCACTGGCGAGCGGGGTGCCGATGGGGCGGTCGCGGCTACAGCGACGAGTTGTGCGGCGTCGGGAGTCAGCGCGGCGCGCCCAATCCCGGGCAGCGTCGACGTCGGCGTCGTGGTCGTCGGGACAGTCGCGGCCGCCAGTGTCGTCGTCGATGTCGCCGTGACGGTGGCGACCTCTCGGTCCGGGACGGCAATCGACGCGGCAACGTCATCGGCGCTCGGCGCCGCGGTGGTGGAGGTCCCCAGCGTCGTCGCCACGGTCGACGTCGACGAGTTAGCCGAGCCGGCGACCGGGGCCGCGCTGGCGAGCACGGCGCACGTAGGGACCAGCAGCCCGGCCGCCACCAGGAACACGACGATCTTGGTCCGCCCCATCAGTCCAACACCTCCGCCCCGGCCGACGCGCAACTCCGCAGGTGCCGAAACGTTAGTCGGGCAGACCGGCGATCATCGAACCTATCCGAAACGGTGTAACCGGGATCAAACCGAACGACTGGTCGACGCCTGTGCTGCGTTGCTCGCCGAGCGGGCCGCCATCAGTCGCATCCTCGACGAGCTCGGACCGTCGTGGACCGGAGCTCGGCGGGCGCTCACCGAGCTGGCGCGGATCGTCGGGTGGGCCGTGACGGCCGACGGTGGTCGGGAAGGGCGTCCTCCCCTCCCCGGCACAGACTCGACTGAGGCTCCCGGAGCAGCGATCTTTCGATCACAGCCGGGACAAGAAGCCTCCGCCGTCTTCCGCAATGGCCGCCGCCATCGCAGGTCGTCTGAGAAATAATGAACGACGCGGACCCG
Organism: Ilumatobacteraceae bacterium; assembly: GCA_963772825.1. GTDB lineage: Bacteria > Actinomycetota > Acidimicrobiia > Acidimicrobiales > Ilumatobacteraceae > Desertimonas. The sequence goes on along the minus strand of CAVYYX010000016.1, from coordinate 5,090 downwards.
CATGCCGGACGCTCGCGCAACGGCCCCCGCTCTGCCTGCGAGGGCCGTCACTTGTCGCCGGACCAACTGCCATGGTCGACAGCGACCGCTCGCCGGGAGCATAGGTCCGCTCGCGCCCACGTCGAGACTGGGGCAGGAGCCCCGGCGGGCGCTCGATGGACTGGCATGGTCCGCCGCGCAGCTCGGCCGGTTCATCGAGGCGACGGCCAGTGAACGTGAAGCGGCATGGTGGCGGCTGCTGGCCACGACCGGGATGCGCCGCGGCGAGCTGCTCGGGTTGCGCTGGGCGGACGTCGACCTCGACGCGGGCCGACTGACGATCCGCCAGACCGTGACGATGGTCGGCAACTCTCCCGCGCAGGGCACACCGAAGTCACGCGCCGGCCTACGGATGGTCGCCCTCGATGCCGGAACCGTGGCGGTGTTACGGGCGTGGCTCGCGCAAGCAGCCGAGCGGCTCGTGATGGGCGCCGGCTGGCAGGGTGGCGACATGCTCGTGACCGAGGCTGACGGCTCCGCCGTGCATCCTCAGGTGTTCACGCGGCGATTCGGAGTGCTGACGAGGCGGGCGGGACTTCCGACGATCCGACTGCACGACGTGCGCCACAGCTACGCCACCGCCGCGCTGGGTGCCGGCGTTCCGGTCAAGGTGCTGTCACAGCGGATCGGTCACGCCGATGTCGCCGTGACGTTGCGGGTCTATGCCCACGTCCTGCCGGGCGATGACGAGGCGGCTGCTGCCCTGGCGGCGACTGCGATCACAGGCGTGTGAGCGGTTTCTCGGCAAACCGTGACCACCTCGTGACCACGACGCTTTGACACCTGCTCTGAGCAGGGACGATAGGGAGGCGACGCCGGGAATCGAACCCGGGTAGAGGGCTTTGCAGACTCCGACCTCGAAGCGCAAGTACGAGTTCAGAGATTGTTTTCGAGAACTACGCGAAGCGCTCGGTCACGTCTGCGGGCTTCTGCGGCGGGCGGGGGCGCGGACAACGAGGAACGCTCACTCGAGTTTCGGTCCACTCGATCCAATCCCGCTCCAGGCCTTACGAGGACGCGCCGTTTTGGAGCCACCGCACAATGCTCATGCGAGACCGACCGCCAAGTCGCGTACGGCTGAGCGTCGCAGACCGATCTTCGGTCGGCGACGCATCGTGCCGAGATCCCCTGTGACAACGGCTCGCGTCAATCCCCCGTCGCCTTCTTCGAGGTGAATGCGCGGCTGCGAGGACGTCGCGAAAATAATGCTGAACCAGATGGACGTTCGCGATGAGGGTCGGCGCGCACGGCGCGCCCGAGAGAGCGCTAGGGGAGCCGTGCGGCGATTTTGGGGGACGGATCATGGCTGCGGCGGCTGCATCCGGTCACACTGGTATGAGAGCGCGCGCGTCGCGCCCACTGTCGGCAGATGGGGACAGTAACCGTCATCACCTCGTCATTAGCGGCACCACCCGTCGTCGCCGATCGACGGCCGGTCGACCCACGACCACCGGTCGCCAGGTCGGCGGTGGCAACGTAGAGGCCACCAGCGGCAACGCCAGCATCAGAAATGTCGGCGGCGGCTCACCGCAGGTGACAGTCCTCCCGCCGACGGGGTCGGACGCCGGGCGAGGCGGTGACGGTGATGGCGGACGGAGGGGTGCTGGTGTCCGGCGGAAACGTCGTGAACAACGCGGCGACAACCGTCGGAATCGGATTGGCCGGCAATCACTTCGACCTGCACCGGAGCGACGTCGGGCGCCGCGACGTGAGGGCCAGCGGCGCCGTGCCTTGATGCCGTCGTGGCAAGAACCCACCTTCACCATGACGGAGATCGGAAACGACCACTTGTCGTTCCGTGAGAACGAGCCTGAAATCGTCGGAGCGGTCCTCGACCACCTCGGGCTGGTTGCAGGATGAGCGGGAACGGCTCGGGACGACGCGGCCCGTTCTACGGTCCCGGCCCCAACCGTCTCTTTCCACGACGCACCGGCTTGTCGGTTGGGCACGGCAGCGCCCTCTGCGACAACGGTTCAAGCACCGCCAGGGAGCTCAATGCGGCTGGGGCCGACGAGTCCCGACTTCGTGCCGGATCCCCGGCTGAATCCCCGGCGGGTGGCGCGCTCCGTCGCTACCGCCACATCGCCGTGGGACTCGCCGCCTCAGACGCCCTGTCCGTGGTGGTAGCGTTGCTGGCCTCCTACACCGTGCGCTATCCGGGCGAGCTTGTGCCGGCCCGTGAAGCCGTCGTCATCGCCTTCGCGCCGCTCGTGTGGATCGTCGTCTTCTACAGCTACTGTCTGTACGCCCCCCAGCACCTGTCGGCCCACGAGGAGCTGCGCCGCGTCATCGGGGCCTCCGGAGTGGGGGTCGTCCTGCTGGCAATGGGAAGTTTCTGGTCCAAGTCGTCTTTCTCTCGGGCATGGGTCGGTCTCACCTTCGTTCTGGTCCTGGTACTGGAGCTGCTGCCGCGGCGATTGTGGCGGGCCTACCAGTGGCGCATGCGGATCGACGGCCGGCTGGCGCTGCGAACCCTGGTCGTCGGCACCTCGGCCGAGGCCGGCCGGCTCGTGAAGATCCTCCAGGTTGCGCCCTCGGGATTCCTGCCACTCGGGCACGTGCGTGCCTCCGACCCGACCGTCCCCGCCAACCGGCTGCCCATCCTGGGCCGGATCGGTGAACTCGACCGCCTGGTCCGGGAGCACGCTGTCGACTGCCTGTTCGTCGCCCCGACGGGCATTACCGAAGCCGACATGTCCCAGGTCAGGCAGGTGGCACGCCAGGCGGAGATCGAGGTCCGGGTGCTGGCCAACCTGCCGCAGATGCTGACCAGCCGGCTGGCGCTCCTGAAGGTGGGGACAGGCATCGCGGTCGCCCTGCGACCCGTCCACCTATCCGGAGCTCAGGAAGCCATGAAACGGATCATTGACCTCGCGGTCGCCTCGGTCGCGCTGCTGCTCAGCCTCCCCCTCTGGCCGATCATCGCCGTAGCCATCCGCCTCGACTCCCGCGGCCCGGCCCTGTTCCACCAGGAACGGGTGACCAAGGACGGCCGGATCTTCCGGATGCACAAGTTCCGCACCATGCGGATCGGCGACCCCGCCTTCGACACGACCACACCGTTCTTCAAGCTGGAGTCAGACCCTCGGCTGACCCGAGTCGGGGCGCTCCTGCGGCGGCTCAGCCTCGACGAGCTGCCCCAGCTGTTGAACGTCCTCACCGGGGAGATGAGCATCGTCGGGCCCCGCCCCCTGCCCGCCGAGCAGGTCGCCGCCAACGCCGACCTGCTGACCCCAAGGCAGGTGGTGCCCGCGGGCGTCACCGGCTGGTGGCAGATCAATGGCCGCAGCCGGGTGACGGCCGAGGAGGCGCTCCGGCTCGACCTGTTCTACATCGACAACTGGTCACCAACCCTGGACCTGTACATCCTGCTGAAGACGTTCGGCGCCGTCGTCAAGCGGCAGGGGGCCTACTGAGATGCGGGGGCCGAGCGGCCCGGTCGCGGGCTGAGCCGTGTGCGGGATCCTGGGAACCTACGACCTCGCGGTCGACGCCGGCCGGTGGGCCGCCATGTCCGACGCCCTCGCCCACCGCGGGCCGGACGCGGCCGGCACCTGGACCGGCCCCGACGACGCCGAACGGGTGCGGCTCGGGCACCGGCGGCTATCGATCATCGACCTGTCGGCCGCGGCCAACCAGCCGTTCGTGAAGGACGGGCTGGTGCTGGTGTTCAACGGCGAGATCTACAACTACCGCCAGCTGCGGGCCGAGCTGGGCGGCGCCGGGATCAGCTTCCGGACCAGCTCCGACACCGAGGTGCTGCTGGAGGCGTGGCGCCGCTGGGGCCCGGCGAGCCTGCGCCGCCTGCGCGGCATGTTCGCCTTCGCGCTGTTCGACGAGCGCCAGGGCACGCTCACCCTGGCCCGCGACCAGTTCGGCATCAAGCCGCTGTTCTGGACGGCGCGGGACGGCGGCGTGGCCTTCGCCTCGGAGCTCAAGGGCTGCGGCCGCTGCTGGGGCCGCAGCCGCCGATCAACCACACGGCCATCGTTGCCTCCCTGCTGTACTACTGGATCCCCGAGGACCACTGCGTCTACCAGGGCGTCCACAAGCTCCCACCGGGGAGCTGGCTGGAGGTCGGCCCGGACGGCCGCCGGCGGCAGGGGCGGTTCTTCGACCCGCGGGCCGAGCTCGCCGCGCCGTCCGGGCGGCGGGTCGACGTGGAGGAGCTGCGCCGCGTGCTCGAGGACTCGGTCGCCGCGCACCTGGTGGCCGACGTGCCGATCTCCACGTTCCTGTCCGGTGGGCTGGACTCAAGCCTGCTCACCGTCCTGGCCGCCCGCCACAACCGCGACATCGACTGCTACACGATCTCGTTCCGGCCGGAGGACCGGCGCTTGGAGGCCATGCCCGACGACCTGGCCTACGCCCGCAAGCTGGCCGGCCAGCACGGCATCAGGCTGCACGAGGTCGAGATCGCCCCCGACGTGGCCGACCTGCTCCCGCGCATGGTGGACATGCTGGATGAGCCGATCGGCGACGCCGCCGCCATCAACACCTATCTCATCTGCGAGGCCGCCAGGCAGGCCGGGGTCAAAGTGCTGCTGTCCGGCATGGGCGCCGACGAGCTGTTCGGCGGCTACCGCAAGCACTACGCCGGGCTGCTCGCCACCCGCTACCGCCGTCTGCCCGGCGTCCTACGCCACCGGGTCGTCGCGCCGGCGGTCGAGCGGCTGCCGGTAGCCGGCCGGCGTCGCGGCTACCGGGCGGCGCGCTGGGCCAAGCGCTTCGTGGCCTTCGCGGACCTGCCCGAGGAGGCGGCGTTCCGCCGCAGCTACACCCACTACGACGTCGGCGAGCTGCATGAGCTGCTTGACCCCGAGCTGTGGCCGCAGGTCGACCAGCTGGTCGAGGAGCACGCGGCCGTCTACGACCAGGGCCCGGCCGACGACCAGGTGAACCGGATGTGCTACACCGACACGCGGCCGTTCCTGACCGGCCTCAACTTGGCCTACACCGACCGGGCGAGCATGGCCGCCTCGACCGAGGTCCGTGTCCCGTACGTGGACAAGGAGGTGGCGGCGGCGGCCTTCGCCATCCCCGGCCGCGAC
>CAVYYX010000015.1:0-519511 GCA_963772825.1 Ilumatobacteraceae bacterium | reverse complement strand
CGGGGACCGCCGAGAGGAGGGCGACGGTGTACGGGTGCAATGGATGCCGGTACAGATCGTCGGTCGACCGAGCTCCACGATCCGGCCGAGGTACATCACGCCGACACGGTCGGACACGTGGCGGACGACGGCGAGATCGTGAGCGATGAACACGAGCGTGAGGTGCAGGCGATCCTGGAGATCGACGAGGAGGTTGATGATCTGCGCCTGGATCGACACGTCCAGCGCCGAGACGGGTTCGTCGGCGAGGATGACAGCGGGCTCGACGGACAGCGCCCTCGCCAAGCCGATGCGCTGGCGCTGGCCGCCGGAGAACTCGTGCGGGTAGCGGTCGGCGGCTTCGGCAGGCAGTCCGACGAGGCCGAGCAGCTCGTTCACCCTCACGGCGACGTCGTTGCCGCCGACCGAGCCGCCGCTCGCCCGGCGGGCGTACACCAGCGGCTCGGCGATCAGCCGGCGCACGCTGAGTCGCGGATTGAGGCTCGTGTACGGGTCCTGGAAGACGAGCTGGACGCGCCGCCGGTACCTCACGAGCTCGGCCCCGCGCAGGTCCGTGACGTCGTCGCCGTCGAGGCTGATGCGCCCCTCGAAGGGCACGAGGCGCACGAGCGCGTGGGCGAACGTGCTCTTGCCGCAACCCGACTCGCCGACGAGACCGACCGTCTCGCGGCGCTGGACGGAGAGGGACACCCCGTCGACCGCTGTCACCTTGGCGCCGCGGAGCGCGCCTCGCCCCTTCACCGTGAACGTGACGCGCAGGTCCTCGACATCGAGCATCCCACTCACGGCTTCACCAGTCGGACCGTTGCGAGCGACGAGGCGCCAGCCGAGGAAGCGGCCAGTCGCGGCCTGCGTGGCCGGGGAACGCAATTCATCGGTTCACCGGGTTCCAGCAGGCGGCGTGCCCGCCCGCCATCGGCTCGAGGATCGGGGTGTCGGTCCGGCAACGGTCGAGCGACTGCGGACAGCGGGCGACGAACGTGCAGCCGACCGGCTCGGCGCGCAGCACCGGCGGCTGACCCTCGATCGCCGCCAGGCGCACCTTGCGGTCGCCGTCGAGCTTGGGGATGCTGCGCAGCAGGGCGACGGTGTACGGATGAGCCGGCCGACGGAAGAGCTGGCGGGTCGGCGCCGACTCGACGACGCGGCCGCCGTACATCACGTTCGTCGTCTCGCACGTGTCGGCGACGACACCGAGATCGTGGGTGATCAGCAACAGACCCATCCGGTGGTCGGCGATCAGCCGGGCGAGGAGGGTGAGGATCTGCGCCTGCACGGTGACGTCGAGGGCGGTCGTCGGCTCGTCGGCGATCAACAAGCGCGGGTTGCAGGCGATGGCGATGGCGATCATCGCCCGCTGGCGCATCCCTCCCGAGAACTGGTGCGGGTACAGCCCGGCGCGTTGGCCGGCGTCGGGGATGCCGACCTCGTCAAGCAGCTCGACGGACCGCCGCTTGATCGCCGCCGCGCCGAGATCGGTGTGCGCTTCGAGGACTTCGCCGACCTGCGCGCCGACCGTCATCACCGGGTTGAGCGACGACATCGGGTCCTGAAAGATCATCGAGATCGCCTGGCCACGCAGTTGGCGGAGCTCGCGCTCGCTGCGGCCGAGTAGATCGTGGCCGTCGAAGACGACACGGCCCCGTGTCACCGACGCCGTGCGAGCGAGGAGTCCGAGGATGGCCAGGGCGGTCACCGACTTGCCGCATCCGGACTCGCCGACGAGGGCCACCGTCTGGCCGGCGTCGACCGAGAGCTCGACGCCGTTGACCGCGTGGACCTCGCCACGCAGCGTTCGGAAGCGAACCGTCAGGTCGTCGACCTCGAGCAGGGCCATGTCAGCAGCGCGACATCTCAGATGAGTCGCGGGTCGATGGCCTCGCGGAGACCGTCGCCGAAGAGGTTGAACCCGAGCACGGTGATGACGATCGCGGCCCCGGGAAAGAACGCGAGGTGCGGAGCGGTTTGCAGGTAGCGACTCGTGTTGGCGAGCATCGCCCCCCACTCCGGTTGGCTCGGGTCGTTGCTCCCGAGGCCGAGGAAGCCGAGGCCGGCCGTCTCGATGATCGCCGTGGCGAGAGCGAGCGTGGCGGCGACGATCAGCGGTGACACGGCGTTGGGGAGCATGTGCACCGCCAGCACGCGGCGCGACGGCAGCCCGAGGACGCGGGCCGAAGAGACGTACGCGGAGCCGCGCACGCCGAGCATGCTGCCGCGCAGGAGGCGGGCGAAGATCGGCACGTTGGCGATGCCGATGGCGACGATCAACTGCCACAGCCCGGGACCGAGGAGGGCGACGAGCCCGATGGCGAAGAGAAAGCTCGGGAAGGCGAGCATGACGTCGGCGACCCGCATGATCGTCGAGTCGGTGGCCCCGCCGAAGTACCCGGCGACGGCGCCGAGCAGCCCGCCCACGACGAATGCCAGGGACACCGAGGCGATGGCGACGACGAGCGAGACGCGGGCGCCATAGACGATGCGTGAGAAGACGTCGCGTCCGAGGTCGTCGAGCCCGAACCAATAGTCGGACGACGGCCCAGGACAGCAGCTTCCGCCGAGACGGTCGAGGTAGGCCTGCCCCGAAGGCGTCTCCGGAGCGATCAACGGGGCGAACACGGCGAGCACGACGACCAGCGCGACGATGGCCGCACCGAAGAGGGCGCCGGGGTTGCGACGCAGCCGCAGCAAGACGTCGCGACTCCGCACCGTCGGCGGAGCGACAGGAGCGTCAGTTGGCAACCCGACGGTAGTCGGCAGTTCCTGGACAGTGCTCACTACGTTCCCCGGCCACGCAGGGCGTTCACGGCGTTGTGCCGGCGGCGGCGGCGTTGGCCATTCATTGGTAGCGGATTCTCGGATCGATGAGCGAGTAGCCGAGGTCGACGAGCAGGTTGACGACGACGAACACGAAGACGATGAACAGGATCCCGCCCTGCAGGACGGCGTAGTCGCGGGCGCCGACGGCGTCGTAGATCCACGTCCCGAGGCCACCCCAGGCGAACACCGTTTCGGTCAGGATGGCCCCCGACAGCAGCAGGCCGACCTGCAGGCCGATCACCGTCGTGACGGGGAGGAGGGCGTTGCGCAGGATGTGCCGCCGATCGACCACACGCGGTGGCAGGCCCTTGGCGCGGGCCGTGCGGACATGGTCCTCCTGCATCACCTCGAGCACCGCGGTCCTGGTGATCCGGGTGATGATCGCCAGAGGGATCGTGCCGAGCGCGATCGCCGGCAGGATCAGGTGCCGGATCGTGTCCCACAGCGCAGTCCAGTTGGCCGAGATGATCGAGTCGACGACGAACAGGTTGGTGCGCCGGTCGAGGTCGGTCTTGACGTCCAGGCGACCGATGCTCGGCAGCCAGCCAAGGCGCACCGAGAACGCCCACTTGAGGATCAGGGCGAGGAAGAAGATGGGCATGCTGATGCCGATCAGCGAACCGACGAGGCTCACGTGGTCGAGTGGTCGGTGCACGTGCTTGGCGGCCACGATGCCGAGTGGGACGCCGACGACGACGGCGAACAACATCGCCGCGAACGCCAGTTCCAAGGTGGCGGGGAAGCGTTCGCGCAACTCGTCGACGACCGGCCGCTGTGTCGCGACGCTCAGCCCGAAGTCACCCGAGGCGATCCGCTCGAGGTACTTCCCGTACTGCACGATGAGCGGCCGGTCGAGGCCGTACTGGCGCTCGATGGCGGCCACGGCCTCCGGCGTCGCTCGTTCGCCGAGGAGCGCTTGGGCCGGGCCGCCCGGAAGCGCTCGGGTCCACGCGAACACGAGGAACGAGACGGCGAGGAGGACCGGTATGGCGAGGAGCAGCCGTCGTGCCGCGTAGCGCGCCATGCGGTGCGCCCGTTACTCCTCGATCGACACGGTGGCGAAGTTCTCCGTGGTCACAGGACTGGCGACGAAGCCCTCGACGTTCGAGCGGAACGCCAGGTTGGACGTCGAATGGGCGAAGGGAACTCCTGGGAGGAAGTCCATGATCGTTCGATTGATCTCCTCGTAGGCGGCCGTGCGCTCGTCGACATCGGTGATCCGCAGGGCGTCCTCGAGCGCCTGGCGCAGCTCGGGGTTCTCGAATCCCCACTGCGGGCTCTCCGTGCGGAAGAACGTCCCGACGAAGGTCTCCGGGTCACCGAAGTCGCCGGTCTGACCGAGCAGGTGGACGGCTGCCTGGCCCGACAGCGCGGCGTCGAGGTAGTCAGGTGTCCATGGCGCCGACTGCAGGTTGACCTCGAAGCCGACCTCTCCGAGATCGGAGGCGAAGGCCTCGGCGATGCGCCGGGGATCCGGCATGTACGGTCGCGACACGTCGGCCGGGTACCAGAAGTCGATGGCGATCGGCAGCTCGAGGCCGGATGCCTCGAGGATGGCGCGGGCCTCGTCGGGGTCGTAGTCGTAGATCGTGACGTCGTCCGTCCAGCCTTGCACCGACGGCGGCATGAAGACCACCGGCACCTCGCCGGAATCGCCGTAGACGTTGTCGATCACGGCCTGCCGATTGAGGGCGTGGGCGATCGCCCTCCTCACGTCGATGTTCTCGAGCGGCGGGAACGTCTGGTTGAAGGCGACGTAGCCGACGTTGAACGAGGGTCGTTCGATCAGCTGGAGCTCCGAATCGGCGGCGATCGTCTCCCGGTCTTGCGGGTCGACGAGGTCGTAGCCGTCGATCTCGCCGGTCTGCAATGCCTGCAGGCGAGCGGCGTTGTCGGGGATCGGCCGGAAGATGACTTCGTCGAGCAGCGACGGCGCGCCCCAGTAGTCGTCGAAGCGGGTGAGTGTCAGGCGGTCGTTGCGGATCCACTCGTCGAACATCAGCGGTCCTGTGCCGATCGGGTGCTCGGTGCCGAAGGTCCCCTGGGGTACCGGGTTGCCCTCCGGGTCGAGGCTCGCCGCGTCGGCGTCGAACTCGGTCAACGCCTTGGGGCTGGCGATCGAGAAAGGCGGCAGCACGAGGCCACTCAGGAACGCCGCCGACGGTGCGGTGAGGTGGAGGATGACCGTGTCATCGTCGACCACTTCGCAGCTCTCGTAGAGCGATGTCTCGGGAGCGTCGGAGTCGGGCTCGTTGGCGGCGAAGCCGCCGAAGATCACTCGCCAGTAATAGGCCCCGGAGTTGAGCTGGAGGGGGCCGGCGAAGTTGTACCAGCGGTCGAAGTTGAAGCACACCGCCGCGGCGTTGAACGGCTCGCCGTCGTGGAACGTGACCCCCGACTGCAGCTCGAACGTCCAGGCGAGCCCGTCGTCGCTCGGCGACCACTCGGTGGCGAGCAGCGGCACGACCTCGGTCGACCCTGGCGCCGTCGTGACCAGCGTCTCGAAGATCTGCCCGCTGACGCGCAGCGACTCACCATCCGAGGCGAGCGCCGGGTCGAGGATGCGCGGATCGTTGGAGACGCCGAAGACCAACGTCCCACCGGAGGTCTGGGTGCCTCCGGGCTCCGTCGTGGCGCCGGTGTGGCCGGCGGTCGCCGTGCCGACCGCCGCGAGCACAACGCCCAGGGCGAGAACTCGTCTGCCGAGATGCCGTCGTTCCATGTCTCAGTCCCCCAACTTCCCGCACCGATCAGATGCGACGGATACGACCCTTCGCCGGATACGAACGAGTGCTCGTTCGCCTTGCAGAGTAGTGCCGGCCGACAGGCCGGTCAACCAGCACCGAGCCCGCCGCAACTGGCTGGGCTGCCGGTGACCACCTAGACTAGTGAACGCTCGTTCGTCAGGGAGATCTCGATGACATTCTCAATCGTTGCGTTCGATCCGGCGTCGCGTTCGTGGGGCGTCGCCGTGGCCTCGAAGTGCCTGGCGGTCGGCTTCGCCGTGCCGTGGGGTGGCGCCGAGGTCGGGGCGATCGCCACCCAGGCCTTGGCCAATCTCAGCTATGGACCCAACGGGTTGGACCTGCTGCGCCGCGGGCTCGGGGCCACCGAGACGGTCGCCCGGCTGACCGCCGACGACCCGCTGGTCGACCAGCGTCAACTCGCCGTCGTCGATCGCACCGGAGCAACCGCCAACCACACGGGGACGCGATGCATGGACTGGAAGGGTCATCACCCCGGCGAGAACTTCACGACGCAAGGCAACCTGCTGGACGGCCCACAGGTCGTCGACGCGATGGCCGAGGCGTACGACCCGGAGGAGGCGCATTTCGGGCAACGACTGCTGCACTGCCTCCAGGCCGGCGAGGCAGCCGGTGGAGATCGCCGCGGCCTCGAGTCGGCCGCCATGTCGATCTGGCAGGAGGGCGCGGCGTACGGGGGCGGTCTCGACATCGGGACCGATCTGCGCGTCGACGACCACGCCGCGCCGATCACCGAGCTCGGCCGTCTCCTCGATCTGCACTTCCTGTACTTCGAACGCCCCGACCCAGCGACACTGCTGCCACTCGAGGGTGCCTTGGCGGGCGAGGTCACCGACGCCCTCGTGGCCGTGGGATATCCGCCCGACGATCACGACAGCCTCGACCGCGCCTTCGCCGCGTGGTCGGGAGTCAACAACTTCGAGGAGCGCACGCTGCCCGGCCAGCTCGATCCGATCGTCTGGGCGATCCTGCGCGATCAGGCCGCCACTGCGTTCCCCGGCCACGCAGGCCGTGAGTAACCGCTCCTCGGCTCCCACGCCTTGCTGGCGCCTCGTCGCTCGCATCGGCGAACGGGTTCCCCATGTGACGTACTCCATCGTTGCCTTCGACCGCTCGACGACGCAATGGGGGGTCGCCGTCGCCTCCAAGGCGATGTGCGTCGGCGCCCACGTGCCGTGGGGAGCAGGTGGGTTCGGCGCCGTCGCCACCCAGGCGTACCACGATCTCCGCTACGGCTACGAGGGGCTCGCTGCGCTGCGTGACGGGCACGACGCCGCAGCGGTGGTCGCCACGTTGACGACCGACGACCCCGAGAGCGTCTACCGTCAGCTCGGGGTCGTCGACGCGGCCGGGGCGGCGACCACCTTCACCGGCGAGCAGTGCACGCCGTGGGCTGGTGGGCTGAGCGGTGAGTCGTGGGCCGTGCAGGGCAACATCCTCGCCGGGCCGCACGTCCCCGAGGCGATGGCGCAGGCCTATGTCGACGCCGATGGGCCCTTCGCCGAGCGCCTGCTGACGGCCTTGCTCGCCGGCGACGAATCGGGCGGCGACCGCCGCGGTCGGCAGGCGGCGTCCGTCAAGATCTGGCAGCTTCCCGTCGAGGCGGCCGGCGACCGTCGTGACGTGTCGCTGTTCCTCCGCATCGACGACTCCGAGCTCCCGGTGCACGACCTGCAGCGGCTCGTGCACCGCGCCCTCGCCGACCCCGACGCGCTCTGCGGCACCTAGCCGCAGGTCATCGACCCACGATCTGGGGAAGTTCCGTGCCAACCCACGATCTGGGGAAGAACCGTGTCGACGTCCGCGACAAATCCTCCCCAGATCGTGGATTGAGTTACTGCTCGAGCCAGACGTTGGTGAAGTCGCCGTTGCGTGGCGCCAGGTGGAACACGAAGCCGCCCACTCGGTCGCCGTGCAGGGTCGGCGTCTTGGAGAAGCCGACAGGAATCCAGGCGGCGTCCTCGGTCGCCAGGACGTCGGCCTCGGCCCACAGCGCCGCGGCCTCTTCGGGAGTGCTGGCCGCAAGTGCCTCGTCGATCAGCCCGTTGAGTTCGTCGTTGTTGTAGCCGCCGTAGTTCGGAGTTCCAGACTCGTACCCCCGGCCGTCGAGGAGGATCGGGATGTACGACCGGCCGGCGAGGTAGTCGGCGTACCACGTCACCGGGGAGATGTCCCACCCCCCGGATTCGGTGAACTCGTGGTTGAGCAGGAACTCGCCGTAGAAGGCGTTGCGCGGCTGGAAGACCAACTCGACGTCGAACCCGGAATCGCCGAGGACCTGCTCGAGCACGGCGGCAAGGTTTTCCATCCCCGGCTCATCGTCGTACAGCACCTTGATCGGCAGCCCGTCGGGGTAGCCGGCCTCGGCGAGCAGCTCACGAGCGCGCTCCGGATCGCCGCCCGGCGGAACGTTCAGCGGGTTGATGTCCTCCGAGCCGGGCACCTCCGGAGGCAGGATGTGAAAGGCCAGCTCGGACAGGTTCGGTCCGCCGAAGATCTGTTGCACCGCCTCCCGGTCGACGGCGAAGTTCAGCGCCTGACGGACGAGCGGGTCGCCGAACGCACCGTCCGCGTTGGGGCTCAGCGTGTTGATCACGATGTACGGAACAAGCCCTCCCGCGCCCTCGATGACAAGGCGCTCGTCGCCGGCTGCGAGCAGCGCCGGGATCTCCTGTGTCGGCACGGTCGTCTCGCCCCACTGCATGTCGACGGTGCCGGCGATGATCTGCTGGAACACGGACTCGTTCTGCTGGCCGAGGGTGATCTCGATGCGGTCGACGTAGGCCTCGCGGAGGTCGTCGGTCTCGGGATCCCAGTTCGGGTTGCGTTCGAGCACGTAGCTCTGGTCGGGCACGTACTCGACCACCTGGTACGGCCCGTTCTCGATGATGTTCTGGCGCAGGTCGGGGCTGTCGGCGAGGTAGTCGAGGTACTCGACGGGCTGTGGGGCCGTGAATCGGAACAGGGCGAGGAGGTACACGAAGTCGCTCGCCGGTTGAGTCAAGGTGAACTGAACGGTGTGGTCGTCGACGGCGGTGACGCCGGCGATGTCGGTGGACTCGATGTAGTCGCGGATCGGCTCGATCTCGGGCGCCACCTCGGCGAACCCCTCGCAGAACTCGCCCATGCCGGCGATCGTGTCGAGGTAGTAGGCGCGGGCGGCGGAGCCTTGAACCGGGTTGCACATCCGCTTGACGCCGCGCACGACGTCCTCGGCGACGACGGGCCGCGGCTCGTCGACGTTCCACACGACGTCGTCGCGTAGCTCGATGGTGTAGGTGAGGCCGTCGGCGGAGACTCCGCCGTTCTCCGGGGTCGGCACCTCGACAGCGAGATCGGGCAGCGGCGTCGCCCGCTCCTCGAGCGTGCCGCTGTTCGGGTAGTCGAACAAGTTGCGCAACGTCATCCGCTGGAACTGGTAGTCGGCGGCGCTGTACGCGGCGGTGGGGTCCATCCACAGGACGTCCGGGTCGCCGGCGACGATCAGCGTGCCGCCGGGCTGCGGCTCGCCTTCGCCGGTTGCCGAGACGCTGCTCGCGCCGAGACCGGCACTGCCGGCCACCAGTGCGGCACCAGCGATCGCTGCACCAAGCCGAGTCCGACTCCGTCGTTCGAAACGAAGATCCGTCATCGCCTACCTCCCCACGCGAACGAGCGTTTGCTCTTGGAGGTGACGATAGACGGGCCGGCCGCGATGAGCAAAGCGAACGCTCGCACGTCGAGAGTCGCCAGTCATACAGTTGCTTCGATGTCCGACGGCGCGCCGCCCGACCCAGCAGCGGAGACCGTCGTCTACGACCTGCGCGTCGTCGTCGACCGCGTCGAGGGGCGCAGCGTCTGCGGGATGCAGCCCGGTGATTACTTCGACCTCGTCGCCAGCAACGAACTGCGGCTGCCCGACGGCAAGCACTTCTGCATCTACGCCCTCGCTGCCGCCCTGCCGCTCCTGTCGGCGAAGCAGCGTCAGAACCCGCCCGGCGACTGGATCGAGCACGACACCGAGGTGTGTTGCCCGGACCCCGACGAGCGGCTGGTGATGCGCATCGAGCGCACCGGCGTCCGCCGCCTGCGGACCACCGACCTGACGTGAGGGCCGCCGACGAGACGAGTGTCGAGCTCGGTATCGGCGTGCAGGGCGACAAGCCTCCCGGTGCGTACGCCCACTTGGCTGCGATCGCCGAGGGCCACGGCGTCGACGTGATCAGCGTGTACGCCGACTTGATGTTCCAGCCTCCGTTGCCGGCGCTGCTGGAGATCGCCCGGGCGACGACGTCGGTGCGTCTCGGGCCGGCTTGTTTCAGCCCATTTGCCATTCACCCAGCGGAGATCGCCGGACAGATCGCCGTCCTCGACCTCGCTTCTGATGGTCGTGCGTTTCTCGGACTTGCCCGCGGCACGTGGCTCGACGCCGTCGGGATCGATCAGCGCCAGCCGGTGCAGGCGTTGGAGGAGGCCGCCGGCCTGGTGGCCGCGCTGCTGCGCCACGACCGACGCGGCTTCGACGGCGCGGTGTTCCGACTGGCCCCCGGGACGACGCTGCGCTACGACACCGCGCGACCAGCCGTACCCTTGATGATCGGGACGTGGGGGCGGCGTACCGGGGCGCTCGCCGGTCGGATCGCCGACGAGGTGAAGGTCGGCGGTAGCGCAAACCCGGCGATGGTCGCGGTGATGAGATCGTACGTCGCCGCTGGAGCGCATTCGGTGGGCCGCAACCCCGACGAGGTGGGCGTCGTCCTGGGTGCGGTCAGCGTCGTCGACGAGGACGGCGAACGAGCGAGGGCACGGGCGCGCACCGAGGTGGCGATGTACCTCGCCGTCGTCGCCGAGCTCGACCCGACGGTGACCGTCGTGCCCGACGTGCTCGAGCCGGTTCGCCGGCTGACGGCGGCCGGCGACCACGAGTCCGCCGGCCGGTTGATCCCCGATGACGTGCTCGACCACTTCGCCTTCAGCGGCACCCCCGAGCAGGTCGCCGGGCACGTCGCCGCGGTGCTCGATGCAGGCGCGTCACGCGTCGACCTCGGAACGCCCCACGGGCTGACGGACGAGCGCGGCATCGAGCTGATCGGCGGCCGGGTGCTACCCCTCGTGCGGCGCGGTCGCTCCGGTCGCCGTCGCTGGTGAGGCTCGACACCGTCGGCCGTCGAACGTCACGTCACGACCCGATCCATGAAGCCCGTCTCAACCGGCGCGAAGCCGAATTGCGCGTACAGCCCATGGGCGTCGTCGGTGCGCAGCAACACGCGCCGAATGCCGGCGTCGTGCTGGCTGCGCGCCACGGCGGCGACGAGGTCCTTGCCGAGCCCGCGCCCGCGGAACGGCGGCAGCACGACGACGTCGGCCAGCCAGGCAAAGGTGGCACCGTCGGTCACCAGCCGGCAGAACGCCCGAGTGTCGCCGTGTGGGCCGATGATCGCGAAGCAGCGCGAGGCGGCGTTCGCCCGCTGCTGCACACTCCATGGTCGTCCCTGCGCCCAGTAGGCGACGTCATGCAGCCACTGCCAAATCGCTCGCTGGTCGATCTCGCCGCGGTCGGTCGTCAGCCGTTCACCGGGTTCCACTCCTGCAGCTTGGCAGCGATACCGGCGATCGCATCGAGTGGCAGTGGCGTGCCGACGTACAGCGTGCGACGGTCGACGCCGAGGGCGACGAGATCGGACGGGTCACCGCCGAGTGGATGATCGGCGTCGAGCGCCAGGAACGCGCTGACCTCGAACGAAGGTGCGACGGCGTGTTGACGAGCGAACGCGACACGTTCGGCGAGCTCCCCGCCGGGGAGCAGGTTGACGCCATCGGCGTGGGCGCAGCCGACTGCGATCGTGTCGCGATTGGCCGCCCCGACGATGATTCGCGGTGGCGGCGCGCCATCGGTCACGGCCATCGCTCCGGCGACCCGAACGTGTTCACCGGCGTACGGCTCGCCGGCCCAGACCGCGCGCACCGCGCCGATCGTCTCGGCGAGGATCGTCCGCCGCGTCGTCGCCGCGGCGATGGGCCGCCCGATCGCCCGCGCCTCGGCGGACCACTCGCTGCTCGCCGCCGTGCCCGCACCGATGCCGAGCAGGACCCGCCCGGGTGCCAGCGATTGCACGGAGTTGGCGGCGCAGGCGAGCTGGGCGGGATGTCGGTTGGCGACGTTGGCGACGAGCACGCCGAGGTTGACCCGTTCGGTCGTGGCGGCGATCGCTCCGAGTGTCACGAACGGGTCGCGAGACCACGGCGCGCCCTGCACGAGCCCACTGAAGTGGTCGTAGGTCCACACCGTGTCGAACCCGCCACGGTCGACGGCCTGCGCTGCCGCGAGCAGCTCGTCGAGCGACGCGCCGAACGGCACGAGCACGAGGTCGGTGAGCACCGCCACGATCGTACGAGCGTGGGTCAGTACCGTGGAACGCAGTGGGTGAGCGGATCGACAAGGCGATCGAGCGGGCGGTCCAGCCCGACGAGCGGGCTCTCGCCAAGATCCGCGGGCAGAACAAGCTGACCGCACGCGAGCGCGTCGCTCTTCTCCTCGACTCCGAGTCGTTCGTCGAGGACGGATTGCTCGCCAACAACCAGGCTGCCGACAACGGCGGCGGCGCCTTGCCCGCCGACGGCGTGGTCACCGGGCGGGGGACGATCGAGGGGATGCCCGTCGTCGTCGTCGCCAACGATCCGATGGTCAAGGCCGGCTCGTGGGGCGCGCGCACCGTCGAGAAGATGGTCAGGGCCACCGAGACGGCGATCCACGAGCAGGTGCCGATCTTCTGGCTCGTCGACTCGGCCGGGGCCCGGCTCACCGATCAGGTCCAGCTGTTTCCCGGCCGGCGCGGCGCCGGGCGGATCTTCTACAACCAGGTCCGGCTGTCCGGTCAGGTCCCCCAGATCTGCTGCCTGTTCGGACCCTCGGCGGCCGGCGGCGCCTACATCCCGTCGTTCTGCGACATCGTGCTGATGGTCGAGGGCAACGCCTCGATGTACCTCGGGTCGCCGCGCATGGCCGAGATGGTCGTCGGCGAGATCACCACGCTCGAGGAGATGGGCGGCGCCCGGATGCACGTCAGCCAGTCCGGCTGCGCCGACAACCTGGCCCACGACGACACGGACGCCATCGACCAGGCCCGCGCCTACTTCACGTACTTCCCACGGTCATGGCGCCACGACCCGCCGGTCTACGAGAGCGAGCCGCCGGCCGTCGAGCTGACCGACGACGTCGTTCCCGCCGACGAACGGGTCGCGTTCGACATGCACGTGTTGATCGACGGCATCATCGACCGTGACAGCTTCTTCGAGATCAAGCCGTTGTACGCCAAGGAGCTGATCGTCGGACTCGGCCGTCTCGATGGCCACCCTGTCGGCGTCGTCGCCAACAACTCTGCGCATCTCGCCGGCACGTTGTTCGTCGACTCCGCCGACAAGGCCGCCCGCTTCATCTGGCTCTGCGACGCCTTCAACCTCCCGCTGATCTTCCTCGCCGACGTGCCCGGGTTCATGATCGGCTCGGCGGTCGAGCGCCAGGGGATCATCCGCCACGGGGCGAAGATGGTGACGGCGGTGAGCGAGGCGACGGTGCCGAAGGTCTCGGTGATCGTGCGCAAGGCCTACGGCGCCGGCCTCTACGCGATGTCCGGGCCGGCGTTCTCACCAGACGCGACGATCGCCCTGCCGACGGCGCGCATCGCCGTGATGGGGCCCGAAGCGGCGGTCAACGCGGTGTACGCCAACAAGATCGCGGCGATCGAGGATGCCGCCGAGCGAGCTGCGTTCGTCGACGAGCAGCGCACGATCTACGAGGAAGACGTCGACCTGCTACGTCTGGCGTCCGAGTTGGTCATCGATGCGATCGTCGCCCCGCACGCCCTGCGCGACGATCTCATCCGGCGCATCGGCCTGGCCCGCAACAAGGACCGCCACTTCGCCACCCGCCGCCACGGCGTCCCCCCCGTATGACCCCGCCGCAGCGACCGATGGGTGTTCTGGGGACGGAACGGTCCCCTAAACACCCATCGGTCGGTACGCGGGTGAAGGTCCGCGACGTCTCGCCACGCGACGGCCTCCAGAGCGAACAACCGGTGCGACCCGAGCGACGAGTGGAGTTGATCGAGCGCTTGATCGAGGCCGGCTTGCGCGACATCGAGGTCGCTTCGTTCGTCAGCCCCAAGGCCGTGCCGGCGATGGCCGGCGCCGCCGACGTCGTCGCGGCGCTCCATCAACGGGCTAACGACGTGACGCTCTGGGCGCTGGTGCCCAACGTCGAGGGCGCCGAACTGGCCACCGCTGCCGGCGTCGATCACTTGACGATCACCGTGTCGGCGTCGCCGGCCTACAGCGAGAAGAACACGCACCGGTCGATCGAGCAGGCCTTCGAGGGCATCGTCGCCATCCGCGCCGCCGCGCCGCACGCGGTGCTCGACGCCGTGATCTCGTGCTGCTTCGGCTCGCCGTTCGACGGCGAGGACATCACGCCCGACGACGTGTCCGCGCTCGTCGCCCGGGCACGAGACCTCGGCGTCGACCAGGTGACCCTCGCCGACACGACCGGGATGGCGACGCCGCGGCGCGTCAATGAGGTGCTCACGGCGACCGGGAGCAACGTCGGTTTGCACCTCCACGACACCCGGGGGACCGCGCTGCTCAACGCGTGGACAGCGATCGAACGTGGCGTCGACCGCTTCGACACGGCCCTCGGCGGTCTCGGCGGCTCGCCGTTCGCGCCAGCGGCGGGCGGCAACCTGGCCACCGAGGATCTCGCCATGGTCCTCGCCGACAGCGGCGTCGACACCGGGATCGACCTCGATGCACTGCTCGCAGCCGGACCGCTACTCGCCGACCTCGTCGGCCACGAGCTTCCCAGTCGAGTGGCTGCCGTCGGGGGCTTGTCGTGACCCTGCCCCGCGGCGAGGTGCTCTGGACGCCACCCGCCGACGCCTGGGAGACCACGGCACTGGGACGCTTCGCCACGGAACACGGTTTCGACGACTTCGACGCCCTGATCCGTTGGTCGATCGACGAGCTCGACGCCTTCTGGCAAGCGTCGACGGACTTCACCGGCGTGCGCTGGACATCACCTCCGCAAGCGATTCGCGTCGGCGACACGATGCCCGGCGTGCGCTGGTTCCCAGGGGCCACGCTCAACTACGCCGAGCACGCCCTGGCAGCCGGGGAGGCCAATCCCGAGCGCATCGCGGTCATCGCCGTCAGCCAGACCCGTGACCGCATCGAGTTGACCTGGGACCACCTCACGCTCGGAGTGCGGCGCTGCGCCGCAGCGTTGCGCGACCTCGGAGTCACCGCGGGCGACCGCGTCGTCGCCTACGCCCCGAACATCCCCGAGACGCTCGTCGGCCTGCTTGCCGCCGCCTCGATCGGAGCGATCTGGTCGAGCTGTGCGCCCGAGTTCGGGGTGCGCTCGGTGATCGACCGCTTTGCCCAGATCGAACCGACCGTGCTGATCGCCGTCGACGGGTATCGCTACGGCACGAAGGACATCGACCGCGCCGAGCACATCGCCGACGATCGTCGCTGCCCTCCCGACGCTTCGTCACGTCATCCACATCCCGTATCTCCACCCCGACCGGCACCCGCCGACGTCGGCCGGACCCGAGTACCACGTGTGGGACGAAGTGCTCCGCAGCGCATCAGCGCCGCCGTTGACGTTCACCCCGGTGGCGGTCGACCACCCGCTCTACGTGCTGTACAGCTCCGGCACCACCGGGCTGCCCAAGCCGATCGTCCAAGGTCACGGCGGCGTCGTCGTCGAGCACCTCAAGGTGCTGACCTTCCATCAGGACCTCACGCCCGAAGACCGCTTCTTCTGGTTCACGACCACCGGCTGGATGATGTGGAACTACCTCGTGTCCGGCCTGCTCACCGGCTCGACGATCGTGCTGTTCGACGGCAACCCCGCGTCGCCGGGAATGAGCACGCTGTGGAAGGTCGCCGCAAACACCGGGTCGACCGTGTTCGGTTCGTCGGCGCCGTTCCTCATGGCCTGCCGCAAGGTGCGCGTCCGGCCGCCCGACAACGAGCTGCGCTGGGTCGGCTCGACCGGCGCCCCGCTGCCCGCCGCCGGTTACCGCTGGGTCAACGAAGTAGTCGGCGTCCCGGTCAATTCGATCTGCGGCGGCACCGACATCGCCACGGCGTTCATCGGCGCCTCGCCGCTGCAGGCGGTGCGGGCCGGCGAGATCGGCGGTCGCCTGCTGGGCTGCGCCGTCGAGGCGTTCACGCCCGACGGGAAGGTGTGTCCCCCTGGCGTCACCGGCGAGTTGGTGATCACCGAACCGATGCCGTCGATGCCCGTCGGGTTCTGGGGCGACACCGACGGTGAGCGGTATCGGGCCGCCTACTTCGAGCACTTCCCAGGGGTCTGGCGCCACGGCGACTGGGTGACGTTCAACGAGGACGGTTCGTGCGTGGTCACCGGGCGCTCTGACGCCACCCTCAACCGCGGGGGAGTGCGCCTCGGCACGAGCGACTTCTACGCCGTCGTCGAGGGGTTCGACGAGATCGACGACAGCCTCGTGGTGCACCTCGAGGATCCCGCTGAGACCGGCGGTCTCGGCGAGTTGATCCTCTTCGTGAAGCTGGCGGAGGGCGTCGATCTCGACGATGACCTGCGGCGCCGCATCCGTCAGGCGTTGGAGAGCGAGTTGTCGCCGCGGCACACCCCCGACGTCATCGAGGCCGTCCCCGCAGTGCCGCGAACGCTGTCCGGCAAGAAACTCGAGCTTCCGGTGAAGCGGATCCTTGCGGGCGTCGACGCTGACGATGTCGCGGCGCAAGGCGCCCTCGCCGAACCTCGGGCGCTCGACTACTTCGTCGCTCGACCCCGGAAGTGAACGTTCACAATTTTCTCTTGTGCGCGTTTCGCCGCGTCCTTATGCTCGTCGTGGGGCCAACCACCTTCTGATTGGCTGTCGACAAGGGGGAACCAACATGACGGTTGGGCAATCACGCCATTCCCGGCGCGCGCTGATGCGGGCCGCCGGCATCTCTGCTGCGGCGGGAGCCTTCGCCGCCTACGGGCACGGCAGTGTGTCTGCTCGTGGCCGAGCGCCGGCCGCCGGGAACTTTCCGGAGGTGCCGGAGTGGAATTTCGTGTTCGTCAACCACGTGACGACGAACCCGTTCTGGGTCCCGACGATCTACGGGATCGAGGATGCCGCGGCGCTCCTCGGCCTCCCGGAGGTGCAGTGGACCGGCTCGGAAATCTCCGACATCGGCGAGATGGTCAACGCCTTCGAGGCGGCGATCGCCGGTGGGGCCAACGGGATCGCCGTATCACTCGTCGATCTCGAGGCGTTCAACGAACCCGTGCAGGAGGCGCTGGACGCCGGGATCCCCGTGGTGTCCTACAACGCCGACGCGCCCAACGCCCGCATGTCCTACACCGGCCAGGACCTGTACGGATCCGGCTTTGCCATGGGTGAGCGGATCGTCGAGATCGTCGGTGAGGGCAAGGTGGGGCTGTTCATCGCCACGCCCGGCCAGTTGAACATCCAGCCGCGCATCGACGGAGCGCTCGACGCCATCGCAGAGTCCGGCGCTGCCATCGAAGCCCAGGACATCGCCACCGGCCCGGACCTCTCGGAGGAGCTGGCCAACATCGAGGCGTGGTACCTCGGCAACACCGACGCTGTCGGGATGTTCGCCGTCGACGCCGGCAGTACGCAGGGCGTGGCCCAGGTCGTGCAGAGCCAGAACGCACGCGACCAGGGTCTCCTCGGGGCCGGCGGCTACGACCTGCTCCCGACGACGATCGAGTTGCTCGCCGAAGGGGTGATCGACTTCACCATCGACCAGCAGCCGTACCTGCAGGGGTTCCTGCCGGTGATCTACCTGTACCTGCGCAACCTGTCAGGCGGCGCAGTCCTCCCACCGGAGACGAACACCGGCCTCGTCTTTCTCGACCAAGCGGGGGCGCAGCTGTTCCTCGGCACGTCGAGCCGTTTCGAGGGCGACTCCGACGAGCAGAAGGTCGTCGAGGCGGCCGGTGCCCCAGCGGCACCGGCAACGACCGGCGGCTGAGCGACAACACGAAACCCAGTGAGTGACACCGCCGAGAGCGAGGCACCCAGCGACGATCTAGCAGTCGCCCCACCGGCCGTCGAGCCGGTCGCCAAACCCTCGGCGGTGTCGCGCGCGGCCGACCTCATCTCCCGGCGGCGGGAGACGACCATCACCTTCGTCACGGTGGCGCTGTTCTGCTATTTCTGGGTTGCGAACGACGCCTTCGTCACCACCAACAACCTGCGCGTCATCACCCAGTTCGCCACACCGGTGGCGTTCCTCGCCATCGCTCAAGTGATGAACCTCGTCGGTGGCGAGATCGACCTCTCCCTCGGCAACATCTACGCCTTCGCGCCCTTCGTCATGGTCTCGGCGCAGGACTGGGGATTGCCGTTGCCCGTGGCTCTCGTCTTCGCCGTCTTTGTCGCCTCACTCGTCGGGCTGGCCAATGGGACGATCACGATATTGACCGGGGTTCCGTCGTTCATCACCACGATGGGGATGCTGTTCTTCCTCAACGGCGTGACGCTGACGATCTCCGACGCGTTTCCCAAGACACCAGCGCGTGGCGGGTTCGCCGAGTGGATCGGCGGCGCCGACTACTCAGGCTTCTGGTGGGTTCTGGGGCTGACGGTGATCTTGCACGTCCTGCTGACGAAAACCCGCTGGGGTGTGTACACCATCGCCACGGGTGGCAA
Organism: Ilumatobacteraceae bacterium; assembly: GCA_963772825.1. Taxonomy (GTDB): domain Bacteria; phylum Actinomycetota; class Acidimicrobiia; order Acidimicrobiales; family Ilumatobacteraceae; genus Desertimonas. Next base: position 501,237 of record CAVYYX010000015.1, on the reverse strand, counting down.
TCCGATTGGTGCAAGCGAGGCCGGGATCCAGATCAAGCGGATCAAGGTCGGCAACTTCATGCTCGCTGCCGCCGTCGCCGGGTTCGCCGGGATCAGCGAGGGGATCCGGGTCCACACGTTCTTGCCCTTGGCCGGCGGCCCCGACCTGATGTTCCTGGGGGTCGCCGCCGCGGTGATCGGGGGGACGGCACTGTTCGGCGGGTCGGGGACGATCATCGGAGCGTTCCTCGGCGCCATCTTCCTCAGCGTGCTACGCGACGGGCTGACGATCGAGGGGATCAGTGCCAACACCTACAACATCATCCTCGGCGCCGCGATCATCGCCTCGATGGTTCTCAACGCCGCCGCCAACCGCCTCCGACTGCGATTGAGGACGACGTGATGATGAGGCAGGTCCCACCCGTGCTCCTGTGCGAGCGACGAGGCGCCCGGTCCGCCGTTGCGAGCGAACGAGCGCCAGCGAGTGAGCGGTCAAACTCGGCCTGCGTGGCCGGGGAACGGAGTGACGGCCTGCGTGGCCGGGGAACGCAATGAGCGTCATTCGTGCTGAGAGCCTGGCCAAGAAGTTCGGTCCGGTCACCGCCTTGCGCGACGTGTCGATGCACCTCGAGGAAGGTGAGGTGCTCGGCCTGATCGGCGACAACGGCGCCGGCAAGTCGACGCTGATCAAGATCCTCACCGGCTTCCACCAGCCCGACACCGGTCAGCTCTATCTCGACGGTGAGGAGGTCACGCTGCGCTCGGTCAGCGACGCCCGCCAACGCGGGATCGAGACCGTCTACCAGGACCTGGCGCTGATCAACGACCTGCCGGTGTACCTCAACATGGCGCTCAAGCGCGAATCGACGTGGGGTTGGCTGCCGCTGCTCGACCGGCGGCGGATGAGACGCGAGGCACGCGAGCGGCTCAGCGAGATCGCCATCCGTCTGCCGTCGATCGACACCGAGGTCACGTTCCTATCAGGCGGGCAACGACAGGCGATCGCCGTGGCTCGGGCCGTGTTCTCCGACGCCAAGGTGCTCTTCCTCGACGAGCCGCTGGCGGCGATGGGGGTCAAGGAGAGCATGGTGATCCTCGACCTGATCCGCGAGCTGAAACGCCGCGGCGGCACATCGATCATCATGATCGCCCACAACTTTGCTCAGATCATCGACGTCTGCGACCGAGTGATCGCCCTACAGCGCGGCGCAATCACCTACGACCGTCCGGTGGGCAGCCAGTCGCTGCAGGAGCTGACCGAGCTGATCGCCTCGGACTACCGCACGGCAGGTGCGGGAGTTCCGCCCCCGGAAGGAGCGCGATGAGCGATCGGGTCCGTTTCGGTGTCCTCGGTTGCGCGTCGATCGCCGTCAACAAGGTCATCCCGGGAATGCAGCGCTCCGAGTGGTGCGAAGTCGTGGCGATCGGCTCCCGCGACGCCGACCGGGCAGCCGCCGCAGCGGCCAGCCTGGGCATCGTCACCAGCCACGGTTCCTACGACGACGTCCTCGCCGACGACGACGTGGAGGCCGTCTACATCCCGTTGCCCAACCACCTCCACTCGGAATGGACGCAGCGAGCGGCGGCGGCCGGCCGTCACGTGCTGTGCGAGAAGCCGCTCGGTCTCGACGTCGCCGAGGTTGTCGGCATGGTCGATGCGTGCCGGGACGCGGGTGTGCTGATGATGGAGGCGTTCATGTACCGCCATCACCCGCTGTGGTTGCGCACCCACGAGCTCGTGGCCGAGGGGGCGATCGGTGAGCTGCTGGCCATCCAGGCGCGCTTCACCTACCACAACCTCGACCCGGCGAACATTCGCAACATCGCCGACTACGGCGGTGGGGCAGCGATGGACATCGGGTGCTACCCGATCAACGTTGCCCGGTGGTTCTTCGACAGCGAACCGACCGCTGTCAGCGCTGCCGTGCGGCGTGACGAGTCGTTCGGAACCGATGCGCTGACGTCGGCGGTCCTCGACTTCGACGGCCGGCACGCCACGTTCACGTGCTCCACCCAGTTGGAACCCGACCAGCGCGTCCACCTGCTCGGGTCGGCAGGGCGCCTCGAGGTGGAGATCCCCTTCAACATCCCCCCGGATCGGCCGACCCGGGTGGTCCTGACCGCCGGTGGCGACCCACCGGTCGCCCCGCAACAGACGGTGTTCGAGCTGCCGGCCGCCGATCAGTACGCGGCGATGGCCGATGCTTTCGCCACCGCGGTGCGCGCCGGCTCATCCGCTCCGGTGGCGCCCGAGGACGCGATCGGCAACATGCGCGTCATCGAGCAGATCCTCGCCCGGTAGCGCCCACCAGCGGCGGCAGTCAGGCGACGCGGACGTGCGAATGGCCGGCGGCGGCACGGCGTTCGGCCACCGCCTCGGCGACAGATCGCGAGATGTCGATGACCCGCCGCGCGAGGGGAGACAGCGTGCGGCCCGCCTGCCACATCACGCACACTTCCCGCGGGGCAATCGGCGGCAACAGCTCGTGGGTGCACAGCACGTTGTCGTCGGGATGAATGTCGACGGCCAGCAAGGGCATCACCGCGGCGCCCATCCCGGCGCGAACCATCGACATCACCGCGCCGTTGTCGGCGGTGCGGAACACGACGACGGGGTTGACCCCCAAGGACGAGAAGGCGTCCTCGACCCGGCCCATGTCGCACAACAACCGCGGGAACGAGACCAGCTGCACGCCATCGAGCTGCTCGCAATGCACCGGGCCGTCGGGGAAGTCGCCTCGTCTCGAGACGAGTACGTAGGGGTCGTCGAGCAACTTCGCCGACTCGATCGGTCCGTCGACGGGCCCGACCCAGTAGGTGAGATCGAGTTCCCCGGCGAGCAGACGATCAACGGCGGTCTCCTCTTCGAAAACGCGGATGTCGACAGCGGGGTGCTCCGCGCGCAGCTGCATGACGATCTCGGGCAGCAGCACGTTGGAGACACTCTGGAACGTGCCGATGTCGATGCGTCCCTCGCCGGCCTTGAAGCGTTCGATGGCGTCGGCGGTGGCCTGGGCCCGGTCGAGGAGGTCGCGTGCGTGGGTGAGCACGAGCTTGCCGAGCGGCGTGATGCGCACCGGCTTGGGACCGCCGGGGCGATCGAAGACGGCGCCGCCGATCGCCCGCTCGAGGGCGGCGATCTGCTGGCTGACCGCTGACTGGGTATAGCCGAGCCGCTCTGCGGCGCGCCCGAAGGTCCCTTCGGCGGCGACGGCGTCGAGGGCCAACAGGTGGCGCAGCTCGAGGCTCGAGAAGGCGCTGAGCAGGCGTGGAGCTGGTTCGATGGCCATCACCGCCCACGCTACAGGACGATCAGTGTTCGTGATCGACTCGATCAAGAACAATCGCTTTCCGTGATCGTCGTCCGTACGTACCCTGGACCCATGAGCACCTCCGCCTTCGATCTCGAACAGCTCGGCGTCGACCTCGACCGCAGCGGCTTCGCCGGTCGTGAGTCGGTGATTCGCCAGGTCGTGCACCTCGCCAGGACCTACCGCGTAGGCGGCGTTGCCGTCGGCGTGCTCGCCGACGAGCAGGCCCCTGACGTCGCCCGGCAGCGGGCCTTCGGAATCGTCTCCGTGGCCCTGTTGCCGATCACCGGCGACCGCTTGGTCCCCCCGCTCGCCGCCGTCGCCTGAGGGGTTTCGACCTCACTCCGCTGCGCTCCGTTCGGTGAGCTCGATGGGCGGCCTCGGCCGCACGAGCCTCTCTGCTGGTCGACCGGCAAAGCCGGATCGACCAGCGGCGGGGGGCTCCGGCAGGAGCCTCTGCCCCTCGCACCCGCCCGCCGAAGAATCGGGCGCTCGGTCCCTACGTCAGCTCGTATTGGACGCTGGCGCGCTCTTCGAGGTGCGGGGCGATCGCCTCGGCGATCAGCGCCCGGTGGCCCGGGTCGTCGCGGTAGGTGACGTAATCATCGGCGGTGGCGAAGTCGGCGACGACCACGAAGTCCCAGTTGGCATCGTTGATCCCGAGGTCGGCGCCAAATCGGTAGTCGCGGATCTCGGGGATCGTCTCCGGCATCGTGCGCAAACCGGCGACCACCGTTTCGACGACGTCGGCAGCGGTGCTCTCGCTTCCAACGGAACATCACGACGTGTCTGATCATCTCCACTCCTTGATCACGCGTTGTCTGCTGCCGCGGCCATCCGGTCCGCGGCAAGGTGCGTTGCCGCCTCCGTCGGTGTCACGTCCTTGCTCGATGCCAGCTCGAGGATCTCCAGCGTGGTTTCGTAGATCTCCGACGTCTTGCGCTTGGCACGCTCGAAGTCGAAGCCGAGCCGTTCGTCGGCCACCTGGATGACACCCCCTGCATTGACCACGAAGTCCGGACAGTAGAGCACGCCCCGACCGAGCAGTCGGTTGTCGAGACCTTCGTGCGCCAGTTGGTTGTTGGCGGCCCCGCAGATCACGTCCGCGGCGATCACCTCGACGTTGTCGTCGGTGATCGCCCCGCCGAGGGCGCACGGAGCGAGGATGTCGAGGTCGGCGGCGATCACGCGCTCGGCGTCGTCGAGCAAGGTGACGTCTGGGTGGTTCGCTCGCGCCCACTCCATCGCCGCCGGGTCGACGTCGGTGGCAACGACCGTCGCCCCGTCGCCGATGGCGAGATCGATGAGCGGCCGGCCCACCTTGCCGATGCCGATCACACCGATCCGGCGTCCGTCGAGGCCCGCCCCGGACCATCGGAACGAGGCGGCCGCGAGCATCGCCCGGTACACCCCGAAGGCCGTCAGCACGCCGGAATCTCCGGCACCGCCGGCGGCTTCGCTGCGGCCGGTCACGTACTCGCAGGCCTCGGCGACGACGTCCATGTCGCCGACATACGTCCCGACATCGCAGGCCGTGATGTAGCGACCGCCCAGCGACTGCACGTATCGCCCATACGCATGCAGCAACGCCGGCGACTTGTCCGCCTGCGGGTTTCCGATGATCACCGCCTTGCCGCCACCGTGGGGCAGGCCGGCGATGGCGTTCTTGTAGGCCATCGCCTTGGACAGGTCGAGCACGTCGGCGAGGGCGGCATCCTCGCTGGGATACGGGTGGAAGCGGGTGCCACCGAGCGACGGTCCGAGCGCCGTCGAGTAGATGGCGATGATGCAGCGCAGCCCGGAGCGGCGATCCTGGCAGAACACGACCTGTTCGTGATCGCCACCGCCGGCGTCGAAGATCATCACGATGGATCCTAGAACTGGACCGAGGAACCGAATCAGGAGTGAGGACGCCGGTTGCGCGTCGGTGTGACCGGGCTGGAGGTGGAGCAGACCTTCGACGCGGCGGGTAACACGGTGTCGATGGAAGCGATCGGCGACGAGCTCGACAGCACCCAGTCACTCTGCGTCGACCAGCTCTCGTCCACCGAATCGCAGTCCGCCGTCGTCTACCCCGACGAGCCCGTCGGACCTGGTGCGACGTGGTCGGCCGACATCGTCGCCACGAACCAGAGAATCGAGATCCCGGTCACCTATCACTACACCCTGACCGACGTCAGCGACGGACGGTTCACCATCGAGACGACGCTCGACTCGGTGAACGTGCCGGAACCGCTCATGTTGCCCGTGCCGACGTCGTGACCGCCACGCGCCGGTTTCCATCCGGCGGGTAGGGTCGACCCGGTCGCGGGAGGTGACGAGGTTGGGTCGAGAGGCAGGGCGGCGACTGGCGATGGCGGCGGCGACGGTGGTCGTCTCGATGGCCGGTGCCTTCGGCGGCGTCGGGGGAGCGCGGGCGACGGGCACGAGCAGCACCTCGACGGCGGCCCCTGCGGCCAGCGCCGCCGTCCAGCTGCCGGCTCCGGCGGTCGTCGGTCAACCGGTCCAGGTGTCCACGCACATCTCGACGTCGACGGCGCAGGGGCGGTTCGACGTCGTCGTCTCGATGGCGACTGCGGTCACCGCCGTCAACCCGACCGACGGCTCGTACACGACCCGCTCGACGATCGGCACCGTCGACGTCCCGGTCGGTTCGGAGATCGCCGGTGACGGCTTTGACGATCTCGTCTCCAGAGCGTTCGAGCAGACGTTCACGGCGACCGGGGCGGCGAGACCACTGGCATCGACACTGATCGACGCCGGGTCGATGACGGACCAACAACGTGCGAGCGGGCAGGCGTTGATCGATGCGCTTTCGATGATCGGCATCGGGTTCCCGGCCGAGCCGGTGGCGGTCGGCACGGCGTGGACGTCGGAGGGCGAGATCGGGAGTCATGGCACGGTCATCCCGGTGACCTACCACTGCCGACTCACCGCTCTCGACGCCTCGACCTACACGATGGAGGTCACCTACACCGACACGTTCAGCCAGCCGAGCGACGCGGGGATGATCGAGGCGACGATCGCCGGCTGGGGCACGATCGTCGGATCGGTCTCCAACCCGTTGGTCGTCTCGGCCACCCTCGACCAGACCGTCGATGGGATCCAAGGTGTCGAGCCGCTCAACAGCGACACCGCCATCGTCATCACGGCCACCGGCTAGCGTTGTGGTGACGGAACCCTCTGCCGTGCTCGAAGCGCGACGTGGCGAGATCGTCACGATCACCCTCGACCGACCGGAGAAGCGCAACGCCCTCGCCGTCGACGTGATGGAGTCGGTGACCGCGGCGTTGCGCCGTGCCGGCGACACGGATGCCCTCGGTGTCGTTGTCGCCGCCAACGGTCCCGTGTTCTCGGCCGGTCACAACTTCGGCGACATGGCGGGAGCCTCGTTCGAGGACGCCCAGCGCGTCTTCGACGTGTGTACCGAGATGATGACGACGATCCAGTCGGTGCCGCAGCCGGTGTGTGCGCGCGTCCATGCCCTGGCGACCGCCGCGGGATGCCAGCTCGTGGCCAGCTGCGACCTGGCCGTGGCCGCCGAGTCGGCCGGATTCGCGATCCCCGGGGGCAAGGGCGGGCTGTTCTGTCACACGCCGCTCGTCGCCGTCGCCCGCACGATCGGTCGCAAGCGGGCGCTCGAGATGGCGTTCACCGGCGACGCGATCGACGCCGCCACCGCCGCCGACTGGGGTCTCGTCAACAGAGTCGTGCCCGACGACGAGCTCGATGCGGCAGTCGACGACCTCATGCGGCGGGCGACACGCGGCTCGGCCCAGTCCAAGGCGCTCGGCAAGCGCGCCTTCTACCGCCAGATCGACCTCAGTCAGGCTGCCGCCTACGAGTACGCCGGGCAGATGATGGCGGCGGCGGCCACGACGGCTGATGCCCAGGAAGGCATCGCCGCGTTCTTGGAGAAGCGGCCCGCGAAGTACCCGCGCTGACTTGGGAGTCACGCCGCGAGCACGCGAACTCGCCCGATGGCCCGGTCCCGCCGGTTGCGCAGGGTGCGCGGGGTGATGTTGCGCTCGGCCGCCAGGGCGATCGACGTCCGGCTGCCGAGATAGTCGCAGACGAGGGCGAGGTCGCCGGCCGCGAGCCCGGCGCGGTGGGCGGCGCTGAGCACGATGGTGAGCTCCTCGAATGTCGAGCCAGGCTGCGGCAGCCGGGGCAGGTCGAGGCTGGCGGGAGCCACGACGTCCTCGCATGACCGGTCCTGTCGACGTCGTGTCACCGTGAAGGCCCGGTGGCGAGCGTCGTTGAGCAGCCGGGCGGCGACCTGGGTGGGACGGCGGTCCGCCCGGTAGTTGGCGATGGCGAGCCAAGCCTCGCCGACGATGAGGTCGAAGGCGTCGACGCTGCGATCGCGCTGCTGTTCCCTCCGGACGATGGCGAGCAGGCCCGGCAACAACCGCTGCAGGACGATGCGGGCGGCGAGCGGCTCGTCGGCTGCCGTGATGACGAGACGGCGGAGGGTCTCGTCCGCTTCCGGCGAGGGGGCGACCTTGAACCCGGCGAGCCGCAGTAGCTCATCGAGGGAGTGGAACGGCTTGGCCGTGATTTCCCACGAGCGGGCCCGGGCGAGGACGGCAGGTCGGCGGCCGAGTTGGTCCCATTCTCGATCGAGGCGGGTTGACAGCTGGCGGTGAACGTCGTTGAACGTCGGCATGAGCGCACGATGACGAACGTCGCTCACCGGAGGTCTCACCGGAACCCTCACCGCCGGCCTCACCAGCGTTGTCGTTCTGGGCGGCGTTCGATCCGAATCGGGAACTGGGCGGCCAAATGCCCTGGAACCGGACCGCGTGCCGCCCAGAACATGGGAGTGGATCCGTTGCGACGGACCTTTCCGGTTCGGGGATCGGCCGACGCCCAGGTGGGGTATGAGCGAGATCGATCTGCACGTGGGGTCAGCCACGGCGAGCAACGAACCACCGCCGCCGTTGACGGTGTGCGGACCGGCAGGCCGCGTGACGATCGAGTTGGCCGCGCAACCGCACACCGTCGGTGAGCTGGCCGACGCGCTGGGCATCCCCAGACGGGCCGTCGTCGTCGTCGATGGGCGGGCGGTCGATCGGCGTGTCCGTCTCGAGCGCTCGGGGATCGTCAACGGCAGCAAGGTCGCCGGACGCCCGAGTCGCGCCACCTGTCGTCCACAACGCATCGGCGAGGCGGTCCTCGATGACGGTGCCCACCATCGGCTCGTGGTCACGGTCGACGCCGGGCCTGGCGCCGGTGCCGTCGTCGTGCTGCCGCCGGGCCGCTATCTCATCGGCCGATCGGCAGGGTGCGCCATTCGTCTCGACGACCCGCTCGCCGAGCTGCATCACGCCGTCCTCGACGTCACGGCGACGGCGGATGCCACCCCGCCGACCCTCCTCCAGCTCGCCGGCCGGGTTCCGTGCCGGCCGGCCGACTCGGCCGCCAACTCCGAGTCGGAGGCCGGCGGAGACGACAGGCCGGCGGAGTCGATCGTCACGATCGGCGCCAGCCGAGTCCGCGTGGCGGTCGAGGGACCGGACCGCCGTCCGGCTCCGCCGTCCGCCGTGCTCGCTCCAACCCGCGGCGACCCGTGGCGCACCACGCTGCACCGGCCGCCACGGCGGCAGGTGGAGTGGGCGCCGCCACCGATCGCCCCGCCCAGCCCTGATCGCGTCCGTCCGCTGCGGTCCGCCGGCGGGCTCCTGGCCGGCATCGTCTCGGTGCTCGGCGGGGTGGTCCTCGCCGTCGTGATGCACCATCCGATGTACCTCATCTTCAGCTGCCTCGGACTTGTCGGTGCCGTGACATCGGCGCTCGGGTCGCGGGTCGGTGACCGTCGGCGTCGCCGCCGAGATGCCGTCGAGTCGACCCGTGACCGGGAGCGGTTCAGACGAGAGGTCCTCGCCCAGCGTGATGAACGCGCCGACCACGAGCGATCCACGGCACCGACGATCGCCAGGGTCCTGCGCATCGTCGACGAGCTGTCCAGCGGGCTGTGGTCGCGGCGAGCGGGTGACCCCGACGCCTTCGCCGTGTCGCTCGGCTGGGGATCGATGCCCTGGGACGTTTGCCTGGACGGGTCGGCGGCCGATCTCTCTCCGGAAGCGATGTCGATCATCGATCGCTGCGCGTTGCTGAACGGCGTGCCCGTCACGGCACAGCTCGGATCGGGTCGGTCGATTGCAGTCGTCGGTGAGCACGGCACCGCCGTCGCCCGCGCCATCGTCATCCAACTCGCCGTGCTCACCGGACCGGCTGACTGGCGACTGGTGGTAGTCGCGGACGACCCGGACGAGTGGAGCTGGGCGGCCTGGCTCCCGCACGCCGCGTCCGGCGTGGGCTCCGACCTCGGCCCGATGATCGCCGCCGCGGACGACGGCAAGCGGGTCGCCGCGATCCTTGCTCGTCTGGAAGGCGCTGACGATCGACACGTGGTGGTCGTGACCGACCGGCCGGAGGTGTTGGCGACGCGCACCGGCGCCGTGCGCCGCTACCTCGCAGGCGCACCGTCGGTCGCCGTGATCGCCGTGGTGCCGTCTGGCGGAGCGGTGCCGCCGTTGTGTCGCAGCGAATTGCGCATCGGCAGCCTGTGCGACGGCCGGTTCGGCGTCGACGGGCCGCCTCCGGGGCGCCCGCTCAGCGTGCACGCCGCCGGCGTGTCAGCCGCCGTCGCCACGGACGCCGCCCGACGTCTCGCCCGGATCCACGACCCCGAGGACCCAGGCGAGGCCGACCAAGCGTGCCCGACCTCGGTAGCGCTCTCGCGGGTCGTCGCCAGGTGCCATGCGACGACGCTCGACGACGCGATCGGCATCGCCGCCAGGTGGCGCCCTGGGATCCGGCGGGCCCGCGGGGCCGACGGCCATCCTCGTGCGGCGATCGGGCTGACCGCTGACGGAGTGGTCGAGATCGATCTCGTCGCCGACGGCCCGCACGCCCTGATCGCCGGTACCACCGGCTCCGGCAAGAGCGAGTTGCTGCGCACGCTCGTCGTGGCGCTGGCGGCTGCCAGCAGCCCGGACGACCTGACGTTCGTGCTCGTCGACTACAAGGGCGGCTCGACGTTCGACGCGTGTTCCGAACTGCCCCACACCGTGGGAGTCGTGACCGATCTCGACGACCGCCTCGCCGAGCGTGCCCTGGTGAGCCTGGAAGCTGAGATCCGCCGTCGTGAACGACTGCTGCGCGAGGCCGGGGCTGATGACCTCGACGTCTATCGGGCGGTCGCCGGGTCGCGGCCGTTGCCGCGTCTGCTCGTCGTGATCGACGAGTTCGCCACGTTGGCCGCCGACCTGCCCGGGTTCCTGCCCGCCCTCGTGGGCGTCGCCCAGCGCGGGCGCAGCCTGGGGATCCACCTCGTGCTCGCCACGCAGCGTCCGGCGGGCGTGGTCAGCGATGAGATCCGCGCCAACACCAACCTGCGCGTCGCCCTTCGACTGCAAGATCGCGCCGACGCCGTTGACATCGTGGGATGCGACGAACCTGCGACGTTCCCGCGGGGCCTCCCAGGGCGGGCGATGCTCCGTCTCGGGGCGGGCGAGACGGTCGTGTTCCAGACGGCCCACAGCTCCGGCGAGCACCGCTTGGCGCACGACAACGGACTGCGCGTTCGTGAGCCCGCCGAGCGTGCCGACGTGACCGAACATCGATCCGCGGCCGAGGCCTCGGCGAGCGAGCTGGCCGTGCTGACCCGTTCGATCCGCGCCGCCGCGTCGCTGTGCGACGTCGCCCCGCCGTTCCGCCCGTGGCTCGAACCGCTGGCATCCAGGTTGCCGGCGTCGCCGGCCGACGGTTCGGTCGGCCTCGTCGACGAGCCGGCTGCGCAACGCCAGTTCGCCCTGCGCTGGGAGCTCGGTGCTGGCAACCTGGCGCTGATCGGCTCGCTCGGGTCCGGCACGACGACGGCCGTGCGCACGCTCCTCGTCGCCGCCGGACCGGCGACCCATTGCTACGTCGTCGATGCTCGCGGCGACGAGTCGTTCGGCGCCATCGCCGCGCTGCCCAACTGTGGCGCGGTCGTCGGACTCCACGACGCCGAGCGGCGGACGCGCCTCGTCCGCTACCTGGCCGACGAGTTGGCCCGCCGACAGGCCGACCCAGCGGTGCCCCGCCCGCCGATCATCCTCGCCATCGACGGCCTCGGCGCCTTGCTGTCCGCCGTTTCCGGGCCGGGCGACGCCGACGACCACGGCCGGTGGTTGCGGGTGCTCACCGACGGAGCGGCGGCCGGGATCCACACCGTCGCGACGATCGAGCGTCCTGGGGCGGTGACGCACACTGCATTGGCGGCGCTGCCGCAGCGCTGGTTGTTCCACGTCGACGATCCGATCGAATGCGCCAGCCTCGGCATCCGCGCCGCGGCGGTGCCCCCACCGATCCCCGGGCGCATCGTGATCGTCGAGAGCCGGCTCGAGGCGCAGCTCGCCATCGTGACGCGGCCTCCGGGTGGCGCTGCGTCGGCAGCGGCGGAGCCGCCGGTTGCCATCGGCACGCTCGGCGACGACATCGACGGTCGATCGCTGCCCCGTTCCTCGTACCACGACACCACGACCGCGCTGTCGATCGGCGTCGACTTCGCCACGCTCGGCCCGTCGTTCCTCGAGGTTCCCGACGGCGAGTACGTCGGTGTCGTCGGTCCGGCACGCAGCGGGCGCAGCATGGCGTTGCGCCGCCTCATCACCGCATGGCGCGACGCGCACCCTGACGGAGTCGTCGTGGTGCACTGCCCGCGGCCATCGTCACCCGTGCTCACCTGGGCGCACGACGCCGATGAACGCGCCGTCGTGATCGCCGCCGACGAGCAGTCCGTCGTCTCCGCGGTGGATGGTGGCGCTCGCCGAGTGCTCGTTGTCGTCGACGATGCCGAACGGGTTGCTGATGTTGGAGGCCGGCTCAGCGCGTTGGCGAACGATCGTCACGCCAACGTGACGATCGCGGTGGCCGGTCGGCCGGATGCCCTGCGCACGATGTACGGTCACTGGACGGCGGTCGTGCGTCGCAGCCGGATCGGGCTCGTGATGTCGACGGGGGCCGACATCGACGGCGATCTGTTCGGCGAGCCGCTGCCGCGTCGGCTGACGATCGCACCCCGCGCCGGACTGGCGTGGATGATCGACGGCGGTGGTCGACGCCTCGTACAGATCGGCCGTTAGCTGGCGGTCGCGGCGTCCGTGCCACGCGATCGCCCGACGGCTGCCCGCCACGACACGCGCTTGCCGGCCTTGAGGATCGAACGCTCGTAGATCGCCGCGGCGAGACGGGCGACGGCGTAGGCCGTGACGGCGGTGATCGCCATGCTCAGCAGCATCGCCCAGACGGGCGCCTCCCCGGTGGCGTAGAGCACCGGCATGCACTGCACCGCGGTCGGCGGGAAGAACGACAGCACCCAGAGCAAGGGCGTGGGTCCGCCCGCCGCGGAGAAGGCGATGATGTAGCCGGCGATGAGCGGCAGCATGATCGGCAACACGGCGCCCTGGGCGTCTTCGGCTCGGCTGCACAGCGATCCGGCGGCGGCAAAGGCCGAGCAGTACAGGGCATAGCCGAGCAGGAACCACACGGCGCCGATGAGGATGTCCGTCGCCCGGAACCCATCTGGCACGTCGATGCCGACGACCGCCGCGCTGACGATCGCCGTGAGTACGAGGGCGGCGGCGTGCACGAGGGCGATCGAGCCGATTCCCATGATCTTGCCGAACATCAGCTGCCGAGCGGTGACCGTCGACAGCAGGACTTCGACGACGCGCGACGCCTTCTCCCGGGTCACGCCACTGACGACCCAGCCGCCGTACGTCTGCAGCAACAAGAACAGGGCGATGTTGATGAAGATGGCGGTGCCCACTCGGCCGCCGGAATCCTCGTCGCCCCCCGGGTCGAGGCTCTCCACGGCGGGCGGTTCGTGGGACACCGCCGCAGCGATCTCGTCGGCCGACAGGCCCGCCTCTGTCAGTCCTTGGGTCAGGGCGATGTCGGAACGCAGCACGTTGACCACCGTCGCCAGGTCGGAGTCGTCGTCGGCGTCGATCGGTTCCTCGACGACGATGGTCGCACCGCCGTCGAGAACGGCGAGGTCGGCGTCGCCGGCGCCGACGGCGGCGCGAGCGGCGTCGTCATCCTCGACGGTCAGCACGTCGATCTGCGTCCCGATCGCCTCACCGATCGCCTCGTAGCGATCGGCGGTGGAGGCGGCTGGTGACCCGACCGCGGCGAGGTCGATCTGCGACTCACTGGTCCCGCTGGCGAGGTTGGCGATGACGATGATCGCCGCCACGGCGACGAGGCTGATGCCGAGGAGGATCCAGAAGCTCTTCGAGCGCAGTCCTTCGGAGACCTCGCGTCTGGCGACGAGGATCACGGGACGCTCAGACATCGTCATCGCCGCTCGCCCGTCAGCGCCGGTTCTGCGGCGACGTCGTCGGGTGGGGTCGAGGTGTCTTCGTCGGCGGGACGGCCGACGAGATCGAGGAAGACCTCGGCGAGCGTGCGTCGCTCGAAGCCGAAACGGCTCACCGACCCCGCCTGGCGGGCGGCGTCGAGGGCCGGCTGGGCCAGCTCGACGATCGCCCCATCGCCGGCGTCGAGGCTCAGCCGAACGGCACCGCTGGTGTTGTTCAGCACGGTGAATCGCTCGTCGTCCAGCTGAGCGGTCCACTTCGCGTCCGGGTCGTCGGGCACGTCGATCAACAGGACCGGATCATGGCCGGCGACCAACTCGTCGAGCGGGCCTTGGGCGACCGCCCGGCCGTGGTCGACGATGACGGCGTCCTCACACAGGTGCTCGACGAGGTCGAGTTGGTGCGACGAGAACAACACCGTGGCGCCGCGGCGGGCTTCGGAGACGAGGATCTTGGACAGCGCATCGACGGCGATCGGGTCGAGGCCGGAAAACGGCTCGTCGAGCACCAAGACGTCAGGCTCGTGGACGAGGGCGCTGATCAGCTGGATGCGCTGCTGGTTGCCGAGCGAGAGGTCCTCGAGGTTGCTGCGACTGCGGTCGGCGAGACCGAGGCGCTCGAGCCACTCCGCCGACCGGCGGGCCGCGGTGTGCTTGTCGAGGCCGCGCAGCTGGCCGAGGTAGCGCAGCTGATCGGCCACCCGCATCGTCGGGTACAGGCCGCGCTCCTCGGGGAGGTAGCCGAAGCGCCGCCGGGCGGCGGCGTCGACCGGTGCGCCTTGCCAGCGGACCTGCCCGCTGTCGAGCTCCGTGAGCCCGAAGATCGCCCGCATCGTCGTCGTCTTCCCGGCGCCGTTGGGACCGAGGAATCCGGTGACCGCTCCGGGGCGCACCGTGAACGACATCCCGTCGAGGGCCCGCACCGTGCCGTACGTCCGGACGAGCTCATCCATCTCCAGCACGTGTCCGGACGTTACTGGCGTCGTTGGGATGACGTCCCTGAGCACTCCCCACGCGTTCCCGGTTACCTGTCACGACCGACGATGGCATCCCTCCGATCTTCTGTGAAGTCTCAGCCCCCTGGTGTGCGCATGACTTCACAGAACGCTCGATGGGCGTGCGTCGCGTGGGATCATCGGGGCGATGGGATCGCGGGTGATCGTCGTGGGGGCTGGGCAGCTCGGGCCGGTGGAGCCCGAGCACAGCCGTGCCGACGTCGTGGAGCGACTGATCGCCCTGCTGCGCTCCGGGGCGGAACGGGGCTGTCAACTCCTCGCCTTCCCGGAGCTCGCCCTCACGACGTTCTTCCCGCGCTGGTTCGTCGCCGACCTCACCGAGTGCGATCACTACTACGAGTCCTCGATGCCGAGCCCGGCGACGCGGCCGCTGTTCGACGAGGCGAGGCGGCTGGGCATCGGCTTCAGCCTCGGGTTCGCCGAGCTCACCGAGCCCGACAGCGACGGCAGCCGCCACCGCTACAACAGCCAGGTCCTCGTCGACCGTGATGGCTCGATCGTCGCCACGTACCGCAAGGTCCATCTCCCCGGACACGACAAGGACGAGCCGGACCGACCGTTCCAGCACGCCGAGCGCCACTACTTCGAGCCGGGACCCGACGAGTTCGGGGTGTGGGATGCCTTCGGCGGGCGGGTCGGGATGATGATCTGCAACGACCGCCGCTGGCCGGAGTCGTACCGGGTGATGGGCCTGCAGGGCGTCGAGCTGATCCTGTGCGGCTACAACACGCCGATCCACTACGTCCCCGACCCCAGCCAGGACATCCTCCAGGGCTTCCACAACGCCCTCGTGATGCAGTCCGGCGCCTATCAGAACGGCACGTGGGTCGTCGGCGTGGCCAAGGGTGGAGTCGAGGCGGGCGTCGACTCGCTCGCCCAGAGCATGATCGTCGCCCCGTCCGGGCAGATCGTCGCCCAGGCGCTTTCCGCAGGCGACGAGCTGATCAGCGCCGCCTGCGATCTCGACTGGTGCAAGCGGTACACGCACACCGTCTTCGACTTCGACCGCTACCGCCGCCCCGAGATGTACACCCGCATCACGACGCAGCGCGGGCCTACGCCGCCGCGGTGACGAAGTCCGCCGGGGACAATGTGCTCACAGCTTCGCGAGTCACGGTGACCTTGGCATGGGCAGTCCGAGCACGACCCGTACGTCGCGCTGGTACGCAAAGAGCGATCTATCCGGCGAGATTTTTCCTGGAGAGGGGTTGCCGGACAGAACGTACGTTCGATAACATGTTGGCATGGTTGGGGGGCTGTTGGAGGGGTTGTCGGCGGTGATCGACGAATTCGCCGCCATCGACGTCGACACTCTCGGCGACGACGAGTTGCACGATGCGGTCGTCGGTCTCGGTGCGGTGTCGTCACGGTTGGAGGCGCAGTGGTGCCGGTTGATCGGACGGTGGGACCGCCGTCAGGTCTGGGCCGACAACGGCTCGAAGGCTGCCGGTGCCCGTCTGGCCCGGGAGACGCATTGGCGGCGTGGTGACTGCGACCGTCTCGTGCACCGGGCACGCGATCTGGTGACGATGCCGCACGCCGAGGCCGCCTACGGGGCGGGGGAGATCTGCGGCGCGCCACGTCGACTTGATCGCCTCATGTGACCGGGAGTGGCGCAACGCCGAGTTCACCGAGTCCGAGGAGTTCCTCGTCGACCTGTGCCGGACCCCGTTCTTCACCGTCGCCGCCCGTGGCATCGACTATTGGAAACAGCGAGCTGATCGTGCCGCCGCTGACCGTGACGCCGACTCCGTCTGTGCCGGCCGGCACTTGTCGGCATCGGTCACCTGGGAGGGCACCGTCGCGGTGGACGGTGTCCTCGATCCGCTCGGTGGCGAGGTGTTCAAGAGCGAGCTCGTCCGGCTCTGTGAACAGTTGCGGCTGCACGATCTGCGTGACGGTGTGGTGCGCACCACGACCCAGCGTCGCGCCGACGCCTTGGTGGAGATGGCGATGCGTTCGGCGACCGCCCCCGCCGACGGGCTCCGTCCGCGTCCGTTGCTGAGCGTGACGATCGGTATCGACCCGTTCAATCATCTCTGTCAAACCGCGGCGGGCACGGTCATCGCCCCAGGGTTGTTGATTCCCTACCTGTCCGATGCCGACATCGAACGGATCGTCTACGACCCGCCGGCGCGTCGCTTCGAAGCGTCACGCAAGCGCAGCTTCACGGGGGCACTGCGACGGATCATCGAGATCCGTGACGGTCACTGCCAACACCATTCGGGCTGTGACGAGCCCGCCGCCCGCTGCGACGCCGATCACATCGTGCCGCACAGTCACGGCGGCATCACCTGTCTCTGCCAAGGCGAGCTCGAATGCCTCTACCACAACCGCATCCACAAAGCCGCCGCCGACAAGGCCGCCCGCGGCCACCGTGCTGCCACCGACGGCAAACACCCCTGCCCGTACCTCCATCATCACACCGCTGACGATCTGCCAGCCACCGGCACCGACGACAACGACGGCACCGACCCCAGCCGAGCCCCACCCCCAGCCGGCTGGCCGACCGACCTGCGGCGCGGCTCGCTCAGGTGATCGCCCTCACTCGCAGCACCCGCCGAGGGCGGCGAACCTCCACCGACCGCCGCCGATGGCCGCTGACCAAAGGCGGTGCAGCGGCTCGGCGGATTTGACAGAATGTAAAGGATGACCTCGGTTGCCGACCCGACACGCGTGGAGTTCACGCTCAACGGGGCGCCGGTGTCGGTGCGTGGCGATCATCCGCACCTGCTCGCCGCCTTGCGCGAGGAGCTCGACGTGACGTCGGCGAAGGACGGCTGCTCGCCGTCCGGGCAGTGCGGCTGCTGCACCGTGCTCGTCGACGGCAAGGCGATCGTCAGCTGCACGCAGGCCCTCGACAAGGTCGCCGGTCGGGCGGTCACGACGCTCGAGGGAATCGATGATGCCGAGCGCGACCGCTACGCCAACGCCTTCGCTGCCTGCGGTGGGCTGCAGTGCGGCTTCTGCATCCCGGGCATCGTCATGCGCGCCAAGTCGCAGGTCGACAAGAAGGGCGCCGACCTCGACCGTCACTCGATGGCCCCGCACCTCGGCGCCCACCTCTGCCGCTGCACCGGATACGTCAAGATCCTCGACGCCATCGAGTCGGTTGCCAAGGGCAAGACGTTCGAGACGGCCCTCGGTGGCAGGGTCGGCGAGTCCGGCGTGAAGTACGAGGCCGAGCAGTTGACGCTCGGCGACCGCGGCTACATCGACGACCTCCGCGTCCCCGGCATGCTCCACGCCGCCCTCCACTTCACCGCCCACGCGCGCGCCGACATCGTGGCCATCGACGCGTCCCGGGCTGCGGCAGCCGATGGCGTGGTGGCCGTGTACACGGCCGCCGACATCCCCGGCGAGCTGCGCGTCGGCATCATCCACAAGGACTGGCCGGTGATGATCCCCGTCGGCGGCCGCACGTCGTACGCCGGCGACGTCCTCGCCATCGTTGTCGCCGAGACCCGCCAGCAGGCACGGGCGGCGGCAGAACTCGTCGACGTCGACTACGACGTGCTGACCCCCGTCACCGACCCGCTGGCGGCGATCGCCCCCGATGCCCCGCTCGCCGTGTGGGGCACCGACGGCAACGTCCTGTCCGTCAGCACCTACGCCCGCGGCGACGTCGACACCGCGCTGGCGGCGAGCGCCCACGCCGTCCACGAGGTGTTCCAGACCCAGCGCATCGAGCACGCCTTCCTCGAGCCGGAATCGACGCTCGCCGTGCCAGACCCGGCCGCCGGCTCGCTGCACGTGTACTCCGGCGGGCAGGGGGTGTGGGACGACCGTGACGACATCTGCCGAGTCCTCGACGTGCCGACCGACCGGGTCGTCGTCGAGCTGGTCTCCAACGGCGGAGCCTTCGGCGGCAAGGAGGACATGAGCAACCAGGCCCAGACGGCGCTCGCCGCCTGGCTGCTCGGGCGCCCGGTGAAGTGCACGCTGAGTCGCGAGGAGAGCTTCCGGCTGCACGCCAAGCGCCACCCGATCCGCCTCGAGTACTGGGCCGGTTGTGACGCCGAGGGCAGGCTGACGGCCGTCCGGGTCCGCGCCGTCGGCGACTCCGGGGCCTACGCGTCGGTTGGCATGAAGGTCCTCGAGCGGGCCGCCGGCCACGCCACCGGCCCGTACCACGTGCCCGCTGTCGACGTCTCCTCGATCGCCGCCCGCACGAACAACCTGATCTGTGGTGCGTTCCGCGGCTTCGGTGCCAACCAGGCGCAGTTCGCGATGGACGGCGTGCTCGATCGCCTCGCCGAGCTCGTCGGGATCAGCGGTTGGGAGATCCGCAAGCGCAACGTCGTTCGCCCCGGTGTGTTGTGGGGCCCCGGGCAGCTGATGGACGACGGCGCTGCCGGCGCCGAGGCGTGTCTCGACGCGATCAAGCCGGCCTATGACGCGGCGCGCGCCGCCGGCAAGGCGATCGGTCTCGGCCTCGGACTGAAGAACTCCGGGCTCGGCAACGGCTTCCGCGAAGTGTCCGGCGCGGTCGTGCGATTCCGCGCCGAGCCCGATGCCGCGGGCCGCGACATCGAGGTCCGTCACGGCTGGACGGAGATGGGCCAGGGCGTGCACACCGTCGCCCTGCAGGTCGCCGCCCAGGAGCTCGATGTCGACCCGCAGCGCATCGAGGTCATCGTCGACACGACGCGTCAACTCGGATTCGGGCAGACCACCGGTTCGCGCGGGACGCTGATGGCCGCCGGTGCCGTGCAGCAGGCATGCGCCGCCGCACGGGCCGGCGGCTGCCAGCATGAGGTCGACTACCACGGCGAGCACGTCGTCGACTGGACGGCCAAGCTCGGCGATCCGGACAACCCCACCCCGACGATTCACGCCGCCTTCGGCTACGCCGCCCAGCTCGTCGTCGTCGACCGCGACTCGTCCAAGGTCGAGCGGGTCGTGGCGATTCACGACGTCGGCCGGGCGGTCAACCCGCAGCTGTGCGCCGGGCAGATCGAGGGCAGCGTGCACATGGGTCTCGGCTATGCCCTGAGCGAGGACTTCCCGACCGACCCGGACACCGGGTTCCCGACGTTCTCCACGCTGCGCCAACTCGGCATCCTGCGCGCCAAGGACGTCCCCGAGATCGAGGTCCAACTCCTCGAGGTGCCCCAGCCTCGCTCGCCGTTCGGGATCAAGGGCGTCGGCGAGATCGGCCTCGTGCCCACCGCGCCGGCCGTCGCTGCCGCGCTCCACGATCTCGACGGTGTGTGGCGGGCGAGCCTGCCGATGAGCGTCGGCTCAGGCGGCGATGAACCCGCCGAGCGCCTCGGTGGTCCGGCGTAGCGACATCTCCAGCTCGTAGCGCAAACCCTCGGAGATCGCCGGGTCGGCCAGCGTCTGTTGCACGAGGTGGACGTTCCACCCGTTGAGCCGATCGACCCACGTCGGATGGACGACGGGCTGGGCCACGACGACCTTGCCATCTGCCCCGCGAGTGACCGTGGCCACCACGACTGCCCCGTCTTGGCTGGCGGCCGGCCAACGCGGGCTGGTGGGCAGGTTGGAGATCATGTTGCCGAGCCCGAAGATCACCCACACGCCGTTGATGTGCTCGATCGGCTGGAGGACGTGGGCGTGGTGGCCGACGATCAGGTCGACGGTGCCTGACGCGGTGACCTGCTCGGCCACGGCCCGCTGCTCCGCCGTGACGTCGCGTCGTCCTTCGATGCCCCAGTGAAGGCTGACGACGACGACCTCAGCACCCAGCTGGCGGGCCTGCGTGGCGTCGGCGATGATCCGTTGCGGGTCGATGAGCGCCGACCGCCACTCCTCCCCGGCCGGTAGGCGGAGCCCGTTGTAGCCGAACGTATAGGAGAGGTGGGCGACCCGGAAGCCGTCGGCGACGAACAGCTGCGGGGCGATCTCGGCGGGCGTGCGGGCCATCCCCGATTGCCCGAGACCATGTTGTTCGAGGACGGCGATGGTGCGGTCGATCCCTGCCGTGCCGCGATCGACCGTGTGATTGCTCGCAGTCGAGCAGCGATCGAATCCGGCGTTGGCGATCGCCGTGACGACGTCGGGTGGCACGCCGTAGAGGGGGAACGTGGTGAACTCGCTGTCGGGGGCAATGGGCGTCTCCAGGTGGCACACCCCGACGTCTGCAGCGCCGACGACCGGCTGCAGCCTGGCGAGCATCGGCGTGAAGTCCATGCCCGGTGTCGCCGTCCCGTTGCCGGCGAAGTTGCGTTCTGCCTGGCGCCACAGCGGGCTGTGCCACAGGGCGTCGCCGGTGAAGGCCAACGTCAGCGCGCCATCGCCTGCGCTCGGTGCAGCGACCGTCGGAGCGACGGCGGTTGTCACGGCGTTGGTGGTGGTGGTTGACAGGGCGCTCGTGGCCGTTGTCGACGACGTCGGCGCGCCCGCCGCAGTCGTCGTGGTCGCCGCCGTCGACGTCGTCGAGGGCGCCGTGGCGACGGTCAGCGGAGCGGCCGGCGGGCTGGCGTCCGTCGCCGTCGCACATCCGGCGAGACACAGCACTGCGCCCATGAGCGGGGGGAGCCGCGAGTGCACGGCCGCAAAGTCTGTTGCGCCGGTGGCCCCGGTTGGTGGATGCTCGACCGATGGGCGCGTCGACGGCCGGACTCGTGTGCGCCCATCACCACCTCTACTCGACGCTGGCCCGTGGCATGCCGCCGCCTCCCAAGGTGCCGTCGAACTTCAGCGAGATCCTCGAGCAGATCTGGTGGCGTCTCGACGCCGCCCTCGACCTCGACATGCTGCGGGCCTCCGCACGACTCGGGGCCGTCGAGGCGCTGCTGTGCGGCACGACTGGGATCGTCGACCATCACGAGAGTCCCAACGCCATCGAGGGAAGCCTCGACGTGATCGCCGAGGCCTGTGCCGAAGTCGGTGTGCGGGTGGTGTGCGCCTATGGCGTGACCGACCGGCACGGCGCCGACGGGGCGCGCCGCGGCTTGGCCGAGAACGAGCGGTTCCTGCGCGCCGGCGGGCGCGGGCTGCTCGGGGTCCACGCCGCGTTCACGTGTCAGGACGAGACGCTGGAGGCCGCTGCCGGGTTGGCGGCCGACCTCGGCGTCGGCGTGCACATCCACGTCGCCGAGGGCCCGGCCGATGTCGATGCCGGTCAGCGGCTTGAACCGCTCGTCACCGACGACTGGCTGCTCGTGCACTGCGTGCTGCTCGATCGCCCGCTACCCGGAGCGATCGCCCACAATCCACGCAGCAACATGAACAACGCCGTCGGCTACGGGCGGCCGGCGCGGCGGGCCAACGACATCGTGCTCGGAACGGACGGCATCGGCGCCGACATGCTCGAGGAGTTTCGTCTCGCCTACGTCGCCCACCGCGCCGACGACGTACTCGCCGTGCCGGATACCGCGTGGAGCTGGTTGACCAACAGCTATCGGTTCGTTCCCGAGTGCGCCGACGATCGCGTCACGTGGACCTACGACCACGTCGACTCGCCGTGGCACCTCGCCTTCACCCCCGGCACCCGGGCCACCGACATCGTGACCGGTGGCGGCGAGGTGCTCGTGGCCGACGGGGTGCCGACGCGTGTCGACGTCGCCGAGGTGCGGGCCCACGCCGCCGAGCAGGCCCAGCGCTTGTTCGCCCGCCTCTGACGACGAACGATGGGTGTTCAGGGACCGTTCCGTCCCCTAAACACCCATCGATCGGTCGGGGGTGCGATGCTGAACCGATGGCGAGCAACGACTATCCCGTCGCCCTGTACCTGCAGGACGCCCACCCGATCCGCGACGGCGTCGAGTACGTACGGCAGGCCGAGGCCGCCGGATTCAGCGCCGTGTGGCAGGCGGACAGCCGGCTGGTGCGCGACGCCGTCGTGCCGATGGCCGCGTTCGCCGCCGCCACCGAGCGGATCAAGATCGGGTCCGGCGTCATCGACATCTGGACCCGTAACGCCGCCCGCCTCGCCAGCACGTTCTCGACCCTCGACGACCTCGCCCCTGGACGCATCCTCTGCGGCCTCGGAGCGTGGTGGGACCCGCTGGCGTCGAAGGTCGGCATCGAGCGGGCCCGCCCGCTGACCGTGATGCGCGAGGTCGTCGCCGCCCTGCGCGGCCTGCTCGGCAACCAGCAGGTGACGATCGAAGGCAGTCGCGTGCGCCTCGACGGCGTCGAGCTCGACTACGTCTACCAGGAGCGCCGCCCCAAGGACGTGCCGATCTACATCGGCGCCACCGGGATGCAGATGATGGCGTTGGCCGGCGAGATCGCCGACGGGGTCGTGCTCAACTATCTCGTCGACCCCGCCTACAACCTCAAGGCCATGGAGGCGCTCACCCGCGGAGCGACGAAGGCGGGGCGCAGCATCGACGACGTCGACCGCCCGCAGCTCGTCGTGTGCAGCGTCGACGCCGACCGCCAGCGGGCCCTCGACGCGGCGCGGCTGATGGTCACCCAGTACCTCGGTCAGCAGCCGCACATCATGAAGGCGTCGGGCGTGTCGCAGGAGCTGCTCGACGAGATCGCTACCGTGCTGACATGG
Source organism: Ilumatobacteraceae bacterium (assembly GCA_963772825.1). Taxonomy (GTDB): domain Bacteria; phylum Actinomycetota; class Acidimicrobiia; order Acidimicrobiales; family Ilumatobacteraceae; genus Desertimonas. The sequence goes on along the minus strand of CAVYYX010000015.1, from coordinate 478,083 downwards.
CCCGCCACGCACGAGCAGGTCGCGGCGGCGAGTCGCCTCGTGCCAGACGACGTCGTGCAGCGCTGCACGGCCTCGGGATCGCCGCACGAGGTCGTCGCCAAGGTCGACGAGTACGTCGCCAACGGCTGCACCTGCCCGATCCTGTACCCCCTCGGTCCCGACGTCGGGTTGATGATCGAGACATTCGCCCGCCCCCGCTGAGCCCGTCGCGAAACAGCGAGCGAGTGAGCGCCAGCGAGCGAGCGGCCAGCGACGGCCTGCGTGGCCGGGGAACGCAGTGATCGAGCTCGATCGCGTCACCAAGCGGTTCGGCGGCGTGCTGGCTGTCGACGATCTCTCGTTGACGGTCGAGGAGGGCGAGATCGTCGTCCTGCTCGGCAGCTCTGGCTGCGGCAAGACGACGACGCTGCGGATGATCAACCGGCTTGTCGAGCCGACGTCCGGGGCGATCCGCATCGCCGGCCGAGAGGTATCGACGATGCCCGGCCACCAGTTGCGCCGCGGCGTCGGCTACGTCATCCAGCAAGGTGGCTTGTTCCCGCACCGCACGGTCATCGACAACGTGACGACGGTGCCCCGCCTGCTCGGCTGGGACAAGCGCCGCCGCAACACCCGGGCCGCCGAGCTGCTCGAGATCGTCGGCCTCGATGGATCGTTGGGGAGCAAGTACCCCGCCCAGCTCTCCGGTGGCCAGCAGCAGCGGGTGGGCGTCGCCCGGGCCCTCGCCGCGGATCCTCCCGTGCTCTTGATGGACGAGCCGTTCGGTGCCGTCGATCCCATCGTGCGGGCCCAACTGCAACGCGAGTTCCGTCGCCTGCAGCAGGAGATGGGCAAGACGGTGGTGTTCGTCACCCACGACGTCGACGAGGCGATGATCCTCGGTTCGCGCATCGCCGTGATGCAGACGCCGGGACACATCCTCCAGTTGGCGACACCCGCCGAATTGCTCTCCGCCCCGGCGACGGAGTTCGTCCGCGAGTTCATCGGCCGGCGTGATGTCGTCTACGACGACTCCGGAAGGCCGACCGGCTACCGCGTCGAGACGCGGTTCAGCGAGTGATTGGGCCAACTGTGTTCGCCGACGTGCCGATCTGGAGCGGGCCGCAGCTCTCCGGCAACTGGGACGTGATCCGCTACTACACCTTGCAGCACCTCCGCTACACGGTCATCGCCGTCACGCTGGGGACCGCTGTGGCGCTGCCGTTGTCCTATCTCGCCGTGCGCCGTCCGGGGACCTATCCGGCGCTGCTCGTCGCCACCAACGTCATCTACGCCATCCCGTCGATCGCCCTGTTCGTGATGCTCGGGCCGTGGCTCGGATTCACCAACGACAAGCCGATCGTCACGGCGATGGTCCTCTACACGCTCGTCATCCTCGTGCGCAACATCGTGGAAGCGGTGCGTTCCGTTCCCCCTGCCGTGGTGCGGGCCGCCGACGGGATGGGCTACCGGCCACTGCGGCGCTTCCTGGTCGTCGAACTGCCGCTCGCCGTCCCTGGCATCGTGGCCGGACTCCGTCTGGCGACGGTGAGCACGGTGTCGCTGATCAGCGTCGGCGCATTGATCGGACGCGGCGCCCTGGGCCGCCTGTTCTCCGACGGCCGGGCGCGGGGCATCGCCGTCGAGCTGTGGGCCGGGCTGATCGCCGTCGTCGTCTTGGCGCTCGTGCTCGACGCCCTGCTGGTCGTCGCCGGGCGATTGGCGACGCCGTGGCGTCGGGCGACGAGGGCACGCTCGTGAGGACGATTCTCGACGGCTTCGGGTGGCTGACGACGGCGGACAACTGGACGGGACGCAACGGCATCGCCGAGGCGGTACGCGAGCACCTGTGGTACTCGCTGCTGGCCCTGCTCGGCGCGGCGACGATCGGCCTCCCGGTCGGCCTGGCGATCGGCCACACAGGTCGCGGCCGGTACCTTGCGGTCAACCTCACCGGCCTGTGGCGGGCGATCCCTACCGTCGGAGTCGTCGGGCTGCTGTTCCTGTGGCGGCCGTTGTCGCTGTGGCCGGTGCTCGTCGCTCTGATCATCCTCGCCGTGCCGCCGATCGTGCTCAACACCGCAGCGGGCATCGACAGCATTCCGGCGGAGGTGCGCGACTCGGCGAAGGGGATGGGGCTGACGGGGATGCAGGCGCTGTGGCAGGTCGAGGTCCCCAACGGCCTGCCACTGATCATCGCCGGCGTCCGCTCGGCGGCCAATCAAGTGCTCGCTACGGCGACGATCGCCGGTTTCGTCGGCCTCGGGACTCTCGGCGTGTTCATCTTCTCGGGCACTGGAACGCGTCAGTACGAGGTGGTGGCGGGGGCATCGATCGCCGTGATCGCTCTCGTGCTGATCGTCGAGGCGGGCTTCGCCCTCCTGCAGCGCGTTGTCGTGTCGCCAGGCGTGCGCGCCCCGAGCGGTGGTGAGTCGCTGCTGTTGTGAGTGGCAACTGGCACTGGCGCGGCATGGTCGCTGCCTGACTATGGTTTGCAGAACTTCACTCGAAGAGAGGTCCGCCATGCGCACTCGATCCCTCGCCGCCTTCGCGGCCGCATCGATATTGGTCTTCGCTGCTTGCGGAGACGACGACGAGGACGCCGGCGGTGACACGACCGTCGCTGTTCTCGCCCCGGCGACCGTACCGGCGGCTGGTGTCGAGACGTCGGCGGTGGGTGCTGCGGTAGAGACCTCGGCGGCGGCTGGTGTCGAGACGTCGGCGGTGGGTGCTGCGGTAGAGACCTCGGCGGCGGCTGGTGTCGAGACGTCGGCGGTGGGTGCTGCGGTAGAGACCTCGGCGGCGGCTGGTGTCGAGACGTCGGCGGTGGGTGCTGCGGTAGCGACCTCGGCGGCGGCTGGTGTCGAGACGTCGGCGGTGGGTGCTGCGGTAGCGACCTCGGCGGCGGCTGGTGTCGAGACGTCGGCGGTGGGTGCTGCGGTAGAGACGTCGGCTGCGCCGGAGACGTCGGCTGCGCCGGAGACGTCGGCTGCGCCGGAGACGTCGGCTGCGCCGGAGACGTCGGCTGCGCCGGAGACGTCGGCTGCGCCGGAGACGTCGGCTGCGCCGGAGACGTCGGCTGCGCCGGAGACGTCGGCTGCGCCGGAGACGTCGGCTGCGCCGGAGACGTCGGCTGCGCCGGAGACGTCGGCTGCGCCGGAGACGTCGGCTGCGCCGGAGACGTCGGCTGCGCCGGAGACGTCGGCTGCGCCGGAGACGTCGGCTGCGCCGGAGACGTCGGCTGCGCCGGAGACGTCGGCTGCGCCGGAGACGTCGGCTGCGCCGGAGACGTCGGCTGCGCCGGAGACGTCGGCTGCACCGGAGACGTCGGCTGCACCGGAGACGTCGGCAGCGCCCGAGAGCTCGGCGCCGGGATCCGCTCCCGCCACGTCAGCGCCCGGCAGCAGCGTGCCGGCAGGTGAACCGGGGGCGATCACGGTCGGGTCGGCCAACTTCCCGGAGAGCGAGCTGCTCGCCCAGATCTACGGCCAGGCGCTCGAGGCCGCCGGCTTCGATGTCAGCTACGAGCTCGGCATCGGGTCACGCGAGGCGTACCTCGGGGCCATCGAGGGCGGCGAGATCGGCCTGATCCCTGAGTACACCGGGTCGCTCCTTGCTGCGGTCGCCGACGATCCGTCGGCGGCCAATGTGGACGAGCAGATCGACGCCCTCGGCGAGGCATTGCCAGAGGGCCTCGAGGTGCTGACGCCCTCGTCGGCTGAGGACAAGGACACGATCGTCTGCACCCAGGACGTCGTCGACGAGTTCACCTTGACCGACCTGTCGAGCCTGTTCGAGAACGCCGACAACATCAACCTCGGTGCCCCGCCGGAGTTCGAGACGCGGTCGCCGTTCGGGCTCGCCGGGTTCTCCGAGATCTACGACGCCGAGTTCGCCTCGTTCGTCCCGCTCGCTCCCGGCGACATCCCGCCCGCCCTGGAGGCCGGCGAGATCGACTGCGGCAACATCTTCTCGACCGATCCCGCCATCGACACGGGTGGTTTCGTCGCCCTCGAAGACGATCTGGTGATCGTGCCCAACGAGGCGGTGCTGCCGCTCGTGCGTAGCGAGTTCGTGACGCCCGAGCTGACCGCCGCCCTCGACGAGGTCAACGCCGCCCTCGACACCGAGACGCTGACGTCCTTGCTGGCCCAGGTCGTCAATGACCAGCTCGGCGCCGACGTCGTCGCCGCCGAGTTCCTGGAGTCGCTCGGCAACTGACCCGACCGTCTGTGTCAGCGTGTAAGCCCGTAACGGGCGTACACGCTGACACAGAACGAGGCGACCCACGATGATCGAGATCCGCGAAGTCACCAAACGCTTCGGCACGATCGTCGCCGTCGACAACCTCAGCTTCGACGTCCACCCCGGGCGGGTCACGGGCTTCCTCGGACCGAACGGATCGGGCAAGAGCACGACGATGCGCTGCATGCTCGGGCTCGATCGGTTCGAGCGGGGCACGACGCGTTTCGACGGCAAGCAGTATCGCGACATCGACAAGCCGATGTTCCAGATCGGATCCTTGCTCGACGCCGGCTATGTCCACCCCGCCCGATCGGGACGCAATCACCTGCGCTGGATGGCCGCCAGCAACGGCATCCCCGGGTCCCGCGTCGACACGGTTCTGGAGACCGTGGGGATGACAGCCGTCGCCAAGCGAAAGGTCCGCGGCTACTCGCTCGGGATGCGCCAACGCCTCGGGCTTGCCGGGGTGCTGCTCGGCGACCCCCATACGCTGATCCTCGACGAGCCGGCCAACGGGCTCGATCCCGAGGGCGTGCGCTGGATCCGCGACGTCCTGGTCGCCCTCGCCCGCCAGGGCAGGACGATCCTCGTCAGCAGCCATCTCCTCGCCGAGATCTCCTTGATGGCCGACGACCTGGTGGTGATCGGACGAGGACGACTCATCGAGCAGGGTCCGGTGTCGCAGTTCATCGACCGCTACGCCCAGCGCTGGGTGCGTGTGCGGACACCGGATCCCGCCGTGTTCGCCGGCATTCTCGAGCGGGCCGGCGGCCGCTATCGGCCGCACGGCCGTGATGGGATCGACGTGCAGGGTCTGGCGATCGAGCGGATCGGCGAGCTCGCCCTGCAGTCCCAGACCCTGCTCCATGAGCTGTCCCCGCAGAGCGAATCGCTCGAGGAGGCCTTCCTCCAGGCGACCGCTGACGTGCAGGAGTACCAGTCGGGAGCGCCGTCGCTTCCTCCACCACCGGGACCTCCGTCCGGTCCGTCCCCATCAGGGGGCCGTTGATGGTCGATGTCATCCGCAGCGAGTGGATCAAACTGTCGACGCTGACGGTCAACAAGGTCCTGCTGATCATCGCCGTCGCCTTCCCGGTCGTCGTGACCGCCCTCGTTGCCGGGCTCAGCGACGAGTTCTTCAGCTCATCTGACGTCGCCGATCTGATCGGCGGACTGGGCTGGCTCAGTGCCCTGTTGTTCGGCGTCGTCGCCACCATCGGGATGGCCGGCGAGTTCGGCTACAACACGATTCGTCCGACCTTTGCCGCCCAACCGGTTCGGCTCAAGCCACTCGCCGCCAAGCTCGGCGTCCACGTGGTCGTCACGGCGCTGCTCGTCATCGGGGTGATCGTCGTGGCGTGGTTGCTTGCCACGAACCTGCTCGACGGATCGTTCTCGTTGTCGTCGTCGCAGGAGTTCGGCGTCGACTCGCCCCGCGCTGGGCTGCTGGGGACCCTGCTGCTAGCGATCGGCGTGACGATCGCCGGGTTCGGGCTCGGCAACCTGGTTCGCAACACCCCGGCGGCGGTCACGGCCCTCCTGCTGTGGCCGCTCGTCGTCGAGAACATCCTGGCCAGGCTGATCTTCAGCGCCCTCGATCTCGACTGGGAGAAGTGGCTGCCGTTCACCGCCGGATTGACGATCGGGATCGCTGATCGGGGCACCGACGACCCGGACATCCTGTCGCGGACCGGTGCCACGGTGTACTTCTTCGCGTGGGTGGTCGTCATCGCCGTCCTCGGCATTCTCCGCACCCAGCGCAGCGACGCCTGACGACACGGCCTGTCAGCGAGTACTCTCGCACGCTGCATGGCCAACGAAACCGCTGCCTTCCGTGATGTTCTGGCGAGCACCGAGTTTTTCTCCGATGCGCCGGCTGAGGTCCTCGACGCGCTCGCCGGCGAAGGCACGGAGCGTGAGCTCGTGCGTGGCGACGTCCTGTTCAACGAGGGTGATCCGCCCGATGCCCTGTACGTCGTAACTTCCGGCCGCCTGGCGATCGCCTTGAGCAACCCGATCGATCGCCGCGAGAGCGTCATCGCCCTGATGGAAGACGGCGACCTGTTCGGTGAGCTGGGCCTGCTCGACGATCGGCCACGCTCGGCGATGGCCAGAGCACTGGAGACCTCCCGGGTGCTCACCGTGCCGTACGCCCCGGTCGTCAAGATGTTCAACGAGCACCCGACGATGCTGTGGAACGTCACCCGCATGCTCGCCCAGCGCCTTCGGGTGATGGACGAGGCGCTCGCCGACTCGGTGTTCCTCGACGTCACGGGCCGGACGGCCAAGCGCATCCTGGAGCTCGCCGATGGGGTCGACCACTTCACCCTTCCGGTCACCCAAGAGGAGCTCGCCGGGATGGTCGGGGCGTCACGGGAACGGGTCAACAAGGCGATCGCCAGCTTCATCCGTCTCGGGTGGCTCGAACAGCACGACCGCCAGTACACGATCACCCAACGCGATCGACTCGAACTCCGGGCGAGGTGAGCTCGACGACGGCGACGGCCACGTGGACGATCGTCGTCGCCGCCGGGTCGGGAGCGCGGTTCGGAGCCGTCAAGCAGTTCGAGCTCGTCGGTACCGAACGGGTCATCGACCGGGCTTGTGACGTGGCCAGGCGGAGCAGTGACGCTGTCGTCGTCGTGCTGCCGACCGACGAGGAGGCGGACCTGTGGTCGCGCCAACACGGAGACATCGCCGTCGCCGGGGGCGTGACGCGGAGCGACTCGGTGCGCGCCGGTCTCGGCGTCGTCCCCGCCGACGTCGACATTGTGTGCGTCCACGACGCGGCCCGCCCGCTGGCGAGCGGCGAGCTGTTCGCCCGCGTCGTCGCCGCCGTGCGGTCTGGTGCCGATGGGGCGATACCGGCCGTCTCCATCAGCGACACGATCAAGGTCGTTGACGAGCACGGCACCGTCGTGGCGACACCAGATCGTTCGACGCTGGTCGCCGTGCAGACGCCACAGGCGTTCCGTGCCGCCTCGCTGCGCGCAGCCCACGCTGCGGGAGCAGACGACACGGATGATGCGGCGGCGGTCGAGCGGTGCGGTGGGCGGGTGGTGACCGTGCCCGGCGAGCCGTGGAATCGCAAGATCACCGAGCGCGACGACCTCGACTGGGTGCGCGCCTGGCTGGCGACCGAGGATGGCTCATGAAGAATGGTCGACATCATCTCCACCGACGCGAGCGAGTGAGCGCTAGCGAACGAGCATCCAGGCGCGGCCTACGTGGCCGGGGAACGCAATAATGGAGATCCGGGTCGGCCATGGCTTCGACGTCCACCGCGCCGGCGACGATCCGGACCGTCCGCTGATCCTCGGCGGCTGCGTTTTTCGGGCCTGCCCGGACTCGTCGGACACAGCGACGGCGACGCGGTGGCCCACGCCGTGGCCGACGCGCTGCTGGGGGCTGCCGTGCTCGGCGATCTCGGGCAGGTGTTCCCCGACACGGACCCGGCGCTCGAAGGCGCCGACTCGATCGAGCTGTTGCAGCGCGTCGCCGAGATGGTGGCGGGCGAGGGTTGGAAGGTCGGCAACGCCGACTGCTCCGTCGTGTGTGAGACGCCGAAGCTGGCGCCGCAGCGACAGCAGATGGAGCAACGGCTGGGCGACGCGATCGGCGCGCCCGTGTCCGTCAAGGGCCGGCGTGCCGAGGGGCTCGGGGCGATCGGCCGTGGCGAGGGTGTGGTGTGCTTCGCTGTGGTCGTGGTGACGCGAGGTCAAGCGTGAACGCCGCGCCTCGTTCGGGTGGCGGCAAGAAGAACCAAGGCCCGGCAGCCAGGCCCGGCCAGGGGCGCAAGGGTGCCCCGGCCAGTCGCGGACGGCAGGGCGGGGGCGCGACCCGTGGTCGGAGTACGCGGGCGTCGCAACCGCCGACCAGAAACCGCTCGCAGGGGACCGCTCGGCGGCCGGCGTCGAACGTGGTGCCCACCCGCGCGACCCGCAAACAGATCGGCGCGTCGCGCTCGCAGGCGGCGGGGCGCACCGGCCGGCTCGGCGAGGATTCACCGCGGCGCGACGGCAAGGGTCTCGGTGGCCAGCAGGTCGAAGGCCGTCAAGCGGTCCGCGAGTTGCTCGTCGCCGGGCGTCGACGGGTGAGCGAGATCTGGCTGTCCGCCGATCTCGCCGACGACGACAGCGTCTCCGACATCGCCGAGTTGGCGAGGGTCGGCCGGGTTCCGGTCGCCCACGTCGCCAGGGCCAAGCTCGAGGCGCGAGCGAAGAGTGAGGCGCCCCAGGGGGTGATCGCCTTCGCCGCCGAGTTGCCCGAGGCGGACATCGACGAGTTGATCCGTGGTCAGCGCGGAAAGCCCCCGTTCCTCGTGGCGGTCGACGGTGTCACCGACCCCGGGAATCTCGGGGCGATCCTGCGCAGCTGCGAGGGAGCGGGCGTCGACGGCGTGCTGATCCCGCGGCACCGCGCCGTCCACGTCACGCCGACGGTCGCCAAGGCCTCCGCCGGCGCCGTCGAGTTCGTGCCGATCGCCCTGATCGGCGGCCTGCCGGCCACGCTCACGAGGCTGCATCGCGCCGGGATCTGGGTCGTCGGGCTCGACGACGCCGCCGAGCGCTCGTTGTTCGATCTCGGCGACCTCGCCGTTGAAGCGATCTGCCTCGTCCTCGGCGCCGAGGGAGCGGGGCTCTCGCGATTGGTGCGCGAGCGCTGCGACGCCGTCGTCAACATCCCGATGCTCGGCCGGATCAGCTCGCTCAACGTCTCTGCCGCCGCCGCCTTGGCGACCTACGAGGTCGCCCGTCGCCGCCGCTGACCCGGCGACGCGGGAAGCAGTCGGCCGCTCCAGACGTTGAAGATGGCATGGAACTCGCCGATGCCATCGCCTTCGCAAGAACCAACCGCCACGGCGTCCTCGTCACCCAGCGCCGAGACGGGAGGCCACAGCTCTCCAACGTGATGTACCACGTCGACGACGACGGGCTGTTCCGCATCTCGATCACCACCGGTCGGGCGAAGTACCACAACCTGCGACGCGATCCGTGGTCTGCGTTGCACGTCACGCGGGCCGACTTCTACGCCTATGCCGTGCTCGAGGGGGAGGTCGAGCTGACCGCCCCAGCGGCCGAGGTCGACGACGCGACGGTCGACGAGTTGGTCTGGTACTACGAGCAAGTCGTCGGCCAGCACGAGGATTGGGACACGTTCCGTCGGGCGATGGTCGACGAGGAGCGTGTCGTCGCCCGCCTCCGTCCGACGCGGGCCTACGGGATGATGTCGCTGCCGAGGTAGCGACAGCCGCTCGCCCGCCGAGGAGGAGGACGAGGGCGATCTCGACTGCCGAGTGTTGCGTGCCTGTAAGAGTGGAGGGATGGCCGATGAGGTCGGGTCGGGGCGGGTCGCGGAGCTGACGGTCGCTTTGTCGTTGGCGACGGATCTGGGGACCGGCCAGCCGATGGATCACGGGTTGCGGACGTCCTGGCTGTCGCTGCGGGTCTCGGAATCGTTGGGGCTGGACGCGGCCACGCGTTCGTGCGTGTACTACGTGGCCCTGCTGCGATTCCTCGGCTGCACGTCGGACGCGTCCGAGATCGCCGCGGTGGCCGGCGGTGATGACGTGGCGTTCAACGCGACGATGGCGCCGGCCCTGATGGCTCCGGCCGGCGAGGGCATGCGCCACTTCCTGCGTCATCTGGCCGAGGACCTGCCAGCGCATCGGCGCGCCGGCCGAATCGCCAAGGCGCTGGCCGATCCGGGGCTGGCCGCACGGAGTTCATCAGGCCATTGCGAAGTGGGCGCTCGGCTCGCCCGACGGCTCGGGTTGGACGACGCCGTTTGCCACGCGCTGGCTCACGCCTTCGAGCGCTGGGACGGCAAGGGTCACCCGGCGGGTCTGGCCGGCGACGAGGTTCCCGTCGCGGTGCGGATCGTCGCCGCGGCGCGCGACGCCGAGATGTTCCACCGTCAGGCGGGCTGGGCAGCCGCCGCCGAGGTGCTGTCCCGCCGGCGCGGTCGCGGCTATGACCCGACGGTGGTGGACGCGCTGACCAGCGATGGGCGGCGGTGGTTGGCCGAGGTCGACGACGACCCATGCGCGCGGGTGTTGGATGCCGAGCCACGACCGATGCGGACGATCGCCGACGTTCAGCTCGACGCGTCATTGCACGCAATGGCCGACTTCACCGATCTGAAGTCGCCCTGGTTCCGCGGTCACTCGGCCGGTGTCGCCGACCTCGCTGTCGCGGCCGCGGAGGCTGCCGGCCTGTCTGCCGAGGAGTCGGTCAGGCTGGGGCGAGCGGCGCTGGTGCACGACATTGGGCAGGTCGGCATCGCCAGCGGGATCTGGGATCATCCCGGTCGACTGACCGCCGAGCAGTGGGAGCGTGTGAGGTTGCACGCATACCTCAGCGAGCGAGTCCTGCGCCGTTGCTCGCTGCTCGCCCCGTTCGCCGACGTGGCCGCCGGCCACCACGAGCGCGCCGACGGCTCGGGCTACCACCGCGGGGTGACGAGAGATCAGCTCGACGTCAGCGCGCGGCTGCTCTCGACGGCCGACGCCTATCACGCGATGACCGAGGAGCGGCCGCACCGGCCTGCGTTCAGCGCAGCCGATGCCGCGTCGCGGCTGCGGGATGAGGCCGACGAGGGTCGCTTCGGGACTGCCGAGGTCGACGCCGTGCTCGGCGCCGCCGGCCACGTGCCCCGCCCCGTGAAGGCCGCCCATCCGGCCGGCCTCACCGATCGGGAGGTCGAGGTGCTGCGCCTGATCGCCCGCGGCTACGCCAACAAGCAGGCCGCGGCCAAGCTCGGCATCGCGACGAAGACAGTGGGGCGCCACGTCGAGCACATCTATGCCAAGGCCGGGGTCGCCACCCGGGCCGGGGCGACGCTGTTCGCGATGGAGCAGGGTCTGCTGTCACCCTGAGCCGGCCCGAGCATGGGGTGAACACCCGATTGCCCGAACCGAGTCGAGACACGCACAGTCGCCGTAAGGACGCTCGACGAGGAGGAAACGAATGGCGACGATCGGCATCGGCGACACCAGGCTCTACTACGAACTCAGCGGTGGTGGCCCACCGCTGCTATTCGTCCACGGCATGTGCGGCGACGCCGAGGTCTTCGCCGGCCAGGCCCGACGGTTCGCCGACCGCTACACCTGCGTGCGCTACGACCGCCGCGGGCACAGCCGCAGCGGCCTCGGCGGCGCGGCGATCAGCGTCGCCCGCCACGCCGACGACGCCGCAGCTGTCATCGAAGCGCTCGATCTGGCCCCGTGCCTGATCGTCGGGTCGAGCAGCGGAGCGGTCATCGCTCTCGACGTGGCGCTGCGCTACCGACACCTCCTACGCGCCGCAGTGCTCAGCGAGCCACCGCTGTTCAGTCTCGACCGGGCTGCCGGCGAGGCCGCCATCGAAGAGCTGACACTCGTCGTTGAGCAGGCACTGGACACCGGCGGGCCGTCGGCAGCGGTCGACGCCTTCTTCCGTTTGATCTGTCCCGGCCTGTGGTCGATGATCGACGAGCGCCGCAAGGACCGCTACCGGGCCAACGCCGAGATCGGCTTCACCGACCTGAGGTCACCGTCCCTGGACATCTCGGCCGTCGAGCTGTCGGCTCTCGCGATCCCCACCCTGGTCGTCACCGGCGACACGAGCCACCCGGTGCTGCGCTCCGTCGCCCATCGGCTGGCGGATGCCGTGCCCGACGCCCGTCTCGTCGAGCTTGCCGGCTGCGGTCACGTCACCTACGCCGAGCAGCCCGACGCCTTCGCCCGTGCTGTCGCCACGTTCGCCGCCGAGATCGACCGTCGCACGGCACTCACCCTCAGCTGACGGCGGAGCGACGATGGCCACTCACCGAGATGATCCGCAGGTTCGACGTCCGCTCGGCCGACGGGACCTCGATCGCCGTTTGGGTGGAGGGCGACGGACCGGCGCTCGTGATGGTCCACGGCTCGATCGCCGACCACACCACCTTCGAACCGTTCGTCGCCGTACTCCGCGACAACCTCACGACGTTCGCGATGGATCGCCGAGGCTTCGGCGCCAGTGGCGACACCCTCGGCTACACCGTCGAGCGGGACTTCGCGGACGTCGCCGCCGTGGTCGACGCGGTCGCCGAACGAACAGGAGGTCCGGTCGCCCTGTGGGGCCATTCCTACGGAGCAAATTGCGCGATGGGCGGCGCCGCCCTGACCACCAACGTCCACCACCTCGTCCTCTACGAACCGAGTCTGGGCATCCCGTACCCGCCGGGCTCCATCGAACGGATCGAGGCGGCGCTAGCCCGCGGCGACCACGACGCGGCCATCGCCGCCGTGCTCGTCGACATCTTGGAGATGACCGAGGAAGAGATCGACAGCTTCCGGGCCAGCCCACTGTGGCCCGTCCGACTTGCGGCCGCGCCGACGATCCCACGGGAGTGCCGCAGCGAACAGGACTGGGTGTACCAGCCGGGCCGCTTCGACGCGATCTCGACGCCGACCCTCCTGCTCGTCGGTTCCGACAGCGTGCGCGTCGTGGCCGAGGCCACCGACCTCGCGGCCGCGGCAATTCCCGATGCCGAGGTCGGCGTGCTCGAGGGACATGCCCACTTCGCCCACAAGACGGACCCGGCGATGGTCGCCGAGATCGTCGGCCGGTTCATCGCATCGTGAGCGCGACCTATAGAAACGCCGTGCAAGCGCTCGGTGAGCCCGAACGTTGGGGGCAGACTAATTAGCCGAGACGAGACGCAGCCTCTTCTCTAGCGCCGAAGAGCGGCGAATGACCTCGCAACCTCAAGCCCATGTCAATCAAGTGCTGTGATACCACCGCTCCGGGCTCACTTGATCTGCACTCCAGCGGTAGCCTTGATATCTCCACAACCCAACAAAAGTCCTGATCAGGGATGCCTCTCGCCGGGTTAGCTCAGTTGGTAGAGCACTTGACTTGTAATCATGAGGTCGTGGGTTCGATTCCCACACCCGGCTCCGCTCAAAGCACCAGTTAGAGCAGTCAGGTCATCCGATGTTCGGTGTCGCCAGGCGTCCAGGCTTGAAACCACCGCCTCCAACTCCTCGACCGTGATCGCCCCCTCGTGTGAACGCCTTGCTCCTGCAGCCACTCGACGACCCCGTTCGTCGCCTCGCGGGCGATGTCACAGATGACGAGGTCACCTTCGGGTCGGATCGCCGATCCGGCTTCATCGAGGGGTGGCCGCGTCGGGTTCAGGCGGACGCCTCACGCGGTCGGCAAGCTTCTTAGGGGCGAGCAGGCAGTAGCTCTCGGTGACCAACTCGCCCACCTCGTTCCAGTCCGTGGCCTCGGTGAGGTACATGCCGACTGCGGTGGGAGACCACGGCAGCTTGTAGAACGGATCGCCGATCCGGGTGAGTGTGTCGAGCTCATCGCCGCTCGACCGGAACGTCAACACGACGTACGGCCCGGGTCCGCGCACCGCCCGCTCGAACGCCGGGGACGAACCGACGACCGGGACGACGTGGGCGAACGTCCGCTTGCGGATCCGCCACCGGACGCCGATCCAGGCGTCCTCCTCGTACGCCTCCGGGAGCGCCAGCGACGACTTGGCGACCCGCTCGACTGCCAGCCGAACGAGCGCCTCGTGCTCAGCCATGTTCGTGCGTCCAAGTCGAACCAGGAGACCAATCTTGGTCCTCTCAGTCGACAATGACGACATTCGGAACGTCGCGACTTCCTGGCCGGTGGGCACAACGGGACCTTCGCCCCTACTGGCCGCGAATGCCAGTCGGTACGGTCGCTTGCAGATCGACGAAGGAGAAGCTCCAATGACCGACGTGCAGGATCGCAGTCTCGGCGACCTGGTCACCGCCAACTCGGCCGTTGCCCGTGTCCTCGAACGGCACGGACTCGACTACTGCTGCAACGGTGCCCGAACGCTTGGCGACGCGTGCACCAGCGCCGGCATCGATGCCGCCGCCGTGACGGCCGACCTCGACGCCCTCGACGTGACGGACGACGCGTCCTGGAGCTCGCTCGAGCCCCCGGCGCTCGCCGAGCACATCGTCGCCAGCCATCACCGCTACCTCTGGGAGGAGCTCCCGCTGCTCGACGCCCTCGCCGCCAAGGTCGACGCCGCGCACGGTCGGCGACACCCGGAACTTGCCAAGGTCCGGAGGCTCGTCGCCGACCTGCGGGCTGAGCTCGAACCGCACCTGCTCAAGGAGGAGCGTGTGCTGTTCCCCGCAATCGCCGCGCTGGCAGAGGGGCAGTCGGAATTCCCGTTCGGGTCCGTGGCGCAACCGATCCACATGATGGTGATCGAGCATGACCGGGCGGGCGACCTGCTGGCTCTGCTGCGTATGGTCACCGACGGGTACCGCGTCCCGTTGGACGGCTGCGCCAGCTACCACTCGCTGTACGAGCGACTGTCGGCACTCGAGTTCGACACGCACGTCCACGTCCACAAGGAGAACCACGTGCTGTTCCCAGCCGCCCTCCGCCTGGCTGGGTTCTGACCATCCGTCCGATTTCGCATCTGGGCGCGATCTGTCTGGACAGTCCCGACAGATCGCGCCCAGATCTCGGCGACCGCACCCACGGCTCGTCCAGCACCCTCACCGAGTTCGATTCGGGTCAGTCGCTGGCGTCTGATTCGTCTTCTCCCTCGCCGATCGGCTCGGCGGAGGTGGCGATCGTGCCGTCTTCGTGAAGGAAAACCGGTGACTCGTTACGCAGCAGGTCGAGTGTCGGCCCGAGCAGCTCGAGCGGCCGCTTGATCGACAGGAATCCACCCCGGTTGACCAACTGCGCCGGCTCGGCCCCGGCGAAGTACTCGGCGACGGCGATACGCGAACCTCCCATCAGGTTCGGCGTCTCCGTGCTCTCCAGGGTGACGTTCGCCCGGTCGCCCTTGATCTCGACCTGGTACGACGTGACGACGTATTGGGACTCAGACATCGTTCGCTCCTTCTCGTTCAGAACCCGGTGACGTTGCCGAACATGCAGTTCTCGAAGTGATCGCGACTGTTGTCGATGGTGTACACCTGGCCCCACGAGTAGACCTGGAACGTGATGCGATCGCCGCTCTCGGTGAGTCCCCCGGCGTAGACGACCCAGTGGTCCGGCCACGGCGGGACGATGCCATCCGGTGCTTGGAACATGTCCGAGTGGATCATGATGAAGGCGTTGCCTCCCGCCTGCCACACCTGGTGGGCGTAGCGGATCGCGTCGAACTCGCCCCAGATGAACGTCGTCGAGTTGGCCACGTTGTCCTTGAGCAGCACGGAGGACGTCCAGCCCTCCATCTCCCAGTGGGTCGTCAGCCCTTGGATCTGGCTGAGCACGCCGTCGTTGTCGGGTGACGTGCCGAAGATCGCGTTCTCGGCGTTGCGCATCGTGGCGATGAGCATCCAGTCGGCGGGTTGCATGTTCTGACCGACGTGCGTGTTGCGGAGGTCGTCGGGGGCGTCGACGCGATGCGTTCGTGACCAGAAGCCGCCGGTCTCGAACGTCTGGCGGACGAGGTCGACGTAGCGCCGCGGCTGGGTGCGGGCGAGCTCGTAGACGATCGAGGTCGGACCGCAGAAGTTGGAGTTCTGCTGGTTGATGTGCAGGGCGTTCCAGCGCCGCTCTCGAAGGTTGCGGATGATGTCGGCCTTGGCGAGCTGCGGCCACACGCCGGGCTCCGTTGACAGTTCGAACTGGTCGATCGAGAACGTCGCCAGGTCGGTCTCGGCGATATCGGGCCGATCGACCACGGAGTAGGTGAGCGTGTAGTCCGAGTCGTCGAGGTTGAACTTCGCCGTGGCTTGCTGCACGTCGGTGGCCGCGATCTCGACGATGCCGAGGGCGTCGTCGTCGTCGCCGGGGAAGTCGCCGTCCTCGTCGAAGAGCCGCAGCATGCACTTGTTGGCGAACAGCAGCGACGCTCCGACCGCCCAGTTGTCACCGTCCTCCATGTCGTGGCGGTAGGCGAAGTGCAGCTCGCCGTCGTTGTAGATCTCCAGGCGGCACTCGTCGCCGAAGACGTCCTCGGCGTCCGAGCAGTGCAGGTTCTCGATCGTGATCTGCTTCATCAGATGACTCCTGTTCGTGGGGTGGGTCGGGTGGGCGGGTCAGGGATAGACTGGCGAGTCCGGCGCCGGCGGCATCGGGGCGAGGCTGACGTGGTGTTCGACCGTCTCGCGTGCCGTACTCATGACCTCCGAAAGGGCCACGTGATACGGCCGGATCAGCGGCGTGGCGACGGCCAGCGGGGCGCTGAGCCGGGCATAGAGATCGGCGGACGGCCAGACCTCGGCGGTGGCGAGCTCGAGGATCCGCCGGCGAACGCTGTGGTCGCGTCCCCAGCGATGGTGGGCGAACGTGAATGCCGCCACGGCCACGACGTTCCCGTCGTCACCGATCGACACGCTCACGCCGTGGTTCGGGCCGTCGAACCCACGGCTGGCGTGCTCCGCTGCGCCGCTCATCGCCGCGTTGAGGCGCTCGGCGCCGTGGCCGAGTCCGGCCCGCCCGAGGACGGCGGCGAGGAGGATCGGGATCGAGCGTCGGCGGGCGGACGTAGACCTCGATGCCCGCGCTGCCGTCGAGGGGCATCCCGAGGAAGCGCACCGGGCCGACGCCGCCGAGCACGCGTCGCGCTGTCGGGCGCCAGCCGATCGACCAGCGCCCAGGCGTCGGCTGCGGTCGGCGGCGACCTCGGCGTACAGCTTGTGACGCGTCGACGGACCATCGTGGCGACTGCTCAACCACGCTCCGAAGCGGAGCACGAGCGCTCGCTGATGCCGCTCCATGGCGAGCCGGTGCGATGCGACCAATCCGACCGAACCGAACTGCTCGGCCAGCTCGATGGCCCGTCCGAACGCTGCCGCCTTGTCGTCTTCCGGGGCGACGACTTCGACCGTCGTGCGGAGCTCCGGGGAGGCCGACGTCACGGCGATCTCGACGGGGAACCGCGACGGTGTGAGAGCGCTGGCCGACCAGGCCAGCTCACCGAGCGCCGAGCGTCGCGTCGCCGCGAGTGAGTCATCGAGCTCGCGGCGCGCCGCGTCGACAGCGGCCGGGGCCACGTCGGCGGCGCGGTCGAGCGCCTCGATCAGGAAGCGTTCGCCAACCGCCACGTCGACCTCGACGAGATTCGCCACGTCAGGCCCCCGTGATCGTCCCGTCGGCGGCGACGGACAGGAACTCGGCCACACCCGTGAACGGGGCGCCGCGCACCACGGCACCTGCGGGTCCGAGCAACGTCGCCTGCGTCGTCGTCGTTCTCAAGGTCGGGTCGACGATGCCAAAGCGGACGTGGGTCGTCGCGACGGCGGCCCCGTCGAGCTCGACGCGCCGCTCGACTCGGTGACCGCGCGACGGGTCGTCGTAGGTGACGTCGACGACGATCGTCTCGACCTGACCAGCCGGGACCGCGAAGTCGAGGCGGCGGGTGAGATGACCGGCGAACGGCGTGCCGATGGCCACCGTCGTCGCCGACGTCGTCTCGGGTGGATTGGTCACCGTTCCGCCGCCCGTCAGGTGGTAGGTGCGGGTGACGGTGTAGTCCACCTCGTCGCGCCCCGCAGTCCGGACGCGCCAGTGCTGCGGCTCGCTGTCGGGCCGCACAACGAACGACTTGACGGTGCGCCATCCGGTCGACGACTGGTGGGCGAGCTCGACCTCGACGGACTCTGCGTCGGCGGCGTCGAGACCTTCCGGACGGATCTCCACGTCGATGAAGCCGACGTGACGCGTGGGATCGAGCTGCAGCGTCCGGTCCTCGATGCGCCCCGGCTCGACGACGACCTCGTTGCGCTCACCGACCCACTCCGAGTGCGGGTCGAAGTGGTACTCGATGCGTGGCCGGTAGCCGAGGTCGAAGTCCGGTCCGATCGGCACGATCCAGTGCCGGGCCGCGTTGTTGGCGGCATCGAACACCATGTCCTCGTGGCGATGGGACTGCGGGTCGGAAGCGTCGCCGTAGTCGAGGGAGACGGCGACGGACCGCACGCCGAGCGGCTCGAGCTGGGCCATCAGCTCGACCTCGACGTCGAGCGACCGGAAGAAGGGGTCGTCGAGGTCGACCTCGAGGAAGTGGCCGGGACCCGTGAGGTCCTCGGTGAGCAGGCCGAACAGTGACTGGGGTGCGTACTGCCGTTGCACCGCCTGCGAGCGGTGATACTCGAAGACGAGCGTCTTGCGTTCGGTCTGCTTGATCGCCTTCATCTTGAACGTGAGGATCGCTCCCGACCCGACCGTGGTGTCCGGTGCCCCGGTCGCGCCGCCCTGCTTTGGCGGGGTTTGCGGGTTCGGCGGCGTCTGCGGGTTCGGCGGCGTCTGCGGGTTCGGTGGGGTTTGCGGGTTCGGCGGCGTCTGCGGTGCGGCGTCTGCGGGTTGGGCGGCGTCTGCGGGTTGGGCGGCGTCTGCGGGTTGGGCGGCGTCTGGGGGTTCGGCGGGGTCTGGGGGTTCGGCGGCGTCTGCGGGTTCGGCGGAGCCTGAGGATTGGGTGGCGCCTGCGGGTTCGGCGGCGGCTGCGGTGGGTTGGATCCGTTGCTCATCAGCCACCTCCTGTGGTGTCCGGCCGGATGGTTCCGGGCCAGCCGAGCCCGATCAGTTCGAAGTCGTTCGTTCCGGCGACTCGCCGCACGTCGTGGATCCCCTCCTGCACGAGTCGACCGCCCGGCAGCACGGCGTTCACCAGTGCCTCGGCGCTCGATGCGGTGACCCTCGTCCGGGTCACCGGCAGCGATGCCGTGACGACCAGCGAGTCGGGTCGCGCCGGGTCGAGGTCGATCTCGCCGACCATCGCTCCGAGCGGTGCCTCGCGCTGGCCGGTCGCCTGAATGCCGGCTGGCAGCGTCGCCGTCGAACAGGCTGCGCAGCTGCCCGGCGTCGTCGGCGGTCAACGTCGGCAAGGAGTGCGCCTGGATGAAGTAGCTGGTGTGGCGCCAGCCAGCCGGCACGACGACGGTGAGCAGCGCAGCGGCTGGGGCGTCGGGCGGCGTGGCTGTCGTGCGCTCCTCGTTGGCGGCGGAGAGCGTCGCCTCGAAGCGACCGTGGACCGGCGCCGTGCCTCCGTCCTCGAAGAAGTTGACGTTGACGCGTGTCTCCGTGGCGGTCGCCGGCGGCGGTGTCGTCGTGCCTCCGGGCTGCGGTTGACCGCTGCCGCCAGGCGGCTGCTGAGCCCCGCCGCCCGGGGGTTGCTGGGCCCCGCCTCCCGGTGGCTGCTGGGTACCACCCGGCGGCTTCGCCGGTGGCGTCTGGCCACCACCGCCCGGCGGGCGTGGCGGCGGGGGAGGACCGGGCTCCGGCGGCTTCTGTGCCCCGGGACGCCCCGCACCACCTCCCGACCCGCCGCCCTCTTTCGACTCCTTGGAGCCCTTGTCCTTCGCCGAACAGGGCGGCACCGCCGCCCGCTCGCGGGGCGGTCGCCATCCCGCCCTGCAGCGTGCCCGGCGTCAGCGTTGGCGTGAACCAATCCTTGAGCAGCTGCTGCTTGAAGAACTCGATCGCCCACTGCTCTTGGTCGGCCTTGTCATCCGCAGTGCTGAAGTTGGTGACCTCGATCTTGATCGCCCCGTTCTGCACGAGCTCCTCGAGGCCCGCCTCGATGCCGATCTCGACGTAGTAGACGTTGGCGTTGAGGCCGGCGGAGAAGTGCTCGTAGATGCGCTCGAAGTCGGCCGTGATCTTGACGTCGAGGGCCGGCTGCATCGCCGTGAACGTGAGCTCGTAGATCACGCCGATCGGCGTCGCCCCCTGGGCGAACGCCGCCTCCAGGAGGGTCGCCCCCTCGGCGCTCAGCGTGAGGCTGAAGATGGCGTTGTTCTTGCCGAACAGCGACGGCACCGAGGCCCCGAGGATCTGCTCGACAGCGATGAAGCTGCCGTCGTCACCGACCGGAGCGACGGTGCCGCCAGGCCCCTGGAGGTTGAGGGCGACGCACTTGACGGTTCCCGAGTCGAACGGCACGGCGCTGAGGCGGGGGTTGCCGGGGAGCTTCGACCGGATCGCCCGCTCGACGTCCTCGGACAGCCCCAGCTCGACGCCGAACATCAAGAACCCGCCGCCCTCGACACCCTCGGCGGTGGCGGTGCGCTTGAACTTCATGAACGTGAAGTAGGCGAAGTCGTCCTCCGGACGCCGGGCGATGGAGATGTGCGCCGGCAAGTACCAGTAATCCTCCTCGCTGGCGTGGTCGGGGAAGACGGTGACTCCCTCGATGGTCTGCATCCCGGTGCCGAGCTGCAACATGGTCGCTTCCTCCTGGGTCGTGGGTGCGCGCTCAGCGCACCTCAGCGACGATCTCGGCTGCACTTCCCGACACCCAACCGGTGTCGCGGGTGAGCCCGTTGGTGAATTGGTGCGTGACGCGGTACTGGTACTGGGCGTCGGTGGCGAAGTCGAACTCGAACGTCCCGCGCGGGTTCGTCGGCGTCAGCGTGACGTCGCCGGCGAAGCGCAGACCGTCGTCGGCGCGTTCGTAGAGCGTCTCCACGCGGATGTTGCGGATGCCGGCGGCGTCGAGGTCGCCACCGTCGGTCGTGATGCGCACGGTGCGATGGCCGCGCATCTGTGGGCTCACGAGGATCCGGTTCTGAGCGGTCGTCGACTCCGGGATGTCGACGACGCTGCCGTCGGCGAGGATCATCGAGACCTTGAACGTGACCTCGCGCCTCGCCGGATCGACGAGCTCGACCGTGAATCGTTTGGTCGCCGGGTCCTGGGCGCTCAGCTCGAACGACTCGCGCTTGTGCACGTCGTTGTTCGCGATCGTCGTAGCTGACGTCGACGAAGGCGCGGTCGAGTTGCGTGCCGAACAGCGCCGCCGGGACGACGATGTCGACGGTCAGTCGGTTGGAGAACGGATCGCTGATGCGGATCTGCTCGTCGTCCGTCTCCAGCCAGTCGCTCTCCCAGTCCCGTCCGTCGTAACCGTGGTGGATCAGCTTGTAGCGAACTGTGCGCTTGGCCGGGTCGATGGCGAACACCGGCCAGGCACCCGTGTTGTGCTCGCCGGTGAGCCCGTACTGGTTGCTGATGTCGATGCCGTTGGCCTCGTCCGTGTACTCGCAGTGCACCTCATGCGGTGTGGTACAGGTGCCACGGGAAGTCGATGACGTTGAAGGCGATCCAGCGGATCTCGTAGGGGATGTCGGCGCGTGGGGAGATCTCGACGACCTCACCGCGGATCGTCTCGGGCTTGGACACGATCGAGCGCGGCCGGCCGACCGCCGTCGTCGCGAACGTCACCTCCGACGACACGGTGACGTCGGCGCGCATCTGACCGCTCTCCAGGCTGCTCGGCCATTCGACGGTCTGTTCTGCCGTCGCCGCGTCGAACACTGCATTGCGGACGTCGCCCTCGTAGTCGAGCGAGACGTTGATCGACTGGATCATGTCGGTGGCGAAGTCGGCCCTGGGGATCACGCGCACCGTCCGGCGGGCGAAGAAGTCGTCGTCGAGCGGCACGCTGATGATGAACCGTTCGAGGTCGAGGCCTTGCTCGGCGATCGTCCGGGCGATGCCCGAGAGGTGACCCTGGGGATGGATCTCACGGATCACCGACGTCCGCTCGCTCATGTTGATGTTCAGCTGCTTGCGGTCGATGCGCGTGAGGTCGACCTTCTTCTTCTCCCAGAACGACGTCGCCCCGTGGGTGGCGATCGTCCGCATGACGCGGCCGAAGTCGTCGATCCCGTCGCCGGACTCGCGCTGGCATCGGTTCCAGGCTGGGCTCGAAGAAGTTCTCGAAGACGAGCTCGCGAACTTGGTTGAGGGCGGCCTCGTAGCGGCCCGTGGCGCCGCTCGTGTCGTCGCCGTCGGCGACGAGGAGGTCCGACTCGATGGTGATGATCCGCTCCTCGACGAGCTCGTCGACGACGGTTTCGATCGACGACGAGGCGATCAGCGGCACGTTGACCTTCTCGCTCTCCTCGAGGTGCGTCTGGACGCGGTCCCAGTCGGCTTCGACGCGGATGTTGTAGGCCGGGCGCAAGCCGACGTACTGCAGCGTGTAGACGACGCCGATCGGAGACATCTCGCCTTGCAGGGCGTGCTCGAGGATCGTCACTCCCTCTTGGTCGAGGCGCACGGAGAAGGCGGCCTGGTTGATGCCGTAGAGCGACGGCTTGGCGTAGTGGCTGATCTTGAGCACGAACTCGGGACCGGGCAGCTCCTCGTCCGAGCTCCGCGGCCGGCCGGGTAGCCCGGACTCTTCCTCCGGGGTCTCCTTGCCGAACAGCATCATCCGCACCGAGCCGCCGATCAGCGGAATCGGGGCGAGCCGCGGCATCTCGCTGAGGCCGGCTTCGCCGCGCAGCTGCTCGGCGATCTCGGTGAGCCGATCGGGTTCGATGCCGAGGTTGCAGTCGAAGTCGAGGAACCCCCCGCTCACCAGATCGCCGGTCGAGCTGGACCGACCGGAGAACTTGATGACCTGGATCTTGGGGATCGACTGGCCGGTCGAGGAGTCCTCGATCGTGCTCAGGTGCGGTTCCATCGGCGTGAAGTACCACTGCAGCTCGTCGACGTGGTCGGGCAGCAGGGACACGCCGTCGATCACGTAATAGGGCGGGTTGAGGTAGAGCATCGGGGGCCGTCGCGATCAGCGTGAGGGAGCAGGCGGCGGCGACCCGCCAGGCATCGGAGGTGGTGGGGGAGAACCGCCGGGTATCGGCGGCGGAGGCGCCGAGCCGCCACCGGCGGGCACCGGGGGGACCGGTTCGGGCGTCGGTGTCGGCTCTGGTGTCGGCTCGGGAGTCGGTGTCGGTGTCGGTGTCGGCTCCGGCGTGGCGGTCGGCTCCGGGGTGGGGATCGGAGTCGGTGTCGGCGTCGGCGTCGGCTCCGGTATCGGCGTGGGTGTCGGTGTCGGCGCCGTGGACATCACCCCCGGTGCCTGGAGGACGATCGACGGCTCACTCGACGTCGCCCAATCGGTGGTGTGTTGGGTGCCGTCGGCGAGGAAGTACGTCGCCTGCCAGCGGTACGTGCGCTCGTCGCCCTCGTCGAGCGGGACGTCCCACGTCTGGGCGGTGGGCGCCTGGGGCGTGAAGATGAGGTCGGTCGACTTGCCCGTGACCTCGTCACCGTGGCGCAACGAAAGTCGGGTCAGTCGGACCCGCGACCAGTCGAGCAGATCGGGGATCACCGTCACCGACAGCTTCGCCGACACGACGTCGCCGACGATGATCGTGCCGTCGGCTGTTGTACTGGGGATCTCCCGGACGGTCCCGTCGCGGTAGCGGATGTGACCGCTGTAGGTCACGACGCCGCCACCCTCGCCGAGCACGGCGTAGGGGTGCGAGACGGCGTCGTTGCCCGACTTGAGGACGAAGGACTCTTCGACCGTGTAGTCGTTGGCGTCGTCGCGGTAGACGAGGTCGAGAAGGATCTGGTCGATACGGCCCTCGAAGTCGCCGACGCCGCGCACCTCGAACTTCTGGGTGCGGCCGAGCGGATCGTTGATGAGCAGCGGGCTGCGATCGGTCGACTGCCAGGGCATCGATGATCTGCCTGCCGTCGGTCATGAAGTACTCGACCGTGTACTCGATCGGCTGGCGCCGCGGCTGGAACAGGACGTGGCGGATCTTGTGGTCGGGATGCGCCGAGGACAGGGCGAACTGCTCCTCGAACGTCTCCACGCCGGTGTCCTTGTAGCGCACGGTGACCTGTGCCGAGTTGACCTTCGTGAAGTCGATGTCGCCGACCTCGGCGTCGACGGCGAGCAGGCCGAGGTCGTCGACGTTGACCGTCAGGACGTTGTCGTCGGTGGTCACCGGCGGAGAGTTGTAGGTGCGGCTCGACCCGACGTAATTGACTTGGTAGGAGTACGTGTAGTCGCGCTTGTCGTCGGCGATGAACGTGCTTGAACGTCTCGACGGCGTCCGGGCTG
This sequence comes from Ilumatobacteraceae bacterium, assembly GCA_963772825.1. Lineage (GTDB taxonomy): Bacteria > Actinomycetota > Acidimicrobiia > Acidimicrobiales > Ilumatobacteraceae > Desertimonas. The sequence goes on along the minus strand of CAVYYX010000015.1, from coordinate 454,065 downwards.
GTGAAGGCGTACTCGGCGAGCTCGTGCTCGTCACCGTGCTTGTACTCGAGCTTGACCTCGATCGAGTGGATCGGCAGCGCCTCGAAGTCGGCGTTGACGCCGACCTTGACGTTGAGCTGCTTGAAGAACGGATCGTCGAGGTCGACGAGGGTGGCGTGGTCCTCCCACTTGACGGGATTGCCCTCGGCGTCTTTGAGGTTGGTGATGTTCGGCAGCGTCCCCTGCGGGGCGATGTTCCACTCGATCGCCGTGTTCTCGCGGTACTCGGTCTGGAACGACGCCACCTTGTTGGTCTCGAACTGGCGGCGCACGTTCTCGATGTCCTCGGGCATGCCCCGGGCATCCGTGGGGATCGTGTCGATGTCGGGGATCATCTTGCGCAGCACGGCGTCCTGCAGCGCCTGCTCCATGTTCGACCTGATGCCCTCCTTGAGCTTACGGTCGGCATCCGCGTCTGGGAGGACTGCGTCGAAGCGCAGCTCGATGCCCATCGTCTCGTGGTCCTACGAACTGCTCGCTGATCTTGTCGACGTACTCGTCGTCGCCGTACAACGACCAGTCGATGTCGATCGTCTGCTCGTAGGAGTAGAACTTCTCGGCCTCGAACCAGGCGCGGGCGTACAGCTCGGGCAGCTTGGCCCAGAAGTACAGGTCATAGACCACCTGTACGACGCCGCCCTTGCCCTGCAGCGCCTGCTCGAAGAGCGTGGCTCCCTCGGGGGAGAGCTCGATCATGAACGCAGCGATGTTGCGGCCGAACAGCGACGGCTTACCCGCCGTCTTCACCGCCTCGATCAACGTTCCGTCGTCCTCACTGAGCAGCAGGCCGGCGGTGCCCCGCGTGTAGGTCATCGTGCCGATGTGGGCGGTCGCCGGTCCCGGTGCCGACTTGCGGAAGCCGGCGCTTCCCTCCATCGACTGGACCTTCTCCTGCAGCGCCTCGGTGATCTCGGCGAGCTTCTCGGGGGTGAACGAGAACTCGGTGTCGAAGAACACGAACCCACCGCCGCGCCGCCCATCGGGGCGGTCGATCGCGGTGCGGTACTTCAAGAACCGCAGCACCGGCCCCAACGCATCGTCGACGCGGAATCGCGGCGTGTCGGGAACCGGGTAGAAGACGTCGTCGAACTGGTCGTCGCCGAACACGGTGACGCCGGCAATGAGCTCCTGCTCGCTGATCTTCAACATGTCTTGTCCTCCTCGGTCGCGGCCGAAGACGCGTCGGTGTCGGCCACTCGTGTCGAACCAGTCGCCGACGTCAGCGACCGCTGACGATCGGCCGTGGATGGTGTCCAGCTCGTAGCGGATCGTGATGCGGCCCGGCTCGCCGGCGAAGGCGGCACGGGTGGCGGTCAGCTGCGCACCGGAAAGCGTGAGCTGGAATACGGCGGTGTACGGCGGATAGCCGGATCCCGTCGACCTGGCCAGCTCGATGTTCCCGTGCTCGGCATCGGCGATGCACGAAACGGTGATCTCGCGCACCGCCGTGACCGCCGGACGCAGCACCACCGGCCGGTCTGGCGTCGCCGTCGCGGCGATCAGCCGGCGCAGCGACTCGAGCTCGCTCGCCGGGGGATCGAGCTGACACGACAGCTGCACCAGCCCGACCGCGCCGGTCTCGAGGATCGCGGCCAGCGGTCGGCCGTCGGGGCCACGTTGGGGTGTGGGACCGGTCGACAGGTAGTACCACGTCGCCGGGTCGGCGGGGTCGACGGTCGCCACGGCGCCGTGGGCCACGACGCGGTCGGGGAGGTGCAGGGCGGGCACGTCACATCCCCGTCGGCGAGACGAACAGTTGACGGCCGATGATCGTCTCCCACTTCGACCACTCGCCCGTGCCCTTTCCCGCCAGGTTGCGCCGCTGCCAGGAGAACTTCGGTTGCTCCGGCCTGGCCCCGGCGATGACGTCGGCCAGCGAGAACGACACCTGCACGGTGCTCGCCGGTTGGTCCCGGGTGAGGAAGATGGTCACCGGCTCGGCCTCGCCGCGCTTGAGCTGCACTTCGATGCCGAACACGTCGGCGAGCGGCTCGGGCAGGACGTCGGGGTGCTCGAGCTGGTAGCTGCGGACCTCCACGGTGCTCGTCAGGTCGGCCGAGGCCCCGAGGTCGTGCGCCCGTGTGAGCACCGTGTCCGGGTCGATGTCGACGTCGACGCCGAGGAAGCCGACGCCGACGCCGCCGTAGAGCGGCGGCAGGTCGGCCTGCTGGGAAGTGAGCTCGACTTCGATCGTGGCTGGGACACCGTCGGCGGCGGCGGCGACGGTGAACGTCGACGGGGTGGCATCGGCCGCTACGGCGCCGATCGGTGTCGGCAGTGTTTCGTCGACGACGAGCAGCGACGTGCGCAGCGCGCCGACGGTGACCGGGTAGGGGATCGGGTTCGTGATGCGCAGCTTCGGCGGGGTGATCGGCACCGGCTTGACCATCACGAGGGTTGGGTCTTCGCTCGGTGGAGGGAACACCGCCGGGATCAGCTCCGCCGTCAGGAAGTCGAGCGCTGGCCGGTCGAGGCGCAGGGCGATGGGGATCGTCGCTTGTTCCGGGCTCTCCTCGGCGGCGACGAGTTGGGTGACGACGTCGCCGGTGACGCCCTCGGTGAGCAGCAGCTTGGAGAGCAGGGTGTAGAACTCGCTGGTGCAGTCGAGGACGAGGTCGAAGCCGTGGGGGTCGACGCTGAGCTGCGCCTCGCCGTCGCCGACGAGCGTCGATCCGAGGTTCTGGTAGGCCTTGGAGAGCGCGCAGGTCGCGCTGCGCGCCCCGCCGACGCGGCAGCTGCGGGTAGGCGATGCCGGTGTGGTCGGCGATCTCCTCGCGGAGCAGCTCCATCCGCTCGGGGTCGAGCCACGGTACGACGCTGAACCGGCAGCGGATCTTGTAGTCGCCGCCGAACGACGTCGCCGTCTCTTGCCCGGGGGATCGCTCCGGAGGCACGAGCAGCACCATCATCGCCGGCATGCCCGACTGGCGATCGAACGCCAACCGGTACTCGTCGGGCAACACGAAGAACTGCTCCGGCACCGGGGACTCCACGAAGCGTCCGTGCTGTAGGGGGACCCACTGGGCCCACGGTTCGGTGCCGAAGCCGGTGGTCACCTGCGAGTAGATCGGGCGGTTGGCCGGGATGTCCGTGGGGAAGTGAGCGCCCAGGCCGCTGTTGTCGCCTGGGCCGAGCGACATCCGAGTGACCCGCGGCGTCGAGGCGCTCGGCATCTGGATCGGGGCGATGACGTCGATCCGCTCGGCGACCGAGGCCAGGATCGCCGCCGAGCGGTGACGCATCGTGGCCATGCGGCCGACCCTGAACTGTGGCTGCTCCGTCTCCCCGCGATGGTCGCGGACAATGGGGGTGGCGACTGCGTCCCTGATGCGATGGTCGCGGATGACACGGCCGGGTGTCTGCCACGTCCCCGTCGAGCCGCCGTCGGGCAGCGAGTAGTGGACATTGCCCTCGACCCGGAACGCCGCCGTGGCTTGGGTCTGCATGATCGTCGTCGCCTGGCCGACCTGTTCGGCGGTCAGCTCTGCCTCGCAGTACAGCTGCGAGACGACGCCCTCGGGCTTGTCGGTCGGGGGCAACTCGTCGACTCGCCCGAAGCTGATCTGCACGCCGCCGCTGCCGACGAGCGAAACGGCGAAGCCATCCACCGGCAGCGCCTTGGCGCCGCTCACCCCGGCGGGGATCGCCAGCTCGAACCAGACCTGAAGCCGCACAGCGCCGTCGCGGCGCTCCATGAACACGTACGGCGCGTTCGTGGCCTTGGATCGTGTGGCGACCCGCGCCCGTGGAACGTAGTAGGTGCTGCCGTCGGCGCCGGCGACCGCTTGGTCGACGCCCGCCGGGACCGCCTGGAGCAACGGCGCGTTCGTCACCTGGGTGATCACCGTGAGGTTGCGCAACGCCGCCAGGTTCAGATGGGCTTCGAGGCGCAACGGCTTGACGATCTCGGTCGCCACCATTGCGGTCGGGGCCAGGGCGGTGGCGAGCACGTGCGTGGAGACGACCGAGGCGACGGGCGGCGCGGGCGTTGAGTTCTCGGGCACTTTCGATCTCCTCAGAACTCGAGCAGGACGAGCGGGTCGGTGGTCTCGACGGGGTCGGGGACGTGCTTGCTGCCGTCGTGCCCGAAGGCCTGGATCCGATACGTGAACGTGCGCTTCGTGGCGTCCTTGATCGGCACCGTCCAGCGCAGTTCCTCGGGCGTGAGCGGCACGCCGGTCAACTTCAGCGTGCGGTCGAGGGTCAGCTTGTTGTCAGGATCGGCGTACTCGAGGCGGACGATGACGAGCTTCCACTTCGTCATGTCGACGAGGTCGGGCACGACCTCGATCTCGAGCATCTCGCGAGCGACGTCGCCGACGAGGATCGTCCCCTCGGTACCCGGCATCCAGTCGCCGGACTCGGAGGAGCCGTCGGCGTAGGTGACGTCGATGCGGTACTGGAAATCGCGCTTGGAGCGGTCGCGCAGGTCGATGCTCCACTCCCACGACTCGGCGGCGCTGGTGAACGAGTGGACGTCGCTGGCGTCGTAATCGCCGTCGACGTACTTCGTGGTGACGACGATCGAAGCCACCGGCGGGAACGCCCCTTGCGGCACGAACGTCGCGCCGAGCTTGTCCTCGAACGGGGCGTTGATGATCAGCCGCTGTGTCGAGGAGCGTTGGGTGGGCACGGTGACCTTCTGGCCATCGGCCATGAAGAACGTGACGTCGTACTCGTACTCGCGTGACGTCTGCTCGCCCGTGTAGGTGAACCACGAGCCCTCGGGGGCATCGAGGCGCAGCAACACGTCGGCGGTGGCCGACGGCAGGTCGATGCCCGGGTAGCGGAACGACACCTGGACCTGCTGCACGGCCTCGGCGGGGATCGCCCCCCAATAGACGGCGACGTTGACGCAGCTCAATTGGTCGTAGCCGATGATCAGGTTGCGGTCGCGGGTCGTGGTGGTGGGGAGGTCCTCGGACTTGGCGCTCGCCTTGTAGATGATCTGGCTGCGGTACGTGTACTCGTCCTTCGGGGTGCCGTCGGCGTTGCGGGCCATCACCGTGCGGAAGTAGTAGCGGTCCTCGTTGGAGTCGAACAGGAACTCCTCGGTCTGGCGCTTGTGGGTGCCGCTCTGGTCGTCCTTCTGGTCGTAGTCGAGGAACACCTTGATCGCCGCGATCGGGTCGCGATCGAAGTCGGCGGTCACCTGCACGGGGACGTCGAGGAGCGTGAAGTACGGCTGGCTGAGATCGGCCTCGATGATCGACTTCTTGACCTGCTCGGGGTCGACGAGGGCGAACAGTTCGGAGTTGGGGTGCTTCTCGACCGTCAAGTTGGTCCGGCCGGTGAACGAGAAGTCGATCTCGACGTCCATCTCCTGGCGGAAGTCCTTGAGCCACAGCTGGTTGCCAGCCGCCATCTTCGGGCCGGAGCCATGGGCCAGCGGATCGGTCCCGAGCTTGTCGACCTTCAGGCCGGGCGCGTAGCCGGGGACGAGGAAGCGATTGGTGATGAGGTTCTGGACCATCGTGAAGACGACGTCCTCGATCGCCGCTGTCGGATCCCCTTCTCCACCGCCGCTGCGGAAGTCACCCTTGTCGTAGGTGATGTGCAGCCCGGTGAACATGTCGCGCATCTCCTCGAGGCTCGACACCTGGGGATAGCGGTAGGTCGACGTGCGGTTGCCGCTGCGGTAGGTCTCGGTGATCGTCGAGTGCTTCTTGATCTCCTCGTACACGTCGCTCGACTTGCCCTTGACCGTCACCGTGAGGTTGGGGATCCGGGCGACGAACGAGACGTCGTAGTTGATCGTGCCAGGGCTCCAGCCGTCCTCGATCGAGTTGCGGATCAGGCGCAGGCCCTCCTGGCCGAGCAGCGCGGTGTACGACGCCAGGTTGCTGGACACGAGCGACGGCTTCTCCGAGCCCTGCAAGGCCTTGACGAAGGTGTCGCCACCGCTCGGGAAGAGGTAGAAGTGCACCGCTCCGTCGACCCACGTGGGATACGACAGCTTGATGTTGCGCGCCGGTGCGTGACGGGCGAGGGTCAGCGCCCGCCCGCGGAACATCGGGCGGAGGGCACCGCTCATCCCGCCAGCGATGTAGGCGCGGATCTTCTTCTGGTCTTCTTCGGTCACTTCGAGCGACGTGGTGAGCTGCAACAAACCGCCTTCGGTCTCGGCGCTCGGGAGCTCGGACGCCTCGTTGGCGAGCAGCGTGAAGTCACGGGCGAAGGAGATCAGGTTGAACGACGGCGTCTTGTTCTCGCGCCGCAGGATCGACGGCAACTCGGGCACGATGTAGTACAGGTCGTCGCGCTGGTCGTCGTGGTACACCATCACGTGCTCGACGCCCGGCACGCTGAAGTGATTGAGGAAGTTGAGCATGGCTCCTCCTTGGGGACCCCCAGTCACGCCTTCTTCGCGGCTGAGAGCGGCACGAGAATAGGGAGCGTCGTCGGGGCGCGTGCCGAATTAGCTCGCGAGGCGGTCGAGGACCGCCCAGGTGCGTGGTCCGACGCGTCCGTCGACAGCAAGGTCGTGGGCACGTTGCAGGTCGTGGACTCTCCGCCGCGTGTGCTGACCGAACATGCCGTCGCGGGCGAGGCCGCCGCCGAAGCGATGGAAGATGACTGACTGCGCGTACAGCACCTCGTCACCGAGAGAGCCCATCAGAAGTTCGGGCTTGCCGGCCTTCAGCGGCCAGAGACCGAAGTGGCCGTTGAACAAGTCGGTGACGATCGGCGATCCGGACCCGTTGCCCTCGGGCACCAAGCCGAGCTTGACGACGACCGGTCGCTCGTCGTCCCAGCCCCACTCACCCGCCTCGACGTGGATCCATCCGGCCCACGGCTGACCCATCTGCGAGCCGACCTTCTGGGTCTTCCAACCGCCGTTCTCGTTCCCCGCCCGCTCGGCTTTCCAGATCGTGCAGCCGACGTAGTCGTGGACCTGCTGGACGTTCAGTTCGAGGCTGTGCGAGAGGAGGAAGGGGACGACTTCGCGGAGCAGAGCCTGGCGGCCGGGGCCGGGGCCGGTCGACCCGTCGGCGGCCATGTACCGCCAGTCGAATGCAGCTCCCCGGTGCGACGACGGCAACGAGCCGCCGACGATCGGCCGGTCGGTCCACATGGTGGGGGAGGACAGGTCCTGGCCACCCCACCGCTCGAGGAGATAGTCGCGCAGCGGGAACAACGACGGCGCGGCCGGCGGCCCCTCGGGCGGCCCGGGCTTGCCGACGGGTAGCTTCTGCCAGCTCCGGGTCTGGGATGCAACGGTCATCGTGAGCCTCCCGCAGGTGTCGCGCTCGAGGATGGGGGCGAACAGCAAACACGACCGGACTGCCGTCGTCGACCGATTTAGAAATCGGCCGAGGGGCGCGCTTCTCGGCGCGACACTGAGCGCCCCACTCGTCGAGCTCAGGAGGTGAGACGATGAAGTCCTCCGGTCGCCCGGGAGCGCGGGCCCTCCGCATCGCACCGGTGACGCGACGGATCGGCGTCGCCGTGCTCGCCGCGATGATCGCTGTCGACACGCCGAGCGCGGCGAGCACCGTGCCTTCCGATCCGTCGCCGCCCGTCTCCGCGCCGCCGACGACGACGTCGTTGACGCTGACCCTCGATCCTCCGGCCATCGAGTTCGGCAACACGCCGGCTGGCACGACGAGCGACGCCGCGGTCGTCGAATTGACCGTGAGCGGCGGCGCCGTCGACGACCTCACGTTCGAACTCGAAGGACCGTTCACGGTCGACGAGGACTGCGGTGAGCTGAACGACGGCGACTCCTGCCAGATCGAGGTGCGCTTCGTGCCGATGGGTCCCGGCGTCGCCGGCGGGCAGCTCCTCGTCAGATCGGGCGCGGCGAGCGTCGGGGCGTCACTCGGCGGAACCGGGACTGCGCCGATTCCTACCTCTCCTTCGATCACGACGATCCCGCCGAACACGACGGTCCCGCCGCCGACCGCGACCGTGCCGTCGACCGACCCGACGACGGGTGATCCCGACGAGAGCCGCGACGAGTGCGACGCACGAGCGCTCGGAGCCGAGATCCGCTACGTGCCGTCGCTCGAGATGCGGGTCGGTGAGTCGGTTTCGATCGTCGCCACCGCCTCGATCGGCGACGGCGCGCCTGGCTCGTCGGTCGCTGGCCCATCGACCACCGTCATCCCGCAACCGCTGCGTTGCCAGGTCCGCGCCCGCCTGCTCGGCGGCGACGACTTCAGCACCAACCCCGGCGACTGGCAGGAGGCCTCGTTCCTCGGGACGACCGAGGTCACCTGGCGGTGGGTCGTCACCCCACGGCTCGTCGGCGACGACCTCTTCCTGATCCTCGAAGTGCAGGGCTTGCGGTTCGACACCGAGGCTGGCGACTACCTACCCGCCGGCGACTCGTTCCAGGAGGAGGCGCGCATCAGCGTCGACAGTCGGCCCCAGGGCGTTGTCAGCCGGCTCAACGATGCGGTGTCCGGTGTCGTCACTCACCCGTTGGTGGCGTTCGCCGGTGTCGGCGGCCTGGTCGTCCTGTTCCGCTGGGGCTCTGCAACGCCGGAACAAGGGCACGCCCGCCGACGAGTAGATGACCGATGGGTGTTGAGGGGACGGAACGGTCCCGTAAACACCCATCGGTTGAACGGTGTCACGGCTTTCCAGACGGTGCACTCGGCTACGTTCGCCGCACAGTGTTCGGAGGCCGGCCTCTGGGGACTGATCGCGGCCAGTTCGCTGGTGCTCGGGGCGACGATCGCCGAGGCCCGCCCGCCCGGCCGACGGGTGCTCGGGCTGGTGATGGCATTCGGCGCAGGCGTGCTGCTCAGCGCCGTGTCGTTCGAACTCGTCGAGGAGGCGGCGAAGACCTCGGGGCAGCTGGGGAGCACGTTCTTCGGTCTGTTCGTCGGGGCCATCGTGTTCACGGCCGGCGATCTGATGATCAGCAGGTTCGGGTATGCCGAGCGCAAGGACCTCGACGGAGCACCACAGGAGGCAGGCGGACTGACGATCGTGGTCGGCGCCCTCCTCGACGGGATCCCGGAGAGCGCCGTGCTCGGTCTCACCGTGTTGCAGACCGGCGATGTCGGCATCGCCATGCTCGTCGCGGTGTTCGTCTCCAACGTGCCCGAGGCGATCGCGGCGACGGCCGGCCTGCGCGCCGGGGGTTGGTCCCTCGGGCGGGTCTACGGACTGTGGACGGCGATCGCCGTATCGTCGGCGCTCGCTGCCGCCGCCGGGTTCGTGTTGCTGGACGGAGCGTCGCCCGACGTCCTGGCATTCATGTTCGCGTTCGCGGGTGGCGCGATGTTGACGATGGTGTCGACCTCGATGACCCCGGAGGCCTTCGAACACGCCGGGCGCGCTGCCGGGCTGATGACCGTGCTCGGCTTCGCCGTCGCTTTCGGCATCAACTGGCTGGAGGCGTGACCACGTCCTCGAGAGTTTCGGACCCGGCTGCCGAGCACGCCGGCGGCACGCAGTTCGGACAGGGCGAGAACTCCCGCCGCTGTCACCGGCACGGCGAGGAACACCCCGAGGAAGCCGGCGAGTGCACCCCCCGCGGTCACCGCCAGGGCGACCACCAGCGGGTGCAGCTTGACCGCCCGACCTTGAATCCACGGCTGCAGCAGGTTGCCCTCGATGAGTTGGACGACGAGCACGACCACGAGCATGGCGATGCCCCTGCCGATGCCACCGTCGGCGATGGCGAGCATGACGGCGACGAACCCGGCGATCGTCGCCCCGATGAACGGGACGTAGGCGCCGAAGAACGTGATCACGAAGATTGCCGCGACGTCGGGAACACCGAGCACGAGGGCCCCGATGGCGATCAGCGTGGCGTCGATGGCTGCGATCGCGGTCTGACCGACGATGTAACCCGTGAGCACCGGCCAGATCCGCCGGCCCACACGGTCGACGATCGCATCACGCGTGTCGAAGCGGGCGACGATCCACCGCCACATCGGCGCGCCGTCCTTCACGAAGAAGAACGAGACGAGGAGGCTGAGCACGACGGCGGTGATCAGCCCGACGATGCTCGGGAGGAGTTGAACGCCGCCGCGGAACAGGACGTTGACGATGGTTCCGACCGCGTTGGATGCGGCCTGCTGCACGTCCTCGGACGTCTCCGCAGAGACACCGGCGTCGTCGACAGCATCGGCCAACGTAGTCCGCCCGACTTCGATCAACGCTTCGATCTCCGACCACTGGTCGATGACGACGTCGATGGTCAGCCAGACCACCGCGATGAGGGCGACGAGGAGCGCCAGCACGGCGAGTCCGGCGGCCCCCGCCGGTGGCAGGCCGCGCTTGACCAGCCACTGGGCGACCGGCCCGAGGACGCACGTGAACAACAAGCCGAGGACGACCGGGAGGATCACCGCGCTGAGGGCGATGACCCCGGCGACGAGGATCGCCCCGGCCGCAATGATGACAACACCGCGCCAGGCGATTCCTCCGAGGCGGTCGAACCACAGCGGTGGCTCCCAGCGGCTCACCGCCGCGAACCTACCGCGGGGCCTCGCTCGGCCGAGGGACCGTCAACGTCGATCGGTTCGTCGCGTCAGCCAGATGACCCCGTGGTGGTCGTCGGGCTGACCTAAACGACGCGAGCGCCCGTCGCAGCGTCAGCTACCGAGGAGCTTGGCCTTCTGGGCTTCGAACTCTGCGTCGGTGAGGATGCCCTGGGCCTTCAGCTCGCCGAGCTTGGTGAGCTGGGCGATGACGTCGCTCCTCCGCCGGCGGCTGGCGCAGGAGCGGCGGCAGGCGGTGGCGCTTGAGCGGCCAACGAAGCGGCGACTTGGGCGTCGATCTGCTGCCTGTTGCTGCTGTTGCTCGTAGGCCTGGGCGTCAGCGGCCTGCTGGGCCTTGCCCTGTTGGCGGCGGCTCATGCCCCCGGCGACGGCGGTGGCCGTGCCGGCGACCACCGCGGTGCGCGCCATCGTGCCGACCAAGCTGGGCCGACCGACCCTTCCGATACCTCTACGCATCATGGCGATCTCCTTCTTTGAGTACGGATTCGGTCACTCGTTGACCGAGGCGAGGAACTCGTCGAGCGCCTCGCGCCCGATCCGCTCGTAGGCCACGAGCTCACCGTTGGCGGCGAGCACGGCGTCGACGAAGCGACCCGCCCACGTGTTCTCGAACATCAACAACGCCGCCGAGGAGTTCGCTTCGAGCTCTTCGCCGGCTGCGTCGATGTCCTCGGCGGTCAGCAACCCGCTGACCTCGCCGTCGATGTCTTCGAACGCGGCGCCCGCGTCACCGAGGTCGGCGAGCTCGACACCGGCGACGTTGCCGTCGGCGTCCTTGGTGACGAACACCAGGTCGAGGATGCGGACGGTGCCGGCGGACACCAAGTCCCCGAGCGCCGGGGCGATCTCACCGGTGAACTGGTTGCCGGGGAACCGCAACAACACCAGGTCCACCGGACCTTTGATCTCGTCAGCAATTGCCATCCTTCATCCTCCAAGTTCGGTCGCTGGGCGCGACGACAAACCATAGACCGCACGACGATGACAAGCAGAGCCGAACGTTGTGTCACAGGTATCGGCGGCGGATCAGCCAGCGGTAGCAGAACCAGCCCCAGATCGGCGGGAGGTAGAAGCTGGCGAAGCGGTAGGCGAGGGCGACCGCAAAGGCGATCTCCGACGACAAGCCGGCGGCGGTGAGCCCGAGGGTGAGCCCGGCCTCCGACACCCCGATGCCGCCGGGGATCGGCAACAGGCCGGCGAACAAGGACACGACGGTGTTGATCAGCACGAGCTCGCTCAACGGCACGTGCACGCCGAACGCCTCGACGCATGTGGCCATCGCCACGCCGAACAGCACCTGGCTGAGCAGGTTGCCGCCGAACAGTTGGAGCAGCTTGGTGGGCGACTTGAGCACGACGAGCGAATGGCGAGCCTGGACCAGGGCGGCCCACAGCCGAGCGCGGAGTGAGGCCACGAGCAAGACGACGACGGCCGCTACGACGATGACGCCGAGGGCGATCAGGCAGATCGTGATGAGGCCGCTGAGGTCGTCGGTGTTCAGCGACAGGTCGAAGCTGACGTCGGAGAACAGCATCAACGACACGAACAAGAAGATCTGCACGACGAAACCGGACACGCCGTCGATCGCCCCCGCCGACACGGCTGTCGGCGGGTCGACACCGAAGCGTTGGAAGAACCTGATGTTGACGGCGACACGCGCCGCCGTGCTCGGAATCGCCAGGTTGATGTAGCAGATGGCGAACTGCAGGGCCGTCAACGGACCCAGCGGCAGGGGGCGGTTGATCGCACCCATCGTGCTCACCGCCGACGGAATTCGCGGCACCTGGGCGAGGATCACGGCGAGGCCGAGCCACCACCAGTTGGCGTCGCGCAGCGCTTCGGCGAACGTCTCCATGTCGACATCGCCGAGCAAGCCGATCAACGCGTAGGCGGCGAACACAAGCAGCCCGAGGTTGAGGATCGAGCCCCACGTGACGCGGCGAAGCTTGATCAGATCCTGATCGCCGGCGTTCAGCGCCGCGCCCATCCGCTTGCGCACGTCCTCCAGCTCGACGTCAGCGGACTCGAGCATGTCGTGCAGCTGTGGCGGCATCGCCGCTTCCTGGATGTACGGCAGCGCGGCGACGAGCTGCTCGTCGCCGAGCGCGTCGCGCGCCGTCGCCGTGACTGATTCCTCGTCGTCGAGCAGCAACGCGAGCCCGATCAGCTGGGCGCGATCCTTCGACTTGGCACCGGCCTCCTCGGCCACCGAGGCGGATGAGAGATCACCGAATCCGAGCGAGCCGTCGGGGTGGGCGACGATTCGATCGAGGTCGATCTGGCGGTGGACGATGCCAGCGTCGTGCAGTCGGCGCAGGTCGCGCCACAAGGGGGCGAGGTCGGCGGCAGTCGGTCGCGTGTCAGGTCCGCCCGCGTCGAGCACCTCTGCGAGGGGTACGCCTTCGGGCCGTACGACCACGAGGGCGTCGCCCTGCCCGGCACTGCCGGCCGTCACCAGTCGGGGTACGTGCACGCCCGCTCGCTCGGCGAGCAACGTGACGAAGCCCTCGTGCTCGACGAGGTCGACGCGACTGCGTCCGACAGCGCGTTCACCGCCGCGGTACCAGGCCATCCGCCACAGCGACGTGAGCAGCTGGGCATCCCAAGCGTCGCGCCCGTAGACCTTGACGAGCAGCGGCCCGTGTCGATCGCGCCCCTCGAACAGCACGACCCCGGCTCGCTGCATCGCTGCCGGAGCGAGGACGTCGACGAACACGCCGAGCTCGGCGAGAGCCGTCTTGATCCGCGACTCGGTCGGCAGCCCGCCCGGCGACCCGTACACGAGGTGGACGATGGCGGCAGCCAGCGTGCCGACGGCGAGGGCACCGACGGAGCCGGACGGCGAGGCTGCCTGAACGAACAGCGCGGCCATCAGCTGGCAGCCGATGAGCCATCGACCGAAGTGGCGGAACGGTCGGCTGAGGTGTGGCGAGGACGTCGAGATCGCCGCCGTGGCGACGACGAGGGCGCCCGGCGGGAACACCGGGGGACCATCGACGTCGCGGAGCAACTCGAGCACGTTGCGGGCGTCGTCCATCACGAAGGAGGAGACGACGGCTGTCGTCAACAGGGCGATGACGAACGATCCGAAGATGTCCCGTGCCAGGGCGCGGCGGCCGCGGAGCATGGCGATGCCGAGGAGCACGATCGAATAGACCAACGGTGCCCAGAAGGTGATCCGCCACAGCGGTTCGAAGAGGCCGGGCAACGAGTCGAGGAGTTCGATGACGCTCGTTTCGAATCCGCCGGCAACCTCGGCGAGGCCGATGCTGATCGCCACCGCCATCGCACTGACGATCGCCATCGCCACGTCGGTTGGTCGGCGGGCTCGCGGTTCGGCCTGGGTCGACGCGTACAGCTGGAACCCGCCGCCGAGCACACGCCGCGTCTTACCGGCGGACATCGTGTCCGGCATGTTCGGATCATATGGTTGTCCACGCGCGCTGATCGGGGATCGTCGGCGGGGTCGCTCAGCGATTCGACGGGAAGGTGACGCCCTGGTTGACTGACGATCGTGACCGGCTGTTGCGCTCCCTCCGCCGATCGTTCGGGCGACGGCGACGCTCGTCCTGCTGTCGAGCCTGGAGCGGCGCCCTCGACATCGACGATGGTCGAGCTGACCGGGGGACCGTTCCGCATGGGCTCGACCGGAGACTCGGCGTATCCGGCGGACGGTGAGGGCCCGGTCCACGAGGTCGAGCTGGGGGCGTTTCGCATCGACACCTGCGCGGTGACAAACGCGCGCTTCTCCGAGTTCGTGGAAGCCACCGGATTCGTCACCGAGGCGCAACGCTTCGGTTGGTCGTTCGTGTTTGCCGGGCTCCTTCCGGACGACTTCCCGGACACGCGATCGGTGGCCAGTGCCCCGTGGTGGCGCCAGGTCCACGGCGCCGACTGGAACCATCCGGAGGGTCCGCACTCGGACCTCGACGGACGTTCCGATCACCCGGTCGTCCACGTTTCGTGGTCGGACGCCCAGGCGTTCTGCACGTGGAGCGGGACCCGCTTGCCGAGCGAGGCGGAATGGGAGTACGCCGCGGCGGGTGGTTTGGAGTCCTCCGTGTTCCCGTGGGGCGACGACCTCGAGCCCCAAGGGCAGCACCGCATGAACGTCTTCCAGGGCACGTTTCCGGCGGAGAACTGGGCAACGGACGGATGGGTGGGCACGGCTCCGGTCGACACCTATCCACCCAATGGGTACGGCCTGTACAACATGACCGGCAACGTGTGGGAGTGGTGTGCCGACTGGTTCGATCCGGGTTTCTACGCGCAGAGCCCGCGGCGCGACCCCACCGGACCGGATCACGGCACTCATCGCGTGATGCGTGGCGGCTCTTATCTCTGCCACGCCTCGTACTGCCGTCGCTACCGCGTCGCGGCACGCAGCGCCAACACGCCGGACAGCTCGACGGCCAATCTCGGGTTCCGCGTCGTTACGGGTGCGTAACGATCTGCTTCCACCTCCGAGAATCCACCAATCGCCGAACCTTGTGTGCTTGAATTCCGGCCGTCCACATTGGACAGTCGAAAGGGGTTACTCCATGTCGAATTACGGCACTGGCCAGTCCGAATATCGGGAGATGACCGGCTGGGTTGGCTGGATCGTGTTCGCTGCCGTGATTCTGATGATCAACGGTACGTTCACGGCTATCCAAGGCCTGTCCGCGCTGTTCCGCGACGACGTGTATTGGGAAACCCAGGGTGGTTCGGTACTCACCTTCAATGTCACCAGTTGGGGTTGGATCCATCTCATCCTCGGAATCCTCGGGATCTTCGTCGGCTACTTGCTGTTGAAGGGCTCGACATTCGCTCGGGTCATCGGCATCGCCCTCGTCTCGCTGAACCTCATCGCCCAGTTCGCGTACCTCCCGCTGTACCCGTTCTGGGGCATGGTCGGCATCGCCGTCGGCTTCTTCGTCCTCTATGCACTGATCGTGCATGGCGGCGAACTCAAGGCCTGACGGTTCGTTCTCCGGCCGTTGGCGTCAGGTGGTCGAGGCCACCTGACGCTTCGGCGCGACCAGGCGGGGGATGAGCACCACGGCGGCCACGGCGAGCGCCAGGCCGAGCACCAGCGAGCCGATGCTGATCCCGAGCACCACCACGACCGCCAGGCCAAGCACGACCGCGCCGACGACCAACAGGTCGCGGCCGATCCAGCCGCGCTGAAACAGCGTCCAGATCAGCACCAAGGCAGCGAGGATGGCGATCAACCCGGTCAGGCGCAGCAGCCCTCTCGTCGCCTCGCTGAGGATGTCGGCGATCGCCGCCTGACCTGCCGCCCCGGGTACGAGGCTCGGCGCGTCGTCGACGACGCGGTGAACCACCGCCCGCGACAGGACCATCGCCACGACGCTCCCGAGCGCCAGCCACAAGCCGGCGCCCAAGCGGTTGTTGGCGACGAGCACTGTCGCGACGAGGAGCACGACCGCCAACGCGGCAAGCACCCAGGTGGCGCGCTTGAGCAGGGCCATCGTCCGCTGGGCGTTCTGTACGGACGCCTGGGCATCGGCGAGCCGGTCGCTCTCGAACACCGTGAGCTGGCCGAAGTCGTCCGGGAGGTCGCGGTCGAGGGCCGTCTCCAGTTCGGCGAGCTGGGCACTCGGGTCGCCGGCCCGGGTCAGCTGGGGGACGTCGAGTTGCTCGAGAAGTCCGAGGCTCTGCACCTGGGTGAGGGCGCGGGAGACGAGCGGGAGCAGGTTGACGGTGACGGCGCCGTCCTCGACGCTGATGCCGTCGATCAAACCATCTCCCGAGAGCAGCCGCATCAAGGCCGAGTGCGCTCGTTCCACGGCATCGGTGATCAGCTGCTGCACCTCGGGGTTGCCGAGCGCTCTGGTCAACGCGCTGTCGACGAACGTCTGGGCACCGGCCGCCAGCGTGGGCGCCATTCGATCGAGGTTGGTCGGCAGCACGTTGGTGACCCTCGACTCGACGTCGACGGCGGCGAACACCTCGTTGGTCACCCACGTGGCGAGCCCGGCCGAGACCTCGGGGTCGGACAAGGCCGACGACACGATGTCGCCGACCTTGTCGGAGTCGAACACCGTGGCCCTCGCCCACACGCCGATCAGCGCCAGCGTGAGGCAGACGACGGCGAGGACACCGCAGATCGTCGCGACGACGCTGCGCCATGCAGGCTTGTCGTCGGTGGAGGCGGGTTCGAGCACAACATCTTCGGCCACGTCGGCGGTCATCCCGACAGCTTCGCGGTTTCCGCGAGGTGCCGCATCACACAGCAAGGGTGAAACGTCGAGACGAACTCGGTGGAGACCGCTCGGATACTGTGCCCGGCGTGCCCTCCGCGCCCCCGGATGACGACGCCGGCGGGTTCGTGCAGCGCACGACGGCGACGCTCAAGAAGCGCTTCGAGCGCTATGAAGACAAGCCCCTCGTTCGACTCGGCATGGGCATCTTCGAGCGTGATCGCCACATCAGCGGCACGGTCGCCGGGAGCGCGATCGCGTTCCGCTTGTTCCTGTTCTTCGTCCCCTTGCTGCTGTTCGTCGTCGGGATCTCCGGGTTCGTGTCAACGCTGATCAGCGCGGACGACGTCAACGAGCGCGCCGGGCTCACCGGCAGCATGGCAGAACAGATCGAGACGGCGCTCTCCCAGCCCGCCCAGACGCGGTGGGCGGCGATCATCATCGGCTTCTTCGGTCTCCTCACCGCCGGGTACTCGCTGACCAAGGTGATGGTTGCGGCGGGAGTCGCCGGGTGGCAGCTGCAGGCTCGTCCGAAGGCATCACCGAAGCTCGTCGGGGCGCTCGTGGGGGTGATCTCTGGCGTCGGTCTCGTCGCCCTGATCATCAACCGGATCCGAGCAGACGCGGGTGTCGGCGTAGCCTCGATCTCGTTTCTCGCCGCGTTCTGGATCTACCTCGTGGCGTGGTTGGTCGCCTTCAGGGTCATGCCTCGGGCAACCAGCGATCCCGGTGCTCTGATTCCTGGCGCGGCGATCGTCGCCCTCACGATGACCGGGATGCAGGCGATCAGCCAGCTGTACATCCCTGACCGGATGAGCCGGGCGTCGGAGCTGTACGGCGCGTTCGGGGCGACGATCGTGACACTCGGCTGGTTCTTCATCCTCGGTCGCACCATCGTGTTGGCCATCGTCTGCAACGCCGTGATCCATGAGCGCTTCGGGAGCATCACCAACTTCGTGTTCTCCTGGCCGATCATCCGCCTGTTCCGCAGAGTGCGCATCGTGCGCCGCGTCTTCGATCTCGACGAGCAGGACGCAACGGAGGTCACGCACTCGTGAACGTGGACCCGCGGGCGGCCCTCGGCCGCCTGCTCGCCGACGTCAAACCCGATCGCCCTTCTATGTCGGCGGCGTCGATCCGGACATGATGACGATGCTCGAACGCACGCACCAGATCAACGGCTCGTCGCACGTCCGGGCGTATCCGGCCACCACTACGGTCGGTGAGGCCACCACCCAGGCGTCCGAAGCGGCGACGTCGTGGCTGATCACTCGCCAAGAGCACTGAGCGAGCGGAAAGAGGGATTTCGATGCAGTTCGACCTGCCGTTGGAGGAGTTGCGGCGTTACCGGCCTTCGGTCGACGAGCCGGACGACTTCGAGGAGTTCTGGGCGCGAGCGCTCGACGCGGCGGCGGAACACCCGCTCGATGTCGAGACGCGACGGGTCGACAGCGTGGTGTCGGCACTCGACGTGTTCGACGTCCGGTTCACCGGCCACGGCGGAGCACGCATCGCCGGCTGGCTGATCGTGCCGCGTGACGCTGACACGACCACGCCCGTCGTCGTCGAGTTCGCCGGCTATGGGGGCGGCCGTGGTCGGCCGACGGAGTGGCTGAACTGGGCGTGCGCCGGCTTTCCGCACCTCGTGATGGACTCGCGCGGCCAGGGCGGCGGGTGGCGTGGCGCCGACACCCCAGACGCCGGGGCGACCGGGGAGCCTGGTACCAAGGGGTTCCTCACCAGCGGGCTCTCGGCACCCGAGTCGCACTACTACACGCGCCTTTTCGTCGACGCGGCGCGGGCCTTGGCCGTGCCTGCCGAGATCCCGGCGCTCACCGGGCGGGCGGTCGTCTCGACCGGGGTCAGCCAGGGAGGTGGCTCCGCCCTCGCCGCGGCGCACCTCCACGGGGGGGCCGCTGCGATTGCCGCCGACGTGCCGTTCCTCTGCAACTTCCGTCGCGCCGTGGCCGTCACCGACAGCGCCCCGTACGGCGAGATCAGCGACTATTGCCGGCTGTACCCCGAGCGAGTCGCTCAGGTGTTCACGACATTGTCGTACTTCGACGCCGTCAACCACGCCCGACGACTGCAGGTTCCGGCGCTGTTCAGCGTCGGACTGGCCGATCTCGTCACACCGCCCTCCACCGTGTTCTCGGCGTTCAACCACTACGCGGGCGACAAGGCCATCGAGGTCTACGAGTTCAACGGTCATGACGGCGCGGCAGCGATCCACTTCGAGCGCAAGGTCGCTTTCGTCCGCGGCCTGGCGGCATGATGCGCGTCGATCTCATCGCCACCGCCGACGGCCTGGTTCTCGAGGGCAACGGCGAGTGGCGGCATGGACCGCAGCTGGGGACGATCGACGACGTGTTCATCTCCGAGCAGCCGGCCGAGCTCGCTGCTGCGTGGTTCGCCGACGGCGCCACCTGCGTCCCTCCGGAAGACGGCGCCGTGCTGGCGCCGATCGGCAGCCAGGAGGTGTGGGCGGCCGGGGTCACCTATCTGCGCAGTCGCGTCGCTCGTGTCGCCGAGTCGCAGCAGGCGGGCGGCGACGGCTTCTACGATCTCGTCTACGACGCCGATCGCCCGGAGCTGTTCTTCAAGGCCACACCGCACCGTGTCGTCGGCCCCGGGGGAGCCGTGCGGATCCGCGGCGACTCCTCGTGGGACGTCCCCGAACCCGAGCTCACGCTGGCGGTCAACCGGTTCGGACGGGTCTTCGGCCACACGATCGGCAACGACATGTCGAGCCGCTCGATCGAAGGAGCCAACCCGCTGTACCTCCCGCAGGCCAAGGTCTACGCCGGCTGCGCGGCGCTCGGTCCCCGGCTGGTGATCGACGCCCTACCGCCGCCACACACCGCGATCCGCCTCGCTGTCGACCGCCGCGGCGACACCGTTTTCGCCGGCGCCACCGAGCTGGCCCAGATCAAACGAGACCTCGTCGAGCTCGCCGGGTGGCTGTACCGCGAGAACGAGTTTCCCGTCGGCGCCTACCTGATGACCGGAACCGGCATCGTGCCGGGTGACGACTTCACGCTCGAGCAGGGGGATCAGATCCGCATCGAGATCGACGGCATCGGGACCCTCGTCAACGTCGTCGCCTGAAGACCACCGATGGGTGTTCAGGGGACGGAACGGTCCCCTGAACACCCATCGGTGGCTGAGAAAGCGGTTTCCCGATGTCCGTCACGTTAGCTGAAGGTCGATCGCCGTAGTGGCGAGGAACGAGCGAAGGTAGGCGGTCGAAGACCTACGAGTCGCGCGCCGAGAGCACGCAGAACTCGTTGCCCTCGGGATCGGCGAGGACGTCCCAGGTCACGTCGTCGGATTGGCCGACGTCGACGCGTGTCGCGCCCATCGCCAGCAGCCGGTCGATCTCGGCGTCGCGGTCGTCGCTGGTATGCGGGGCGAGATCGAGGTGCAGCCGGTTCTTGAGCGTCTTGCCCTCCGGAACCTGGACGAACACGAGGCCGGGGCCGACCTGTTCCCACGGTGTCGACGTGATCAGTTCGTCGGTGACGTAGGCGGGAACGATCACCGCCTCGTCGTCGGCTTCGAAGATCAGTTTCCACCCGAGCGCCTCGGCCCACCAACGGGCTTGGGCGCCGAGGTCTCGGCAGTCGACGACGGTGCTGTACCAACGAACGGCCATCGGGCGAACCTATCCGGCCCGTGCCCGGTCAGCCGATGGGGTATCCGGCGTCGCCGAGGACCTCGCTGACTTCGGCGAGCTCGACGACGTCGGGGTCGTAGGTGAGCGTGACGGTCCGCGTCGCCAAGTCGACCGAGCAGGCGTCGACGCCTGCGAGCTCGTCGAGGGCCTCCTCGATGTTCATCTGGCAGGCGTGACAGTGCACCGTCGGGACGGACAGGGTGACGGTTTCCATGGGGCGATGTGCTCCTCGCGAGATCAGTTGGTTGACGGTTGAAAACGGCGCAGGCGCAGGCTGTTGGACACGACGAACAGGCTCGAGGCGGCCATCGCCACGCCGGCGAGCATCGGGTTGAGCAACCCGGCGGCGGCGATCGGGATCGCGGCGACGTTGTAGGCGAACGCCCAGAACAGGTTGCCCTTGATCGTGTGCAGGGTCCGCCGCGACAAGCGGATCGCATCGCCGGCGACGCGCAAGTCGCCGCGCACGAGGGTCAGGTCGCTGGCCTCGATGGCCACGTCGGTGCCCGTGCCCATGGCGATGCCGAGGTCTGATTGGGCCAGGGCGGCGGCGTCGTTGACGCCGTCGCCGACCATCGCCACGACGGCCCCGCCCTCCTGCAATCGCCGGACGGTTGCGACCTTCTCCTCTGGAAGGACCTCGGCGACGACGTCGCTCGGGGCGATGCCGACGGAGGCGCCGACGGACACGGCGGCCCGCCGGTTGTCGCCGGTGAGCAGGACGGGGCGCAAACCGAGGGCGCGCAGCTCCTCGATGGCGGCGGCGCTCGTCGGCTTCACGGAGTCGCCCACGACGATGACGCCGCGTACCGCGCTGTCCCAGCCGACGAGCACGGGGGTCTGTCCCGCCGCTTCCGCCTCGTCGTAAGCGCCCAGAAGGTCGCCGCCGAGGTCCATCGCTCGGTCGGCGAGGAAACGCCGGCGGCCGGCGACGACGGACCGACCGGCGACTCGACCGGTGACGCCGAGTCCGTCCGTGCTGTGGAAGTCTTCGACGTCGACGAGGTCGTGCCCCGGCGGTGACGGCACCCGTGGCGATCGCCGTGGCGATCGGGTGAGCGGAGGCGTGCTCGAGCGACCCAGCGAGGCGCAACAGCTCGTCGGTTGTCGTTCCGCGAGCCGGATGGGCGGCGACGAGGCTCATCGCGCCGGTTGTCACGGTGCCGGTCTTGTCGAGCACGACGGTGTCGATGGCCCGTGTCGACTCCAGCACCGCTGGCCCTTTGATGATGATGCCGAGCTGGGCGCCGCGGCCCGTACCGACCATGATCGCCGTCGGCGTTGCCAGGCCGAGGGCGCACGGACAGGCGATGATCAGCACGGCGACTGACGCGGTCACGGCGACCGAGGCAGGTTCCCCGGTACCCAGCCAGAAACCGAGGGTCGCCGCGGCGATGGCGATGACGACCGGCACGAACACGGCGGCGATCCGGTCGGCGAGGCGCTGGACGGGAGCCTTGCCGGCCTGCGCGTCGTGGACGAGGCGGGCGATCTGGGCGAGCTTGGTGTCGGCGCCGACCCGCGTGGCGCGCACGACGAGCCGGCCACCGGCATTGACGGTTCCGCCTGTCACCGCGTCGCCAGGCACCGACTTCGAGGGGAACCGGCTCACCGGTGAGCAGCGAAGCGTCGATCGCCGACGTGCCGTGTTCGATCACACCGTCGGTGGCGACCTTGTCACCGGGCCGCACCACGAAGCGATCGCCGACGACGAGCGCGTCGATTCTGACGCGGTGCTCGGTGTTGTCATCGCGGAGCACGACGACGTCCTTGGCGCCCAGCTCGAGCAGGGCACGAAGCGCCGCTCCGGCGTTGCGCTTGGCGCGGGTCTCCAGGTAGCGGCCGGCGAGGATCAACGTCGTCACCCCGGCAGCGACCTCCAAGAAGATCTGGCTCGACGCCATGTCGCGGTCGGCGATCAGGCTGAAGCCGTGCTGCAGGCCGGTTTCCCCGGCGTCGCCGAAGAACAAGGCGTACAACGACCACCCGAAGGCGGCGAGCACACCGATGGAGATCAAGGTGTCCATCGTCGCCGCGGCGTGGCGCAGGTTGACCCAGGCCGCGCGGTGGAACGGCCAGGCTCCCCACACGACCACCGGGGTGGTGAGGGCCAGCGACAGCCACTGCCAGTTGTCGAACTGGAGGAACGGGAACATGCCGAGGGCGACGACCGGCAACGACAGGATCGCCGACACGATCAGGCGGCGCCGGGCCTCGTCGACGCGATGGTGGTCGGCCACGTCGGCGTTGGGCCCAGCGGGCTCGGGCCGCGGGACATGGGCGTGATAGCCGGCGGCCCCGACGGCGGCAACGAGATCATCGATGCCCACGGGCGCGGCGGCCCGCACCCGCGCTTCCTCGGTGGCGAAGTTGACGGTGGCCTCCACGCCATCGAGCTTGTTGAGGCGCTTCTCGATCCGCGCCGCGCACGACGCGCACGTCATCCCATCGATCTGCAGGTCGACCTCGAAGTGGTGGCCGTCGGCGACGGTCGGCGCCATCGAGTCGTCAGCTCTCATGGACATCGTGATCGCTCGCCGGCTCGGTGACGACCGGCACCGGCTCGTCGTCGGCGTCCGGACCGACGGCTGCCCCGATCGCCGCCCCGGCACCGAAGGTGACGGCGAGCACGGCTCCGTACGCAGCGAGCTTGGTTCTGACGCCCATCGCCCACAAGCATACCCACTAGGGGTATACTGCCAACCATGCTCGAACGTGGTTATACCACCGACAAGGACGCCTACCTGAAGCGCCTCCGCCGCATCGAAGGCCAGGTTCGCGGTTTGCAGCGGATGGTCGAAGACGACAACTACTGCATCGACGTGCTCACGCAGGTGAGTGCGGCGACCCGCGCTCTGCAGAGCGTCGCCCTCGAGTTGCTCGACGACCACCTACGTCACTGCGTCGCCGGTGCTGTCGCGGCGGGTGACGACGCCGAGTCGGCGCGCCTGCTCGATGAGGCGTCGAGCGCCATCGGGCGCCTCGTCAAAGCCTGACCGCGTCCCTGCCCGAGCGGCGGCGGGATCAGGCGGGGAGACGAAAGCGGCGCGGCCAATCGACGGCTTGGGTGATCCCGACGCGCGGCCCGACACGCGGCTCCTTCGGCGGCGCGACGCCGTCGTCGAAGATGTCTGCGATGCGGCCGTTGTCGCTGAGGTCGAGCCCGAGCGCCTGGGTGAGCTTGCCCGGCCCGTCGGTCAGCGAACCGTCGCGAACCGCGCCGCGCCGGATGCGCATCGCGTCGACGCCTTCGAGCGGATCGATCGCCCGCAACAGCACGGCCTGTCCGTCGCCTGCAGAGCCCGTGACGACGTTGACGCAGTGGTGCATCCCGTAGGTGAAGTAGACGTAGAGCCTGCCGGGCGGGCCGAACATCACCGCGTTGCGGGGAGTAGGCCCTCGATAACAGTGGCTCGCCGGATCGTCCGACGTGTACGCCTCGACCTCGGTGATCCGCCCCGAGCAGCCGCCGACGACGAACACCTTGTTGAGCAGTTGCGGCGCGACAACGGTGGCGTCACGGGCGAAGAAGGACTCGCCGAGCCGCCGGAGCTTCGACACCCGCCTACTCCCGACACTCCTCGCGGATCGGGCGCACGTCCACCGGTACCTCGGCCGGCGAGCAGGGAAGCTCCGTGACGGTGAACGACCCGCGATAGCCGAACAGCTTGCCGACGTACCGGTTGCGCACATCGACGTCGATGTGAAAGCGCTGCGTCGGCTCGTCCCACCACTCGCGCACGTTGGCCACGCCCGACACCAGCAGCGGGAAGCGGAACCCGACACGACCCTCGTAGAACCGTTGGTCGCCGCTGCGCATGCACAGCGCACCGTCGTCGTCGACGGAGCAGTCGAGATCGACGGCGAGATGTTGATGGGTGCCCAGGTAGTCGACGATTCGGCCGCGCTGCCGACTGAAGATCATCGTCGCGTCAAAAGCCCGGATGCGTCGCTTCATCCGGAAGCGGCGGGAGAACGTCACCGTCTCCCGGCCGAAGCCGTCGACGTAGGCATAGTTGGCGATGGTGAACGGGACCTGTCGGCCGCGGCTCGGGAAGAGCACCCGACGGGTCGACCCGACGAGCAGGAACGGCATCGTCCACCACTGCCCGCGCCACACCTCGTGCATCGTGCCGTTGCCGATCTGGCAGACGTTGTCGGTCGACGAGAACCCGAAGCGCCATTGCAGCTTGGGGTGGAGGCGGGCGAACTCGTCGCCGAGGGCCGCTTGGAAGATCGAGGTCATGGCAGTGCTCCGACGTCGGGCTGGGAGTCTGGCGCTTGGCGAAGCGGCCGGCGTCCCGATGGACGGCCGCGGCGGGTCGCCAGCGCAACGGCGGACGAGGCGACCATCGCCGCGTTCAGGGTGACCGGGTTGAACGCCCGCGCCCACAGGCGCCGCTCGCTGGCGAGCGCCCCGGCTGCCAGGGCGGGCATCGCCACGATCGTCGCTACGAACGGCCAGCGCTGGTTCGAGCGCACGGCGGTGGCGATGCCGAAGGCGACCTCGGGGATACCGGTCAGGCGCACGAGCGTGCTCGCCGAGGTCGTGCTGAACCCGAGCGATCGCCAGAAGACCTGCTCGGTGGGGTGGGCCACGAGCAACTTGGGGACCAGGCCGTGGTAGATCCAGGTACCGGCGACGGCGCTCGTGGCGCTGGCATGGGCGATCGCCAGGTTGCGCGACAGCTCGGGCGGCGTGCCGTCCTCCAGCCAGATGCGCAGGCGGTCGAAGCTCCACGCCGTCGCCCAGCCGAACAGCGGACGGAACAGCCAGCGGTCGAACTGCTCGCCCAACGCGCCCGAACGCGGCCGGTAGTCGTAGCGGGTGAGGAAGCGCACGCCGCCGGCCACCGGCACGTAGCGCCAGTAGCCGGCCCCGGCGTCGATGATCGAGCGGCGGTCGCCGGCCCAGAACTTGAGACCAGACCACCGCGAACCGTCGGGGCGGTCACGATCTCCGAGCGACTCCCCGGTGCCGGCGATCGTGACTCCGGGGGCCACCTTGGTCGCGTAGCGGAATCGCTGCGGCTCACCGTCGACGCGGGGCAGGTACTCGATCTGCCCGAAGCGGACGTCCCACCGCTGGTGGAGGGCGGGGTCCTGGGTCGCGTTCCACAGCTCGTCGATCGGCGCCTCGATGAGCGACTCGACGTAGATCGGCTTCCGGCGCGCCACGTCGGCGAGCCTATGGGTGGGCAGGCCCTTCGCTCAGCCCGGCCCGTCCGGGTGGTTCTCGTCGTAGGCGCGCGACAGCTTCTTGGGAACGACCATTCGCCACGCGTCGACGACGAGCTCGCGGGCCTCGGCCGGGTCGAGGGCGGCGAGCCTGGCGTGCACCCAGTGGAAGCGCAGGTCACTGGTCGAGGGCATCATGAACTTGTCCGGCTCGCCACCGACGAGGGCGGCGCGCTCCTCCTTGGGGAACCCGAACCCCATGATCGTCTCGTCGCGGGAGAAGGCGAGGTAGACGATCTGGCCGACACGGAACTTGCGTCGGTCGCGGACGAACACCTCGTAGGACCGTTCCAGGCTCAACGCCAGCGGGCGGACGTCGTCGACCGTCGCCACAGGGACCAGGGTACGTCACGGCCGGGGGACGGGCTCAGACGGTTTGCGTCAGCGAATCGA
Organism: Ilumatobacteraceae bacterium; assembly: GCA_963772825.1. Taxonomy (GTDB): domain Bacteria; phylum Actinomycetota; class Acidimicrobiia; order Acidimicrobiales; family Ilumatobacteraceae; genus Desertimonas. The sequence goes on along the minus strand of CAVYYX010000015.1, from coordinate 428,050 downwards.
CTCACAATCGGTCCTGGTGGAAGTCCCGTCGCAGCGGCGTCGTGACTTCGGCATGGTTGGTGCCACCAACGACGCCAACGCGACCAAAGAGTTCAGATCACGGTGCCGCCGCAGCGCCAGTACGTGCGCTCGTCACGGCAGAGCAACTCGGCATCGACGAGGGCCCGGCGCAGCGAGGCGTGATCCTCGGCGTGGCCCTCGAGGGCGGCATTGATCTCGGCCTCGGAGTAGCGACGGCCGACCTCGAACGTGCCGGCCAGCCAGTCGAACACGATCTCGCGCTTGGCAGGTGCCGTGGGCATCGAGGTGATCCTCCCGTCACGGACGAACGCTTCGAGCACCTTGCGCCGCTCCGGTGTCTCGTCTGCGTGCTCGTCGCTCGGCGGCCTGGCCAACGCGGCGCGGGCCGCTCTCGCGATCGCCGCGCCGTCGACTCGCAGGCCGCCGTCGTCGTCGCCCACGACAAGGCGGCTGTCGACGAGCCTGGCGAGCGCCTTGGCGGCGCGTTGGTCGGGGAGCCCGCTGACCTTGCTGGCGTCCTGCAGCGTGGAAGCACCGAGCTCGATGGCCGCGAACAGCCGCCGTCGATCCGCATCGGCGAGGGCGCCGGCGATCACCTTGGCATCCGGACCCGCCGGCTCGTCAGCAGCGTTGAGCGACGGCGGCATCGGGCTCCATCCAACCATGAGACGGCTCTCACGGTGCCCTCACACCGCTCTCACGGCGTCGGCCCACGCTCGTGTCGGCTCCACCCGGAGCCGTGGACCAAACCCACCCCCGCCCGCCACAAGTGCCGCCAACGGCCGGCGTGGCCGAGGAACGCAACGAAAGGTTCTGAACATGAAACGCATCACCTGGACGGCAGCAGGCCTTGCCATCGTCGCTGCCAGCTTCGCCACCACCTCCCCCTCGGTGAACGCCGAGGAGCGCGCCTGCCGGGGCAGCCTCGGGGCGGTCACGGTCGACAACCTGCGAGTGCCGGCCGGAGCCACCTGTCGGCTCAACGGCACGGTGGTCAAGGGCACCCTCAAGGTCGAGTCGCGGGCGACGTTGGTTGCCAGCGCGATCCGCGTCGTCGGCAACATCCAAGCCGAGGGCCACCGCAGCGTTGCCGTCTCGTCGTCGACCGTCGGCGGCAGCATCCAGCTGAAACAGGGTGGCTCGGCGTCGATCGGCTCGAACCGGGTGACGGGCGACGTCCAGTCGTTCACCAACCGTGGGACCCAGACGATCTCCCGCAATCGGATCAACGGCAACCTGCAGTGCAAGTCCAACGTGCCGGCGCCGGGCGGCACCGGCAACGTCGTTGGCGGCAACAAAGAAGATCAGTGTCGTCGACTCTGAGTCGGTGTTGACACGCCTGTTCGCAGCGGGGACTCCGCCGATTCCCCGCTGCGATTGGCCCGCCTGACCTGATCCGAGCGCTCCGCCCGCCCTCGATCACGTCGAGACAACCGGGTCGACTGTCTTGCGCCCGGGGAGCATCGCCGGTCCTCCGGCAAGCGCCGTTGTCACCGTTGATTCCGCCGTACGACGTCCCCGGGCTCGACCTTCGTGCGGTTTTCTCTCCGCACGCTTGTTGTCGGTGTAGAGGAGTCGGCGCGGCGGTGGTTGATACGCGTGATTCGAGAAATCAGACGGCCAGCTCACGGACCCGGGCGAGCAAGACGTCGAGCGCCGGGCGATTGAGGCCGCCGTTGGGGATGATCACGTCGGCGTACCGTTTCGACGGCTCGATGAACTGCTCGTGGGCTGGTCTCACGGTGTCGAGGTACTGGGCGATCACGCTGTCGGCGCTCCGGCCGCGGTCGGCGACGTCGCGCTGCAGGCGACGGATGAAACGGAGATCGGCATCGGTGTCGAGGAACACCTTGAGGTCGAAGCGCTCGCGCAGCGTCGGCTCCCACAGCACGAGGATCCCCTCGACGACGACGATCTGCGCCGGCCGGACGACGCGCACGTCGCCCGTGCGGTTGAAGTCGACGTAGTCGTACACCGGGCACCGGGATCGGGGCGCCGGCGACGAGGGCGGCGAGGTGGTCGTTGAGCAGCGGCCAGTCGAAGGCATCGGGATGGTCGTAGTTGAACGCCCGGCGCTCCTCGATGGGCAGGTCGTGGAACTCGACGTAGTAGGAGTCGAGCTTGATCAGGGCGAGGTGTTCGGCGCCGGCGAGCTGGGCGAGCCGCTCGGCCACGGTCGTCTTTCCGGAGGACGAGCCACCGGCGACACCGATCAGGAACGGGCGCGACGCCAGCGTGGTCACAGGGGGAACTTAGGCCACGCGCCATCCTCCACTTCGGCGTGGAGACGGGTCAGACTGGTTCCGTGGATGTGCCCAACGGTGACCTGACCGACCGCCAGCGCGAGCTGCTCGACTTCGAGCGCACCTGGTGGCAGTTCGACGAGAGCCGCGAGGAGCTGATCGCAGCGCGTTTCGGCTGCAGCCCCGACGAGTACGATGCCGAGCTGGACCAGGTTCTCCTACATCCGGGGGCGATGCGCCACGACCCGCTCGTTGTGCGACGCTTCCAACGACGCCGCTTGCGCCGCAGGCGGTCGTTGATCGAGGGCACACCAGACACGACCGATGGCACGACACGTTCACCCAGACAGCAGCACGGCGGTGCGTGAGCGTCGGGGAGGTACACGATGAGCGATCCGACTGATCCCGGTGGGGTGGGCGCCAACGCCGACCGTGGGCGATCGTCCACTCGAGTCGGGGACTCCGGTTCTCCGGTCGGCTCACCGCTCACGATCGTGCTGGCGTTGATCGCCGTCGTCGTCGGGTTCCTCATCTTCCGCTCGATCGACGACAGCGATGCCGGCGGCCCCGAGGTTTCGGGCGGCGCGACCACCGTGGCGGGGGCGGCCACGACAGCACCAGGGGCGACGACGGCCACGACTGCGGCGGCCGCGACGACGGCGCCCACCCGGGTCGTCGACGGAGCAACCCTCATCGTTGCCAACGCCAGCGCGGCGAGTGGTGTTGCAACCCAGATGACCCAGCAGCTCGAAACTGCGGGCTACACGATGGCCGATCCCACCGACCAAGCCGAAGGCGACGAAAACCTCGAGACGTCGGTCGTCTACTACGTGGAAGCGCCGCCGCAGATCCAGACGGTCGCCCAGTCGGTGGCCCGTGACCTCGGCGGCCTCGAGGTCCAACCGATGCCGAACCCGATCCCCGTCGATGGCGGGAGCATCGGCACAGCGACCGTGCTCGTGATGCTCGGCGACGACATCGCCGGTCAATCGCTGGCCGACATCGTCGAGGAGTCGGGTGGCAACGTCCAGGCGCCCGCCCCGGCGGGAGCGACGACGACCGCCGGCTGAGTCAGCTCAGCCGCGCCAACCCCTGGCGCACCGCCTGCTCGATACACCAGCGCGGCTCGGCGAAGGCACGCCGTTCGCCGAACTGCTCGACGAGGGAGACGACCGCACAGGAGTCGAGACCGCCGCGAGCGTCGGGGTCGGCATCGCCGACGATCACGATGGCCGGGATCTCCGCGGCCGCGGCGAGGGCGCAGACCCCGCCGACGACCTTGCCGTCGAGGCTCTGGGCGTCGAGGTAGCCCTCGCCGGTGACAACGACGTCGGCGGCGCTCAGACGCTCGTCGAGGTCGACGTGATCGGCGACCAGCTGGAAGCCCGGCAGAAGGCGCCCGCCGACCGCCAGCAGACCCCCGGCCAGCCCGCCGGCCGCACCCGTGCCGTCGACGTCGTGGACGGCGACGCCGTACTCGTCGCGATAGCGCTCGGCGAGTCGCCGCAAGCGAGCTTCGAGCAGGCGGACCTGGGCAGGGGTGGCGCCCTTCTGCGGGGCGAACACGGCGGCGGCGTCGATGAAGCGGGTCCGCACGTCGCAGGCGACCTGCACGTCGACGGCGCCAAGTCGGGCACGGCTGCCGAGCGCCTCGATGGTGCCGAGCCCACCGTCCGTGGTCGCCGAGCCACCGAGACCGACGAGCACGGTGCGGGCACCCTGGTCGATCGCTCTGGCGATCAGCTCGCCGGTGCCCCGCGTCGTCGCCGCCAGTGGGTCGTTGCGGTCGGCACCGCCGGCCAGGACGAGCCCGCTCGCCCTAGCCATCTCGACGACCGCCGTGCGACTGTCGATGCGCCACGGCGCCTCGACCGGCGCGCCGAGCGGTCCGCTGACCACGCTCGTGCGGTTGCCGCCCCCGAACACGTCGAGCAACCCCTCGCCACCGTCGGACATCGGCGCCTCGTCGCAGTCGGCGCCGAGCTCCCAGCACGCCGAGGCGACCGCCGCCGTCGCCTCGGCGGCGGTCAACGTGCCACGGAACTTGTCGAGGGCAGCCAACACCCGCATCCCCGCACCGTAGTGACCAACCGATGGGTGTTTTGATGACCGTCCCGTCATGAAAACACCCATCGGTGGCGCCGTCGGGCGGGATTCCTGACCAGGGCGGTAGGGTTTCGGGATGGCCGTCACCGTGCGCATCCCGACCACCATGCGACCGCTGTCCGGCGGGGCGTCGACGATCGAGGCAGCGCCTGGCACGGTCGGCGACGTGATCGCTGAGCTCGAGCAGCGCCATCCCGGCTTCGCCGAGCGGCTCCTCGACGACGGTGCGTTGCGCCGCTTCGTCAACGTCTTCGTCGACGACGACGACGTCCGCTATCTCGAGGGCCTCGACACCAAGGTGCCCGACGGCCAGACCGTCAGCATCATCCCCGCCGTCGCCGGGGGCTGTTGAGATCACCGCGCACTACTGCGAGCGACCGAGCGCCAGCGAGGGAGCGGCCAGGAACGGCCTGCGTGGCCGGGGAACGAAATGAACGGCTGTTGTCGCCTGTCACTCGGTCGTCTAGAGTGCTAGCACTCTCACCCTTTGAGTGCTAACCACGTAAATCGTCCAACGGAGGACACAGATGGCCAAGTTGATCGCCTTCGAAAGCGACGCCCGTCGCCGCCTCGAAGCGGGCATGAACAAGCTCGCCGACGCCGTGCGCGTCACCCTCGGCCCCAAGGGCCGCAACGTCGTGCTCGAGAAGAAGTGGGGCGCGCCGACGATCACCAACGACGGCGTGTCGATCGCCAAGGAGATCGAGCTCGAGGATCCGTACGAGCGGATCGGTGCCGAGCTCGTCAAGGAAGTCGCCAAGAAGACCGACGACGTCGCCGGTGACGGCACCACGACCGCCACGGTGCTCGCCTGGGCGATGGTCCACGAGGGCCTGCGCAACGTGGCCGCCGGGGCCAACCCGATGGGCCTCAAGCGGGGCATCGAGCAGGGCGTCGAAGCGGCGGTGGAGTCGATCCGCAAGCTGTCCAAGGACGTCGACGACAAGGAGCAGATCGCCCAGGTCGCCAGCATCTCGGCGGCCGACGAGGAGATCGGGGCGATGATCTCCGAGGCGATCGACAAGGTCGGCAAGGACGGCGTCATCACCGTCGAGGAGAGCCAGACGTTCGGCATGGAGATGGACCTCGTCGAGGGCATGCGCTTCGACAAGGGCTACATCTCGCCGTACTTCGTCACCGATCCGGAGCGCATGGAGGCGACCCTCGAAGACGCCTATGTGCTGCTCGTCTCGTCGAAGATCTCCTCGGTCCGCGACCTCGTGCCCGTGCTCGAGAAGGTCATGCAGGGCGGACGGCCGCTCGTCATCATCGCCGAGGACGTCGAGGGCGAGGCGCTCGCCACGCTCGTCGTCAACAAGATCCGCGGCACGTTCAAGTCGGCCGCCGTCAAGGCCCCGGGCTTCGGCGAGCGTCGCAAGGCGATGCTTCAGGACATGGCCATCCTCACCGGCGGTCAGGTGATCTCCGAAGAGGTCGGCCTCAAGCTCGAGAACGTCACCCTCGACCTGCTCGGGTCGGCCAAGCGGGTGATCATCACCAAGGACGAGACGACCGTCGTCGAGGGTGCCGGCACCGAGGACGACATCAAGGGTCGGATCAACCAGATCAAGGCCGAGATCGACAACACCGACTCGGACTACGACCGCGAGAAGCTTCAGGAGCGCCTCGCCAAGCTGTCCGGCGGTGTCGCCGTGCTCAAGGTCGGCGCCGCCACCGAGGTGGAGCTGAAGGAGAAGAAGCACCGCATCGAGGACGCCGTTTCGACCACCAAGGCGGCCATCGAAGAGGGCGTCGTGCCCGGCGGTGGCGTGGCCCTGCTCCGTGCCCAGACCGCCGTGCAGGCGGCGATCAACGGGCTCGAGGGTGACGAGGCGACGGGTGCGGCTGCCGTGCTCAAGTCGCTGGAGACCCCCCTCAAGCAGATCGCCGAGAACGCCGGCATGGAAGGCGGCGTCGTCGTCGAGCGGGTGCGCTCGCTGAAGGGTGCCAACGGCCTCAACGCGGCGACCGGCGAGTACGAGGACCTCGTCAAGATCGGCGTCATCGACGCCGCCAAGGTGACCCGTTCGGCGCTGCAGAACGCGGCCTCGATCGCCGCCCTGTTCCTCACCACCGAAGCGGTCATCGCCGACAAGCCCGAGCCCGCCGCCCCCGCCATGCCCGGCGGCGGCGACATGGACTTCTAGTCGTTTCGCTGCGAAAGGAGGACCTTTCGCAGCGAGCTCGACGCAGCAAGGGCCGGGCGACTTCGTCGCCCGGCCCTTGCGCTGTAAGCATCTCGTCCGTCAGTGGCGCCACCGGTTTCAACGGGGTGATCGGCTCCCCACTGCCCTCGGCTCCTCGTTACCGTTGCTGGTCTGTGGTGAGGCAACGTGTTGCGCGGGTCATGGTCACGCGTGTGGACGCCGTCGGGCGGTCCTCACGACGGCCGGATCGGGTCATCGTCGAGGAGCCCTTGACGATCCAGCTCGACGGCAGCGTCGTCACCACCACGATGCGCACCCCGGGCAACGACTTCGAGCTCGCCGCCGGGTTCTGCTTCACGGAGGGTCTGCTCGGCGGTGCGCCGGTCACCGGAGTCCGCTACTGCGCCGACGGTCCGGCGATCGACAGCGAGTTCAACGTCGTCACCGTCGAGACCGGCGGCCTCGCACCCGTACCGACGCCACGCTTGGGAACCACATCGTCGAGCTGCGGACTGTGCGGACGCGATCAGCTCGACGCCCTGACCGACCGGCTGCAGCCGTTCGACGGCGAATCCGGCATTCCCCTGGACCTGCTCGCAGCCGTGCCGAAGTCAGTGCTCGGCGGTCAGGGTCTGTTCGGGGAGACGGGAGCCGTGCACGCTGCGGCGGCGTTCGAGCCGAGCGGCAACGTGGTGCTGACCCGCGAGGACGTCGGGCGCCACAACGCCGTCGACAAGGTCGTCGGAGCGCTGCTCCTCGATGGTCGCCTGCCGTCACAGGCGCAGACGACGATGGGGCTGTTCGTCAGCGGACGAGCGTCCATCGAGATGGTCCAAAAGGCGTGGGCCGGAGGGTTCCGTGCGCTCGTCGCTGTCAGCGCCCCGACGTCGCTGGCGGTCGCGGCTGCGCTCCGCGCCAACCTCGGGCTCGTCGGTTTCGTGCGCCCTGATGGGTACAACGTCTACGCATAGTTGAATTGCACCGTGAGGTTCGCCGATCGCGTCGACGCCGGACGGCGGCTGGCGGCGGCGCTCGACCACCTGCGCGGCGACGACGTGGTGGTGCTCGGCCTACCTCGCGGTGGCGTACCGGTTGCCGCCGAGGTCGCCGATGCCCTCGGCGCCCCGCTCGACGTGATCGTCGTGCGCAAGCTGGGGACGCCAGGTCACGAGGAACTGGGAATGGGGGCGATCGGCGAGGGGGGTGTTCGCGTCCTCAACGACGAGATCGTCTCGACCGTCGGGGCCACCGCCGAACAGCTCGTCGCCGTCGAGGCCGCCGAACGCGCCGAGCTCGAGCGCCGAGCGAAGCGGTTCCGCGGCGACCGCCCACGCCTCGATCTCGCCGGCAAGACAGCGATCATCGTCGATGACGGGATCGCCACGGGGTCGACGGCGATCGCCGCGCTGCAGGTCGTGCGGGCGCTCGGGGCAGCCCGAACCGTGCTCGCCACACCCGTCGCGCCGCATGGCATCGAGCGCCGGTTGGGCACCTACGCAGACGACTTCGTCGCCCTCGACACGCCGCGCTGGTTCTCGGCGGTCGGGCAGTTCTACGACGACTTCGACCAGACCTCAGACGCCGAGGTGATCTCCTGTCTCGGCGGACGTCACGGAGAGACATCCACGTAGCCTGTCGCCATGCGAGTCGAGACCGGCCTGGGTGTGCTGCACCTGTTCGGCAAGCCAGCACCACACGTCGATGGCGAGGCGGTCGAAGCCGCCGTCAAGGTGGCACGGTCTGCCGACGCCCAGGTCGTCGTCGCCTCATTGCTCGGTCACAAGGCCGACGTCGCCGTGATGGCCCTGCATCCCGACTGGACGGTGCTGCGGGCGTTGCAGAGCGCGCTCCAGGCGGCTGGCGTGCACATCGTCGACAGCTACGTCAGCCTCACGGAGGTCAGTGAGTACGCCAAGGGGATGCCGGAGCGCCTGCTCAACGAGCGGCTCTATCCCACGCTGCCGCCCGCCGGCAAGGACGTGTTCTGCTTCTACCCGATGACGAAGCGCCGCGAGGCGGCGGCGAACTGGTACGCCACCCCGTTCGCCGCGCGCCAGGAGATGATGTACGAGCACGGCCGCAGCGGACGGCGCTACGCCGGCCAGGTCGTCCAGCTGATCACGGGGTCGACGGGCCTCGACGACTTCGAATGGGGCGTCACGCTGTTCGCCGTCACGCCCGAGATCGTCAAGGACGTCGTCTACACGATGCGCTTCGACAAGGCCTCGGCGCTGTACGGCGAGTTCGGTCGCTTCTACGTCGGCTATCTCGCCGAAATCGCCGATGCGCTGAACCTCACCCGTCCAGTTCCGTGATGGTCCCTCCACTGCCCGGGATGGCGAGCCCGGTGGTGTCGAAGGAGAACGTGCCGAACGGGCCACGCGTCGGGTCGCCGCGTTCGGAGAGGTCGATCGAGTTCGCTCCCTGGTAGTTGATCGTGCGGTCCTGTTCGGCGATGTTGCGGCACTGCGCGAACGAGTTGCAGAGTGAGCCGGCGACCGTCAAATCGACCATCTCGTCGGCGATCTCAACGGGATCGTCGGTGCCCGCCGTGACTGCGGCGAGGGCGATCAGGTTCAGGCAATCGACGGAGTTGGTGGCGAAGGCGCCGACCGGTTCCGGTGACGCCGCCGGCGGTACGCCCGGCGACACTCCGTGGATCGCTTCGCGGAACTCGGCCGGGAGGTCGGCAACGACGCTGTTGCTCGGTGGGTCGCGCAAGGCGTCGTTGACGAAAATGTCCGGTGGATCGGTCGCGAACACCTCGGACATCGCCTGGAGCATCGCCCAGCCGTGCTCGGAGTCGGCGATCAGCAGGACGGTCCGCGGCGCCAACTCGGCCAGTTCGGTGGCCAAGACGGCGAGCTGCTCGGGGGTTGCGTCGCTCGCGAACGGGCGGTCGTGGATCGTGAGGTCGGCGTCTCTGGCGAGTCGGTTGATCGCTGCCTGGGCGAACGGCCGGCCGAACTGATCGTCGAGGTAGACGACCGCGTACGAGAGGACACCGGTGTTCGCCGCGAACACGGCCATCGCTTGTGCCGACAGGGAGTCGCTGGGGATCGTGCGGAAGAAGAGGTCGCGGTCTGGATAGTCGTTGAGTGACAGTGCCGTAGCGGTGGGAGAGCACACCACGACACCGGCAGCCATCAGCTCGTCGAGAACTTCGAGGGCAACGAGCGACGACGCTGGGCCGATGATGGCGTCGACGTTGTTGTCGAGGAGCATGGTGATGCCGGCGCGCGTCTCGTCGGGGGTGACGCCTTCGCTGGCGTTGAACAGACGCACCGGGTTGCCGAGCACGCCGCCATCGTCGTTGATCGTCGTGACCCCGACGTTGACAGCGTTGAGTCCGGCGATGCCGATCTCGTTGCCTGGTCCGGTGGATGGCAGCAGCGTGCCGATCGTCAGCACGCCGTCGGCCGAGTGGGCGATCGGCTCCGAGGTAGCCACCCCGGAGGTTTCGGTCACGTCCGTGGACCCGGTGGTCTCGGTGGATGGGCTCGACGGGTGCGTCGTCACCGGGGCGTTGGCCGCTGCACGGCCATCGCGGTCGTCGCCGCACGCCGCGGTCGTCGCGAGGAGCACGACCACGGCCAAACCCGAGATCGCGCCACGCCTTCGCATCTGGCAAACCCTAGGCCCGGGGCCCACGGACGCGACAGGCACCAGCAGTAGCGTGAGCGACGTGTCAGATGACGTCGAGCGTCGGGAGCAACTGTCGACGCGCGACCTGGTGCGGTGGAGCGAGGCGCTGGCGGCGATCGCCCGCACCGGTCTCGGCTTCACCCAGAACCTCTACGAGCGGGAGCGCTTCGAGGAGGTGCTGCGGGTAGCGGCGGACATCAAGATGGCGGCGGACGAAGTGCTCCTCGCCGCCGACGAGCGTCGTGAACTGTCCCACCTCGTCGAGGAGTGGATGCAGTCCGTCGGCGTCGACGTGCCCGGCTATGTGACTCCCAAGGTGGCGATCGGAGCCGTCGTCGGCAACGATCGCGGCGAGATCCTCCTCGTGCAGCGCGCCGACTCCGGGTTCTGGTTGTACCCGACCGGCTGGGCCGACGTCGGCTACTCGCCAGCCGAGGTCGCCGTCAAAGAGGTCGCCGAAGAGACCGGCATCGAGTGTGTGCCGGAGCAATTGCTCGCCGTGGTCGACGGCCAGCGGATGGGGTTCTCCCGCTTCGCCATGTACATGCTGTTGTTCCACTGCACGGCGACGGGTGGCGAACTGGTGCCGCACCCGTTGGAGACCGCTGACGTCGGCTGGTTCTCCGAAGGCTCGCTCCCCGCCGGCACGATCGGCGCGCCGTGGTGGGGACCCAAGGCGTTCGGGGCGATCCGCGGCGAGCGCTACCACACCGCCTTCGACGGCGTCCGCTCGCCGATCTGGCGAAGCTGAGGCTTTCGGCCTCACTCCGCTTCGCTCCGTTCGGCCGAGCTCGATGAGCGGCTTCGCCGCACCCAGTCTCTGGCGGCGGCCGGCAAAGCCGGCCTGGGCCGCCGCATCGGAGGGCTACCGCCCCCGAACCCCCCGACGGCGACGTACCGCGTCACGGGCGCCGACCGGTCCGGCTGAGTTTCGGCCTCACTCCGCTTCGCTCCGTTCGGCCGAGCTCGATGAGCGGCTTCGCCGCACCCATCTTCTGGCGGCCGGCAAAGCCAGCCTGGGCCGCCGCCGACTCGGGGGCTACCGCCCCCGAACCCCCCGGCGGCGACGTACCGCGGCACGGGCGCCGACCCGTCTCGAGCCCCCGACGGCGGCGGGCCGCCCCTGTCGCGCGGTTCTCCGGAGTTGAATCGTCGATCTCTGACGGTTCGGCTCCGAAGTTCGGCTCGAGCGCCACGCGCCGGCCAAGGAAACCGCCTGCTTCCAGAGCAAGCAATCTGGACGCAGCGAGCGCGGGCGCACCCTCGGATGGGTGAGAGGAGCCAGGTCTCCGATGCCTCGGCTCGCCGATCGCGCCGCGGGCGCGCTACGTGTCGCCGGATTCGCGGAGGAATTTTTCGACTTCGGCGACGAGGCGCGAGTCATCGTCGGCGTCGAGCTCGCCGAGCAAGCCGTCGACGCCCCCGTCTGCATCATCGTCCGCCGGCATCGCCTCCTCGAGGCGTCGGACGTAGGCGGCCAGCTTGTCGTCGTCGAGCAGCTCGGCGACGCGCGACTCGTACTCGGCGACGGCCGCCGCGAGCGCGGTCGCGGGCACCGCCGCGCCAACCATCGTGCACACGGCTCGCACGAGCACGGCCGTCGCCTTGGCGGCGGGCAACTGTGCCGTGTAGGTCGGCACGGCGGCCCACAGCGACGAGGTCGGTAGCCCGGCGGCGGTGACGGCCTCGCCGAGCACGCCGATGATCCCCGTCGGGCCCTCGTAACTCGGCATCCGCAGGCCGAACCGCTCACGCAACGACTCGTCGGTCGACGTCGCCGTGAGGTGGGCTGGGCGGCGGTGCGGGTACTCGGCGAGCAGAGCACCGAGCCCGATCGCTGTCGAGACGTCGAAGTGGTTGGCGACGCTGACGATCTGGTCGCAGAACCTGCGCCACTGCATCGCTGGTTCCGGCCCGATGACGAGCAGTACATCGGTCGACGGTAGCGAGGCCGCCCAGAGGTCCACCGTCGGCCAGACGATCTGGCGGTGACCCTCGTCGATGACGACGAACGGGCGGACGGTTGCGAAGTCGGTGAACGGCTCGGCATCGATCTCGGCGACCTGCGTGGCGTCCCAATGCTCGGCGAGCACGCGGATCGCCGTGGACGCCGCCTCGCCGGCGTCGTTCCAGCCGGTGAAGCCGAACAACAGCACGGGCCGACGCAGCGCTAGATCGCTGAGCAACCGGACGTCATCCACCGCGCTCACCCTACGCCCGGCGTTAGCCTCGCGGCGCTGTGAGTGTGGACATCGACATCGTCTCCGAGGTCGCCGACGAGCTCGTTGCGGCCTTCGACCGGCTGATCCCGCAGCTGTCGACCTCGGCGCCGCCGCCCGGGCGTGATGGCCTGGCGGCGATCGTCGGCAATCCGGACTGTGTGCTGTTCGTCGCCCGCCTCGACGGAGTGATCGTCGGCAGCCTCACCCTGGCGATGTACCCCTTGCCGACGGGTCGCAAGGCGTGGATCGACGACGTCGTCGTCGACGACGTCGCCCGCGGTCAAGGCATCGGAGAGGCGCTCAGTCGGGCGGCCCTCGACGAGGCCGGCCGGCGGGGTGCCAAGGAGGTCGACCTCACCTCGCGTCCCAAGCGGGAGGCCGCCAATCGGCTCTACCAGCGCATGGGCTTCGTCGCCCGCGACACGAATGTGTACAGATACACGTTCTAGCGGTCACCCCAACGTGGGCAGTGGGGAGCTCGAAGGTCCCGGTACACCGGTAGCGCCACTGACGGAAGAGAGGATTTCGTGCGGTCGACGGGCGGGCTTTGCCGCTCGTCGACCGCTGCTTCGAGCTCGAGCGAAAGGGCTTTGCCTTTCGCTCGAAACCTAAAGCAAGATCCTCGGCGGCTTGGCGGACCTGCCAGTCGCGGTCCTCGAGCGCCCGGTGCAGGGCGCTGTCGACCTCCTCGGCGCGGGGGTGGGCGGGGTCGAGGAACGGCGCCAAGGCGAGCACGGCTCGGCGGCGAATCGGTGGCCGGTCGGTGGTCGCCGCGAGGATCGCGTCGAGCCCCCGCTCGTCGCCGATCGCCCCGAGGGCCGCGACGCACGATTCGCGCACGAGCGGGTCGGCGCCGGACGCCGTCGCCAGCGCCACGAGCCGGGCGAACACGACGTCGTCGACGTCCTCGCGCTCGCCGCACGCCCAGGCGGCGACCTCGGCGACCATCGGATCGGTGTCGTCGAGCGTCTCGAGCAGGGAGACACCGGGATGGCGGGCGGCGATCGCCGCGGCGCGGCGGCGGACTGCGGGGTCGACATCGCAGAGGGCGACGGCGACGTCGCTGTCGTCGGCGACGGCGAGCCGTTCGAGAGCGCCGAGGGCTGCCGCCCGCACCCCGGGATCAGCCGCGCGGAGGCCGGCGCGGGCCGTTGCGGCATCACCCTGGTGCCCGGCCAGGGCCACGGTGCGGCGGGTCGGCTCGATGCGCCGATCAATCCTTCAGCAGGTTCGTCATCGTCGTGACGATCACGGCGATGGCGAAGGCGCTCACCGTGGCGATCACGGCGCCGACGAGGACCACGAGGCCGCCGCTGGAGAGCAGCGCGACGAGGCGCTGCACCGGGTTCGGCGCGTGGTAGGCGGGCGTCGGCTCGCGGACCACCTGGACGGGGACCTGGCGGGGCGTCGTCGCCGTCCCGCGCGACGTTTTCGGCGTCGCCCTGGCAGTCTTACGCCAGCCCGTGAGGACGAGGGCGATGATCGCCAGCCCGGCGATGACCGCCGCTCGAATGGTGAGATCGTTGACCGACACGCGACAACAGACGTTAGTGACGCCACTGCCGCTCCCGACGGCGCCGGCGCCCAACCCTCGTGTACGGCCGCCGAGCCGGCGGCGCCGGCTGTGGGCGGTGCCCCTCGCCGCGATCGCTGTGTTCGCCCTCGTCGCAATCGTCGTCGCCGCCCTGCTGCCTGCCAGCCTCGTCGCCAGCAAGGACGTCGAACGGGACGGTGAGACGGTCAGCGAGGACACCCCCTACGCCGTAGTGCCCGCTTCGGTGCAGGCGGTCGCCGACCGGGTGTCGTACGCCGAGCTCGGAGCCGACGTGGCGGTCGACACCGACCTCGACGGACGGGTGTTCTTCGTCACGGTGTCCGAACCAGCGCAATCCGTGCTCGGCTGGCTGGTGGGGAGGAACGAGCCGGAGATCCGCTTCCTGACGACGGAGGAAAAGTTCGGGACGCAGACGCCATCACAGCGGCGCACGATCGGCCTGCAGATGATGCGCACCTCGAGCCAAGTCGCCCAGTACGTGGCCCTCACACTGGCCGGCTACGACCCTGAGCTGATCCCAGGAACGGTGCAGATCGAGCAGTTGTTGTGCCTCGACATCCAGGACCAACGGTGTGCCGAGTACGTCCCCAGCGCCGAGCAGCTCGACGAGGGCGACACGATCGTCGCCGTCGACGGCGCGGAGATCAGCACGATCGATGACCTCACCGGCGTTCTCGCCGGCCACCAACCAGGCGACACCGTTGCCGTCACCGTCGACCGGGTCGACGCCGGCGAGGTCGATGTCGAGGTCGAGCTGGTCGAATCTCCCGACCAACCGGGCGTCGGGATCATCGGCTTCGTTCCGTTCGACAGCAGATCCGTCCGGCTGCCCTTCGAGATCGCCTTCGACACCGGGGAGATCGGGGGACCGAGTGCCGGCCTGGCCTTCACCCTGACGCTGCTCGACGAGCTCACCGAGGGCGACTTGCTCGGCGGTGTCGACGTTGCCGTCACCGGCACGATGCAGCTCGACGGCTCCGTCGGGCCGATCGGCGGCCTCCCCCAGAAGGTCTCGGCGGTCCGTCAGGCCGGCATCGGGCACTTCCTCGTACCCGCCGGGCAATCCGACGAGGACATGGCGGCTGCCCGTCAGGTGGCGGGTGACGACGTCGAGTTGATCGTCGTCGCCGACGTCGACGAGGCGCTCGCCGCCCTCCAACGACTCGGTGGCGATCCGCTCCCCGATGCGGGAATGACACCAACTCCGTAAACATCCCATCTACGCTGGGGATGTGGCCATCTCGTTCTCGCGCCCCGACCCGTCTTCACCGACGTCGGTGCGAGACGCCAACTTCCCGACGGCGCGCCGCGGGTTCGACCAGAACGAAGTGCGCGAATTCCTGCACATGGTCGCCGCCGAACTGGCCCGGATGCAGGATCGGGAACGCTACCTCGACCAGGAGCTGCGCTCGATGCGCATGCACCGGGCCGGGCCACCGCCGGAGCTCGACGACGAGACGCTGGCCCGCCTGCTCGGGGAGGAGACGACGCGAATCCTGCAGGCCGCCCGAGAGAGCGCCGCAGCGATCAGGTCGAAGGCCGAGGAAGCCGCCGAACGGATGATGCGTGAGGCGCGCGAGGACTCCCACCACCTTCGCGAGGACGCCGAGAGCGAAGCGGCCAGACGCCGCCGTGACGCCGAGCAGGATGCCGAGGCCGAGCTCGAGATGGCCAAGCAGCAAGGCCGCGAGATGGTCGAGGAGGCCCGCGCCTACCGCGAGCGGGTGCTCGGCGAGTTGTCCCGCCGTCGCGACCTCGCCCGCCAACAGATCGACCAGCTGATCCACGGTCGAGATCGCCTCGTGCAGGCGTTCGAGCGCTCTCGTCTCGTCGCCGCCGACGTGGTCGCCGAGCTCGCCCCGCTCGGTGAGCTGTCCGAGTACGTCAACCTGTCACCGACCACGGGCCCCGTGCCGGTGATGGTTCCGGCCTCGCGCCTCGGTGAGATCTCCTCGATCAGCGACGACGCCCTCGCCCTGCGGGCGTCGAGCGACCCCGAGGATCCGGCGCTCGATCCCAACGGCTCGGACGAGACCACGGCGATCGACGCCCGCCTCGCCAGCGCACCTCCGGAGACGCCGGCTGACGAAGCGCCGACGGGTGGCGAGGCGGTGGCTGACGAGCAACCCGAGGCGGCCGCAGCACAACCCGTCGCCGGGGCCACGGTGTTGCAGTTCCCCGACCGGCGGGCCGATGCCGTGGTCATCGCCCCCGGATCGGAGGCCGAAGACGAAACCGTCGATGTCGATGAGATCGACGAGATCGACGATGACGCGGAGCAGCCGGCGGTCGACGTCGAGGGTGCCGAGGTCGACGAGGTCGACGACGATGACATCACGGCCAACGACGTCGACGACCTGTTCGCCCGCCTGCGCTCGCACGGCGACGAGGATGCCTCCGACGCCCCGGATGCCCCCGTCGACGGTGCGTCGGTCGGCGAGCCGGCGACGCCGACGCCGTTCGCCGTGCGCGACGAGACGTTGACCCCGCTGATCGTGAGCAGCGGGCGCAAGCTCAAGCGGGTGCTCGCCGACGAGCAGAACGACGTGCTCGACCGACTGCGCGGCAAGCAGGCAGTGCGCTCGATCGACGACGTGCTCCCTGCCGTCGACGAGCAGGCCGCGCGCTACTTCGACGCGCTCTCGGCGGACCTGCGGGCCGCGGCCGTCGCCGGTGGCGGGTCGCTCGGCACCTCCGACGAGGCTCCAGCCGATGAACACGAAGGGGCGATGGAAGCCATCCGCACGGCACTCGGTGTCGATCTCGTCGAGCCGCTACGCAACCGGTTGGCGGCGGGTATCGAGGCTGTCGATGGAGACAACGAGGATCTCACCAAGAAGGTGCGAGCGATCTATCGCGAGTGGAAGACGAAGCGCATCGACGACGAGCTCGACGACCTGATGCGCCACGCCTATGGCCGTGGCGCGTTCGCGGCGGTCGCCATCGGAACGCCGATCCGCTGGGTCGTCGATGGCACCGTCGGCGCGTGCTCGGACTGCGAGGACAACTCGCTGCAGGGCACCATCCCGGCGGGAACCGCCTTCCCCACCGGCCACGTCTGCGCCCCGGCGCACGCCGGTTGTCGCTGCCTGATCCTCGCCGTCGACTGAACCACGCATCGCGATGAGCGATGACGGCCTCTACGACCGTCATTGCTCATCGCGTTGGCAGCGGGCGCCGTCGCCTCACGTGCTGAGCACGGTAGGTTGCGGGCTGTGCGGCGAGCCGCTGATCTTCCTGGTCGCCGCTCGTGGCTGCGTGCCTCGGGCCGCGTCGTCCTCATTGCCGCTGCCGTGTTCATCGTGGTCGTCGTCATCTTCGGCCGGGCCGTTGCCCGTTTCTACATCGAGGCGCTGTGGTTCGATGGCCTCGGTCAGTCGGGCGTCTTCTGGGGCACGATCCGGGCCCGGCTGACCCTCTTCGCCCTGTTCTTCGTCGCCTTCGCGGCGATGGCCGGCGGCAATGTGGCGATCGCCGACAAGCTCGCCCCGTCTCGCTACCCGGCGAACCCGCATCCCTTCGTCGACCGCCTCCACGAAGTCTTCGGGCGTCGCCTGCAGGTCTACCGCTACGTCGTCGCCGGCGTGTTCGCGGTGCTGTTGGCCCTCCCCGCATCAACCCAGTGGCAGGCCTGGCTGCTCTATCGCAACGCCCAGTCGTTCAATCGTGCAGACGCCGAGTTCGAGGTCGACATCGGCTTCTACGTGTTCGAGCTGCCGTTCATCAACTTCGTGCTCGACTGGCTGTTCTTCGCGGTGATCGTCGTGCTGTTGATCACCGTGCTCGTCCACGTGCTCAACGGCGCCGTGATGTTCGCGTCGCCGATCCCCACGTTGAGCGCCGGGGCCCGTGGCCATATCGCCGTGATCCTCGCCGTGCTCGCCGCGCTGAAGGCCGCCGACTACTGGGTGCGTCGCTACGAGACCACCAACGAGCGCCGCGGCTTCGTCCAGGGTGCGACGTATTCCGTGGTCCACGCCCAACTCCCGGCACTGCTGCTGTTGTCGGTCGTCGCCGTGGTCACCGCCGTGCTCTATCTGACGATGCTGCGCTCGGAGTCGTGGCGGTTGCCGTTGATCTCGTCGGCGATCTGGCTCGTGCTCGCCGTGCTCGCCGGTTACGTGTATCCGGCGGTCGTCCAGGGACTTGTCGTCAACCCCAACCAGAAGGCTCGTGAGGCGCCGTACATCGAACGCAACGTGTTCGCCACCCGCGAGGCGATGGGTCTCACCGACGCCGACATCGCCACCACGCAGATCTCCTTCGAACCGATCAGCGCCGCTTCGATCGTCGAGGGCGACGATCTCCAACCGCTCGTCGATGTACGCCTGCTCAACCCCGCCGAGTTCGAGAGTCGCTTCCAGATCGACGGTGGCGGGCAGGCCGGCCTGACCATCGACGATGTCGACGTCGACCGCTATGAGCTCGACGGTGAGGTGCGTCAGGTGCTCATCGCCGCCCGCGAGCTCGACCTCCGCGGCGTCCCCAACCGCAGCTGGCAGGGTCTTCACCTGATCAACACCCGCGGGTGCGGCGTCCTCATGGCCCCTGCCGGACGGGTGCGCGCCAGCGGCTTTCCCGCCTACCAGGACGTCGACCTCGTCCGCCCCGAGCTGTACTTCAGCCCGAGCCTTTCCGGCTACGCAGTGGCCGGCACCGAGGAGAGCGAGCGCCCGTGCACCGACGAGGACCCGCCGCCGTACACGGGGGACTCGGGTGTCGCCATGTCATCGTTCGTTCGGCGCTTGGCGTTTGGCCTGTCCTTCATGGACTACAACGTCGTCGCTTCGGGTGCGATCGACGCCGATTCGCAGATGCTGTGGGTCCGCAACGTCCGCGACCGCGTCGAGAAGCTGGCCCCGTTCCTGTCGTTCGACGGCGATCCGTACCCGGTGCTGACGAACGGCGCGGTGGTGTGGGTCGTCGACGGCTACACGTCGACCAGCCGCTATCCCTATGCCGAGGCCGTCGGTGACGACATCGCCCTGAGCGAAGGCAGCGGCATTCCCCGCGACGCGAACTATGTGCGCAACAGCGTCAAAGCGGTGGTCAACGCGTACGACGGCTCGGTCACGATGTACCTCGTCGACGACGCCGACCCGATCGTCCAGGCGTGGAGATCGGCGTTCCCGAATCTGTTCACGCCCGGCGACGAGATGCCCGTCGAGCTACGCGATCACCTGCGCTACCCCGAAGACCTCTTCCGGGTGCAGACCAACGTGTACTCCAAGTACCAGCTCGATCCGGCGGCGTTCTTCGAGCGTGATGGGGCCTGGTCGGTCGCCCAGGCGCCCTCCACCGCACCGCGCGAGACGGCAACGGTCGCCGCAGAGCAGCCGACCGCCGCCGCCGAGGAGCGCGAGCCTGCGCTGGCCACCGAGTCGTCGAACGTCCGCTTCGTGCCCTACTACACGATGTTCGGGGTGGGCGAGCAACGCCAGTTCGTCCTCCTCCGACCGTTCGTACCGTTCTCGCGCAACGACCAGCGCCGCGAGCTACAAGCGTTCATGACGGCATCGAGCGACCCGGCGACGTATGGCGAACTCACCGTGTTCGAGGTGCAGCCGAGTGATCGTGGGCTGCCCGACGGTCCATTGGAGATCGCCAACTCGATGCAGGCCGATGCCCGGATCAACGAGCAGATCACGCTCCAACAGCGGGGCGGATCGAGGGTCAGGTTCGGCGACCTGCAGCTCGTCCACCTCGCCGGCGGATTGTTGTGGGTCCGCCCGTTCTACGTCACCGTCGAACAGGAGTCGGGAACCGTCGCCTCGGTGACCGAGTACGAATTCGTGATGGCGGCCTACGACCAGCGCTCGGCGTACGCCACCACGCTGGGCGGCGCGCTCGGCGAGCTGTTCCCCGGGCTCGACGCCAACATCGGCGAGCGGTCCGACGTCCAGATCCCCGCCGTCGCGACGCTCGACGAGTCGGAGCTCGACGACCCGACCGCCGACGAACCGCCGGACGCGTCGGGGGAGCCAGCCGATGTCGGAGACGCCGACTCGACGTCGTTGGGTACCGGTACTCCCACCGAACTGCTCGACGACGCCGACGAGCTGCTGCGCACCGCCGAGGAACAGCTGCGCCTCGACGGCGATCTCGGCGCCTACCAGGAACGGGTGAACCAGGCGGCCGACCTCGTCGGCCAGGCGCTCGAGGCCCTCGGGGCCGACTCCCCGGGCTCGACGATGCCGCCCGTCGACGATGCGACGGTGTCTACCGAGCCAGGGGGCTGAAGCTGCGGCGCGGCGTCAGCGGCGCCGGCGCGGATCGTCGGGCCGGCGCAACTGCTCGGCGAGGCGGGCGAGGTCCTCGCGGAAGGCGATCTGGTAACGCGCCTGTTCCGAGGCCAGGCGGGTCTGCGTGTCGCGGAGCTCGTCGAGCGTCCCGTCGTCCACCGGGGCGCCGGGCGGGCGGTTGTTCAGCGCCTCGATGTCGTTGCCCAACTCGGAAAGCTGGTTGGCCAGCTCGGCGGACACCGAGGTCAGTCGGCCCTCCAGGGCGGTGAGCTGCTCGGCGATCGCTTCGACCCGGTCGTTGAGCAGGGTCGCCCCGTCGGGACCTGCCGCAAGGGCCTCCTCGAACTGCTTGGTCCGCTCGTCGTAGCGACGGATCGTGTCGTCGAGTCGACCGATCTCCGACTTGACGTGGTCGAGGTCTTGCGAGGATTGAGCACTGCGGCGAAACCAACTCACGAAGGTCGCAACCTAGTCGGCGTGGCGCGGTTGGGACATCGGACAGGTCCGCCTAGTTTGGCGAACGATGACGAGGGCGACGTGCAAGGGCGTAGCGATCGAGTACGAGTCGTTCGGTGAGGGTGAGCCACTGCTCCTCGAGATGGGCCTCGGCGGTCAGCTCGTCGCCTGGCCGATGGACTGGGTGAACCTGTTCGTCGAGCAGGGATTCCGCGTGATCCGTTACGACAACCGCGACGTCGGGCTGTCGTCGAAGTCCGACGGCGAGGTGCCGGGGCTCGGCCGCATGCTCGGCGCCGTACTCTCCCGCCGTCTCGCCAAGGCGACCTACCTGCTCAGCGACATGGCCGACGATGCCGCCGCTCTGCTCGATTGCCTGGAGATCGAGCGAGCCCACGTCGTCGGTGTGTCGATGGGCGGGATGATCGCCCAGTGCCTGGCGATCCAGCATCCCGACCGGGTGTCGAGCCTGGCCTCGATCATGTCGAACACCGGGAGCCGGCGCTCCGGTCGGGTGCACCCGAAGCTGCTCGCCAAGATTCGCAAGGTGCAGTCGAGACGTCCCGAGGACTATGTCGACACGCAGGTCTTCGTTTTCCGGTTGATCTCCGGCGACCACTTCGAGGAGGCAGAGATCCGTGCCCTGGCCACCGAGGCACTGGCTCGCGACTACGACCCGGCGGGAGTGGTGCGCCAGATGATGGCGATTGCGGCGAGTCCGGACCGCACCCGAGCGCTGCGGAAGGTGACGGCGCCGACGCTCGTGGTCCACGGTTTGCAGGACCCGCTCGTGCTACCGAGCGGCGGCATCGCCACCGCCAGGGCCGTGCCGGGGTCGCGCCTGTTGATGTTCCCCGACATGGGTCACGACCTGCCCCGCCCACGATGGGGGGAGATCGCCGAGGCGATCGTCCAGAACGCGGAGCGCGGCGGGTTCAAGCGCCCGTCGGCTCAGGACGGGCTCTCGCCCTCTGCGATCACTGCTCCGTCGGCGTCGTAGGCGACGGCCGCGACGTGGGGGAAACCCCGCGGATCGGGTGCGGAGACCACGATCGCATACCAACGCCAGCCGTCCTCCGGGCCGGTGTCGGCGATCTCCGCCTCCACGGGATCGGCGCCGTCGATCGTGAGCTCGAGGCGCTCGGCGGCGTCGGTGACCGTGCCGCGCAGCACGTGCCAGCGCTGCCCGAGGCGATAGCCGGTGGTCATCACGGCGACGACGACCTCGTCGTCCGTCGCCGCCGCGTTGAACGGTCCGCCGAGCACGCCTCTCGTTGCCTGCTTGCCGTCTGCGGTGATGCGCACACAGACGAGTTGGATGTCCCGGTTGTCGACGCCGAACCCGGCGACCCATTCGGCGTCGTCGGTGGTCGTACCTGAGAGCACGGCCGTGCGGTCGTGCGTTTCTCGCGGGAGGCAATTCTCGGCCGTCACCGCGAGCGCGTGGCCCGCCGACACGCAGCAACCGACTGCGAGGAGTACGGCACCGATTCGGACGGATCGCGGAGTGGCCATGACCCAAAGCATGCATCTGGTCACCGCCGGATCGGCCGGGGTGTACCGTTCGGAGTGCCCGGGGACGGGCCTTGTGATGGGGGTGCTCATGACCGACACCGCTCGCGGCACAGCCGCCGCGCCGGCCCCGGGCGTGTGGTTCGCTGGCGCCGCGCTCGCCGGCGCCCTGGTCGCGGTCGCCCTTGGCGTCTACGGCCAGGTCCACGATGCTGCGTCGGAGACGACGATCCGCTCGGTGTTCTCGACGACGTTGCACTTCAAGGCGTGGATGACGACGGCGGCCCTGGTGCTGGCGATCCTCCAGGTACTCGGCGCGTTGTGGATGTTCGGCAAGCTGCCGGGCGGCCCGGCGCCGTTGTGGGTAGGTCCTGCCCACCGCATCACCGGCAGCCTCGCCCTGCTCCTGTCGCTGCCGGTGGCGTACCACTGCCTGTGGTCGCTCGGGTTCAACCCCGACCCGGGCGGGAGCCGGCGCTTCTGGCACTCGGTGCTCGGCTGCGCGTTCTACGGGGCGTTCGCCACGAAGATCCTCGTCGTTCGGTCGCGGCGGATGCCGGGGTGGGCGCTGCCGATCGTCGGCGGGCTGTTGTTCACGGTGCTCGTGCTGATCTGGTTGACGAGCTCGTGGTGGTTCTTCCGCACGATCGGGGTGGAGCGCTGATGCTGCGGAGGATCTCCTTCATCGTCGAGGCGATCGTCGGCGTCGCCGTGGTTCTCACCGTCGTTCTGTTGTTCACCAATCAGCCCGAGCAGGCGCCGGCGGCCCCGGCGGCGGTCGTCGAGGCCGCTGGCGGCGTCGACGGGGCGGCGGTGTTCGCCGACAACTGCGCCGGCTGTCACGGCGGCGATGGCTCCGGCGGCATCGGCCCGCGACTCGCCGGCGGTCGCGTCGTCGCCGTCTATCCGGAACCCGCCGACCAGATCGCCGTCGTCACCGCCGGCCGGGCCGGCATGCCGGCCTTCGGCGACAAGCTCACCGACGACGAGATCGCCGCCGTCGTCGACTACACCCGCACCGTCCTCGCCAACCCCTGACCCGCCCGACGGGAGTCCACCCGTACCCGTCGAGCCGCAACCGATGGGTGTTTCGGGGACGGAACGGTCCCCTACGCACCCATCGGTCGGCGGCGGCCGGGTTGCCCGGCGCCGATGGCGCCCGTATCATTGGCATCTACTCCGACGCGGGGTGGAGCAGTCCGGTAGCTCGTCGGGCTCATAACCCGAAGGTCGCAGGTTCAAATCCTGCCCCCGCCACCATGTGAAGGCCCAGGTCAGCGACCTGGGCCTTCGTCGTTCCGCGGCGTGCGGAGGGTTTCGCCTACTCGCAGGGCGCGCATCACGGCCAGTCGGGCACGCCGAGTTCAGCCTGCAGCTGGACGCCGAGATCGAGCAGTCGATGGTCGGTGCCGGCGGCTCCGGCGAGCGACACGCTCACCGGAAGTTGGCTGGCCGGTCCGATGTCTGACGGCAGGCTGACGACCGGGAAACCGGTCCAGTCCCAGAAGTGGGTGAGCGAGATCAGCTCGTAGTCGCTGCCGGCACGCTCGTAGCCGTCTCCGCGTAGCGGAGCGACGACGGGGATCGTCGGCTCGATGACCGCCGTGATCCTGTGCTCTTCCATCCACGCCGACCACGCAGCCGTCATGTCCCGTCTGCCCGCCTGGAGGGACGCGTAACGCTCGCCTGACACCGCCCGCCGCTCGCCCATCTCGACCCACTGTCGCAGGGCCGGGCGGTAGCGATCGCGCTGGCCATCGAAGCGGCGGTGGTACGCGAGCAGGTCGGTGGTGATCACGTCGAGGAATGAGTCGGCGGTGTCGAAGCCCCAGTCCGGACCAGGCGGCTCGAGCAGCGTCGCTCCCAGCTCGCGGCAGGCCTCGACGGCGCGCCCGAAGCCCGCCGCGACGTCGCCGTCGAGGGCGACCGAGGCGAGCCGCGGGGAGACCGCGATCCGCGCGTCGTCGAACGTCGCCGCCGTTCCGCGCTCACGCGCGAAGAGTCCAGCGTGCAACGCGCTCTCGGCGCACCCCGGATCCGGACCTGCCATCGCCGCCAACAGCGCCCGGCAGTCGGCGAGTGATCGCGCCATTGGCCCGGCGTGGTCGAGGCTCCACGACAGCGGAACGACACCCCGCGTCGAGATCGATCCGCGGGTCGGCTTGATCGTCGACGTTCCGCAGCACGCCGAGGGGATGCGCAACGAGCCAGCCGTGTCGGTGCCGGTCGCGGCCGGCACCATGCGCGCCGCCAACGCCGCCGCCGAGCCGCCGCTCGAGCCGCCCGCGGAGCGGGCGAGATCCCATGGGTTCCCCACCTGATCGGTCGTGCCGCCGGCAGCGAACTCGTGCGTGTGCAGATGACCGAGGAGGATCATGCCGGCCGCCGCGAGCCTTCGCCAGACGTCGCAGTCCTCGCTCGGCACTTCGTCGAGCAGGCGGCTCGAGGCGGTCAGCGGCTTGCCGGCCACGCCGTAGAGGTCCTTGAGGCCGATCGGAACGCCGAGCAGCGGAGGTAGGTCAGCGCCCGTGGCAACGAGCTCGTCGGCTCGAGTGGCAGCGGCCACTGCGTCCTCCTCGTACACCCGCACCCACGCGTTGATCGAGCCCGGATCGCCATCTCGACTGTGGGTGCCATCGGCTTCACGGATGCGGTCGAGGCAAGCGGCCGTCAGCTCCCTCGCCGACACCTCCCGCCGCGCGATCGACGTCGCGGCCTCGATGACACCAAGGGAGATGAGCTCATCCACGAGTGAGAGAGTCTCGCGCGGCAGCCGTCACCGTCGATCAGATCCGCCTGGATCGCTGCGAGCGAGGGATGCGTCAGCGGTACTCGACGGTCATCGTGACGGTGGCGTCGAAGTCGAAATAGCGCGGGTCGCCCTGACCGGGCGGCAGCGCTCCGCCTCCGGTCGCTGTCTGCAACGTCCTCATGACCGAGACCTCGGTCCAGCTCGACCGATCGGCGGGGACGGCGTCGGTGTCGAGGTCGTCGATCATCGCTGTGTTCCAGGTGCCGCACAGCGAATCGCTGTCGCCGTTTGGGGCGTGGTCGAGGCTGGCGAAGAACCCTTCGCAGATCGTGTACTGCGACGTCTCCCACCCGCGGAACACCTGCAGGGCGAGGTCGAGGTGCCTGGGGAGGCTGTAGTAGACGAGGTTCTCCGGCGGGGTCAACCACCGGAAGTCGAGGTCGGCGACCTTCAGGAACACGTAGTTGTCGACGATGTTCGACGGTCCGCCCGAGAACGTCGGCAGGCCGATCGACAGGGTGATCGTGCGCTGCGACAGCGTGGTGAACGAGCCGTAGGCGTGCGCCGTGTCGTCGTTCTCGTCGGTGGCGGCGACGATCACGTAGTAGGTCTGGCCGGGGTCGAGGTGGTCGAGTGCCCAGCTGAACTCGCTCACCATGCCGTCGCTGCTGGCGAATTCGTTGAAGTCGTAATCACCGTCGCCGTCCGTGTCGGCACTGACGCCCAGCCACAACTGCGCCGGCACGTACGTCTCGACGACGAGCAAGGCACCGAAGCCACGCGGGTAGGCGATGCCGGACTTGATGCACTGGTTGAAGCAGGTCTGCCCGGCTGAGAACGTCGGACCGTCACTGCCGTCGGCGGTCGGCGCTGCAGGAACGCCGGGGATCGCGCTGAGGTCGAGGCCGTCGGGGATGACCCCACTCGTATCGACCACTCCGATCGGCATGTCGGCGGGATCCTCGTCGGGAGGGACCGTCGGCGTGACGATCACCGGTGTCGGGGCAGCCGGGTCGCCGACCACCGAGGGAGCCGACGTCGTCGTTGTCGTCGTCGTGCTCGGGTTGGCGATCATTGTTGGCAGCGTCGTCGTGGTCGTCGTGTCGTCGTAGAGGTCGTCGGGGTGGCGAGCCGGGGCGTTGTCGTCGTCGTCGTCGTGCGTCGGTGACACCAGCGCCGGCGCAGGGCGCGCCCCTGAAGCGAACGGCACCGTGATCACGCCCACGGTCGCAGCGAACGCTGCAATCACCAGCCGCCGGATCATGGTTCGCACGGTGCCAGACCGAACGATCGCCCGGAACCGGGCTAGCCCCGCCTGCCGGATACGGCTATCCCTACCGTCGTCTCGCAGTCAGCAGGACGAGCCGTCAGCCTGCCGGCTCGGGCTCGCCCTCGGTGTCGACCATCCACGGGACACCGAAGCGGTCGGTGCACATGCCGAAGCCCTTCGAGAAGAAGGTCGGCCCGAACGGCATCGGCGCCTCGCCGCCCTCGGCGAGGGCGTCGAACACCCGCTTGGCGTCGCCTTCGTCGGGCCCCGTGTAGGCGACGGCGGCGCCAACTTTGGGGCCACCGGTGCCGGACGGGTCGTCGGAGCCCATCAGCACGGCGTCGCCGACCTTCAGCGAGGCATGCATCACGTCCTCCGGATTGGTGCCGGGCATCTGCTCGACACCTTCAGGCACGTCGGCCATGGTCATCACGCTCAGCTCTCCACCGAAAATCTCCTGGTAACGCTGGAATGCTTCGGCACAGTCGCCGCTGAAGAACAGGTACGGATTGAAGCTCATGATCGTCCTCCTGACGGGTCGCGCTCACGGTGTTGACGACCGCAGCATCGCAGAGTCGTCGGCGAGCCGCCCCAACCGATCACCTCGACTCGTAGGGTGGCGGCGTGTCAGCCGGAGGCGGGGCGACCGCCGACGACGTCGTCGCGGCATTGAACGATGGGCGATCCGACGTGGCGCTCGTCAACATCCGCAAGCGGTTGGCTCCCGGCGAGGAAGCGATCGGGATGCGGATGGGCGACCTGTTCGCCACGGCCAAGACGCACGCAGACCTCTCCCTTGACGAGGTCAACCGGCTGCTCGACCACCCGGCCTACGAGTCTCGGATGGCGGCGATGTGCATCTTGGATTTCAAGGCCCGGCGCCGCATCGATGACGAGCGGCGCGGCGAGCTGTTCGACGTGTACCTCGATCGTCATGATCGGATCACGACGTGGGACATGGTCGACCGCGCCGCGCCGCGGGTCGTCGGTGGGTACCTCGCTGGTCGTTCGGCCGCTCCGTTGTACGACCTGGCGTCGGCCCCGGAACCTCTGAAACGGCGCACGGCGACGACGGCGCCGCTCTTCTTCGTGAGGTACGGCACCGATGCCGACCTCGCTGCGGGATTCGCGGTGGCCGGGATACTCGCCGACGATGACGAGCCGGTCGTGTCGAACGCCGTCGGGATCTTCCTCAAGCATGCGGGCACGCGCGACCCTGACGCCCTCCACCGCTTCCTCGCTACACACGCAGTCGGCATGCGGCGTCCCGCCCTTCGCCTCGCTGTCGACAAGCTCGCTCCAGCCGATCGGTCGCGCTATCTGTCCTGAGCGACTGCCGGCACCTGCGTTCAGGGCAACTTGTGGATCACGAGCGGGAGGATCGACGTTGCCCCGGCGTCGGCGAGCAGGGCGGCGGCGACCGTGGCGGTCCATCCAGAGCGGTACGTGTCGTCGACGAGCAGCGCCGGACCGGGTGGCAGCCGTGCGCCGTCGGCAACCCTCATCGACCGCAGCAACGCCGATGCCCGGGCGGCCGACGCGACGTCGCTCGGTGCGGGTGGGCCATCGACTTCCAAGGCGTCGACAAGGGGGAGCTTGCCGACAGTGGCGATGTGCTCGGCGAGCGAGCGGATCAGCCGCGGTCGACGCCGGGAGGGCATCGGCACGACGACGACTGGCCGCTCCCACGATCGCCTCCAGCGGCTGAGCACGGCGACCATCGCGTCGGCGATCTCGGCGCTGACCGGACCGTCACCGTCGCCGAGGGCGTCGATGGCATCGCTCCACGCCGCGTCATCGGCGAACGCCAGCGCCCGGCCGACTCCGCCACCTGCGATCTTGCCCTTGCGATCGGCCAGGCCGCTGGGCCACAGCTTGCGCGGCTCGAGCTCGACGTCGAGCGTGCGCAGGTAGTGCAACGTCGCCTCGGCCGAGGCGTCGGCGGCGGACGCGCCGGGGTACGGGAGTTCGCCGGTGCACACCGAACACCGCCCGCACGGGCTCGGGCTCGGGTCGTCGAGGGCCTGTTGCAGGAACTGCATGAGGCAGCCATCGCCCGCCGCGTAGTGCCGCATCAGGTCGGCTTCCGCCTCGCGGACCCGCCGCAGCGCCTGCCACTTGGCGGCGTCATAGGTCCACGGTGTCCCGGTCGCCGCCCACCCATCGACGCCCCTGGCGACGACCCCGTCGACGGCGAGGATCTTGAGCAGCGCCTCGACCCTGCCGCGACGCAACTTCGTCGCCGCCTCGATCGTCGGCGCCGACGACGCCCCTCCGGCGAGCGCCCCGAGCACGGCATCGACGTGCTCGGGCACCGGAATGCCCGACGTGGCGAAGTACTCCCATACCCGCTCGTCGCCCGCCGACGGCAGGAGCACGGCCACGGCGTCGTCGAGCGCCCGCCCGGCGCGGCCGACCTGCTGATAGTAGGCAACCGGCGACGCCGGCGACCCGACGTGGATGCAGAACGCGAGGTCCGGTTTGTCGAAGCCCATCCCAAGCGCCGACGTGGCGACGAGCGCCTTGATCTCGTTGCGTCGCAGGCGGTCCTCGAGTGCCTCCCGCTCGGCCGTGCCGACGGCCGACGAGTAGGCGGCGACGTCGTAGCCCCGGTCAGTCAGCAGCCCGGCAACGCGGTCCGTCTCCGCCACCGTGAGGACGTAGACGATGCCCGAGCCGGGCAGCCGGCCGAGGGCGTCGGCGACCCACGCTGCTCGCTGCACGCCGTCGAGGCGAGGAACGACGGCGAGGCGTAGCGACGTTCGGGCCAACGACCCGCGCAGCGTCACCGTGTCGTCACCGAGCTGGGTTGCGACGTCCTCGGTGACCCGCGCGTTGGCCGTCGCCGTGGTGGCGAGCACCGGCGTCCCCGGCGCCAGGGCGAGCAGCGTCTGGGTCAGGCGTTGGTAGTCGGGGCGGAAGTCGAAGCCCCAGTCCGACACGCAGTGCGCCTCGTCGATGACGAGCAGCCCACAGCCGGCGAGCAATGCCGGCAGTTGGGCGGCGAAGCGCGGGTTGGCGAGTCGCTCCGGCGAGATCAGCAGCACGTCGACCGATCCACCGCGGACGCCGTCGAGCACGTCCGACCACTCCTCGACGTTGGTCGAGTTGACGGTTGCCGCCACGAGCCCGGCTCGCCCGGCGGCGGCGATCTGGTCGCGCATCAGGGCGAGCAACGGCGAGACGACGATGCTGTAGCCCCCGCCGGCGGCGCGCAGCGCCCGCGTCGCCGCCCAGTACACCGCCGACTTGCCCCAGCCGGTGGCCTGCACCACGAGCACCCGGGCCCGGTCGTCGACGAGCGCACGCACGGCGACGCGCTGGTCGGGCCGTGGCTCCGCCCCGGGCCCGGCCATCGCTGTGACCGTTTCGTCGAGGTGGGTGTCGGCCGAGATCACCCTGGCAGTGTGCCCAACGACACCGAGAGTTCGTTGACCTCACGTCCACTTGTACGGGCATCCTTCAAGAGATGCAGATGGATTTCAGCCACTGGATGGCGATGGAGAGCGCGATCCACGGCGAGCGCCAGCGGCGAACCGTCAGCAAGCAGACCCTGCGGCGGATCCTCGCCTTTGCTCGCCCGCATCGTCGGGCGCTGACCTGGTTCATCGTGCTCAGCGTCATCGGCTCGCTGCTCACGGTCGCCACCCCCGTGCTCGCCGGCCGCGTCGTCGACGAGATCACGACGTCCGGCCGGGCCAGCACGGTCGTCGCGCTGGCCGTGCTGATCGCCATCGTCGCCGTCGCCGACGCCGGCTTCGGGCTGGCCGAGCGGTGGCAGTCGGCGAAGATCGGCGAGGGCGTGATCCTCGACCTGCGTCGCGCCGTGTTCGCCCACGTGCAGCGGATGCCGGTCGCCTTCTTCATGCGCACGAGAACCGGCGCCCTGGTCAGCCGCCTGAACAACGACGTCATCGGCGCCCAGCGAGCGTTCACGTGGACCCTCTCCGGAGTCGTCAGCAACGTCATCGCCCTCGTCCTGACGCTCGCCGTGATGCTGCGCCTCTCCTGGTCGATCACCCTGCTCACGCTCGTGCTCCTGCCGATCTTCGTGATCCCCGCCCGACGGATGGGGTCGCGTCTCGCCCACCTCGAGCGCGAGGCGGCCGGACACAACGCGGCGATGACGACGCAGATGACCGAGCGCTTCTCGGCGCCGGGGGCGACACTCGTCAAGCTGTTCGGCGACCCACCTCGCGAGGAGGACGAGTTCGGTCGGCGTGCCGAGCGGGTGGCCGAGATCGGCGTGCGGTCGGCGATGGGCCAGTACGTGTTCCTCACGGCCCTCGCCCTCGTGTCGGCGCTGGCCCTTGCGGTCGTCTACGGCGTCGGCGGGGTCCTCGCCGTTCGCGGCCGGCTGGACACCGGAACGGTCGTCACGATGGCCCTGTTGCTCGGCCAGCTCTACGCCCCGCTGACCGCGCTGGCGAGCGCCCGGGTGGACGCGATGACCGCCCTCGTCAGTTTCGAGCGGGTGTTCGAGGTGCTCGACCTCGAGCCGTTGATCGACGAGGCACCCAACGCCACGTCGATCTCGCCGGGACCGGCCAGGGTGGCCTTCGACGATGTCAGCTTCGCCTATCCGACCGCCGAGAAGGTGTCCCTGGCCTCGCTCGAGGAGGTCGCCACGCTCGACACCCGTGGCGGCGAGGAGGTCCTCCATGACGTCACGTTCGCCATCGAGCCGGGCAACGTGGTCGCCCTCGTCGGATCGTCCGGCGCCGGCAAGTCGACGATCGCTTCGTTGCTTCCTCGGCTGTACGACGTCGACTCCGGTTCGGTGACGATCGGCGGCATCGACGTCCGCCAGCTGACGTTCGGCTCACTGCGCCGCGCCGTCGGCATGGTCACCCAGGACGGCCATCTGTTCCACGAGAGCATCCGCGAGAACCTGCTGTTCGCCGCCCCGGAGGCGACTGAGGACGAGCTGTGGGCGGCACTGCGCGACGCCCGTCTGGAACCCATCGTGCGGTCGCTGCCGGCAGGCCTCGACACGGTCGTCGGCGAGCGTGGCTACCGGCTCTCAGGTGGCGAACGTCAGCGCCTGACGATCGCCCGCCTGCTGCTCGCCCAGCCGCCGGTGGTGATCCTCGACGAAGCGACGTCGAGCCTCGACTCGACGTCCG
Organism: Ilumatobacteraceae bacterium; assembly: GCA_963772825.1. Classification (GTDB taxonomy): domain Bacteria; phylum Actinomycetota; class Acidimicrobiia; order Acidimicrobiales; family Ilumatobacteraceae; genus Desertimonas. Next base: position 396,753 of record CAVYYX010000015.1, on the reverse strand, counting down.
AAGCCGACGTCCAAGCGGCGCTCGACACGGCGCTCGAAGGGCGCACCGCCTTGGTGATCGCCCACCGCCTGTCGACCGTCATCGCCGCCGACCAGATCCTCGTCGTAGAGGGTGGCCGAATCGTCGAGCGTGGAACCCACGAGGAGCTGCTCGCGGCAGGCGGCCGCTACACCGAGCTGTACCGCACCCAGTTCCGCGCCGAGGTCGACGACCTCCAACTCTCCGCCTCCTGAGAAAAGACGTATCAACTCGGAGTGGCGGCGCGTCTGTGCGTCGTGACCTTCATCGAGAAACTCGGCAACTCGCGATCCAGCCAGTCCAACCCCTGGCAGGCGGAAGTGCTCGCCCGCGTCGCCGTCGCCGAGGCGATGGCCGAATCGGCGGGTGCGACGACGGCTCCGACTCCGGCAGCTGAACGGACGCTGGGACGCATTCAGCGACTGCTCGGGGACACACGTGAGCATGCGACGTCCGGCGGCTCGTTCTTGCGGCGGGCGAGTGGATGGCGCGGCGGTGGTCCGATCGAGCGGGCCTGGCGCGACCTGCACAGCGCCGAGATCCTGCTCGTCGACGTCGTCAGTCTCGAAGAGCTGTCCAGCCAGCGGCCGTCCGTGCGCTCGATGGCCGCCCGCGTGCTGCCCGGATCCGACCCCCGGGCCCTCGCCGTCGAGCACCGGTTGACGAACCCGGCGTGGGACGATCTCGAGACAGTCAAGAACACCCCGACCGAGGTCCGCCTGCGCCGCGAGTTCGCCTCGGCGCTGACGTGGGTCAACGACGGCTGTGACAAGACCTTCACGCGGGTGCGCAGCTTCCGCAACATCGTGTTGGCGACGACGCTCGGCCTCCTCGTCGTGGCGACCGGTCTGGGGATCCTCGGCGCGTTCAATCCGTCCAGCATTCCCGTGTGCTTCAACGCCGGCACGGTCACCGCCGAGCAAATCCGCGGTGAAGCCAGCCCTACTGCCCAGGTCGTGTGCCCGACGGGTGCCGCAACCGGCCCGTCGGGAGGCGACGTGCCGCTGGTCCTCGTCGTCGGCCTCGCCGCTGGCGCGTTCGCGGCCGCCCTGGCCGTGCGCGGCATGCGTGGCACCTCGACCCCCTACGGCGTGCCCGTTGCCATCGCCGTGCTGAAGCTGCCGGCCGGCGCGTTGACCGCCTTGTTCGGGATGCTGATGCTGCGCGGCGGGTTCATTCCCGGACTCTCGGCGCTCGACACGCAGGGCCAGATCATCGCCTACTCGATCATCTTCGGCTACGCCCAGCAGGTCTTCACCCGCATGGTCGACAGCCAGGCGCAGGTGGTGCTCGACCACGCACCGTCCAGCGAACCGTCGACGGCACCCGCCGTTCGATCCGGCGAGACAGCGATCGCTGGCTCGCTGCTACCCACCGAGAGTTAGGAGCAGTGATGAAGAACCCACCCAAGCCGGCGTCGTTCACCCCCGAGGGGTCGGTGCCGGGTGTCGACATCAAGAGCGTCGAGTTCCTCGCCGACCGACCGTTGCTGAAGGTCGCACCCCGTCTGCTGCTGGTGCATACAAACGGCGCCAGCGTCGAGGGGTCGATCGACTCGGCGTGGCGCCATTCCCATGCCGATCCCAACAAGAACACGCTTCCGCACTACCAGGTCGACCGGACGCACAACGGTGTCACCCGAGCGCGCAAGATGCTCCCCACCAATCGCCGCAGCATTGCCAACGCGACGGTGAAGGAGCACCGCGGCGCACATGGCGACGTGTCGTGGTTCTCGATCTCGATCGAGACCGCCGACCTCGGCTTCCCGATGAAGGAGAACGGCTTCAAGGCGCCGGGCGGAACCATCGGCTTCGACCCGCAGCAGGGCGAACTGATCGCCCAGATCATCGCCTACGAGTCGATCGTCCACGGCTTGCCGATCGTGACACCCAAGGAATGGTTCGGCTCAGGCGTCGCCTGTCACACCGAGCCGTTCGGCTTTCCGCACTGGACGATCAAGAAGGGCAAGGAGTGCCCCGGGGCGCAGAAGAAGAAGGACATGCGCGAGTGGATCGCTCCCCGTGCCAACGAGATCCGCAAGCTGTGGCTCGGCGCCAAGGCGGCACCGGTGCCGCCGTCCGCCAAGGCGGCGCCGACCGCGCCAGCGACGTCGACGTACACCGTCGTCGCTGGCGACGGTTGGTTCGCGATCGCCCGCAAGCTGCGGGTCGACGTTCACGATCTGCTCGCCGTCAACGGAGCGGCGATGGGCGACACACTTCACCCCAAGGACGTGTTGGTGGTGCCGCCGATCGCCGCCTGACGCCCACCGATGGGTGTTCAGGGGACGGAACGGTCCCCTGAACACCCATCGGTCGTTTGGCGTCCGGACGGGGCGTCGGCGAACGGTCCGTCGAGCACCCCTGCGCTGATCCCCGCCAGGCAGGCCGCACCGACGGCACCTGGCTCACCGAAGCGACTGCGCCGGGCCGTCGGGAAGCGACGGTGGACGGCTGCCGCGATCGTCGGGTCGTTGAGCCATCCGCCACCGACGACGGCGCCGGTCGGCGGGCCGAAGAGCGCTGTGTACTCGGTCGATCACCTCGGTGGTTTGCTGGCCAGTGGCGGCGACCGCGGCTGCCCAGAGGGCTGCCCCGTCGGTGTCGTCGCCGATGCCGCGAATCGTGACGAGCCCGTCGGTCAACTCGACGGTGAGAGCGGCATCCAGTGTCCTGTCGGTGGCTCGCTCGGACAGGGCGCGGCGCGCCGTGCGGTCGCGCACCTCGAGAAGCCGGGAGATCCGCTCGAGGATCTGTCCGGTGCGCATGCCCATCATCACCATCAGGTGGTCGGCGACCACGGTTCGCCCGATCGTTGCCCCGATGTCCGCGGTGGCCAGGACCGTCGCGACGTCGACCGGCGCGGGAACCGTGATGGCGATCGCATCCGCCGTGCCCAGCGACTCGAAGAGGCAGCCGGGCTCGACGGCCCCGGCGACGAAAGCCGCCACTTGGTGGTCGTGACCGGCGACGACGAGGCGGGCGCCGGCGATCGGCCCGAACGACGCTTGGCCGGCACCGGACACCCCGAAAGCGGGATCGCCGGGAAGGAATGATTCGTCGACGCCGAGGAACTCGAGGGCGTCCGGCCACCACGTCGCCGTGTGCAGGTCACACAGACCGGTGCGTCCGGACAGGCTGATCTCGGCCTGTTGGGCTCCGCCCAACGAGTGGACGACCCATTCGGCGACGTTGAGCCAGCGGACCCCGTCGCTCTTACGCAAGATGTCGGGGAGCTTGAAGATCGTGGCGAGTGGATCGAAGCGGACGCCCGTGTGGGCGACGAGGTCGGGGAGCTCCTTGGCGACCAGCTCGACGTCGCCTCGTTGGTCGTGCCAGGCGATGATCGGCGCCGCCGGCTCGCCGCGTCGATCGAGGAGCACCCCGGACTCGGCGATGCCGGTGACCCCAAGGCCGACGACGCGGTCACCGCCGCGTTCCCCGTCCACGCCGGCCGTCGCGCTGCACTGGGCGAGACCGTCGGCGATGACCGTGCGCACGGCATCGGCGAGGACGCGGGCGTCCATCTCGACGGCTTGGCCATCGACGACCCACGGCGTAGCGACCGCCGCCGCCGCTACTTCGGCGCCGGTGAGGTCGACGATCACGACCTTCACGCGCGTGGTGCCGACATCGATGCCGATGAGGAGTTCGCGGCTCACGGCGCGGCCCTCTCGACCGGTTCGGGAGCACCCGGCGACGGTGGTTGGGCGACGACGGCCGTGACGCCGACTTCGCCGCCGTCGAATGTCAGTGGGCCGGCGGCGTGCGGCACGACGAGCGCGTCGCCCTTGGCAACCGTCGAGCTGCCGTCGGCCCAGCGCAGGGTGCCGCTGCCGTCGGTGACGACGACAGCCGAGAACGCCGCCGGCACCGTGGCTTGGGCGCCGGGCGCGAGGTCGACGGCCCACGCCCGAAAGTACGGATCGGCCGCCGGTGGCAACAGGGCGCGGATGCCATCGTCCGGGAGCGCCGCGCGCCGGACGAGCTCGTCGACGTCGGCGGTGCTGAGGGCGTCGGTGCGCACCGCGCCGAGCGCCGTGGGGAAGCCGAGTCCGAGGTGACCGTCGGCCAGCCCGTCGACCTTGAAGCCATCCCACTCCAAGAGGATCGAGAAATCCGTCGGCTCCTGCAGCTCGACGACGAACACGCCGGCATCGAGACAGTGCGGCGTCGATGCCGGGACGACCACGCCGTCGCCGACGTCGATGCGCAGCGGCCGGAGCAGCTCGAGCATCGTGTCCACCGCCTGGTCGTCGACGAGCTCGGCCCACTCCTCGCGGCGCACCGGGCGGATCGTCCCGACGTATGCCGTGCCACCTCCCGAAGGGACGTCGAGCACGACCCACGCCTCGGTCTTGCCGAACGGGCAGCCGAGGTGCGTCGTCGCGAACTGGCGGTTCGGATGGACGTGGACCGGCAACCGCTCGCCGGCGTCGAGCAACTTGACCAGCAGGGCCGGCGACGAACCCCAGCGGGCGACGTGGTCCGCCCCCAGCCAGCGCGGCGGGTCGGCGACGACGAGTTCGTGCAGTGGCCCCAGCGGACCGAGATCGGTGAGCCCCGATGCTGCCGATCCCCACCGGGCAACCGTCGATGCCAACCACTCCTCAGGTCGTCGTAGCGGTCCGTCCAAACCTGCTGGAGCGGCGTGGCCGCGCAGCTCGGCGATTCTCTCGCCACCGCGGTAGAAGTGTTCGATCACGTTCGGCGGCAGGGCGTACGGGCGTGGCGCCGTGATCGTCATCATCGAGCTCCCACGAGATGGCTCTGACGCTCGATGATCGGCGTCTCGATGCAGACCAGCCGGCTTGGACCGTCATATCCGTCGAGGCGTTGGAGGGCCAGCTCGGCCCCACGGCGGCCGAGCTCGACCGGATCGTTGTCGACCACCGTGACCGTCGGATCGTGGATCCGCGCCGCATCGAAGTCGCTGAAGGCGACGATCGCCGGCATCCAGTGGCGCTGGCGGAGCCCCGCAAGCAGGCCGACCGACGTGCTGACGTTGGCCGTGAACACCGCGGTCGGTGGATCGTCGAGTGCCAGCAAGGCGTCGACGGCGGGATCGACGGTGGTCGAGTCGGTGAGCGCCGCGTGCACCAGGGACTCGTCGTAGTCGATCCCGGCACTGCCCAATGCCTGCCGATAGCCCGCGACACGCTGCGGCGCCGTGTAGATCGAACCGGTGCCCAAGAAGGCGATGCGCCGGTGGCCGCCGTGGAGCAGCAATTCCATGCCCCGCACGACACCGCCGACGTCGTCGGCGACGACGGCGTCGATGTCGGCGCCAACGGCGGGCCGGTCGACGCATACGACGGGGGTGCCCGCGGCGGCGATGGTGCCGAGGTACGACTGGTCGACAGCGGTCGGCACGACGATCAGCGCCATCACCCGCCGCTCGACCATCGCCGCCACGATCTCTGCCTCTCGATCCGATCGGTCCCGCGTCGAGGCCGAGAGGATGAAGCGGTCCCCGCCCCCAATCGTCGCTTCGACGCCTTGCAGCACGCCGGTCCAGAACGGGTCGCCGATTGTCGCCGTCACGACGCCGACCATCGACGTCGTGCCGCGAGTGCGCAGCAGTCGGGCGAAGTGATCCGGTCGGAAACCGAGCTCAGCGGCGACGCGCCGGACTCGCTCGACCTTGTCCGGGCGCACGTTGCCCTCGTCGTTGAGGGCCCGGTACACGGTCTTGCGGGAGACGCCGGCGCGCACGGCGACATCGCTGACCGTCGCCGCCCGGCGGTCGCCCGCAGGTGACGTGGTCACGACGTACGTCCGCCGGCGGGTTGGGCAGCGACGTTCGCGCGCAGTTGCTCGACGAGCGCTGGATCGGCGCAGCCCGCCACCGGATGGGCGACGGACGCGGCGGCATAGGCGACGCCGGCGCAGAGTGCGGCCTCGAGGTCGAGCCCCTGCTCGAGGGCGACGAGAGTCGCCCCGAGCAGTGCATCACCAGCGCCGATCGGGTTGGCGACGACCACGACGGGTGCCGGCACAAAGGTGTCGAGGTCGGCCGACCGGCAGGCCACACCGTGGTGGCCGGCGGAGACGAGGACGGTCCCGGCTCCCAACTCGACGAGGGCGAGGGCAGCGGCCCGCGAACGTTCGCTCACGTCGACAGCGTCGACCTCGTCGAAGTCGACGGCTTCTCCGCCACCTCCGTCGCGAGTCGTCGGGCCGATGCCAAGGGCCTCCTCGGCTTCGACGACGTTGGGGCTGACGAGATCAGCGCCCGCCGCGGCCGCCTCGATCAGACGCGGCCCGGTGACGTCGACGGCGACCGTGCCGCCTCGTTCGTGGACCAGCTCGATGAGACGGCGGTGGGTGCCCTCGGCGGCACCGGGCGGAAGGCTGCCGCTGATCGCCACGAACGCTCCCGTGCCGAGTGCGGCGGCGACGGCCTCCATGACGTCGCCCCACTCTTGGGCAGTGAGCGGTGGTCCGGGCTCGTTGATCACCGTGGTGCGGCCGGTTGCCTCGATGATCACGGTCGTGCCGCGCAGCTCACCATCCACCGGCACGGCGCTGACCGCCAGCCCTTCTTCGTCGAGCAGCTCGGTGGCCAACCGTCCGAGTCGTCCAGGAAACGGGCCGACGAGCAGCGCCGGGCAGTCGAGTGTCCTCGCGGCGCGGCAGACGTTGACGGCCTTGCCGCCCGGCGTGAGCACGGCGTCGGTGGCTCGAAGCACCTGTCCGGTGGCGAGGGCGGGGAGTCGGATGGTGCGGTCGAGCGTCTGATTGAGGCCGACGACAAGCACGGTCACTGCGTTTCCCGGCCACGCAGGCCGCTTGTCCTCGTGCCTCGACGGCGCAGGCCGTCAAGGCGTTCCCCGGCCACGCAGGGCGCTCCTACAAGTTCCCCGCCGGCGCAGGCCCGTGCATGCTTGACATCGATGTCAGATTCTGACATCGATGTCAAGCGTGTCTCCCTTGCCCCGACTCCGCCGTCTCCTGCAGCCCACGTCGGGACGCGCGTTCGTCGTCGCCCTCGACCACGGATTCTTTGCCGTGCCCGCCGACCTGCCGGCGATCGAGGATCTCGCGGCCGTGCTCGAAGCCGTCACGGCGGTCGGCCCCGATGGCGTGCTGATGTCCGCCGGGCAGGCCCGCCTGCTGTCTGGGGTCGAGGGCCGCACGCTCCCGGCCCTCACGGTGCGCGGCGATGTGACCAACCTCTACCGCTCGCCCGAGCGCGCCGAGAGCGACCCGGTCGACGATGCCGCGTTGCGGGCCATCCGCCTCGACGCCGTTGCCCTGTTGATCAACCTGCTCGATGCCGACGACGACCCGTCCGTGCGTCAGGCATGCCTGCGCAACGTGTTCGCCGCCAAGGCGCAATGCGAGCACTACGGCCTACCGCTGATGGTCGAGCCGATCCCGTTCGAACGCCGCGAGGGCCTGTACTACGACGTCGCCGATGAGGAGCGGCTGGTGCCGCTCGTCCGCCAGGCCGTGGAGGCCGGGGCCGACATCATCAAGGCCGGCATCCTGTCGGGAGAGGGAGCGATGCGCCGGGCGATCCGGGTGTGCGGCGACGTCCCCTACCTGGCGCGCGGCGGGTCGAAAGGGGAAGACCGGGACGTGCTCGCCCTCACGCGCCATCTGCTCGACTGCGGCGCGGCGGGAATCGTCTTCGGGCGCAACATCTTCCAACACGATCGTCCAGTGGCGATGGCCGCGGCGCTCAAAGCGCTGATCCATGACGACGCCTCGACCGACACCGCGGCCGGCGCCTTGTCGTGACCGGGCGAGACCACCTGTACCTGCTTGCCGTCGACCACCGCCGTTCGTTCGAGCGCTTGTTCGGCATCGACCAGCCGGTGTCCGGACCGGACCGCAGCCGGCTCGAAGGGGCCAAGGCGCTCGTCGCCGAGGCGCTCGGTGACGTCGCCGCTCGGCGTGGCGGCACGACCGGCGGCGGGCTCGGCATCCTCATCGACGACCTGTACGGCGGCGCCGCGATTGCGACGGCGCGGCACGCACACGTCGCCGTCGCCCTGGCGTTCGAGCGCAGTGGGCAGGCCCTCCTCGACTTCGAGCACGCCGACTGGCGCGATCGGCTGGCGGCCGATCCTCCCGACTACGTCAAGGTGCTGATCCGCCATCGCGCCGATGGCGAAGCCGCCGCGCTTGCCGTCCAGCTCGAACGCCTCAGCCAGCTCAGCGAGGCGTGTGCCGCCAGCCCGGCAGCGTTCCTCGTCGAGCTGCTCACTCCGTACTCCGAGGCCGAACTGGCCGACAACAGCGCCGAACGGCTCGAGCTCGACCTGCGCCCGCGGCTCGTCGTCGACGCCATCGCCCAGATCCAGGAGGCGGGGGTCGCCGCCGACGTGTGGAAGGTCGAGGGGGTTGCCGACCCGGCCGGTTGTGCGTCGATCGTCGCGGCGGCGCGGCGCGACGGCCGCGACGCGGGCGTCGTGGTGCTCGGTGCCGGAGCCGGTGTGGAGACCGTCGATCGGTGGCTGGCGGCGGCCGCCGGAGCCGGGTACTCCGGCTTTGCCGTCGGCCGCAGCATCTGGGCCGATGCCGTGCTCGCCCACGATCGCGGCGACCTCGACGCGGCGACCGCGCGCGCCGACATCGCAGCTCGCTATGGCGCGTTCATCGACACCTTCCAGCGGGCCGGCTGACCCACGTCCGGGTTCGCCGTTTGGACGGCGCCCGCAGTGGGAACGGTTCGGCTACCGGACCCAAGGGGGGTAGACGATGAAACGGACATTGGGGGCGCTTGGCGCGCTCGCACTGGCGACGACGTTCAGCGTGACCGATCGGGTCGACGCCGAACAGCTCGAACCGGAAAGGAACCGGCCAACGAGTGCCCCGGAGGGTGACATCAGCGTGTGGGCGATGGGCACCGAGGGCGACAACCTCGGCGTGCTCGCCGACGCGTTCATGGAGGAGTTCCCCGACGTCAGCGTCGAGGTGACGGCCGTCCCGTGGGACGCCGCCCATGAGCTCCTGGTCACCGCCATCGCCGGGGGTGACGTTCCCGACGTCAGCATGATCGGCACGACGTGGATGGGCGAGTTCGCCACGATGGGCGGCCTCGCCCCGACCCCAGACACCATCGATCCCGCCGAGTTCTTCGAAGGGGCGTGGAACACGACGGTGGTCGACGGCACGAGCTACGGCGTCCCGTGGTACGTCGAGACCCGCCTCGTGTACTACCGCACCGACCTCGCCGAAGAGGGCGGCGTCGCCGAGGCACCGGCGACGTGGGAGGAGCTGACCGCGCTCGCCCAAGCGACGGTCGACGGTGGCGCCGAGTTCGGCATCAGCCTGCAGCCGGGCGGCATGGGGGCGTGGCAGACGTTCATGCCCTTCTTCTGGCAGGCCGGCGGCGAGATCGTCGACGCGGACAACAACTTCACGCTGGACTCGGAGGCGTGCGTCGAGGCGATGACGTTCTACGACTCGTTCTTCGAGGAGGGGTTGGCCCAGCCCACCGTGTCGGATCTTCCCGTCGAAGCGCAGTTCGCCGACGGCACGGTCGGCTCGTTCATCAGCGGGCCGTGGATGATCGGGATCGTCACCGAAGCTGGCGCCGATCCGGAGACGTGGACGGTGGCCCACCAGCCGACGGCGGTGAGTGGCACGTCGTTCGTCGGCGGCAGCAACCTGGCCGTCTTCGAGCAGTCCGACAACCAGGAGGCCGCCTGGGCGTTCGTCGAGTACCTGTCGCGGCCCGAGGTGCAGATCACCTGGTACGAGACGGTGAGCGACCTGCCGTCGGTGCAGTCGGCGTGGGACGACGAGGCGCTGGCCGGCGACGAATTGCTGGCGGCGTTCGGGGAGCAGCTCGACGATGCCAAGGCGCCGCCGGCGATCCCCACGTGGGAGGAGGTGGCCACGGCGATCGACGGCCAGATCGAGCAGGTAGTCGTCGGCGATACTTCGCCGGAAGACGGCTGCGCGGCGATGCAGGAGGAGGCTGACTCGATCGGCACCGGCCTGTGACGGTGCTGGCGACGAGCGATTCCAGGGTCCCGGCGACCGCCGTTGCGCGGCGGCGCCGGCCCTGGCGTCAGTGGATGATCGGGTGGAGCTTCGCGCTGCCGTTCGTAGTTCTGTTCGGGGTGTTCCTCGCCGGGCCGATCCTCGTCTCGTTCGTCGTCAGCTTCACGGACATGCGGGTGACGGACATCCGCACGCCGTTCGACGTCGACTTCGTCGGCCTGGCCAACTACACCGACGTCCTGCAGGACCCGACGTTCCGCAAGGCAGTCCGCAACACGGTGGTCTACGTCGTGTTCGCCGTCCCCCTGACGATTTCCCTCGGGCTGCTGATCGCCCTCGGGCTCAACCAGGCGGTGGTGCGCCTGCGCAACGTGTTCCGCACCGGGTTCTTCCTGCCGTACGTGACGAGCATCATCGCCATCGCCGTCGTGTGGCGGCTGATCCTCGGCACCGACTCGGGGCTGCTCAACGGGCTCCTCGAAAAGATCGGCATCGAAGGGCCGGGCTGGCTCACCGATCCGACGTGGGCGTTGTGGTCGATCATCATCGTGACGGTCTGGCACGGCGTCGGCCTGCAGATGATCATCTTCCTCGCCGGCCTGCAGGCGATCCCCAACGAGCTCTACGAAGCGGCCTCGGTCGACGGCGCCAAGCGCTGGCACAAGTTCCGCTACGTGACGCTTCCGATGCTCCGGCCGACCCTGCTGTTCTCCACGGTGATCGCCAGCATCGGCCTCATCCAGGTGTTCGACGAGCCTTACGTGATGACCCAGGGCGGTCCCCTCGATGCCACGCTCACCGTGGCCTTACACACCTACAACCAGTTCGCCTTCGGCAACTACGGCGAGACCTCGGCGATCGCCTACCTCATGTTCCTCGCTATCGCCGGGGTGACGGTGCTGGAGTTCAAGTTCCTCCGACCGGCAACGTGAGGCGACGACGATGACCGCGACAGCGACGACGACGATGCCGATGCCGACCACCGAGTCGGGCGGCGACGCCCCCGACGTGGCCGCTCCGCGCCGTCCCCGGGCGGTCGGTCTGCACCTCGCCCTCATCGTCGGTCTCGTCGTGATGATCGCGCCGTTCGTGTGGATGATCCTCAGCTCGTTCAAGCTCACGCCCGAGCTGCGCCGGTATCCGACGAGCTGGATCCCCAAGGATCCGACGGTGGAGAACTACCGCGACCTGTTCACCCGACTCGATTTCCCGCGCTACTTCCTCAACTCGACGATCGCCGCTCTCGCCGTCACCGCCGGCAACCTGCTGTTCTGTTCGATGCTCGGCTACGCCTTAGCAAAACTTCAGTTCCCCGGCAAGCGTGTGCTCCTTGCCGCGATGCTGGCCACGATGATGATCCCGGTGTTCGTCACGTTCATGCCGCTGTTCGTGATCGTGTCCAACATGAACCTGACGAACACCCGCTGGGGCCTGATCCTGCCGTTCCTCGTCGGCGCCTTCGGGGCTTTCCTGATGCGTCAGTACATGCTCGGGATCCCCGACGAGCTGCTCGACGCGGCGCGGGTCGACGGCGCTGGCGAGTACAGGATCTTCTTCCGCATCGTCTTGCCGCTGTGCGGTCCGGCCTTGGCCACGCTCGGAGTGCTGTCGTTCCTCGGCAACTGGAACAGCTTCCTGTGGCCCCTCGTCGTCGCCACCACGGAGGACATGTACACGCTGCCGGTCGCCCTCGCCCTCTTCTCGATCGGCCAGCAGGAGTCGAACGTCGCCCTCCAGATGGCGGGTGCGGTGGTCGTGGTGATCCCGATCGTCGTGTTGTTCTTCGCCATGCAGCGTTACGTCATCCGCGGCGTCGCCACGACCGGGCTCAAGTGAGCTAGTGCTTCGCCCGCTTGCGTTCGCTCGTTCCTCGCTCACTTCAGCGGTCGAGCTTCGAGGAGCGGCTGCGCCGCACCCAATCTCTGGCGGCGGCCGGCGAAGCCGGCCCGAGCCGCCGGATCAGGGGGCTACTGCCCCCTGAAACCCCCGGCGGAGATGTACCTCGGGTCGGGCGCCGACCGGACCAGGCGTCGTCGCGACCATCAAACGTTGCCTGACGCGTCACGAGGGCTGGCGCCGGTCAGCGACGCCGAGGACCTCGATCAGCTCGTACTCGCCCACCTTGCCCGGCAGTGGGCAGCTGAAGGAACGGCCGATCGCCACTCCGTCGCCGGCGTCGGCGCGGGCTGCCGCGGAGACGAGCAGCCGCGTGCCGAACTCCTTGTTGGCCTGTTCGATGCGGTGGGCCACGTTGACGGTGTCGCCGATCGCCGTGATCGTCGCCGGTTCGCCCCACAACATGCCGACGATCGCCGTCCCGAAGTGCACGCCGACGTTCATGTCGAACGACCTCCCGTAGAGCTCGTCGAGGCCCGGGCGAGCCGCATCGGTCCGGGCGAGAATCTCCAAGCCCGCGTCCACGGCTCGCCGGCTCGACGTGGCGGCCTTCCTGCCAGGATCGTCGGTGAACAAGGCCATCACGCCGTCGCCCAGGTAGCTCGTCACGACACCGCCATGTCGCTCGATCGCCACGGTCACCTCGCGGAGTTGCCGTTGCAGCACGTGGATCACGTCGTAGGGCAGCACCGACTCGGCGAACGCCGTGAAGCCGCGGATGTCGGCGAACATCACGGCAACGGGACGCTCGTCGCCCACCGGCCTGGCCCGCGAGCGGGTGCTACGCCACTCGTGCTGGGCGCTGCGTCGCCTCCATCGAGGTCCGCGTCGCGGCCGGCGACGGACATCGGCGAGCTCGACGTCGCGCTCGTCGAGGACCAGCCGGCGGATCGTCACGTCGCCTGTGACGACGGTCTGACAGGCCAGCCGGAACTCCGGGCCGAAGCCGAGCTGGTCGGCGATCGCCTGCTCCCGAACGGTCCGTAGGGCGCACGCCGTCCGTCCCTCGACGACGAGGACTCGGCACGTCGAGCACTTGCCGCGCCCGCCGCAGGCGTGGGTGAACGAGACTCCGGCGCGCAGCGCTGCGGGCAGGATCGCCTCGCCCGGTCGACACTCGACGAGCCGTTGGTCGGGAAGCACGTAGACGTTGGGCACGCAGCAGCCACTCTGCCACCTCGACGCCCCGAACAACTGGGGAGGAATCGTGTCACTCCTCGATCTGGGGCGATCTGGTGTCGACATCTGCCACGGATCTTCCCCTGATCGGTGACCAGACTGGTGACGTGGACCGCCGCGCCGCCATCGACCGCCGTCGCGCGGTGCGTGACTCGATCGTCGTCGACGCCGCGATCAGCTATCCGGCAGAGCTGCCGATCACGGCCTGGCACGACGAGCTGCTCACCGCCCTCGGAGCGCACCAGATCCTGATCGTCGCCGGGGAGACCGGTTCGGGCAAGAGCACGCAACTCCCCAAGCTGTGCATCGAGGCCGGCCGCGGCGTCGCCGGACTGATCGGTCACACCCAGCCCCGGCGCATCGCCGCCCGCACGATCGCCGAGCGCCTCGCCAGCGAGCTGGACACGTCGATCGGCGCCGCCGTCGGGTACTCGGTGCGCTTCGACGACCGGGTCGGCGACGACACGCTCGTGCGGGTGATGACCGACGGGATCCTGCTCGCCGAGATCCAGCGCGACCGGATGCTCCGCCGCTACGACACGCTGATCGTCGACGAGGCCCATGAACGCAGCCTGAACATCGACTTCATCCTCGGCTATCTGCGGCAACTGCTGCCCCAGCGACCGGACCTGTCCCTCGTCGTCACGTCGGCGACGATCGACACGGAGCGCTTCGCCAGCCACTTCGCCAGCGACGGCATCGACGCTCCGGTGATCGAGATCACCGGTCGCACGTTTCCCGTCGAGGTCCGCTACCGCCCGGTCGGCGATGACCGCGACCAGGTCCAGGCCATCGTCGACGCCGTCGCCGAACTGGAACGAGAGGGGCCCGGCGACGTGCTTGTGTTCCTCTCGGGCGAGCGCGAGATCCACGACACCGCCGACGCCCTGCGCCGCCTCGAGCGTCCCGGCACCGAGGTGCTCCCGCTGTACGCCAGGCTGTCGTCGGCCGAGCAGCACCGCATCTTCCAGCCCCACGGCGGGCGGCGCGTCGTGCTCAGCACGAACGTCGCCGAGACGTCGCTCACCGTTCCCGGCGTGCGCTTCGTGGTCGACGCCGGCACCGCCAGGATCTCCCGCTACAGCCGTCGGCTCAAGGTGCAGCGGCTCCCGATCGAGCCGGTGTCCCAGGCCTCTGCGAACCAGCGCTCCGGCCGCTGCGGACGAGTCGCGCCGGGGACGTGCATCCGCCTGTACAGCGAGGAGGACTTCGCGGCGAGGCCTGAGTTCACCGAGCCCGAGATCCTGCGCACCAACCTGGCGTCGGTCATCCTCCAGATGACGGCGATCGGCCTCGGCGACGTCGCCGCCTTCCCGTTCGTCGAGCCACCCGATGCGGCTGCGGTACGCGACGGGTACCTGCTGCTCGAGGAGCTGGCGGCGATCGGTGCCGCCGAAGACAGCGCGGGCATTCGCCCGCTGACTCCGATCGGCAAGCGTCTCGCCCGGTTGCCGATCGACCCGCGGCTCGGACGCATGGTCCTCGAGGCCGATCGCCACGGATGCGTGCGCGAGGTCCTTGTGATCGCCGCCGCGCTGTCGATCCAGGATCCTCGCGAGCGCCCGATCGACGCGCGACACGAGGCAGACGCGGCGCACCGCCGGTTCGACGTCGTCGGCTCGGACCTGCTGTCGATCGTCGCCCTGTGGGACTACCTGCGCGCCGAGCAGCGGGCCCGCTCGTCCAACCAGTTCCGCAAGCTGTGCCGTGCGGAGTACGTCAACTACCTGCGTGTTCGGGAGTGGCAGGACCTCTACAGCCAGCTCCGGCGTGTCGCCGGCGACCTCGGCGTCCGCGCCGGCTCGGGGCCTCGCCCAGATGACTCCGCCGGCCATCCCGATCACGTGCACCAGTCGGTGCTCGCAGGTCTGCTGTCGCACCTCGGGTTCCGCGACCGGGACCCCCGTGAGTTCCGCGGCGGGCGGGGGGCGACCTTTGTCATCGCGCCCGGATCGGTGCTCGCCAAGAAGCCGCCGCGCTGGGTGATGGCCGCCGAGCTCGTGGAGACCAATCGGCTGTGGGCGCGACGCGTCGCTGCCGTGCAGCCGGAGTGGGCAGAGCGCATCGGCAGTCATCTCGTCAAGCGGTCCTACAGCGAGCCGCGGTGGGACCGTCGCGGCGGCCGGGCGATCGCCACCGAGACCGTGACGCTGTACGGCCTGCCGATCGTCACCGGACGGACCGTCGGCTACGACCGGGTGGACCGGTCGGAGGCGCGCGACCTGTTCATCCGTCACGCCCTGGTCCTCGGGGACTGGGAGACCAAGCATCGTTTCCTCGTCCACAACCAGGAATTCGTCGCCGAGGTCGGCGCGCTCGAGGCGCGGGTCCGGCGCGGCCACCTGCTCGATGACGACGCCGTGCACGACTTCTACGACGGTCGCCTGCCGACCGACGTCGTGTCGTCACGACATTTCGACCGGTGGTGGCGCGATGCCTCGGCGTCCGAGCCTCACCTTCTCGATCTCACCGCCGACGAGCTGCGCGACGCCGACGGAGCGATCATCCGCCTCGCCGACTACCCAGACACCTTGCCAAGCGGTGACCTCGACGTCCCGCTCTCGTACCGCTTCGCGCCCGGCGAGCCGCTCGATGGCGTCACCCTGCGCGTCCCGCTCGCGGCGCTCAACCAGCTCGACGACGTCATGCTCGACTGGCAGATCCCGGGCTATCGCAGCGAGCTCGTCCAGGCCCTCGTGCGCACGCTGCCGAAGGACACTCGCCGCGCCCTGATCCCGCTCGCCGATACCGCCAAAGCCGCCGCCGCCCGGCTCGGCGAACCGCAGGGCCGGCTCGTCGACGCCCTTGCCGGCGTGCTCACGGAGCTCGGTGGCGTGCCGGTCAGCGGCGACGACTTCGACACGACGGTGCTGCCTGCCCACCTGCGGATGAACGTGCTCGTGCTCGACGACACGGGCAAGGCCCGCGATGCGGACACCGATCTGCCGGCGATCCGGGCTCGCCTGGCCACGGCGGCTCGCGAGGCGATCGCCGCCGCCGTGCCGCTGGCCGAACGCAGAGGAATCACGACCTGGGATGTCGGGGTGCTGCCGCAGAACGTCGCGACCGAGCACGACGGCCATCGGGTCGTCGGCTATCCGGCGCTGCTCGACGACGACGACAGCGTGTCGCTGCGCATCTTGACCAACGCCGACCTGCAAGGGCGTGTGATGCGCGGCGGGGTACGCCGGCTGCTGCTGCTCACCGCCGCCCCGTCGGTGGGCGATGCGGCGCGACGTCTCGACGACAGCGCTCGCTTGGCGATCGCCGCCAGCGGGCTGTCGCTCGCCGAGCTCGGCGCCGACTGCCGGTTCGCGGCCGTCGACGCCGTGCTCGCCGGCGCCGAGCTGCCATGGGATGACACGGCGTTCGCCGTCCTGCAACGAGCGGTGCGCGCTCGCGGCGGGCCGATCGCCGCGGCGACGTTGTCGGGCGCTACCGACGTACTCGCTGCCGCCCGTGACGTGCGCCGGCGCCTCGACCTGCTCGTCGCCGACTCGGTTCGCTCGTCGGTGGCCGACGCCACGGCCCACCTCGGCCGGCTGGTCGGGCGACACTTCGTGATCGCGGCCGGCGCCGAGCGGATCGGCGACGTCCGGCGCTACGTCGACGGCATCGCGTACCGCCTCGATCGACTTGCAGACGACGTCGTCCGGGACGTTCGCCGGATGGCCGAGGTCGTACCGCTCGAGCGGCGCTACGACGCCCATGTCCGCGGGCTCGGTCGGACGCGTCCCGGCCCTGACGCGATCGAGATCCGCTGGCTGCTCGAGGAGCTGCGGATCAGCGTGTTCGCCCAACCGCTCGGTGTCGGCGAGGCGGTCAGCCCGAAACGGATCGGCGAGCGCCTCACCGCCCTCGGTGCCTAAACCCGTCTGTGTAAGCGTGTAAGCCCTCTGCCGGCTTACACGCTTACACAGAGGGCTTGGTGTCCGTCCGTGGGGGGAGGGGAGGTTGCGACCGGGGGACGAGGTCGGGTGACGATGGGCGTCGTAGCCTCGTCGACGTGGAGCTGACGTCTCGGGACGCGGACGCCGCTGCCGGACTGGACACCACCCTTCGACGCGACGACCGCGGCTTCTTCGTGGCCAGTGCCGTGGTGATCACGGTCATCGCCCAGGTCACCGACCCGGGCACGGCGCTCGACCTGTTGATCGTGTCGCCGGCGGTCGTCGCCTTCGTCTTCCAGGATCGGCTGGCGCGATTCCCGGCAGAGGTCTTCGCCGCTCTCGTCATTGTCCCGATCTTCGTGGTCGTCGGCCTGCACACCGTGCTCGAACCGATGCTCTTCCTCAGCGTGACGATGGTCCTCTACGTCTCGGCGCACCTCGAGTCGACGCTCCGCGCCGCCTTGATCGCCGCCGTGGCGGCGGCCGCGCCCTGGGTGATCGGTGAGTTCGTGGCGCCAGAAGAGGGCGTCGGCTGGCAGTCGTGGACGATGGCCCACGTCTTCACGTTCGCCATCGGACGCCTGCTCTACCGTCAATCCCGGCTGATCGCCGAGCTGCAGCAGGCCCGCCGGGCGCTTGCCGAGCAGGCCGTCGCCGACGAGCGTCGGCGGATCGCCCGCGAACTCCACGACCTCGCCGGCCACACGCTGGCGGCGATGCTCCTCCACGTCACCGGCGCCCGCCACGTCCTGCGTCGCAATGTCGACGAGGCCGAGCGGGCGCTCGTCGACGCCGAGAGCGTCGGGCGGGCCAGCCTCGACCAGATCCGCGCCACCGTCGCAGCGCTGCGCACCGATGAGCGGGGCACCGATCCTGCGCTCGTCGGCTCTGCCGATCTCGTGGGCTTGGTCGAGGAGTACCGCCGTGCCGGACTCGCCATCTCGTCGACGATCTCGCCTGGGGTGGCCGGTCTCGCCGGCCCCACGGGAATGGCGGTGCACCGGATCGCCCGCGAGGCGCTCGCCAACGTCGCCCGTCACGCCGCCCGAAACTCCGTCGAGGTGCTCGCCGACGTCGATGGCGGCACCGTCCGGCTGACGGTCGCCGATCACGGCCGGCCCGCCGTTGCCCCCGACCCGAACACCGGCCACTTCGGGCTGATCGGGATGAGTGAACGAGCCCGCGCCCTCGGTGGCAGCCTCGACGCCGGGGCGACCGCCGACGGATGGCGGGTCGCGGCCCGGCTGCCGATCCTCGCCACGCCGAGCAACGAGCTGGTACGGGTGTGATCCGCGTCGTGATCGTCGACGACCAACCGGTCGTGCGCAGCGGGATCGCCCGCATCCTCGGGCCCGACGACGGCTTCGAGATCGTCGCCGAGTGCGGCGACGGCGACGAGGTCGCCGCGGCCGTGGCGGCGCACCAGCCTGACCTCGTGCTGATGGACGTGCGGATGCGCCGGGTCGACGGCGTGACGGCGACTCGCCAGCTCACCGATAGCGGATCCGCGCCGCCCGTTCTCGTGCTGACCACCTTCGACGACGACGACGCGCTGTGGGGCGCCATCGACGCCGGGGCCGCCGGGTTCGTGCTCAAGGACGCCGCCGCCGAGGAGCTGATCGCCGCGGCACGGGCCGTCGCCGGCGGGGCGGCGTGGCTCGACCCGAAGGTGGCGCCGCGCGTCCTCACCGCCTTCCGCAGCCATGTCCGCCCGCGCCTCGCCTCGGCAGCCGCGACTCGACGAGCTCACCGAACGGGAGCACGACGTTCTGCGACTGATGGCCAGAGGGGCGACCAACGGCGAGATCGCCCGTGAGCTGATCGTCAGCGAGGCGACGGTGAAAACCCACGTCGGCGCCATCTTCAGCAAGCTCGGGGTGCGCGACCGCGCCGCGGCGATCATCTTCGCCTTCGACCACGGCCTCGTCGACCCGCAGCGCTGACCGGGCGCCAGCGGGTGGAGGGCGTCCTCCCCAGGGCGGAGCACGGCGCGGTCCCACCGCCCGATGCGCCGGCGCCGCACCGGGCGCACGATCGTGGCATGACCACCACCACACCTGTCGATGACAACCTCGTGGAAGTCGACGGGCTCGGCAAGCGCTACGGGACCACGGACGTCCTGCACGGCGTGTCGTTCAACGTGCGACGCGGCGAGCTGTTCGGGCTCCTCGGCACGAACGGGGCCGGCAAGACGACGACCGTCGAGATCCTCCAGGGCCTACGGCGCGCCGACACCGGGACGGCCCGGGTGCTCGGCCTCGATCCGGCTTCGCAGGGCGACCGCCTTCGCCGCCAGCTCGGCACCCAACTGCAGGACGCCGCGCTCCCCGACAAGCTGCGCGTCGGCGAGGCGTTGCGGCTGTTCGCGTCGCTGCACGCGGCGCCCCGCCCCCTCGGCGAGCTCGCCGAGGAGTGGGACCTCGCCCGCCTCTGGGCGCGCCCGTTCGGAGCGCTCTCCGGTGGCGAGCGTCAACGATTGTTCGTCGCCCTGGCCCTCGTCGGCAACCCGCAACTCGTGTTCCTCGACGAGCTGACCCAGAACCTCGACCCCGTCGGCCGACGCCACACGTGGGACGTTGTCCGCCGCGTTCGCGACGGCGGCACGACGGTCGTCCTCGTGACCCACGACGTCGAGGAAGCCGAGCGGCTCTGCGATCGAATCGTCGTGATGCTCGCCGGCAGGGTCGTTGCCGACGGCACGCCGGCGGCGATCGTCGAGGAGCTCGGGGGAGCGTCGACGGTTCGCTTCACCGACGCCGAGCTCGACGTGCGCACCCTGTACACGCTGCCCGGCGTCTCCCGCGTGCAGCGGCACGGCCCCGAGGTCCATGTCTCCGGGAACGGACCGTTGCTCGCCTTCGTCGGCGCCCACCTCGTCGAGATCGGTCGTCCGCCTCTCGATCTCCACGTTCACCGCCCGTCACTCGAAGAACAGTTCGTCACGCTCACGAGAAAGGTCGCTGCGTAATGCACCAGACACTCACCGTTCCGACCACACCTGCTGTTGCTGGCCGTCGCCACGACAGCCTCGCCCGCACGATCCTTCGCCTCACCAGCGTCGAGCTGCGCCTGCTGTTGCGGGAGCCAGGCGTGCTCGTCGGGCTGATCGCCTTCCCGGCGGTCACCGTGCTCGTCCTCGCCGGCGTGTTCGGCTCGGACCCAGACCCCGACTTCGGTGGCGTGATCCCCAGCGAGCACTACGTCGTCGGTTACGTCGGGGTCGTGATCGCCTCGCTCGGCCTCGTCACGTTGCCGGCCCACCTCGCCTCGCACCGCGAGCTCGGGGTGCTCCGCCGCTACCGGGCCGCAGGTCTCGACGCCCGCGCCGTCGTCGGGAGTCACCTCCTTCTCGGCGTCGTGCTCGGCACCCTCGCCAGTGCGGTCGTGTTGGCGATCGGCGGCCTCGTCTACGGCGTCTCGGCACCAGACGACCCGCTCGGCGTCGCCGCCTGGTTCGTCGCCGGCCTGCTCTGCTTCATCGCCATCGGCAGCGCCCTCGGTGCGATGATGCCGAGCAGCCGGGCCGCCGCCGCCTTCGGCAACCTGCTGTTCGTGCCGATGTTCCTGCTCGGCGGCGGCGGACCGCCACGTGAGGTGATGACCGACGCGATGCAGAAGGTGTCCGACGCGCTGCCGTTGAGCCACATCATCGGCGGGTTGCGCCTGTCCTGGTTCGGTACGACCGATGACCCTCACGCCCTGTGGTGGCCGGCCCTCGTCGCCGTCGTCGCCGTCGTTGTCGCCGTGCGCACGATGCGACGCAGCGTGGCGTGACGCGCCAATTCGGGAAATCGAGTTGCATCGTCCCGCAGCGTTCGACCACGCTGCGGGACGACGTTGCTGGACGCCGGGAAGTCCCGGCCGAGTGAGAGGAGGCGCATGATGTCGACGACTGTCGTCGAGGCGCGCACTCCGTTCCCTCGACCGTCCGCAGCGCCCCTGCCCTCCGTCCACGTCTGACGTCACGGCTCGGGGTGCCCCCTTCTCCAGGAGGCAGCAACGTGCCACGCATCAATCTCGGCGACCTCGCCGATGACCACCACTTCGATCAACCCGACGGCCGATCTCGAGCCGCGACCACCCGCAAGCGTCGCCGAGCGAGCGATTGGGACGTCACCGCCGACGACCCGGATCTGCCCGATACGGCGACCCGCTGCACCTACCAGGAATCCCGCGGCAGTCAGGGCCCCCGACCGGCCCCGGCGTGGCTCGTCACGTCGTCGGCGGCACTCGACCACGAGCGAGGCGTCATCAAGACCGGCAAGGAGGCCGATGTCGAGCTCATCGAACGCGTCGATCCGCTCACCGGTTCATCGTGCCTGCTGGCCGCCAAGCGCTATCGGTCCAGCCGTCATCGGCTGTTCCACCGCGACGCCGGATACCTCGAGGGTCGTCGCGTCCGTCGCAGCCGGGAGAACCGGGCGATGGCCACGCGCACGTCATTCGGCCATCAGGTCATCGCCGGGCAGTGGGCCGCCGCCGAGTTCGAGATCCTCGGCACGCTGTGGTCAGCGGGCGTGGCCGTCCCATATCCCGTGCAGATCGGCGACGCCGAGTTGTTGATGGAGTTCATCGGCGAGCCCGACGGGACGGCTGCCCCACGGCTCGCCGAGCTGCGCCCGACGCGCGACGAGCTCGACGACCTGTGGACGCAGTGCCGGACGGCGCTCGAAGCGCTCGCCGCGTGCGGCTTCGCCCATGGTGACCTCTCCGCGTACAACGTCCTCGTCGACGACGGCCGACTCGTGCTCATCGACCTCCCACAGGTCGTCGACATCGTCGGCAACCCGCAGGGTCTGGCATACCTTCAGCGGGACTGCGACAACATCTGCCGCTGGTTCACCGTCAACGGGCACCGGAGCGCCGACACCGGCGAGCTGCTGGCCGCGCTCGCCAGCGAAGCGGGTCTGTCATGACGCGGTGACGGCGCGGATCACGACCGTCGCTGCGGTCAACGGGGCGGGGTCGTGCGGTGCTCGGCGTGCACCGTGACCGTGACGCGCTGCTCGGCCGGGTTGCGGAACGGATACGTGTCGACACCCATGTACTTCTTGGCGAGCGCGTCGATCTGCTCGTCGGCGCCTTCGTCGGTGAGCTCGACAGTGCCGCGGATCCCGATCCAGCGGTAGCCGTCGTTCTCGTCCATCACCAGCACGGCGACCTTCGGATCGCGTTCGAGGTTGTTCGTCTTCACCCGCCCGCGAGCCGTGTTGAAGCGCAGGTTCTCGCCGTCGCTGTCGACCCACACCGGCGTGATCTGGGGCGAGCCGTCAGACATCACCGTCGCCACGAAGCCGAGGTGCGGCTCGTTGATCAGGGCAAGGTCGTCGGCGGTCAGCACGTTGTCGCTCATGTCAACGTTCTAGCCGCTCAGTGCGTTCCCAGGCCACGCAGGCCGTTGGTAGCCGCTCCTCGGCTGGCGCCTCGTCGCTCGCATCCGAAGGCCGAAGAGCGGACCGGGCGGTGCAAACTCCGACGATCAGACCTCGTCGCAGGGCAGGCCGAGGGCGAGACGCCCGGCGTGGACCAACGTCAGCTCGTTGCTGAACGGGTGGAATTTGATGCCGCGAATGTCGCGGTAGGCCCGCTCGATCGGCGAGCCCTTGAAGAAGGCGGCACCGCCGGCGATCTCCATCGCCAGGTCGCAGACCTCGATGCCGGCGTTGGCGATCTCCCGCTTCGCGGCCATCACCGCGGCCAGCGTCTCCATCGACGGGGCCGGATCGTCGCCGACCACCGCCAGGGCGCCGTCCAGCGCCCAGCCGGCGACCTGCAGCCGGTTGCGCATCAATCCGACCTGGCGCTGCACGATGGCGTCGTCGGCACGGGGTCCGTCGGCCACCGACGCGATCGCTGCTCGTGCTGCCGCTTCGGCGACGCCGAGGTACACGGCACCGACGATCGGGAAGGCGATGCTGGCGATCACCTGCAGCGGCGGATCGACGACCCCGTAGGGTCGATCGGCGAGGACCCGTTCGTCTGGGACGAAGACGTCGTCGATCGTGACGTCGTTGCTCGCCGTGCCGCGCATCCCGAGGGTGTCCCAGTTGTCGTGCACGGTGACGCCAGGGTCGTTGAACGGGACGGCCATGTTGAGCACGCGCAGCCCGCGTTCGGGATCCTCGAACGGGAACATCGTCGACATCACGGCGCCCACCGGCGACTGGCTGGCGAAGATCTTGCGACCGCTCACCTTGTACCCGCCGTCGACCCGCACCGCCTCGCCGCGCGGGCGCACGAAGTCGCCGCCACCGGTCGACACGATCACGATGCGGTCGTCGACGATGCGCCGCAACGTCGCCTCGGCGCCGGGCAGCTCGCGCCGGTACCGCCACGCCGTGAAGTTCGTGACGTGCTGGTGCATCGACAGCGCGAGCGCCGTCGAGCCGCAGTGGTGGGCGATCTCGCGCATGACGTTGGCGGTTTGGCGGATGTTGGCACCCATCCCGCCGAGCTCGGTCGGTACTGCGAGGGCGAGGAATCCTGCGTCGCGGAGTTGCTCGAAGGACTCCTGGACCCAGGAGCCCTCTGCGTCGTGGCGTGCTGCGTGCTCGGCAAGCAGCGGTCCGAAGGTCGCCGCCCAGGCGACGAGCTCCGCCTCTCGCGCCTGGGGGTCCTGTGTTTCGATCAACGTCGTCATGCGTTCCATTGTCCAGAATCGCGGACGGCGGGATAGTCGAATTTCCGGACCGATCCAGTACGGAAAATGGACCTCCACCGGATTCGGCGAGCACTACGGTGACGCGATGCCTGATTACGGCAAGTTTTGTCCGATCTCGATGGGCGCCGAGGTCGTGGCTGATCGCTGGACGCCGTTGATCCTGCGCGAGCTGCTGCTGGGCAACACGCGGTTCAACGACATCGCCCGCGGCCTGCCGGGTATCTCCCGGTCGCTCCTCGTCCAACGGCTCAAACACCTCGAACGCAAAGGCGTGCTGGAGCGGTGGCCGAGCCCCAGCGGCCGCGGCAGCGAGTATCACCTGACGCCGGCTGGCAAAGACCTCGAACGTGTCGTGTTCGCGCTCGGTGAGTGGTCGGTGCAATGGCTGTACTCCGAGCTGGACCCGACCGACGTCGACGCAGTCACGCTGACGTGGTGGATGCACCGGCACATCGATCCTGAACAGCTGCCACCCGGACGGGTCGTCGTGCAGTTCGACCACAACGGGCCACAACGGATCACCGTGTGGATCGTGTTCGATCGCGGCGAGGCGTCGGTGTGCAAGCTGCATCCCGGCTTCGACAGTGATGTTGTCGTCACCAGCTCGACCGGCACGCTCGGTGCCGTGTTCAGCGGTAGGGAGTCGTGGAGCCATGCCATCGCCACGGGATCGATCCGCATCGACGGCCCACCTCGTTTCACCAAGTCGCTGCCGCGTTGGTTTCCCGGCAGCGCGTTCAATCAGCTCGTCGCCGCGCGGGCGGCGATGGTCGACAGCGCCACGGCGCCTCAACCGATGGGTGTCTAGGGGACCGGGTTCTCCTCGGGTTTGTGTGGGCTCGATCGGGCGCTGCGTCACGGTTGCCTGGCTCCGTAGGCGGTCGTGCTGCGGGCGTCGCGCCGTACGCCCCGTGAACTACGTGGCGAACTCTTTGGTTCCGATGACGCCGCTAGCGGCGCCAAATCGACCAAGAAGATGCTTCCAGGGCCAGCGCGCTCGCCGGCGCATCGATTGGACCCACAGGAACCCGTGGAGTCCCCCGATCCGTCCCCTCAACAGCTATCGCTCGTCCGCTCCCGCTACGACAGCGGGGCAAACTGGGTCGCGTCGAGCGTGAAGTCGGCGGTACCGGGTGCGGTCGCGTCGCCGACGCGGCTCACGGTCAGCCCGTACGACGTGTACTGGCAGGCCTCGACGTCGTAGTCGGCCGCCGGGTTGAACACCATCAGGTAGGCGAAGTCGAATCCACTGACGTTGACCACCCGGTCGCCGTGGGCGGCGAACACCGACGCCGTCGGGCCGCTGATGCCCACTAGCCAGAGCTCGAGCGCCGGATCGTCGGCGACGAACTGGTACGACCCCGGGGGCACGTTGACACCGAAGTAGTTGGCGCCGAGCTGCTGGACCCCGTCGCTGTCGTGCGTCCACTGCCCGGCCGCGTCGATCGTCTTCTCACGCCAGACGGTCCAGGTGACGAACTCCGGTGTCCAGGTGTAGTCGCGCACGAGGTTCTGCAGCCGGAACCGCCGAACGGCGTCCACACGAGTGTCTTCGTAGGACGCGAGCACCGTGTCGAGCGGGGCCCAGTCGTCGGCGGCGCCGATGCCCTCCCACAGCTGCACGACCAGCTCTGGGTCATGGGTGTCGACCAGCGATTGCAGAAACAGCCACTCCCCGTACTTCTGCGTACCGTCGGTGGGATCGGCGTCGCCTTGCACGCCGAGGCACAGTTCCGGGTACTCGAAGAGCGATTCGACGTAGCCGGTGGCGGCCTCGAAGTCCGGGTAGACCATCGTCTCCATCCATGACGCAGTGGCTTCGCCATACCACAGCATCGGCTCAGCGAAGTCGTATCCCGCCTGGATGGAGTGGTGGAACTCGTGCGCCGCTGTGGCATGCATCAGGGCGACCCCGTCCTCGCCGGGTTCGACCTCGCCCTGGCCGAAGTCGTTGTCGAGGACGATGTAGCTCGGCGCCGCGGCGTCCTCGACGACTGCGGTGTTCGCGTTGTCACGTCCAGGCGGCTCCGCCGCGACGTGCCCGAGTTCGGTCTCCTCGTCGTCGGTGAGCACGTCGACGAGATAGACGTCGAAACGAGCATCGCCACCCATCGCCCCGTCCGGTGGCGGCAGCGGCCACCCGAGTCCGGTCTCGCGCCGGAGCACGTCCTCCAGTGTCGTGCCAACCAGCTGGGCGAACTCCAGCGTCGTCGCGTCCTCGCCCTCGGTCGTGTAGTGGATGCGGAAGCCGGTGGTGTCGTGGACGAGCGCCGGGCCGCTCAGGGTGACCCTGCCCACGGTCGTGGCGGTGGCGGGATCGGTGGCGTTCAGCGTGACGTGGTAGTCGCCCGACGTCGGCGAGATGTTGCTCACGACGAGCGTGTACGTGGCGCTGGTCGGGCTGACGTAGGCGAGATCGGAGTCGAGGTCGCCGTAGTCCCCGTCGTCGTTGAGGGCGACCGTCTGACCGTCGGCGTCCTCGATCCAGATGATCGGGTCGAGATCTCCGCTGACCGTGTCGGTAGTGATCCGCACGGCCCGGCCGGCGTCCAGCGTGAACGGGTAGCGCGCTTCCGGAACCTCGTCGCTCATCGACCCGGAGTACTCCAGCGGGGCCATCGCATCGGTGATCGCGGCGGATTCACCGACCTCGATCGTGACCGTGAAGGCGCCCGCTGTTCCGCTGATGTTGGAGACGATCACGACGTGCTCTCCGTCGACCGCCGCGGCGTGGACGAGGTAGGAGTCGAAGGTCGTGTCGTCGCGGTCGTCGTTCTCGGCGACGACCGCGCCGGCGGGGTCTGACAGGCCAAGGTACGGATCGAGGTCGCCCGAGGTGGCGACGGCTGACACGCGGACCTCCTGTCCCACCCGCAGGACCACCGGGTAGCGGGCGTCCGGATAGGTATCGCCCATCTCGCCCGTGTGCACGATCGGGCCGGGCGTCGGCGCTGTGCTCGCGGTGGCGACCAGGCCGATTCCAGGAAACGAGACCAGCACTGCGAGGACAACCACCAACTGAATCGACCGCCAGGTGCGCACGAGCGCGAAGGTTACGGGTCGCTAGTCGAAGACCACGGTCCGGCGTCCGTAGACGAGCGTGCGGTGCTCGACGTGGGCGCGCACGGCGCGGGCGAGCACGGCGACCTCCAGGTCGCGGCCCTTGCGTCGGAGATCTTCGACGTCGTCGCGATGGCTGACCCTGATCACGTCCTGGTCGATGATCGGTCCCTGGTCGAGATCGGCCGTCACGTAGTGGGCCGTGACGCCGATCAGCTTGACGCCCCGCTCATGTGCCTGGTGGTACGGGCGGGCACCGCTGAACGACGGGAGGAAGGAATGGTGGATGTTGATCGCCCGTCCAGCCCACGCCTCGCAGAAGGTGGGGGAGAGCACCTGCATGTAGCGAGCGAGGACCACGAGGTCGACGTCGTGATGCGCCAGGGCGGTGAGGAGTTGGTGCTCCTGGGCGGCCTTGTCGCCGTCGACGATCGGCAGGTGGCGGTACTCCACCCCGAACCAGGCGGCGATCTCAGCGTGATCGGGATGGTTGCTGACGACGAGCGGCACCTCGATCGCCAGATCGTCGCTGCGTCGGCGATGGAGCAGGTCGCTGAGGCAGTGCGCCTCCCGTGAGACGAGGACGGCGACTCGCGGACGCTCGTCGGTGAAACGCAACGACCAGCGCATCGAGTACTGCTCCATCACCGCCGCGGCTGCGGCCTCGATCTCGTGGCGCTCGAGCGTCAGGCCCTCGAGCTCGAACTCGACGCGTTGGAAGAACGAGCCGTCCGTGTGGTCGGTGTGCTGCTGGAGGTCGACGATGTTCCCGCCATGTGCGGCGACGAACGACGTCACGGCGGCGACGATGCCGCGGCGGTCGGGGCAGGCGACGAGCAGACACCGCGTTGGTCATCGCCCCACGCTACGGCTGGCCTGCGTGGCCCCGGAACGCAATGGCCTGCGTGGCCCCGGAACGCAATGGCCTGCGTGGCCCCGGAACGCAATGATGACAGGATGGGTCGATGAGATCGAGACACGCCGCGGCCGCGGCACGCGTGATCCAGGCCTTCGATGATGCGGCAGCGCAGTCATGACGACCCTCACGATGCTCTGCACGGATGGTTCCGAGCTCGCCACCGCCGCGTTGACCGCCGGTCTCGGTCTGCTCGCCCCGGCCGATCGCACGTTGGTCGTCACGGTTGTCGATCCGGTCGATGCCTCACTGCTCTACGGCGCTTCGGGTCTCGCCGGCGGGATGGTCGACGAGCGCGAGTACGAGACGATCGTGACCGCTGGGCGCGATGCCGCCGACGCGATCCTCGTCGACGCGGTCAATGCCCTCGGCCTCGGCGACGTCGCCAACGTGGAGAGCGTCGCCGTCGAGGGCGAGCCGGGACGGGCGCTGTGCGACCTCGCCGCCGAGCGTGGCGCCACGGTCATCGTCGCGGGGACCCGAGGACGCGGTGGTTGGCGGCGGGCCGTGCTCGGCTCGGTGAGCGATCACTTGGTGCGCCACGCGCCATGCCCGGTCCTGCTGTCAGCAGCGCAAGACGACTGAGTGACGATTGGCCACGTCCGAGCCCGTCAGTCGTCAGTGTCGAGCAGAGTTCGGTAGATCTCGGCCGTCGCCTCGTTGAAGCACACGAACCTGATGAGTTCGACGAGCGACCCCGTCGAGCGCACGGTGTCGACGGCGACCCGAGCGGCGGGCTCCGCCGGGTAGCCATACACGCCGGTGGAGATCGCCGGGAAGGCGATCGAGCGGGCGCCGACACGGTCGGCCTCGTCCAATGAGCGCCGATAGCACGATGCGAGCAGACCCGGCTCACCCGTGCCGCCTCCTTGCCACACGGGACCGACGGTATGGATCACCCAGCGGGCCGGTAGGCGGAAACCCGGAGTCGTCTTCGCCTCGCCGGTCGGGCATCCCCCGAGGTCGCGGCACGCCGCGAGTAGCTCCGGTCCGGCCGCTCGATGGATCGCCCCGTCGACGCCACCGCCGCCAAGCAGCGAGGTGTTCGCCGCGTTGACGATGGCGTCGGTCGTCTCGAGGGTGATGTCTCGCTGCACGACTTCGAGGCGAGGCCCCATCGCGCTGACAGTATTCCCCCAATGGTCTTGGATCCTTCCACCGATGCGAGCGACCGAGCGCTAGCGAGGAAGCGGCCATGAACGGCCTGCGTGGCCGGGGAACGCAAGAATGGCCGATCGCTCCGATGAAGGCGATCACCGCGCGGGCCGTGCCGGCGGGCGACGGATGGAGTTACGAGCCGAAGTGGGACGGCCACCGGGTCCTCGTGCGGCGCACCGGCGACGTCGTCGACGCGATCAGCTCGACCGGCAAGCCGAAGCTCCCGCAATGGCCGTGGCTGGCCACGTCGGTGAGGGCCGCGACGGATCGCGACGTCGTGCTCGACGGCGAGGTGATCGCCTACGATGACGATGGCCGGCACACGTTTCAGAGCGTCGGGCGGGCCGATCGCGACCACGCCTACGTCGTGTTCGACCTCTTGATGCTCGACGGCGAGGACCTTCGCGACCGCGCCTGGCACGAGCGCCGGGCGCTGTTGGAGGCGTCCGTGCGACCCATCTCACCGTTGACGATCACACCGGTGAGCGACGATGCCGACGTGATGGAGGCGGCGACCCGGGCGCAGCGCTTCGAGGGCATCGTCGCCAAGCGCGCCTCATCGACGTATCAGTCCGGACGGCGGGCCCCGGCGTGGGTCAAGGTCAAGTACACCAACGCCCAGGAGATGGTCGTCGGCGGTTACAAGCTCGGTGAGGGCAACCGCACGGGCTCGTTCGGCTCGCTGCTTGTCGGTGTCCACGACGACGAGGGCCGGCTGCAGTTCGTCAGCGCCGTCGGCACCGGGTTCACCGAACGGACGCTCAGCGAGTTGATGGCCAAGCTGCGCCAACTGGAGACGGACACGTCGCCGTTCGCCGCCCCTCCGAAGCTGCCGCGCGGCGCCTATCGCTGGGTTCGTCCGGAGCTCGTCGCCCAGGTCGGTTTCCTGGAGTGGACCGAAGGCGGCGGCCTCCGCGCCCCCGTCTTCCTCGGCCTGCGCGACGACAAGCCCCCCGCCGACGTCACCCGCGAACCCTGACCGCATCCCATCTTCTTCGAGCTCGAGCGGAAGCGCTTTGGCTTCCGCTCGAAACCCTCAGGCGGACTTGCGGGCGCGGGGCTTGCGGGCCTTGGGGGTTGCGTCGGCGTCGTCGTCGGATGCGGCGGCGGCCGCGGCAGCCTTCTTGGCCCGGGACGACCTGGCCGGCTTGGCGGACGTCGCCGACGGATGCCGTTCCTTGGCGGCGCGGGCCTCGGCAAGGCTGGCCTCGAGGGCGGCGGCGAGGTCGATGACCGCGGCACGCGGCGCAGCCTCGGCCTCGAACACCGGGGTGCGCCCGGCGGCCTTCTCCTCGATGACCTTCTCGACGCCCGCCCGGTACTCGTCGGTGTACTGCTCGGGCTGGAAGTCGTCGCTGAGCGCTTCGACGAGGCCCTGGGCCATCTTCAGCTCCTTGTCGGAGATCTCCACCCCTTCCAACTCCTCGAACTCCTCGATCGAGGCCGGCTCGACCAGCTCGTCAGGGAACACGAGCGTCGACAGCGTGAGGTGGGAGCCGTCGGACCGGATCGCTGCCAGATACTCCTTCTGGCGCATCACGAACCGCCCGATGCCGACACGGCCGGAGCCGGCCATCGCGTCCGCCAGCAGGGCGTAGGGCTTGGCGTTCTTGTCCGGCAGGACGAGGTACGACGAGTCGAACATCAGCGGGTTGACGTCGACCTCGGGAACGAAGGTCTCGAGGTCGATCTCTTTCGACTTCACCGGCTGCAGCGGGGCGAGGTCGTCGTCGGTGAGCGTGACGTAACTGCCGCCACCGAGGTCGTAGCCCTTGACGATGTTCTCGGAGGGCACCTCCTCACCGCTCTCCTCGTTGACCTTGCGGTAGCGGATGCGCGCCATGTTGCGGTCGTCGAGCTGGTTGAACGAGATGCTCTTCTTGCGAACGGCGGGCACGAGCCGGATCGGAATGGCGACCATGCCGAACGAGATCGCGCCCGTCCACACTGGACGAGGCATACCCCAAGAATACTCCTGTTCGGTCGCCGACCCTGCGATCGGTTACCCCCCAGTGGTTACGCCTCGAGCAGCGTCTTGCCCGTGGTCGTCCGACCCTCCAGCCTCCGATGGGCGTCCGCCGCCTCGGCGAGCGGTAGCCGGGCGCCAATGCGCACGGTCAAGCTGCCATCGGCGATCCACGAGAACAGGTCACCGGCGCGGCGTTCCAGCTCGTCGCGCGTCGCCAGATAGTCGGCGATCGTCGGACGCGTCAGATAGAGCGAACCGCCCCGACTGAGATCGAGCGGGGCGATCGGCTCGACCGGTCCCGACGCATTGCCGAACGTGACCATCATCCCGCGGCGCCGCAGCAGACCCATGCTGCGGGTGAACACCGCCGCTCCGACGCCGTCGTAGACGACGTCGAGCGGGCGAGGACCGGCGATCGCCTCGACCTCGGCACCGAAGTCGGCGCCGTCGTAGACGATCACGTGATCGGCGCCGGCCTGCGTCGCCAGCTCGGCCTTGGCGGCGGTACCGACGGTGCTGAACACTTCGGCCCCGCGCTGCTTGGCGATCTGGATGAGCAGCAGACCGACGCCCCCGGCGCCGGCGTGGATCAGACAACGGTCGCCGGGGTTCAGCGGGAACGTGTCGAGGGCGAGGTAGTGGGCGGTGATCCCCTGGAGCATCACGGCGGCAGCGATGTCGGGGCCGATACCCGCTGGAACGGCAACCGCAGCCGCTGCCGGTACGACGACCTGCTCGGCGTACGACCCGAGCACCGACGTCCACGCCACGGTGTCGCCAACCTGGAAGCCGGTGACGTCAGAACCGACGGACCGCACGACGCCGGCACCCTCTGACCCCGGGGTGAACGGCAGCGTCATCGGGTACAGGCCGCTGCGCTGGTAGACGTCGATGAAGTTGAGACCGGCCGCGGCGAGGTCGACCACGAGATCGGTAGGACCGGTGACCGGATCGTCGACCTCGATCCACTCCATCACTTCCGGACCGCCGTGGTGGGTCACCCGGATGGCGAACATCGCAACTCCTCTCCTACAGCGCCGGCAGCGCTTGGTCCTGCCCGACGAGCGCATCGAACGGGTCGCCGACAGTCTCCAGGCGCTTGTGCACGTCGCGGATCGTCCAGCGATCCGAGCGCAGCTTGGGGTCGTCGAGCTCGTCCCATTCCAACGGGACCGAGACCGGGGCGCCCGCCGCCGGGCGAATGCTGTACGGCGCCACGAGCGTCTTGTTGACCTGGTTCTGGGTGTAGTCGAGGCGGGCCTTGCCGCCCCGAGCGTTCTTCTGCCACTTCCAACTGACGAGCTCGCGCACGACCCCACCGACCGTTCGCGACAGCGTCTCGACGAACTCCGACGTCTCGTGGAACGAGTAGCCGGGCTTGACCGGGATGTAGATCTGGATGCCCCGCTTGCCGGTGACCTTCGGGCGAGCGACGAGGCCGAGCTTGTCGAGGGCGACCCGATAGAGACGGGCGATCGTCAGCGTTTCGTCCCACGTCGTCTCCGTGCCCGGGTCGATGTCGACGAGGGCGAACGACGGCTCGTCCGGCGACGCCGCGGTCGACGTCCATGGGTGGATCTCGAAGCCGGCGAAGTTGGCCGCCCACACCAGTGCCGGCGCGCCGTCGATCAGCAGGTACTCGCGCGTCTCGCCGGTGCTCGCCCGCGGGTTCGGCCAGCGCCGCACCCACAGCGGGGCGTGAGCTGGCACGGCCTTGTGGTAGAAGCCGCCCTTGGCGCTCTCGACGCCGTCGGGGAAGCGGTTGAGGTTGATCGGATGGCCGGCGAGCCCCATCGTCATCCACGGGGCGACGGTGGCGTAGTAGGCGATGATCTCGCGTTTGGTGATCGGCTTTGACTTGCCCCGTCCGGGGATCAGCACCTTGTCGAGGTTGGTGATCTGTTGCGTGACCCCGGCCACGTTCCACTCCGCTTTGGCCGCCGGCAGCTTGCGCAGCGCGGCGAGCTCTGACGAGGTTGCGGCTGCCCAGCGCCCTGGACGGCTCTCGGCGATGTCGACGTTGGTGCGTCCGCTGAGCACCGACTGGGGGTAGTCCTCCGGATCCCAGCCGGGCACCGCGGCGTCGTCCTTCTTGTGCATCAACAGCCACTGGTCGTCGTCGGCGCCCGGCTTGGCGGTGCGCACGAGCAGGAAGCGGCCGCGCAGCTTGCGGCCGATGAGCACGAACTTGAACTCCCCGCCCTCGATCGCCTTGGCCGCCGCCGGCTCGTCGGGGTACTCGGGATCGCGCTCCCACCAGCCGTCGTCCCACAGCACGACGTCACCCATCCCGTAACCGCTGGGGATGATCCCCTCGAACCAGCCGTAGGCGTACGGGTGGTCCTCGACCTTCACGGCGAGCGACTTGCGGGCCGGGTCGAGGCTCGGCCCGCGGGGCACCGCCCAGCTGACGAGCACCCCGTCGATCTCGAAGCGCAGGTCGTAGTGCAGCCGGCGGGCGCGGTGGCGTTGGACGAGGAAGCGGTTGCGACCGTCGGCGCTTCCCGCCACCCGTCCGGGCGGCTCAGGCGACTTGGTGAAGTCGCGCATCGAGTCGTACTTGGAGAGCCGGCGCTCTGCGGCGGGCACGGTGCGAGAGTACCCAGCAACCGTCGATGGCACGATGGTTGTCGTGCACCCGCCTTCCGATCGCCCTCGACGAATCGTCGATGGGCGCGACGGGCCGCGCACGCTCACCGAGTTGCTGGCGCGGCCGGGGGTCGCCGAGCGGTGCGCATTGCGTTCGACGTTCGGGATGATGGCGATCCACGGCGGCGGGCTAGAGGTGATGACCGATGTCATCGCTACGGCTGCGGCCGACGCTGCCGGTGCGTCGTACTACGTCGTGGTGCATCCGGACGACGTCGACCACCACCTCTCGTCGACGTCCTACCGACCCGACGAATCGGCGACGCTCGCCGCGTTCGTCGAGCATGTCGACACGATGATCTCGCTGCACGGCTACGGCCGCGATGGTCGTTGGACCTCGATCCTTGCCGGCGGACGCCACCGTCAACTGGCCGCGATCGTGGCGGCCGAAGCGGCGGCACGGCTGCCCGACTACGACGTGGTCACCGACCTCGACCGCATCCCGGTGGAGCTGCGCGGCCTCCACGCCCGCAATCCTGTCAACCTCCCTCGTGACGGCGGCGTCCAGCTCGAGCTGCCACCGCGTGTCCGCGGGCTCAGTCCGCTCAGCCCGCCGCCTGGTCCCGACGGGCTCTCGCCACCGACCCGGGCGCTGATCGAGACGCTGTGCGCCGTTGCCGCACGGTGCACCGCGTCGGAGCGACCGGCGTGATCGGTGCCGACGACGCGGAGGCGATCGCCGCGGCCTTCGATCTCGGTGACGTGCTCGACTTCACGGGCCCGTGCGCTCGCGGCGAGCTCGGCCAGGTCTGGCGGCTCTCGTCGACGACCGGCGAGTGGGCCGTCAAGGAGTCGTTCGACGCCGGGGCGGAGGCGCCGCCGGAGACGACTCGGTTCAACGAGGCGGCGATCCGGCACGGCGTGCCGGCTCCGGCGGTACGGCGCGCTGCCGACGGTGCTGATCAGGCGCTCCTCGGGGCGACCCCGGTCAGGGTTCTCGGCTGGGTCGACCTCGACGAGCCCGATCCATCGCTCGACGCGGCGATCGTCGGGTCCACGCTGGCGAGGCTGCACCGGGTCGACTTCGCCGAGCATCTTGCCGCCCACTGGTGGTACACCGACCCGGTCGGCGCCGTGGCGTGGGACACCTTGATCGACGAGCTACGCGTCGCCCGCTCGCCGCTCGCCGAACGGTTCGCCTCCTGGCGCGACGAGTTCGTCGCCCTCGAGGGATGCCTGTCACCCGGGCGAGCCGCCCAGACCTGCCACCGCGATCTGTGGGCCGACAACTTCCGGCGCACGACGACTGGAGCGCCGTGCGTGATCGATTGGGACAACGCCGGCGAGGCCGATCCGAACCAGGAGCTAGCGATGGTCCTGTTCGAGTTCGCCAGCGACGACCCGCAGCGCGCCCCGGTGCTCATCGAGTCGTACGTCGAGGGCGGAGGCCCCGGGCGCGTCCTCGGGCGTGCCGACTTCTCGATGACGATCGCCACGCTCGGCCATCTCACCCAGCGCATCGGCACGCTGTGGCTGGCACCCGGCACGACGCCCGCTGAGCGCCGGCGGCTTGAGGGGCGCTTCGACGAGACCGACGACCGCCCGTTCACCCGGGCGGTCATCGACACGCTGCTCGACGCCATCCACTGAGTGGGTCGACCTATCCGTCGAGGTTCGGGGCACGGCAGTCCGCTAACCTTGACGACGTGCGTACGACTTCATCGACCGTGATGATGCGGCCCCTTCCGGGGCCGGCTTCGCCAACGCACTAGCGATTCCGTCCGACCCTGGAGCTGCCTCCGGGGTCGACAGCTGTCAGCGCCGGCAGGGCAGTCTCCGACCCAACCGAGGAGACCCCGATGAGCACGACGTACGTCACCGTCGCCATTCCCTACGTCAACGCCGAACCGCATCTCGGCTACGCCTACGAACTGGTCGAAGCCGACATCTACGCGCGGGCGCGGCGACTCGCCGGCGACGACGTGCGCCTGCTCGGCGGCACCGACGACCACGCCCTCAAGAACGTCCTCGCCGCCGAAGCGGCGGGGGTTGCCAACAGAGGTGTACGTCGACGCCAACGCCCGGCGCTTCGCCGACCTCGCCGACCCGCTCGGCGTGTCGTTCGACGACTTCCTGCGCACGAGCGCCGATCCCCGCCACCGTCCCGCAGTCGAACGGCTGTGGCGGGCCTGCGCCGCCAACGGCGACCTCTACCAGCGCACGTACGAAGGTGACTACTGCGTCGGCTGCGAGCGGTTCTACGACCACGACGAGCTGATCGTCGAGCCGGGCGAAGTCGCCCGCTGCCCCGAGCACGACACCGCCGTGGAGCGGGTCGCCGAGACGAACTGGTTCTTCCGCCTGTCCAGGTACGCCGAGCAGCTCCGTCGATCGATCCGCGCTGGAGAGCTGGCGATCCACCCACGACCGTTTGCCGACGAGATCCTCGCCTTCATCGACAGCGGGCTCGAGGACATCAGCGTGTCCCGGCCGGCGAACCGGGCGCGCGGCTGGGGCATCCCGGTACCCGACGACCCGACACAGGTCGTGTACGTGTGGTTCGACGCCTTGGCCAACTACCTCAGCGCCCTCGAGTTCGGCGATCCCGACAGCGTCGCCTACCGGCGCTGGTGGCTGCAGGCAGACCGACGCGTCCACGTGATCGGCAAGGGGATCTTGCGCTTCCATGCGCTGTACTGGCCGGCGTTCCTGGTGTCGGCGCACCAGCCGCTGCCGACCCGCGTCGAGGTGCACCCGTACCTCACGGTCGACGGGGCGAAGATCTCCAAGTCGGGACCGTCGACCGTCAGCCCGTTCGCGGTCGTCGATCGCTGGGGCACCGATGCCGTGCGCTGGTGGTTCGCCCGTGACGTGGGCCCGGTCGCCGACACCGATTTCACCGAGCAACGTCTTGTCGAGCGAGTCGACCAGGACCTTGCCAAGGGGATCGGCAACGTCGCCAACCGGATCGCCACGCTGGCCCAGCGGTCTGGTGTGCAGGTGGGCGGGCGGTGCACTCCGATCGACGAGGTCGCCGGGCTCGACGAAGACGTCCTCGCCGCCCTCGGCGACTTCGACCTGCGTGGGGCGACGCAGGCGATCTGCGCCGCCGTCGACGCCCTCAACCGGGCGCTGGAGGCGACCCGACCGTGGGAGCTGTTCCACTTGGCGGCGCCTGCCAATGCCCACCTCGACGAGCTGCTCGGTCGCTACCTCGCCAGCGTCGAGGTGATCGCCGCCGCCGTTCGACCGATCGTTCCCGCGCTCGCCCGCCGTCTGCAGGCGTTGCTCGTCGAGGGGCCGCAACTCGTCCAGCCCCGCCTGGCGATGCGGGTGCCGGACTGCTCCACCCGAGTGCCAGAGCGCGCCACAGGGGGTCCTGTCGCACTCGGGCGCGCTTGAGCACTCGGGTAGCTTCCATCGGCAGTGGACGACGGCGCACGTGTGAAGCGGGCGATCGAGCTCGCCGACGAACTGCTGCGCGCCGCCGAGACGACGACCACCCGCGCCGAACGCCGCCGTCAGGAGCGCCTCGGACGACTGATCGCCGACCCGGCCGGTCGCGATCTCGTCCAACGGCTGACCGACGAGGTGCTGCGGCTCCAGCGCCCGCGCACGGCCGCCCAGCGCTTCGCCGCCCTCGCCGGTCACGGCATTCCGCGGTCGCTCGGCCGCGGCGACCGTTTCCTGATGGCGGTCGGCGCCCATGCCGCGAAGGCTGCGCCACCCCTCGTGATGCCCCTCGTGCGGCGACGGATCATCGCCGAGACACGAGGTCTCGTCGTACCGAGCGACGACGCGACGCTCACCCGCCACCTCCGCAAGCGCACCGCGGCTGGCATGCAGCTGAACCTCAACCTGCTCGGCGAGGCGATCCTCTCTGACGCCGAGGCTGAACAGCGCATCGCCCGGGTGATCGCCACGCTGCAGCGGCCCGACGTCGACTACATCTCGGTGAAGATCTCGGCGATCTGCGCGCTGCTCGACGTCTACGCCTTCGAACACTCCGCCGAACGAATCCGGGCGGCGCTACGGCGGATCTACGACGTGGCGATCGCCGCCAGCCCACCCGTGTTCGTCAACCTCGACATGGAGGAGTACGGCGACCTCGCCCTGACCGTCGATTCGTTCCTCGCCGTGCTCGACGAGCCTGCCTACCGACGGATGCCGGCAGGCATCGTGCTGCAGGCGTACCTGCCCGACTCGCACGACGTGATCGAACGCCTCGGCGCCTGGGCGGCACAGCGCGTCGCGGACGGGGGAGCGCAGATCAAGGTGCGCGTCGTCAAGGGCGCCAACCTGGCGATGGAGCAGGTCGACGCCGAGCAGCACGGCTGGGTCCAGGCGCCGTACGCCACGAAGGCGGACACGGACGCCAGCTTCAAGCGCCTCGTCGACTCCTGCCTGCGCCCAGCGTGGGCCGGGGCGATCCGCCTCGGCGTGGCCAGCCACAACCTCTTCGACGTCGCCTGGGCGTTGACGCTGCGCGACGAGCTGCCTGCAACGCGCCGCGGCGACATCGAGATCGAGATGCTCGAGGGGATGGTCCCGGCGCAGTCCCGGGCAGTCCGCCGGTGGGCCGGTCAGCTGCTGTTGTACTGCCCGATCGTGCGTGATGACGAGATCGAGGCGAGCCTCGCCTACCTCGCCCGTCGCTTCGACGAGAACACAGCTCCCGAGAACTTCCTGCGGGCGATGTTCACGATGCAACCGGGGTCGTCCGAGTTCGCCGCCCAAGCCGAGCGCTTCCGAGCGGCGGTCGAGGCCAGGCACGAGATCTCGATCCGACGGCTGCGCCGGCCGCTCGACGTCGGTGCGGAAGCGGGGTTCGTCAACCATCCCGACACCGACTTCACCGATCCGCAGCGCAGGGCGGACGCCAGCGCCGCCATCGCCAAACACGCCGTCAACGGCTGCCCCGATGGCGACTACCCGCTGACCACCGACGTCGCCTCGATCGATGCGGTCGTCGCCGCAGGCGCCGCGGCGCAGCCGGCGTGGTCGGCCCGCTCTCCGAGCGAGCGGGCTGCGTTGCTCGCCGCAGTCGCCGGCCAGATCGACGGGGAACGATGGGCGACGCTCGCCCAGATGGCAGCCGAGGCGGCCAAGACCGTCCGGGAGGGCGACCCCGAGGTCTCCGAGGCGATCGACTTCGCCCGCTACTACGCCTCCGCCACGATCCCGGATGGCACGATCCCGTACGGCGTGGTCGTCGTAGCGTCGCCGTGGAACTTTCCCTACGCGATCCCTGCGGGCGGCGCGCTCGCAGCCGTGATGGCGGGCAACACCGTGATCCTCAAACCACCCCCGGAGACCCGTCAGACGGCGTGGCTGCTCGCCAACCAGTGCTGGCGTGCCGGTATCCCGCGGGACGTGCTGCAGTTCGTCGCCTGTCCCGACGACGACGTCGGCCGCCGGCTGATCACCCACGACGACGTCGCCACGGTCGTGTTGACCGGCTCCTACGAAACCGCGCGACTCTTTCTCGGCTGGAAGCCGCAGCTGCGCCTGCTCGCCGAGACCAGCGGGAAGAACGCCATCGTCGTCACCGAGGCGGCCGACGTCGACGCGGCGATCCGTGACGTCGTCCGCTCGGCGTTCGGTCACGCCGGCCAGAAGTGCTCCGCCGCCAGCCTGCTGATCCTCACCGCCCCGGTGTACGACGACGACGAGTTCCTGCCACGGTTGGCCGCGGCGGTGCGCAGCGTCCGGGTCGGCGAGGCCGAGGACCCGGCGACGATGATGGCGCCGCTCATCGCCCCGCCGTCCGGCCCGCTGCTGCGTGGCCTCACGGAGCTCGATCCGGGGGAGCGATGGCTCGTCGAGCCGCGCGAGTGCCCAGGCTCACGACGCCACGAGCTCGACGCCCGGGGCCGCGAGGAGGTCACCAGCCGGCGGTGGACGCCCGGCGTCCGCATCGGCGTCGCAGCGGGCTCCTGGTTCCATCGGACCGAGTGCTTCGGACCGGTGCTCGGCGTGATGCGGGCCGACGACCTGACCCACGCCGTGCGACTGCAGAACGGCACACCGTTCGGCCTCACCGGGGGCATCCACTCGCTCGACGACGAGGAGGTCCGCGACTGGCTCGACCACGTCGAGGTCGGCAACGCCTACGTCAACCGCCACATCACCGGCGCCATCGTTCAGCGTCAACCGTTCGGCGGATGGAAGCGCTCGTCGATGGGCGGAGCGCCGAAGGCCGGCGGACCGCACTACGTGCACGCCATGTTGCGCCCGGAACCACGGTCGATCGACGTCGATCGGGCGGTCGACAGCTATCGCCGGGCGTGGGAGCAACGCTTCGCCATCGACCACGACGCCACGGGCTTGCGCAGTGAGTCGAACGTCTTGCGGTACGTGCCGGCGGCCGGAGTCGCCGTGCGAGTCGGCACCGACACGCCGGACGGCGCCGGTGACGCGGCGCTCGCCGCGGCACGCCAGTGCGGCGTAACCGCCACCGTGTCGGACGGCGCCGTCGAGTCCGACCAGCAGCTGGCGGCCCGTCTCGGTTCGCTCGGCGTCAGCCGGCTGCGCGCCCTGACCGCAATCGGCGATCAGCTCGCCGCGGCCTGCCACACTCTCGACATCGCCGTCGATCGCTCACCGGTCAGCGTCGACGGGCTGGTCGAGCTGCCCCACTGGTTGGGCGAGCAGGCGATCAGCCAAACGCTGCACCGCTACGGCAACGTGCGCACCGGCGTCCGGCCCGACCTAGCGACCGTGGCTGCCGAGCCAACCGGGACGTGATTACGGGGCCGTCGTGGACCTGTCCATGTCGGCTGGCATCAACAGCGCCTCGCCGGTCGCCAGCACCAGGGTGCCGAAGACGGTTCGCGGAGCTGCGGCTAGGCCGCCAACCGCTCGCCGTCGACGGTGACCTCGGCCCGGTCGGGGTAGAAGGAGACGTAGCCCGCCAGCTCCGCCACTTTCGGGATCGGCGACTCGTAGGCCCAGACGATGCCGTCGTGCGTCCGCCCACCGATCTCCGCGGACCAATACGACGCCTCGCCCTTGAACGGGCACGTCGTGTGGAACGACGTCGGTTGAAGCAGGTCCATGGAAACGTCGTCCTTCGGCAGGTAGTACCGCGCCGGCAGCCCGGTCTCCTCGAGTCGCAGTGCCCGGTCGGTCGTGGCGAGCAGGACGCCGTCGATTCTCACTTCGACGTGGGCATCGCTCGGCGTGACGGTGACGGTGTGTCCTGCGCTCATGAGCTCTTCAACGTCGACGCGGCGCGGGTCATTCCGGCCGGGTCAGCACGCCCGCTGCCGGGTGACGTCAGGGTGAAACCCTCGTAGCCGTTGGCGGCGATCGCCGCACAGTGCTGGCGGTAGGCGCCGAACCCTCCGACGTACGGCATCAACACCCGTGGTTTGCCGTCGACGTTGGCACCCGTGTACCACGACGCCGCCAACGGGTAGAGGGTCAGGTCACCGATCTCGTTGACGTGCTCGACCCAGCCGGCCTCGGCGATCTCGTCGACTTCGACGGAGGTCGCCCCGCGCTCGATCATCGTGGCGAGCAGGTCGGCGATCCAGTCGACGTGGTGCTCGATCGAGACGATCACGTTGGTCAACACGGACGGACTGCCGGGGCCGGTGACGAGGAACAGGTTCGGGAAGCCGGCGATCGCGATGCCGAGGTACGTGCGCGGACCGGCCGACCACTTCTCCCGCAGGGAGATTCCGCCGGCGCCGACCGGATCGAGTGCCAGCAGCGGTCCGGTGATCGCATCGAAGCCCGTGGCGAACACGATGTCGTCGACGTCGACCTGCTGCTCGGTGGTGCGGATGCCGTCAGCGTTGACCTCGATGATCGGTGCGGCGCGCAGGTCGACCAGCGCGACGTTGGGGCGGTTGAACGTCTCGAAGTAGCCGGTGTCGAGGCAGGGTCGCTTGGTGGCGTACGGGAAGGTCCGTGGCGACAACCGCTCGGCGACGTCGGGGTCGGCGACGGCGTCGCGGATCCGCTGGCGCAGGAACTCCGCCGCCAGCTCGTTGGCTGCCGGATCGATGAGGATGTCGGCGAACTTCGAAGCGACGCCGTAGAGCGTCCCTTCGTCCCACCCCTCGCTGAAGCGGCGGTCGCGCTCGGCCGGGTCGGCCGAGGTGGCGCTGTCGGCGGCGACGTCGATCACGACCCCGATGTGCGTCGATCGGGCCCGCTCGCGGTAGGCTCTGGTAGGTCGCCTTGCGGGCGGCGACGGTCTGCGGGTCGAGGGGTCCGTTGCGCGCCGGCGTCGAGTACGCCGGGGTGCGCTGGAACACGGTGAGGTGGGCGGCCTGTTCGGCGATCAGCGGGATCACCTGGATGCCCGATGAACCGGTGCCGATGACGGCGACGCGCCGGCCGGTGAAGTCGACATCGTCGTGGGGCCACGTGGCGGTGTGGTAGGTCGCACCGCCGAACCGCTGGATCCCGTCGATCTCGGGCAGCTTCGGCGTCGACAGGCAACCGGTGGCCATCACCAAGAACTGCGCCGAAACGGCGTCGCCGCGGTCCGTGCGCACGTCCCAGCGCGCCGACTCGTCGTCGAACGTCGCCGACTCGACGCGGGTGTCGAACTGGATGGAGCGGCGGAGATCGAATCGGTCGGCGACGTGACCGGCGTAGCGCAGGATCTCCGGCTGCGTGGCATAGCGCTCGGTCCAATCCCAGTCCTGCTCGAGCTCGGGGGAGAACGAGTAGGAGTAGTCGAGCGACTCGATGTCGCAGCGCGCCCCCGGGTAGCGATTCCACCACCAGGTGCCGCCGACATCACCGGCAGCGTCGAAGCATCGCAGTGTGAGATCGAGCCGGCGTAGCCGGTGGATGGCGTACATCCCGGCAAATCCGGCGCCGACGATCACGACGTCGCAACGCTCCACCGCGTGATTCTCGCGCCCGGAGTGCCCGCGACGGTTGCGAGCGACGAGGCGCTAGCCGAGGAGCGGCCATAAGCTGCGCAGGCAGAGTGTGGCGTGGCCGGGGAACGCAATCAACGGCGGGCGAAGCGCCGGGTCGCCAGCGGGGCGAACACGGCGATGATCGCCAGCGACCAGGCGATCGCCCGGATCGCGTACCAGCCGGCGGAGTGGGCGAGCACCTCGCCCGCCGAGTCGCCGAGCGAGAGCGCACGAACGGCGCCGACCATCAGCGTCACCGGCTGGTTCTCGGCGACCGGCTGCATCCACCCGGGCATCGACTCCACCGGCACGTAGGCGCTGGACACGAACACCAGCGGGAAGGCCATGAACGCCATGCCGTTGGCGGCCTGGGCGTTGCCGGCGACGAGGCCCATGTAGATGAACGGCCAGGAGAACGCCGCGCCGAACAGCAGGCAGAGCGCCACGGCAGCGACGGCGTCGAGCGCCGAGCCGTGGAAGCGGAAGCCGGTGAGGAACCCGACGCTCACGGTGACGAACAACGCCCAGGCGACGAGCACGGTGTCGGCCGCCGAGCGGCCGAGGAGGATCGCCGACCGAGGCACGGGCAGCGACCGCAGGCGGTCGAACAGCCCGCTGTCGACGTCCTCTGCGACGCCGACCGCAGCCCCGGTCCCGGAGAAGAAGGCGCCGGCGGCGGCGAGTCCGGGGATCAGGAAGTCGGCGTAGGAGATCGACCCGGTGCCGATCGCCCCGCCGAACACGTAGCGGAAGATGAGCAGGAACATCACCGACGTCGCTGCTCCGAGGGCGATCAGCTGTGGCGTCCTGACGAACTGGCGCAAGGTCCGGGCGGCGAACTGCCCGGCGGTGGTGAGGTAACTCGCGCCGTCGCGGGACGGGACGAGCTCGGACGCCGCGAGCGGCGTGGTGGTGAGGGTGATTGCGGTCATGGGAGGTCCTTTCAGGCCGCGGTCGTGGCTTCGAATTCATCGTTGAAGTTGCCTGCAGATGCGAGCGACGAGGCGCTAGCCGAGGAGCGGCCAGCAACTGCGCGGGCAGTATGTGGCGTGGCCGGGGAACGCTGAGTTTCGTCGACGGGCCTACCCGTCAGCGCGAGGAACACTTCGTCGAGCGTGGGGCGGCGCAGGCCGACGTCGTCGATCTCGATGCCGGCGTCGTCGAGGGCGCGAATCACCTCGGCCAGTCGCTTCGTGCCGTCCTCGACACCGACGGCGACGCGCCGGTTCGGTTGATCGACCGCCGGGTCCTCCTCGTTGCCGAGCCCGGCGAGCACCTCCGTGGCGGCCGCGAGGTCGGCGTGATGGCGGACGCGAATCTCGACGCGGTCGCGGCCGGCCCGGCCCTTCAGTTCGTCGGGGGTCCCGGTGGCGATCGCCCTGCCGTGATCGATGATCACGACCTGGTCGGCGAGCTGGTCGGCTTCCTCGAGATACTGCGTGGTCAGCAGCACGTCGGTGCCCGACGCCACGAGCATGCGGATGGCGTCCCACAGCTCGAGGCGTGTGCGCGGATCGAGGCCGGTGGTCGGCTCGTCGAGCAGCAACAGCCGGGGTGCTCCCACGAGGCTGGCACCGAGGTCGAGGCGGCGGCGCATGCCACCCGAGTAGCCACGCACGAGCCGGTCGGCGGCGTCCGTGAGATCGAGGCGGTCGAGGACCATGTCGGCGGCGTGCCGGGCCGCGGCGGTGTCGTGGCCGAACATGCGGGCGACCATCACGAGGTTCTCCCGGCCGGTGAGGGCCGCCTCGACGGCGGCGTTCTGGCCGGCCAGCCCGATCGTCTGGCGCACGCGGTGGGGATCGGCGACGACGTCGATGCCGTCGACGAGCAGGCTGCCCTCGTCG
Organism: Ilumatobacteraceae bacterium; assembly: GCA_963772825.1. Taxonomy (GTDB): domain Bacteria; phylum Actinomycetota; class Acidimicrobiia; order Acidimicrobiales; family Ilumatobacteraceae; genus Desertimonas. The sequence continues at coordinate 352,726 of CAVYYX010000015.1, read as the reverse complement.
GGCAGGTGCAGCGTGGCGACGGCGCGCACGAACGTCGTCTTGCCGGCCCCGTTGGGACCGAGGATGGCGGTGACCTGACCGCTGGCGGCGACGAGGTCGAGACCGTCGAGGGCGACGACCGCCTTGTCTCCCTTGCCGAAGCGCTTGTACAGCCGCGTCGCCTCGATGATCGGTGGTGGCTTGTTCATGACTTCACCATGACGAAGAAACGTGGTCACCCCATGACCAGGTTTGTCTGCGATGATCGTCACATGCGTGCGGATCGCTTGGTCGCCACCCTCCTCGTCCTGCAGTCACGCGGTCGGGTGACGGCGACGGAGCTCGCCGACGAGCTAGAGGTCTCGGTGAAGACGGCGCGGCGCGACCTCGAGGCCCTGGCGATCGCCGGCATCCCGGTGTACTCGCAGCCTGGCCGCAACGGCGGGTGGCAGCTGATCGGCGGTGCCCGTACCGATCTCAGCGGGTTGACCGAGGCGGAGGCGAAGACGCTGTTCATGGTCGCCGGTCCGGCGTCGACGGCGACGCCGGAGGCCAAGGCGGCGCTGCGCAAGCTCGTCCAGGCGCTGCCCGAGACGTTCCGTGCCGACGCCGAGTTGGCGGCGACGTCGACCGTCCTCGACCCGGCGAGCTGGGGCAGGGAGTCGGTGGCCCGGCCGCAGTTCCTCGACGAACTGCGACGGGCGATCGTCGCCGGCGTCCAGGTCCGCCTCGGCTACGCCGATCGCACGCGCACCGAGACGACGCGGGTCGTCCACCCCCTCGGCCTCGTCGAGAAGGGTTCGACGTGGTACCTCGTCGGCGACACCGACAACGGGCTGCGCACGTTCCGGGTCAACCGGGTCCGCGCTGTCGAGCTGACCGGCGCCAAGGCGGAGCGCCCGCCGGACTTCGACCTCGCCGCCGTGTGGCAAGAGGTCGTCGACACGGTCGAGCGCAAGCGAGCACGACTGCAGGCCGTGGTGCGCGTTGACCGGCGCGGCTACCTCGGTCTGCGCGAGCAGTTCGGCCCGACGACGCGGATCGTCGCCGACCCGGCCGCTGACGGGAACAACGACCGCATCGATGTCGAGGTCGGCGCCGGGTCGGCGTGGATCATCGCCCAGCACCTAGCCGGCTGGGCCGACTACGTCGAGGTCATCTCCCCGCCAGAGGTTCGCGATCGCCTCGCCGAGATCGGCCGCCTCCTCGTCGCCCACTACGTCTGATTGGAGTGTTTGCTGCCGATGGAGTGCTACGTGCCGACACGCCCCGCACGAAACACTCCGATGCAGCAAACACTCCAATCGGACGCGGTCAGAGGCGGTTGTAGGGGTGGGCGGGGTGGCCGAGGAGGCGGTGCGGGTCGACGACGTCCTTGAGCGCGGTGACGAGGCGTCGCTCGATGAGCGGTGTCGTCGCCAGCCACCGCTCGGCGTTGAGCGGGCCGAGTCCGTGCTCGGCGCTGTAGCTGCCACCGGCGGCCAGGACGAGGTCGTCGATCGCCCCGCGGATCGCCGCCCGCAGCGCGTCGCCCGGCGGTCCGACGTCGGTCGGGAACAGGACGTTGAGGTGCAGACCCCCGTCGCCGGCGTGGCCGAAGTCGCACATCACGGCCTCGGGAGCGAGCGCCGCCACGGCATCGATGGCCCGCTGACGCAGGTCCATCAACGACGACCGGGGCACGGACACGTCGTGGCCGAGCACGACGCCGAGCGTGCGCAGGCTCTCGCTGACGCGATGCCGGAGCGCCCACGCCAGGCTCGGTTCGACGAGCCGGCCGTCGGCGAGCAGGCCGGCGTCGAACGCTGCGGCGATGTCGTCCTCGACGCCGTCGCCTCCTTCTCCGTTTCCAGCGAACGACCACTCGGCGAGCACGGCAACGTTGGGAACCTCGTGGCCGAACGGATTGGGCGGCGCTCCGGCAGCGATGACCGTGCGCTCGAGGGCCGCCCGGGACACCAGCTCGAACGCCGTCAGCGCACCTGGGCGGCGCCGGTCGAGCACGCCGAACAGCTCGAGGACACGACTGGCGTCGTCGACCGCCAGCCACCACGTGGCCGACGAGTGGGGGAGGGCAACGAGGTCGACGACCGCTCCGGTGATCACACCGAGCGCCCCACCTGACCCGACGGCGAGCTGCGTCGCGTCGAGGCCGCGGCTGTCCTTGCGCAACGCTCCGAGGGACCCGAAAACCGACGTGTCGGCGTCGGCGGCGACCACCTCCGCCGCCAGCACGTAGCGGCGCATCGGCCCGTAGCGGAGCACCCGGCTGCCGCCGGTGTTGGTGGCGATCATCCCGCCGATCGCTGGATCGGCGCCGAGGTCGACGGGAAGTTGGAGGCCGTACGCCGCGGCGGCCTCGTTGAGCTCGGACAAGCGGGTTCCGGCGCTGACCGTCGCCGTCGAGCTCCCGACGTCGATCGCCACCGATGAGCGCAGCCGCTCGCTCGTCAGCACCACCGTCGGAGTCTCGGGCGGCGCCACCGACGCACCGACGAGCCCGGTGTTGGCGCCCTGGGGAAGCAAGCGAACGCCGTTGGCCACACAACGGCGAACAACGTTGCGAACCTCTTCGACGTTTGCCGGGGCGACGACGAGCGCAGCCCGCCCGCGAGCGCCGCGCGCAGGGTCCTCGAAGCGGGCGACGTCATCAATTCCGGGTACGAGGAACGCCGTGAGCCCGTCGAACAGCGTGGGCAGCGCCTCGGGATCCACCTCGCGGTTCTAGCGCGCGCCTGGTCGCAGGGGAATCTCGGAGCAAGTCTTGCGGGCGTAATTTCTCCGATGTAATTTCACAGCCCACCACAAGATCGTGCGTCTCGGTCACCTCCCACCACCTACATGTTGGGGTCAAGGCCGAGCGCAACCGGGGAGGACACACCAATGACCATCGTTGAGCGCCCCGACGGCACCGCCACCACGACCACCCCAGTGGCCACCGACGAGACCCCGTGGGGACTTGCCAGCACGATGCGGGTGCGCAAGCGCGACGGGTCGCTGGAACCCGTCGACGTCAACAAGATCGTGCGCGCCGTCGGCCGCGCCGCCCGCGGCCTCGACCGCGTCGACCTGATGCGCGTCGCCACGCGCACGATCAGCGGCCTCCACGACGGGGCCACGACGATGGACCTCGACGAGCTGAGCATCCGCACCTCGGCCGCCCTCGTCAGCGAGGAGCCGAACTACAGCCGCCTCGCCGCCCGCCTCCTCGCCACGTTCATCGACAAGGAGGTCGCCAACCAGAACATCCACTCGTTCTCCCAGTCGATCGCCATCGGCCACGAGGCCGGGCTGATCGCCGACGACACCGCCGCTCTCGTCGCCAACCACTACTACAAGCTCAACGACGCCATCGACACGTCGAGCGACTACCTCTTCGAGTACTTCGGACTGCGCACGGTGTACGACCGCTACCTGCTTCGTCACCCCGAGCGGCGCCTCGTCATCGAGACCCCGCAGTACTGGTTCATGCGCGTCGCCTGCGGGCTGTCCGCGACGGCCGACGAGGCGATCGAGTTCTACCGCCTGATCTCCTCGCTCGATTACCTGCCGGCGACCCCCACGCTGTTCAACGCCGCCACCACCCATCCGCAGCTGAGCAGCTGCTATCTCCTCGACAGCCCGACCGACACGCTGGAGGCGATCTACGACCGCTACAAGGACGTCGCCCGGTTGTCCAAGTTCGCCGGAGGCATCGGTCTCGCCTTCCACCGCGTGCGCAGCCGCGGCTCGCTGATCCGCGGCACCAACGGGCTGTCCAACGGCATCGTGCCGTGGCTCAAGACGCTCGACTCGTCGGTCTCGGCGGTCAACCAGGGCGGCAAGCGCAAGGGCGCTGCGTGTGTCTACCTGGAGACCTGGCACGCCGATATCGAGGAGTTCCTCGAGCTCAAGGACAACGTCGGCGACGAGGCCCGCCGCACGCACAACCTCAACCTCGCCAACTGGGTGCCCGACCTGTTCATGGAGCGCGTCGAGAAGGACTGGACGTGGTCGCTGTTCGACCCCAAGAAGGTCCCCCACCTCACCGACCTGTTCGGCGCCGAGTTCGAGCGGGCGTACGTCGAGGCGGAGAGCCAGAAGCTCTACGAACGGCAGGTGCCGGCCCGCCAGCTGTACGCCCGGATGATGCGCACGCTGGCCCAGACCGGCAACGGCTGGATGACGTTCAAGGATCCCGCCAACGCTCGCTGCAACCAGACGTCCGACGCCCTCGTCGACGGCTCCGACGGGCAGTCCGTGCACCCGCGCGTCGTCCACCTGTCCAACCTCTGCACGGAGATCCTCGAGGTCACCAACGACGCCGAGACGGCGGTCTGCAACCTCGGATCGATCAACCTCGGGCACTTCGTGGTCGTCGACCCCGACACCGGTGCCGCCGAGTTCGACTTCCAGCGCGTCGGCGACGTCGCCCGAACCGCCGTGCAGTACCTCGACCGGGTGATCGACATCAACTACTACCCGACCGATGAGGCCGGCGCCTCGAACGCCCGGTGGCGGCCCGTCGGGCTCGGCGTGATGGGCCTGCAGGACGTGTTCTTCCGGATGCGCCTGCCGTTCGATTCCGCCGAGGCGCGCGACCTCTCGCGGCGGATCGCCGAGGAGATCTACTTCAGCGCCCTGTCGGCGTCGTGCGACATCGCCGCCGTCGCCGGCCCGCACGCCGCCTTCGCCGACACCCGCCTCGCCGGCGGGGCGTTCCAATTCGAGCTCGCCGGCCATCAGCCGGTCGATCCCGATCGCTGGGATGCGCTGCGGGCGCGGATCGCCGAGCACGGCGTGCGCAACTCGCTGCTCATCGCCATCGCCCCGACGGCGACGATCGCCTCGATCGCCGGCGCCTACGAGTGCATCGAGCCGCAGGTCTCCAACCTGTTCAAGCGCGAGACGCTGTCGGGCGAGTTCCTGCAGCTCAACACGTACCTCGTGCGCGACCTCCAGGAGCGGGGATTGTGGACCGACGAGGTGCGCGATGCGATCAAGCGGGCCGAGGGCTCGGTACAGGGCATCGACTCGGTGCCCGACGACATCAAGGCGCTGTACCGCACGGCGTGGGAGCTGCCGATGCGCTCGCTCATCGACATGGCTGCCGAGCGCGGCGCGTTCATCGACCAAAGCCAATCGCTCAACCTGTTCATCGAGTCGCCGACGATCGGCAAGCTCTCGTCGATGTACCTGCACGCCTGGAAGCAGGGCCTCAAGACGACCTACTACCTGCGCTCCCGACCGGCGACGCGCATCGCCCAGACGACGACGAACGGCACCGTCCCGGCGCAGGAGGAGGCCCCGGTGGCCGAGGTCTCGCCGATCAAGTCCGAGGCGGAGCCCGCCGCCGTCACCGACGAGGAAGCGATCGCCTGCTCCCTCGAGAACCCAGAATCTTGTGAGGTCTGTTCCTGATGTCTCTCGCCGAGCGACTCGTCAACGTCGACCCGACCGATCCGGTCGCCGTCCCGCCGGCTCGCCCGCCGGGCGATCCTCGACCCGGGCCTCGACCTCACGTTGCGGCCGATGCGCTACCCGGAGTTCTACGAGCGCTACCGGGCGGCGATCCGCAACACGTGGACGGTCGAGGAGATCGACTTCTCCGACGACCTCGTCGATCTTCGCAAGATGATCCCGGCCGAGCGTCACCTCATCCGCCGTCTCGTCGCCTTCTTCGCCACCGGCGACTCGATCGTCGCCAACAACCTCGTGCTCAACCTGTACAAGCACATCAACGCCCCGGAGGCTCGCCTGTTCCTGTCCCGGCAGCTCTACGAGGAGGCCCTGCACGTGCAGTTCTACCTCACGCTGCTCGACAACTACCTGCCCGACCACGACGAGCGGGCCGAGGCCTTCACGGCCGTCGAGACGATCCCGTCGATCCGCGCCAAGGCCGAGTTCTGCTTCAAGTGGATGGACTCGATCGGCGACCTCGACGAGCTGCGCACCGAGGACGATCGGCGCACGTTCCTGCTCAACCTGATCTGCTTCGCCGCCTGCATCGAGGGGCTGTTCTTCTTCGGGGCCTTCGCCTACGTGTACTTCCTTCGCTCCAAGGGCTTGCTCAACGGGCTCGCCGCCGGCACCAACTGGGTGTTCCGAGACGAGAGCGGGCACATGGACTTTGCCTTCGCCGTCGTCGACACCGTGCGCCGCGAGCAGCCCGAGCTGTTCAACGCCGACCTCGCCCGCCAGATCGACGAGATGATGGTCGACGCCGTCGACGCCGAGATGCTGTTCGTGCAGGACATGCTGTCCGACGGGGTGCCCGGGCTGTCGAGCGCCGATGCCCGCGAGTACCTGCAGTTCGTCGCCGATCAGCGTCTCGTGCGTCTCGGTCTGCCGAAGCGCTTCAACTCCAAGAACCCGTTCGGGTTCATGGAGCTGCAGGACGTCCAGGAGCTGTCCAACTTCTTCGAGCGCACGGTCTCCGCCTACCAGGTCGGCGTGAGCGGCGACGTCAGCTTCGACGACGAGTTCTGAAGGCCCCCAAACCCCGACCGATGGGTGTTCAGGGGACGGAACGGTCCCCTAAACACCCATCGGTTGCGGAGGGCTACGCCTTGCAGAGGCAGAACGGGTGGCCGACGGGATCGAGGAAGACTCGGAACGACTCGCCAGGTTGGTGCTCGGCCTTCGTTGCCCCGATGGCCAGCACTGCAGCCTCGCCCGCATCGAGGTCGGCGACGCGGAAGTCGAGATGCAGCTGCTGGGGGTGCTCGCTCCCTGGCCAAACGGGCGGCCGGTAGTCGTCGACGCCCTGGAAGGCCATCGTCGCCCCGTTCGGGCTGTCGAGACTCGCCCACTCGGCGTCCGAGTCGGCGGCCACCGTCCAGCCCGTGAGGTCGCTGTAGAACTTGGCGAGGGCGATCGTGTCGGGGCAGTCGAGAGCGACCGTGGCGAACGAGGCGATGGCTGGCATGGGGGTTCCTTTTCTGTCAGGCGGCGGGGAGTGAATCGATCGGCGCGGCCGCGATGGCCGTGCCTGCGGCGGGCCACTCTCGCAACACCAGCTCCCCGGGCGCGCCACGGTCGAGGTCGCGGGTGGCGTCGATGTCGGCGTAGCGCATCATCGAGCTGATCGCGAGGAACTGCTGCGGCCGATCACCCATGGCTGCAGTGTGCACGACGTTGCGGACAGTTCGAGTCCTCAATCGCCCGAAAATCACGGTTTCGCCGATCCTGGTACGGCGGCCGGTTCGGGTGCATCGTGGTCGCCGTGCAGCACCCACGCCGCCAGGACGCCGCCGATCGCTCCGAACAGGTGGCCGAGCCACGACACCCGCGGCGTCGGCAGGAGACCCCACAGCAAGCCGCCGTAGAACGCAAGGACGACGAGCCCGCCGAGGATCCACCACACGTTCCTGGCGATCAGCCCCCGGGTCACCAGGTAGGTCAAGTACCCGAAGACGAGGCCGCTGGCGCCGAGGTGGACGGTGTTGGCCGACCCGAACAACCAAACGCCCAGGCCGCTGACCACTGCCACGATGACGGTGACCTCGACGATCTGCCGAATGCCGCCGAGGGCGATCGCCGCGCCGAGCACGACGAACGGGATCGTGTTGGCGATCAGGTGTCCGAACGACACGTGCAAGAACGGGGCGAAGGCGATCCCGAACAGCCCGCGCAAGGTGCGCGGCCGCACGCCCCAACGATCGAACGGTGTACTCGGCGCGAGGTCGACGATCTCCAGCGCCCACATCGCCCCGAGCATCACGGCGATGACGATCAGGCCTGGCGCCAACTCGCCCAGCCGCGGCCGTTCGACGGCGGTGGTGGTCGGCGGCGAAACGTTCACCGCTTCATGATCGCAGAGCCTCGCTGGTTCAATGTGGCGATGTCAGACGAAACATCCGAAGGTGTCACGACGGCCCTCGACGACGACATGGCGAGCGCGACGGCGATCGTCGACGCCCCACCCGCCGACGTTTTCGACTTCATTCGCCGACCGGCGAACCACCCCCTGATCAGCGGCGACAAGTCGGTGCGCGGCAACATCTCCGGACCTGAGCTGCTCGGACCGGGCAGCGAGTTCGGAATGAGCATGAAGGTCGGCGTGCCCTATCGCATGACCAGCACGGTGGTCGAGTTCGAAGAGGACCGGCTGATCGCCTGGCGCCATTTCGGCGGCCATCGCTGGCGCTGGGAGCTCGAACCGGTCGGTGCCAAACAGACCCGTGTGACGGAGACATTCGACCAGTCGACCGCCAAGTTGCCGTTCGTGCTGCGCGCGATCGGCTATCCGAAACGCCATCGCGGCAACGTCACCAAGTCGGTCGCCAACGTCGCCGCTCACTTCGCCACGTCCCCGGCGGCTCGATGACCGGCCGGGCCGCCCGAGCGCCGTACGACGAGTTCGCCTACTTCGCCGAGAATGCTGCCGAGTTCGGCATCGCCTACGACGACCCCCCGTTCGTCCGCAGGGCATTCGTAGACGTCGGGTCGTCGCGACGGATCAGCGCCCTGGTATGGGGCGAGGCGCCGCCCGAACTCGTGCTCATCCACGGTGGCGCGCAGAACGCCCACACCTGGGACACCGTCGCCCTTGCCCTCGACCGTCCTCTCGTCGCCATCGACCTTCCGGGCCACGGCCACTCCGCCGCCGTCGCCGCCGGCGATCATCGCGCCGAGGCGCTCGCCGCGGATGTTGGCATGGCGATCGATGAACTCGCGCCCGATGCCAGCGCCGTCGTGGGCATGTCGCTCGGCGGTATGACCGCCATCGTCCTCGCCGCCACGCGACCGGAACTGGTCCGCCGCCTCGTGCTCGTGGACATCACCCCAGGCGTCGACCGCGACAAGGCCAAGTCGATCACCGACTTCGTGCGTGGCCCGGCGACGTTCGCCAACTTCGACGAGATCTTGGCCAGGACGATCGAGCACAACCCGACGCGCACCGAGGCGTCCCTGCGCCGCGGCATCCTGCACAACGCCGAGCAGCTCGACGACGGTTCGTGGCGCTGGCGCTACCGCCGTGACGGCGATGCCTCGGCCCCGTACGGGTTCGCCGGCGACGAGGAGATCGATGCGACGGCGCGGCTCTGGGAGGCACTCGGCAGCGTGGCCGTTCCAGTGCTGCTGGCCCGCGGCATGCGCTCGCAATCGGTGGTCGACGACGACGACGAGGCCGAGTTGTTGCGCCGCCTCCCGAATGCCCGGGTCGTTCATTTCGCCGAAGCTGGACACAGCGTGCAGGGCGACATGCCGGTCGAGCTGGCGGCGGCGATCGCCGACTTCGTCGACGGAGGCGCGCACTGAAGCATTTCGACGTCGCCACGCGGCGGCGCAGGATGCTGGTGCGTCATCACCTCGCCGCCCCGGCGAGCACGGTGGAGGCGGTTGCCGGCGAACTTGTCGGACTGCACGCCACCGATCCGGCAACCGTGTACCTGTCGTTGCAGCAGCGCGTCGCCGGCTTCACGCTGGCGGACCTCGACGATGCCCTCTACCTACGCCGCTCGCTCGTGCGGTTGCTGGGGATGCGCCGAACGATGTTCGTCGTTCCCCTGGATCTCGCCGCCGTCGTCGATGCCGTGTGCACGAAGGCGCTCGTGACCCCGGAACGGCGACGGACCGTGCAACTGGTCGAGGCTGAGGGCATTTCCGCCGCCGACACCTTCGTCGACGACGCCTGCTCGGCGGTGCTGGACGTGCTGCGCGACGGTCCGCCGCTGCCCGGCCGGGCGTTGACCCCGCTCGTGGCCCAGTTGCAGCAGCGCGTGCTCCTCGCCGAGGGCAAGCCGTACGAGGCGCGTGTGTCGCTGACCAATCGGATCCTCCTGCAGCTGTCGATCGAAGGCCGCATCGTGCGCACCCGCCCGCTCGGTACGTGGCGGTCGAGCCAGTACCGCTGGACGACGATCGAGCGCTGGCTCACGGCGCCGTCGCCTCCGGTCCCGGCCGACGCGGCGCGCTCGGAGTTGGTGGCCCGCTGGCTGCGCACGTATGGGCCTGGGACGACGAACGACATCGCGTGGTGGGCGAAGTGGACGAAGAAGCAGGTCACCGAGGCGCTCGAGGAGCTCGATGCCGTTCCCGTGACCGTCGAACCGGCTCCCGGGGCGGCGCCCGTCCGGGCCTGGTTGCTCCCCGACGACGTCGATGACCGACCAGACGCCGGCACCGCCGTCGCCCTGCTGCCGTCGCTCGACCCGGCGATCATGGGATGGAAGGAACGAGAGTGGATCCTCGATGGGCTCGGTCCGCCGCTTTTCGATCGCAACGGCAACGCCGGCCCGATCGTGCTCCTCGACGGCGCTGCCGTTGGGGGCTGGGCGCAACTGAACGACGGCCGTGTGGTCACCGAACTGCTCCGACCGGTGAGCGCCAAGGCGCGACGGCTGGTCGCCGTTGCTGCCGATGAGCTGACGGCCTGGTTCGACGGCGTGCGCGTGACGCCACGCTTCCCGACACCGTTGCAGACAGATCTCGCCGCCGGCGCACCATGATCATGAGCTGACGTCGTCGGTGTCGACTGAGGAGACCAGAATCGGTCTTCTGGTTCGACGTTGACGCGCGACGCTGATGCGGAGGCGGGCGAGGCGCTTGATTGACGTCGGCTCGTACCGGGCTGACGAGGTGCGGACGGTCGGTGTCAGAGGCGCCAGTCGATCGGGCGGAGTCCTGCTTGTTCGAGTGCCGCGTTGGTCCGCGAGAACGGCTTCGACCCGAAGAAGCCGTTGTGCGCCGAGAGCGGTGACGGATGGGCGGACTCCATGACGACGTGACGGCTGTCGAGCAGCGCCTTCTTGCGGCGGGCGTGGCTGCCCCAGAGGATGAACACCACCGGATGATCCTTGGCGTTGACGGCGCGGATGACTTCGTCGGTGAACGTCTCCCAGCCCTTGCCCTGATGTGAAGCGGCGGCCCCGGCGCGCACGGTCAACGTCGTGTTGAGCAACAGCACACCCTGGCGAGCCCACGCCTCGAGGTTGCCGTGATTCGGCGGCGGGATCCCGAGGTCGTCGCTGAGCTCCTTGTAGATGTTGACCAAGGAGGGTGGCAGGGCGACGCCCTCGCGGACCGAGAAGCACAGACCGTGAGCCTGGCCGGGACCGTGGTACGGATCCTGGCCGAGGATGACGACACGTGTGTCGGCGAACGGCGTGAGGTGCAGGGCGGCGAACACCTCGTCGGGCGGTGGGTACACGCGGTGGTGCTCGCGTTCGGTACGTACGAAGGCCTGCAACTGCGACCAGTACGGCTTGGCGAGCTCGGACCGCAACACCGGGTTCCAATCGGTCTTCGCCGCCACGCTGACATTCTTAGCGTTCCCCGGCCACGCAGGCCGCTCATCCAAGATCCGCGAGGGGACGCAGGCCGCGAGGGCGCGCGAGCATGCTGCGGTGACTGTCCTCGCCGACCGCTTCGAGGAGGTGCCGCGAACCACCTTGGCCACCTTGCCGACACCGTTGGAGCGTGGGCCCGAGCTGCCGGGGGGCGCCCGGCTGTGGATGAAGCGCGACGACTTGACCGGCCTCGGCGCCGGCGGCAACAAGGCGCGCAAGCTGGAGTTCCTGTGTGCCGAAGCGGTCGCCGCCGGGGCCCGCTCGCTGGTGACCGTCGGCGCCGCCCAGTCGAACCACTGCCGCATGACGGCCGCCGCTGGAGCTCGTCTCGGCATGAACGTCCACCTCGTGCTCGCCGGCGATCGACCGGAACGGCTCGATGGCAACCTCGCCCTGTCGTCGCTGTTCGGCGCTCAGCTGCACTTCGTCGGGTGCCCCGACCACCACTGGGGCGAGTTGGAGGTCGCCAGGGAACAGGTCACCGCCGAGTTGGCCGCCGATGACCAGGCGCCGCACTCGATCCCGATCGGCGGGAGCACGGCGACCGGCGCCCTCGGCTACGTCGTTGCCTACGCCGAGCTGCTCGACCAGTGCGCGGCCGCCGGCATCGCACCGCGGGCGATCGTGTTCACGTCGTCGAGTGGCGGCACCCACGCCGGCTTGGTGGCCGGCCGGGCGTTGGCGCGGGCGAGCGGCCGAGCGGACACTCCGCCGGTGTTGGCGATCGGTGTTGCCAAAGGCGTGCTTGCCGGCCATCCCGATGTCGCCGAGTTGGCGCGCCAAGCGCTGTCGATGATCGGAGCGATCGACGCCGAGATCGCCGACGGCGACATCGAGGTCGACGACCGCTGGCTGGGTGACGACTACGCCGTACCATCATCGGCCGGTGACGAGGCGATCGCCTGGGCGGCCCGCCACGGCGGCTGGGTGCTCGACCGGACGTACACCGGCAAGGGGTTCTCCGGACTGCTGGGCAACGCCGACGCCGGAAGGTGGGGCGCCGGCGACGACGTCGTGTTCATCCACACCGGCGGCCTGCCGGCCGTGTTCGCGGCGGCTGGGCTGCCGGCGCACTGAGCGCCGACCGCCCGGCGACGAGCTATCTGGGCGGCCAGCCGGCTCGTTTCCGGACCGCAGGCCGCCCAGATCGACAAATGAACCGTAGGCCGCCCAGAACGGCGACGGTCGGCGCTGGCGTCACTAGCGTTGGGGCGGTGAGTGAGATCCTCGAAGTCGACCTGCTGGCGTTCGAGCGGGGCGACAGCAATCAGCGCAGCGCCGTGGTCGACGGTGTGCGGCGGAGTCTCGAGACGGGTTTCGTGTTGACCCGTCACGATCTGTCCGAAGACCTCCTCGACAGCGCCTACGGGATGCTCCAGCAGTTCTTCAGCGCGCCCACCGAGGAGAAGCAGCGTTGGACGGTGCCCGGCGCCCACGGCCAGACCGGATACACCGGAGTGCTCGTCGAGACGGCGGCGTCGAGTGACACGCCGGACTGGAAAGAGATGCTCAACTGGTCGACGCCGATCGAACCAGGCCACCCGTTGAAGCGCAAGTTCAGGCAGGCGTATCCCGACCAGGTGTTGCCAGAGGAGACCGTGCCCGGCATCACCAAGGTGCTCTACGAGTTCCACGACACGATCGCCGACCTGCAGCGCCGCTTCCTGCGGATCATCGCAGAAGGGATCGGTTGCCACGAGACGTTCTTCGACGAGATGGTGGCCGACGGGCCGACACTCACGCGGGCGATCCGCTACCCACCGATGACCGAGTCGCCGGACCATGGCGATGGCAGCGGGCACTATGTGTGGGCGGCCGAGCACGGCGACATCAACTTGATCACCGCCCTGCCCCGCGCCACGGCCCCCGGCCTGCAGGTCAAGGTCGACGACGAGTGGGTCGACGCCGTCGCCCCCGACGGCCAGGTCATCATCAACACGGGGATCATGCTCGAGCGATTGACGAACGGGCAGATCCCGATCGGCTGGCATCGCGTGGTCGCCGCCCCCGGCTTCGAAGGCGAGCGCTACAGCGTCGTGCAGTTCTGTCACCCGCGGCCGTGGACGATCCTGTCGCCCGTGCCCAGCTGTTGTTCGGCGGAGACACCGCAACGCTTCCATGCCCTGTCGGCTGCCGACGCGCTCGACGAGGTGCTCTACCAGATCAACCTCGTCGAGGACGCCAGGCGAGTGTGACCATCGATCAAGAGGTCTCTGGCGAGTATCTCGACGAGCCGACCGAACAGCTCGAGCCGCCGCGGCAGCTGGCGCCGGCGATCCTGGCGATCGACGTCGGCGGTTCGAGCTTCGAGGCCGGGCTGGTGACCGCCAAGGGCGAACTCGTCGATCGGTCGACGAGGGCGGTCGACCAGGACGTGCGCCCGGAGGCGCACTTCGACAACCTTGCCGCCATCGTCGAGCAGCAGCTGGAGCTGGCCGACCACCATGACCTCCGCGTCGCGTCGGTCGGCGTCGGATGCGCCGGCCCGATGACCGCCAACTGCGAAACGGTGTCACCGGTCACCCTCTCGGCGTGGCGCGAGTTCCCGCTCCGTGAACGGTTGCGTGAGCTGACCGCCAAGCGCGTCTACGGCGACCTCGACGGCAAAGCGCTGGCGCTCGCCGAAGGTTGGATGGGTGCCGCTAAGGGGTACGACAACTACTGCGTGATCACCGTCTCGACGAGTATCGGAGGAGGCATCGTCCTCGATGGGGAGTTGCTCGACGGGGCGTCGACCAATGCCGGACACATCGGCCACGTGATCGTCGACCCGAACGGTCGACGGTGCACGTGCGGTGCCCGCGGCTGCCTCGAGGCGGAGGCTTCCGGATTGGCGATCGAGGCGATCACGGGGCGGTCGCCGACGGAGCCGACGTACGAGATCATGCAGCGCACGGGTCGTCTCGTCGGCCGGGCGGCCGCGTCGCTCTGCAACCTTCTCGACCTCGACCTCGTCGTCGTCGGAGGCGGCGTGGCCCTCGGGTTCGCCGCGACGTTCTTCAACGCCGCCCAAGAGGAGCTCAGCACGTGCGCCCGGCTGCCCTACAGCCGGCAGGCGAGGATCACCCCCACCCGGCTCGGCGATCGAGCGCCATTGATCGGAGCCGGGGCGGTCGGCATCCGGGGATGGTCACGGGACCGCAACCGAACTGCGCGAAAGAGAGTCGAAGCATCATGACGAAGATCCGCAGCACCGACGACAGCCGCGTCCAGGACCGGCGCGGCCAGGGTGGTGGCGGGGGATTCTCGTTCCCGCGCATGGGCGGGGGCGGCGGGATGCCGATCCCGGGTGGCAAGGCCGGCGGTGGCGGCTTGATCGGCCTCATCGTCGTCGCCGCGATCATCTTCCTGCCGCGGCTGTTCGGCGGCAGCGGAGGCCCCAGCCATCCTGATCACGCCTGACGATGCCCAGGAGCAGGCCGAGGAGGGCGGCGACGGCGAAGCGTGCCAGACCGAGGCCGAGCAGATCGTCTGTGGCGCCAACGAGGACGTCCAGGACTACTGGGAGAGCGGCCTATCCCGCAGGCCTTCGGCGAGCCCTACGACGACACCGAGCTCGGTCTTGTTCTCCGGTGGCACGAACACCGAGTGCGGCGCGGCGACGTCGCAGACCGGCCCGTTCTACTGCCCGGCCGACGCTCTCGTGTACATCGACCTCGAGTTCATGGACCAGTTGCAGTCCGAATTCGGAGCGCCCGGCGACCTGGCGACCGCCTACATCGTCGCCCACGAGTTCGGGCACCACGTGCAGAACCTCACCGGAGCAGAACGCCGCCGTGCAGCAGGCGAGCGGAGAGACCCAGCGGCTGATGGGGATCGCCCTCGAGCTGCAAGCCGACT
This sequence comes from Ilumatobacteraceae bacterium, assembly GCA_963772825.1. Lineage (GTDB taxonomy): Bacteria > Actinomycetota > Acidimicrobiia > Acidimicrobiales > Ilumatobacteraceae > Desertimonas. The sequence goes on along the minus strand of CAVYYX010000015.1, from coordinate 337,634 downwards.
GCTACGCCGGCGCGTGGGTCCACGACGCCGATGCAGCGGCGTACCGACGCCGGCGAGGCGCTGATCGACCGGACCGGAGCTCCCCGAGGCGCTGGAACGCAGCCGCGCGGCCGTCGGTGACGACCGCATCCAGATGCAGACGCAGGGCCGAGTCAGCCCGGAGTCGTTCACCCACGGGACGTCGGATCAACGTGAGAGCTGGTTCCGCCGCGGCTACGAGTCCGGTGATCCGAACCAGTGCAACACCTTCGACGAGATCTGAATCAACCGTCGGGTGTTCTCATGACCCTTCCGTCATGGATTCACCCATCGGTCGTGATCGCGGTCACGCACCGAGCTTGCGGTACAGCCATTCGACGGGGCCGGTCCCGAACCGACGGTGCCACATCGAACCGGCGACGATGGCCACGATCCAGAAGCCGGCGGCAAACGTGAGGGCGAGGTCGAGGCCGGCCGGTCTGATCCAGCCCTGCCAGTTGACGACGAAGTTGAACACGAGGGCGTGGAGCACGTACAGCGTCAGGCTCATCTGCCCGGCGTGGGCGAGGAACGTGACGATCGCCGAACGGGCGAAGCGGTTGGCGACCGTGTAGATCAGCGTGAACGCGGTCAGCGCCGTGCCCAGCGCGCTCGCCGTGTACAGCACACCCCGATCGAAGGGGTGCCGGCTCGCCAGCTCTGCGGCCAGCGGCGTGGCGTCGCCGCCGCCGAGTCCGTCCGAGAGCAGCGTCGCCAGGCCGAACAGCGTCAAACCGATCGCCAAGGCGGCCGGCGTCCACCACTCGGGCTTGCGTGGGTCGGCCGTCGACGAGTCGCTCCGCAACATTCGACCGAGGGTCATCCCGGCGCACAGGAACGCCAGCCACGGAAACAGTGGATGCGTGCCGTTGACGAACATGTCGAAGAGCAGACCGCGGGGCGAACTGGTCGGTGGGTTCGTGAGCCACGTCGTGGAGTGCCCGTCGGCGACGCGTTCCCAGATCCACCAGTGGATCCCGGCGCCGGCGATCGCCGCCCCCACACCGATTCCGACGAGCCAGCGCGTGTCGAGCGTGAACAGCACTGCGGCGATGACGAACATCGCGCCGTAGTAGGGCAGGATCGATCCCGACCAGATCTCGTAGAAGATCAAACCGAAGCCGTAGAGGACGAGACCGCGACGTACCAGCGTCCACCGCTTGGCGGCGACAGCCGCCGGGTCGGTGTGGCGGTTGGCGGTAGCCCGGCGGGTCAGCAGCGTGACCCCGACGCCGGCCGTGAGCACGAAGGTGGCCGCGAAGCGCGTCGACAGCGGGCCCTCCCACGGGTGGAAGAAGCGCCCCCAGAAGTTGTCCGACAGCTCGCCACCCTTGTTGATCAGGTAGCCGTGGTAGTTCATCACGCACACGCCGATCAGCGCCACGGCGCGCACCACGTCGGGGCCGACGAGACGGACGCGCGCGGTCGTTGCGACAGTCGCCATCGGAGCGGGCGGGGCGAGGAAGGGTGACGTCGGGGCTTGGGCAGTCATGTCAGCGCACAAGTTTGCATGCTGGGAAGCGCCACGGCCATCGCGACGGTCATGCTTCCCGCCAGGTCAGCTCGTCGACCGACACCATCGTGAGTGGTCGCTGCACGTCGACTGCGTCGCCGAAGCCCGGGCACGGCTCGCCGGTGCGGACGAACACCATCGAGCTGTGCATGTGCGGTGGTTCCAACAGTGCGAGGCGGTGACGTTGGAAGTGGAAGGGGCTTCGCCCGTCGTCGAGCACCGACACGCCGTGCGCCGACCCGGCGCCGACGACCACGAGGGTGCCATCGGCGATCACCCTCGTGCCGTGATACCCGGCAACCGTCCCGGCGGACACGGCGTGCACGTCGAGGACGTCTGCCGCTAGTCGAAGCGTTTCCTTGTCGCCATGCCACAGACTGGTGCCCAGACGAATCGGGAAGCGCCGTCCGGGAAACCGGGCACAGAGCGCGGTGTGGGCATCTGGCCCGAGGTGGCTCACCCACACGTCGGTCGTCGTGTCCGCTGCCGTGTGCCGGCTGTCGAGCACCGTCACCCAGCGCTCGACCTCGGCGACGCGTTCGGTGTCGGCGCCGGCGAGCGGGAGGTGAATGCTGTGGCCGACGAGGTTGAGACCGGCCACCCGTGCCTGACGTTCGAAGTCGTCGAGCTCACGCGGGGCGACCCCGAACCTGCGCATCGACGAGGCGAGCTTGACGAGCACGTCGCCGCGCCAGCCGTCGAGCGCGGCGATGTGGGCTGGATCGCCGATCGTCATGATCGGGCGGTGCGCCGCCGCCTGCCACCGATGATCGTTGGCTTCACCAGGCGGCGTGAGGACGACCGGTCGAAGCCGCGACGGTAGACCCGCCAGTTCGTGGACGGTACCGACGGCGATCATCGGCGCCGTGTCGACCTGTCGCCGGGTGGCGATCAGGTCCTCCGCCACCCGGGCAAGCACGCTGCGCCCGAAGCCGTAGCCGTTGCCCTTGACCACCGGGATGATCGGGCTGGCTGCATAGGAGGTGGCGACGTGGTCGACGTGGGCCCGCCACGCAGCGGTATCGACGGTGAGCCGCAGGGTCAAGTCGGCGCCCCGCGCCGACGACCCAACCCGAGCAGCGAGACGACGTCTTCCGAACGCGGCCATGACGTCAGCGCTGGCAGCAACGGGGCGAGCCGTCGCCGTCCGAGCACGCCCATCCACACACCCACGCTGTACGACGTGTCGTCGAGCAGGCGGGCTGGTCCGCCGCGGAAGATCGCCTGGAGAATCGATGCAGCGGCGACCCAGCGAGCCTGCCGCGACCACATCGCGCTCGACGCCGACGAGGGGCATCCAGACCCGTCGCACGGCGCTCGCCAAGGCACCGCCCGCGGCGAGATGTCCGGCACCGGCGAGACGCAGCGAATCGCCGGCGGGGACTCCGGGCAGTTTGGGGATCAGGGCCAACGCCGTCGCGCTGGCCAATCCGGCAGCACTCAACGGCCGGCCGGAGGCGGCGAGACCCCACACGCCGAGGGTCCATGGGCTCATCCGCACGGGAGCGACGGCGTCGCCGTGCAGCGCCGCCAGGGCGGCCGCCGATTCCCCGTACGAGCGTCGTTGGGCCACGAGCTGGCGCCAGGTCCGGCGGGGCTGGTGGTGGACGACCACAGACGGCTCGTAGCGGCCGCGCCAGCCTGCGGCGGCCAGCCGCCACACGGCGTCGACATCTTCACCGCAGCGCAATGACGTGTCGAAGCCGCCGACCTCGTCGAGCGCAGCTTTGCGAACGATCAACGCCGCGGCGGGGACGTAGCTGACCCGTGTCCCGGCGGCGATGCGCGCCGGCTCCGAACCCAGATCGAGCGGCGAGTGCCGTTGCTCGTAACGGGCGACGCGGCGATCACCGTTCTCGGCGGCGGCTCCGCTGGCAACTCGCGGAGCGACGAATCCGACTCGCGGGTCGTCAAAGTGCCAGAGCAGGCCGTCGAGCCATCCGTCGAACAGCTCGACGTCCGTGTCGACGAAGGCGACGATCGGCGTCTCGGCGGCGCGCGCCCCGGCGTTGCGCGCCGCCGCGGGACCGGAGTTGTGGCGGAGGCGGACGAGGGTTGCCCCGCGTACGCCCGTCAACGGAGTCCCCGAGCCGTCGTCGACGAACATCACGCCGGCCGTGTCGAGGCAGTGACTGAGGATCTCGTAGAGCCGGGCAGGAGGGGTCTCGTGGGTCGGCACGACGACAGTGATGTCTGCCGGGACGAATTCGGTCGGGGAGACCGCGTCCGGTTGCAGCGGGTGGATCGCCCCGGTGTCGAGGAGTTGCTCGCTGAGACGCGACGGAGCGATCGGATCGCCAGCGGCGATCGCCGCGAACAGCTGTCCGCCAGCGGGCGTGAGCCGGAACAGGCGCAGCGGCGACCCGCCGATCACGGTCATTGCGTCGGCTGAAGAGTCGTCGCCAACGACTCTCGTGGACGGGTCGAGCCGATAGCGACGCACCAGTTCGGTGGCGCGATCGTCGACCACGTCGAGGGGCGGCGGGTTGCGAGTCGGTTCCATCACCAGGTGTTGCGGGCGTCGTCGACCGCGGCAACGAGGTCACCGGTCAGCGTGTCGAGAAGGTCGCGGCCTTCCTCCAGTGTGGCACCCGTGGGATCCCCGAGCACACCGCTCGGGCTGACCGCGAGCATTCCGTGACGGCGCAGATCGGGGGCGATCTCGGCGAGCGGACGAACCACGCCGGGTCTGGCGCTCCGAAGGTCGACGAGGCCAGGCTCGATGGCGAGGAGCAGCGACGTTTCCGTGCGCCCTGCGTGAGCATCTCCGTCGGGGATCTGTGGCGACCACGCCAACACGTTGCGCCCCTCCCGGCGGATCGTGTCGACCGCTCGGGCGACCGCCTCGGCGTTGCCGCCGTGGCCGTTGACGATGACGATCCCGCCTGCCCACGACGCCGATCGGGCGATCTCGACGAGGAGGTTGGCGGTGGTGCCCGTGCCGATCGACAGCGTGCCGGCGAAGCCGGCGTGCTCGCCGCTGGCCGAGATGCCGATCGGCGGAGCGACGACCACGCCCGGACGAGCTGCGGCGAGCCGATCGGCAAGCGCCGTCGCCACGATCGTGTCGGTGCCCAGCGGCAGGTGCGCCCCGTGCTGCTCGCACGAGCCGAGCGGCACCGCGACGATGCGGCGAGGTTCGGCCAGCTGCGAGCTGGCCAGATCGGCCAGCCGCGTCGTGGCCGTCACTCGCTGGCCGTGTTCCTGGCCGGCTCCTCGACGTCGCGGTCGAAGGCGTCCTCGACGACATCTCTGGATTCCCGGGCGAACTCCTCGGTGGCGACCTCAGCGGGTCCCTTGCCCTTGCGGACGTGACGGACGAGCTCGATGATCAGGGTGATCGACAGGGCGCACCCGAAGGCCAACACGAAGGCCACCGTGTGGTTGTCCTTGAACCGGTTCCCGAAGATGTAGCCGAGACCGGCCGCGTACGTCGCCCAGATCACCGCAGCGAGGGCGATCCATCGGGCGAACCATGGGTGAGGCTGGCGGGTGAGCCCCGACGTGACCGTCAGGGCGGTCCGCCCGCCGGGGATGAACCTGGCCGTGATCAGCAGCGGACCGCCGCGCGTGCGGATCTGCGAGCGCGCCCACTCGAGGCGCTGGGCGGTCTTCGGCCGTCGTCGGCTCGGCGGTTGATCGCCGGGCTGAAGCGCCGTCCGATCAGGTAGGCGAAGTTGTCGCCGAGGAACGCCCCGGCGGCACCGCACAGGATGACGAGGGGGAGCGCCTGATCGCCCTGCCCGGCGGCCACCCCGCCGATGATCACGGCGGTCTCGCTCGGGACCAGCGGGATCACCGAGTCGAAGAAGGCGATGCCCAAGATGACGAGCAGGAACCACCACTCGCCGGCGATCTCGTCGAGCCAGTCGGTGAGCTCGGTGATCACGTCGCCGAACCAGCCGATGAGATCGGAGAAGACGTTTCCGAGCAAGGCAGTGCTCATCAGGCGGTTGACGCTACCCGGGTGAGAATCCCGGAGGGATCAGCAAGTCGGCGGGGGAGAGCTCGTCGATCGACGCCTTGCCGATGCCGAGCAGCGTCGAGTCGATGCCGTTGCGCAGCACGTCGAGGACGTTCTCGACGCCGAACTGCCCGGCGGCGGCAAGCCCCCACAGCGCAGCGCGGCCGATCATCACGGCACGCGCCCCGAGGGCGACGGCCTTGACCACGTCGCTGCCCCGTCGCACCCCGCCATCCATCACGACCTCGACCTGATCGCCGACCGCCGCGGCGATGTCGTTGAGCACACGGATCGGGGCGGGGGAGCCATCGACGTTGTTGCCTCCGTGGTTCGACACCGAGATCGCCGTGACCCCGGCGTCGACCGCCCGCTTGGCGTCGTCGGTTCGCATCACCCCCTTGAGCATCAGCGGACCGCCCCACTGTTCGCCCATCCAGGCCACGTCATCCCAGGTCGCCGGCGGTGTCTGCATCCACTCCCCGTAGGCCCCGAAGAACGTCGGCACGGAGGAGCCCGGGGCGGCCAGGTTCGGTACTCCGAGGCTCGGCGGGCGCCACCCGGCGCGGGCCCAGCGCGCCAGCCAGCGTGGTTTGGTGATCACGCCGGGAAGTTGGCGGATCATCGTTGCCAGGTCGAGGCGCTGGGGAATCTTCGGGCTGCCCCAATCCCGCGAGTGGGAGAACGACCAGTCGGTCGTCAGGATCAGTCCGACGGCCCCCGCCGCCTTGGCCCGGTCGAGCCGGGCGACGATGGCGTCACGCCCTCCCGACCAGTACGTCTGGAAGAACGTCTGGGGGTTCGCCGCGACGACGTCTTCGATCGGCCTGCTGGCAAACGAGCTGAGCCCGACGGCGATGCCTCGTGATGCTGCGGCGCGGGCGACGGCGACCTCGCCTTCGGGGTGCACCGCTTGGACCCCGGTCGGCGAGATGACCACGGGCATCGAAAGCGCCTGACCCATCACCGAGGTGGCCATCTCCCGCGTGGCCGGCTGGTCGACGACGACCGGCAGGAAGCCGAGTTCGGCGAAGGCGGCGACGTTGTCGCTCGTCGTGGTGCCTCGCTCCGAGCCGGCGACGAGGGCGTCGTAGACCGCCTTGGGCAGCACGCGCCGCGCCCGGCGCTGGGCGACGGCCACCGACTCGAACCACTTGTCCACGCCGGTCGACGCTATTGCCCCGTTCTCCTTCTGGGCGGCCTTCGGTCCACTTCTCGATCCGGGCGGCCTGCGGTCCGGATTCGGGGCGTCAGGCCGCCCAGTTATGGATCCCGATCGGGTCGGCGGCGCTGCTGCTTGGTCGCCGTGCGCTGACGCTTGGCATCGAGGCGGCGCTGTTGTGACGCCTTGGTGGGTTTCGTCGCCCGACGGGGACGTTCCACGCGCAGGGCCCGGCGCAGCTCGTCGACGACTCGTTCGACGGCGAGCTGCCGGTTGCGCAACTGGCTGCGCTCGTCCTGGGCGACGGCGCGAACGATCGGGCCGAGGCGGGCGGCCACTCTCGCCTTCTGGCCCTCGCTGAGGGCGCTCGAGGCGGCGACGTCGAACGTCGCCTCGACCCTCGTCGACGACTTCTGGGCGTGCTGTCCACCCGGCCCGCTCGAACGCGAGAAGCGCAGTTCGATCTCGGCGATCGGGAGCTCGACAGAACGCGTCACCTGGATCGATGCGCCGCTCACGCCCCCAGTGTGTCCGCGAAACTCGATCGGCCCTCGTCGGTGAAGTCCCTACAGTCGATGCGATGCGGGTGGCCGTCGACGCCGACAAGTGCCAGGGACACAACCGGTGCTACGCCATCGCTCCCGAGTTGTTCGACGTCGACGACTACGGCCAGGCCGTCGTGGTCGCTGACGGGGCCGTCGCCCCCGAGCTGGCCGAGAAGGCCCGCTTGGCCGTTGCCAACTGCCCGGAGTACGCAATCAGCATCGACACGGAGGACTCGTGACGTCGACGTTCGGGCCGGTCGCCGACTGGGCGACCGACCTCGACCACGCCGACCCGGCGTACAACCGCAACGCGCCGGAGATCTGGCGCACGGTGCGCGAGGGCGGCTGCCCGATCGCTCACTCCGATCGCTATCACGGGATGTGGGTTCCGCTCACCCATCGGTACGTCTCGGAGGTGGCCTACGACACGGAGCACTTCACGAGCCGCGGCGTGGTCGTCAGCCGGGGGACGATGGACGACTTTCCGGAGGCACCGATCGGCGGCGCTCCGCCGATCACCAGCGATCCACCGTTCCATCAACACGCCCGGCGGATCCTCCTGCCGCCGTTCTCGCCGAAGGCGATCGAGCGCTGGGAGCCCGAGATCCGCACGTTGTGCGCCGATCTCGCCGGAGGGATCGCCGCTGGGGCCGGCGTCATCGATGCCTCCGAGCGCTATGCCCAGCACATTCCTGTCGACGTCATCGCCCGGATGCTCGGTCTCCCGCCGGACGACGGCGACCTGTTCCGCAAGTTCGTGCACGATGCGCTGGAAGCGGTCGACGTGTCCCAGGAGCAGCGCGTCGCCTTCAGCGACGAGCTCGATGCCTACCTCGACGACCGCATCTCGGAGCACGAAGCCGAGCCGGCCGACGACCTGATCTCCTACCTACTGGGGGTCGAGCTGTTCGGCGAGCGGCTCGCTCGTGCCCACGTGCGCGGATGCGTCGTGTTGTTGCTGATCGCTGGCATCGACACGACCTGGAGCGCGATCGGCTCGAGCCTCTGGCACCTGGCAACCCATCCCGACGATCGACGCAGGTTGGTCGCCGAGCCCGACCTCATCCCGACCGCCGTCGAGGAGCTGCTGCGCGCCTACGCCCCGGTCACGATGGCTCGCTTCGTCGCCAAGGATCATGACTTCCACGGTCACCGGATGCGTGCCGGCGAGTGGGTCCTGCTCCCGTTCCCGGCAGCGAATCGCGACCCGGAGGCGTTCGAGCGCCCCGACGACGTCATCATCGACCGGGCTGAGAACCGCCACGCCGCCTTCGGCCTCGGCATCCACCGCTGCCTCGGATCGAACCTCGCCCGCCTCGAGCTGCGCGTGGCCATCGAAGAGTTCCTCGCCCGCATTCCCGAGTTCGAACTCGCCGACCCGAGCGGCGACGGTGTCGTGTGGAGTGTCGGTCAGGTGCGCGGCCCGCGTACGCTGCCGCTCCGCATCCATTGACCGGCCGCGATCAGTCGTCGATGACCTTGTCGGCCTTGCGGTCGATGCGCTCTTGCTCCGTCTTCGTGAGGTTGCCCGCCTTCCGCTGCTGGGCGGCCCGCGCCTTGGCGTTACGGGCGTGGGACTTGTCGGGCATCGGGTAGTTGCCGGACTCCTTCTTGGCGTCCTTCGTCCGCGCCTTCTCGGGCAGCCCGAAGTCCTTGGCGGGGAGCTTCTCACGCTTCTTGGCGGTCAGGTCGGCCATCTCGTCCTCCTTGCTGGTTCGTAACCGTCGGATACCCCGCACCGCAGGATCGTCAACCGTCCTCCCGTTGACACTTGTCACGTTGCGATCCACGACTTCGTCACGTCGTAGTGACGTCTTCTCCAAGCCTCAGCGCTCGCCGTCCCGCACGATGGACTCCCCCCAAGTACGAGGATTGCCATGAACTTCACCGAAACCCGAGCTCGTCCCGGCACGTCGCCGGCGTACTTCCTTGGCCGCCCCACCAGCGTCTACGTCGATCGTTACGTCCTGCGCGGCCGTCGGCGCCGGCGGTCAACCCACACCTGACCGTCCGGCCTCACGGCCAGGCGCGCTCGACGATCGCCGCCGCATCGAGCCCGTCCGGCAGGGCGCCGAACATCATCCCGCCGGCACCGGCCAGGCGCGACGCGCAGAAGGCGTCGGCGACTGGCGCCACGGACTGGCGCAGCACCAGCGAGGCCTGCAGGGCGAGGGCCAGCCGCTCGGTGAGCCGCCTGGCCTTCGCCTGCGGATCGCCGTCGCCCAAGAGGGCGAGTTCGGCGTGGAGATCGGCGACGAAGCGATCGAAGCGGGCATCGGCGCCGGCAGCGGCCTCGATCTCGGCGAGCAGCGCGGCGAGCGAATCGGGCTCGCGGTTGATCGCTCGCAGGACGTCGAGGGCGATCACGTTGCCGCTTCCCTCCCAGATCCCATTGAGCGGGCTCTCCCGGAACAGCCGGGCCATCGGCCCGGTCTCGACGTAGCCGTTGCCGCCGAAGCACTCCAGCGCCTCGGCGGCGAACATCGGCGCCCGTTTGCAGCACCAATACTTGCCGACGGCGGTGGCCAGGCGGCTGAACACCTCGTCACCGGCGTCGTAGGCCGCCGCCAAGCGCAGCATCGTCAAGGTCGCCGCTTCGCTCTCGAGCGCGAGATCGGCCAGCACCTGGCGCATCAGCGGCTGGTCGGCGAGCAGCCTGCCGAAGGCGGCACGGTGGCGGGTGTGGTGGATCGCCTGGGTCAGCCCGGCGCGCAGCTGGCCGGTCACCCCGATCACGCAATCGAGGCGGGTGTGATTGACCATCCGGATGATCGTCGCCACGCCGGCCCCCTCGGTGCCGAGCAGCGTGCCCCAGGCGCCATCCAGCTCGATCTCGCTTGACGCGTTGGATCGGTTGCCCAGCTTGTCCTTGAGCCGTTCGACGCGGATCGCGTTTCGCGTCCCATCGGGGCGCCAACGCGGCACGGCGAAGCACGACAGCCCGGCGGGAGTCTGGGCGAGCATCAAGAACAGGTCGCTCATCGGTGCCGAGCAGAACCACTTGTGGCCCGTCAGCACGAAACCTCCGTCTGCCGGGTCGGCACGGGTGGTAGTGGCGCGCACGTCGCTGCCACCCTGCTTCTCCGTCATCGCCATCCCGGCGAGCGCGCCCCGCTTGCCCGCAGCCGGCTCATCAGCCGGGTCGTACACCGGAGACGTCAGCCGCGGTTCCCACTCGGCGCACAGCGCGCTGTCGGCACGCAGCGCAGGCACGATCGAGTAGGTCATCGAGATCGGGCAGCCGTGCCCTGCCTCGACCTGCGTCCACACGGCGAAGCGGGCAGCACGCACCACGTGAGCACCAGGGCGGCTGTCGGCCCACGGAGCGGCATGCATGCCGCCGGCCACCGCCTCGGTCATCAGGGCGTGGTAGGCCGGGTGATACTCGACCGTGTCGGTGCGCCGTCCGAAGCGGTCGTAGCGCTGCAGCTCGGGCTCGTTGGTGTTCGCCAGCTCGCCCCAGTGGATCACCTCGGGGTCCCCTGCCCGCCGACCCAACGTGTCCAGATCGGCGAGACCCCACTCACCGCCGAACGAGCGCACCCCGTCCATCAGGGCGACATCGGCCGCGGCCGCGTTGTGGCCGACCAACGGCGTTGCCTGGTTGAGGACCTCGTGAGTACTCACGGAGCCAGCATGACACCGCACGGGTAGGTTGCGGCGCATGACACGGGGCTACTTCCGCTTCCCTCATCTCGCCGGTGACCTGCTCACCTTTGTGGCTGAAGACGACGTCTGGCTGGCCCCGTTGAGCGGTGGCAGGGCGTGGCGGGTCACCACCGATCACGTCCCCGTGAGCCGGCCGCGACTCTCTCCCGACGGGCAGCGCGTGGCCTGGACGAGCACGGTCGACGGGGCCCCGGAGGTCCACGTCGTCGACCTCGAAGGCGGCACCCGGCGGCGCCTGACCTACTTCGGCGTGGCGACGACGATCGCCCTCGGCTGGACCCACGACGGGCGTGTGCTGGCCGCGTCCCACGCTGGGGTCGAGTCACAGAAGCGGCGCGTGCGCGTACGCCATCGCGGTCGACGGTGGGGCACCGGAAGCGCTCCCGTACGGCCACGTCAGCAACGTCGCCGTCGCCCCTCACGGAGCAGTGCTCGGTGCCACCTCGAGCGGGGCCGAGCTCGCCTGGTGGAAGCGCTATCGGGGCGGCCGGGCGACGAAGCTGTGGCTCGATCGACGCGGCGATGGCGACTTCCAGCGACTCTTCGCCGACGAAACGGCGCCGATGGAGTCGCCGCTGTGGCTCGACCGCGGCGCCGCCCTCGGCTTCGTCTCCGACCGTGACGGCTCGGGCCAGCTGTGGTCGGTCGCCCTGCCGCCCGAAGGGCTGCCGGACCTCGGCGACGCACGCAAGCTCACCGACGCATCGTTCTACGTGCGCCACGCGACGTCGGACGGCGAGCGGGTGGTGTTCCAGAGCGGCGGCGACCTTTGGCGGTGGGACGGCGACGCCGCTACCCGGATCGAAGTCGATCTCGGCGGCGAGCGGCGAGCCACGATGCCCAAGCCGATCGACGCCGGCAAGCAACTCGGCGTCGTCGCGCCCGCCGTGGACGGTCGGGCCAGCGCAGTCGAGGTGCGCGGCACGGTGTCGTGGGTGACGCATCGCGACGGCCCGGTGCGCGCCCTGGCAAGGGGCTCGACGGTTCGCCGCCGGCTTCCCGTCGTCGTCAACTCGGGCGGAGACGTCGCCTGGGTCACCGACGCCGCAGGCGACGACGCCATCGAGCTGTGGAGCGCCGAACTGGAGACGACACGGACGGTTGTCAGCGGGGAGATCGGGCGGGTGCTCGACCTGGTCGCCGCAGCGGACGGCTCGCTGCTCGCCGGCGCCAGTCACGACGGGCGCCTCTGGGTGATCGACGTAAAATCCGGCGAACGGCGCGAGATCGACCGCACCGACAACGGCGACATCACGGGAGTGGCGTTCTCGCCCGACTCCCGGTGGCTCGCCTGGTCGCACCCTGGACGTGAGCCGCTGGCTCAGATCCGCCTTGTCGAGGTTGCCGATCCTGTCGCCGCGCCCATCGACATCACGCCGTTGCGCTTCACCGACACCGAGCCCGTCTTCAGCACCGATGGCACGTACCTCGCCTTTCTGTCGACGCGCAGCTTCGACCCGATCTACGACGCCTACGTGTTCGACCTGTCGTTCCCCAATGGCTCACGGCCGCAACTCGTCACGCTCACCGCCACGGCCCCATCGCCGTTCGACCCCGACGTCGCCGGACGAGCACCAGCCGCGGCGAAGAACGCCCCACCTGCCGAGTTCGGCGCTGCCGCCGTGACCGTCGACGCCCCGGGAATCGATCAACGGGTCGTCCCCTTCCCGGTCCCAGCCGCCCGCTACACGTCGCTGCGCGCCGTGAGCGGCGGCTTCGCCTGGCTGCGCGCCCCGCTCACCGGGACGCTCGGCGATGACCGGGCACGTCTCGACGACGAACCACAGCGCCCCACGTTGGAGCACTTCAACCTGGTGTCGCGACGAACCGAGGTGCTTGCCGACGCCGTCGACCGATTCGTGCCGACGGGCGACGGGACGCGGCTGGTCGTCGTCGACAACGACGAGGTGCGGGTCGTGCCGGCCGATCGCAAGGTGTCGCCAGAAGAGGCGGAGAAGTCCGACGACGTCGTCAAGGTCGATCTCGGCCGGCTGAAGGTCTCCGTCACGCCGGGCGACGAATGGCTGCAGATGTTCGACGAGACCAGCCGGTTGATGCGCGACCACTACTTCCGTGCCGACATGAACGGCTTCGATTGGGCGGCAGCCGTCGAGCGCTACCGACCGCTGGTCGAGCGACTCGGCTCCACCGACGATCTCATCGACCTGCTCTGGGAGCTCCATGGCGAGCTCGGGACGTCGCACGCGTACGTCACCGCCCGACCGCCCGACAAGGTCCGCACCCAAGGGATGCTCGGCGCCGACATCGTCCCTGACAGCGCCAACACGTGGAGGATCGAGCGCGTCCTGCCGGGCGAGCCGTCCGACCCGCGGGCCCGCTCGCCACTGATGGCGCCCGGTGTCGGCGTCAAGGCCGGTGACGCCATCGTGGCCGTCAACGGGTACCCGGTGGATCCCCGCTGGGGTCCTGCCGAGCACCTCGCCGACACGGCCGGCCGGCCCGTCGCCCTGACGGTGCAGAGCGACGAAGGCGGACCGCGCACCGTCGCAGTCACGCCGCTCGCCGACGAGACACCGTTGCGCTACCAGGCGTGGGTCGGCGGGAGGAGGGCGTTTACTCGTGAACGCTCCGCGGGCCGCCTCGGGTACCTGCACATCCCCGACATGATGAGCCCCGGCTGGGCCCAACTGCACCGCGACCTGCGTGTCGAGATGGCTTTCGACGGGCTGATCCTCGACCTGCGCGACAACTCCGGGGGACACACGTCGCAGCTCGTCGTCGAGAAGGTCGCCAGGCGCATCGTCGGGTGGGGACGCGGCCGCGGCTACGAGCCGGAGTCCTACCCGACGGACGCCCCGCGCGGCCCGGTCGTCACGATTTCCGACGAGTTCGCCGGGTCCGACGGCGACATCGCCACGGCGGCGATCCAAGCTCTCGGAGTCGGTCAGGTCGTGGGCACTCGGACCTGGGGCGGCGTGGTCGGTATCGACGGCAGGTACACGTTGGTCGACGGCACCTCGGTGACCCAGCCGCGCTACGCGTTCTGGCTCGATGGCTACGAGTGGGGCGTCGAGAACCATGGCGTCGACCCCGACGTGGAGGTCGAGCGGGCGCCGGCCGACATCGCCGCCGGCCGTGACCCCCAACTCGAGCGAGCGATCGACATCGCCCTCGACCAACTCGCCGCCACGCCACCCAAGACGGCCCCCGACTTCCCCGCCCTCTAGCCACCGCTGGGTGTGTAGGGGACGGAACGGTCCCCTAAACACCCATCGGTCGTCGGGTCAGGCCCGGAAGGCGGCGACCACCGGCGCGAAGCGCTCGATACCGCCGTCGGCGACGTCCGGCAGCGACACGATCGCCGTCTGCACGCCGACCTCGGCGTAGGCGCGGTAGCGGCCGATCTGCTCCTCGAGCGTGCCGGCGTGGTCTGCGGGGCGCTCTCCGCCGGGGGCGATGACCTGCGCCGTCGTCAGATTGGTCACCGTCACGTCGGAGGGGTCTCGGCCGACGTCGGCACAATGTCGATGAAGCACGTCGATCTTGTGGCGCACGGTCGCAACGTCGCCGAACAGGTTGCAGGCGTCGGCGTAGTGCGCCACGAGGCGTAGCGTCCGTCGTTCGCCGGATCCGCCGACGAGGATCGGAACGTGATCCTGCAGCGGTCGTGGGTAACAGATCGCCTCGGGCACGGTGACCGTGCGGCCCTCGAACCGCGGCGACCCCTTGCCCCACAGCAGCGGCAGCAACCGGACCGCGTCTTCGAGCAGTTCGTAGCGTCGTGAGCGCGACGGGAACTCCCAGCCGTACACGTCGTGCTCGCGTTGGAACCAGCCGATGCCGAGACCGGCCATCGCCCGTCCGCCCGACAGCACGTCGAGGGTGGCGACGATCTTGCCGAGCGCGGCGACGTTGCGGTACGTGATGCCCGTGCACAGCGTGCCGAGTCGCGCCGTGGTCGTCTGTCCAGCCAGGAAGCCCAGCGTGGTGTACGCCTCGAGCATCTCGTCCCACTCGCGCCCGACCTGGGGGATCTGCAGGTAGTGATCCATCAGCCAGATCGAGGTGAACCCGGCCGCTTCCGCCTCGCCGGCGATCGCCGTCAGCGTGGTGGCGATCTCGGCGCTCCCCTCCGGGCCACGTGAAGCGGGGCACCTGTAGGCCGAATTCGAGCGTCATCGGATCCTCCTGTTGACGGCGCGCCGCGGATGGCGCATCGACGAATTGCGATGGGACGAGGACGACGCCGTCGTCCGCCGTGATGACGACATCGAATCCTTCGTCCCCGATCTCGGCGCGCACGGCTGCGAGGCTTCGGAACTGGGAAGTCAGCACCGCCGACGGGACGGCATCGGGACGTCCCTTGTTGCGTCGCCTGACCTCTCGCTCTGGCACGTCGAAGAGGACCGCCGCGATCGGCATGCCCCGCCGTCGTGCGGCGTCGAGATAGGCGCGCCGCCGAGCGGGCTCCAAGGCCGTCGAGTCGATCACCGTCGTGAGTCGTCGCCGCAGGCGATGGTCGACGACGAGGTCGAGGACCTCGAACGCCGCCGTGCCGGCGCGCTGGTCGCGCTCCCCGGTACCGACCATCGCCCGCAAACGGTCGGACGAGACCACCTGATCCGGTCGGAACGAGTCGGCCGCCCAGGTCGACTTCCCGCATCCCGCCGGGCCGATGAGCACGACGAGACAGGGATCCGCGAGCCGGATCTGCTCTGCCGTGTCGCGCAGCACGCCGCGACGCTATAGGTGGGCGAGGATCGCGAGGATGAGCTCCGGTTCCTCGTCGAGAACCGCCCCGGCGAGATGCCCGACGGCGCCGAGGGCGACGACGACGACGACGGCAATGAGGATGACGAGGCCGGGGCGGATTCGTGGGCCGGGCGGCGTCATCGGACACCGCGGGCGAATGTGGACCGACCGGTGTTGTGGCGCTGGCGCGACTTGGCCATTGCCCGTGCCGAGGTGCCGCAGGCGCTGCAGAACAAGGCGAGTGGTGCGAGAGGCATCTCGCATTCACCGCAGCTCGCCCCAGCGACGGCCTCGTGCCGGCTGGGGCGGCCCTGCGCCGCGAGCAGTCCTGCTTCGAGGATTCCGAGATGGAGTTGCGTGCGCAGCACGACGATCAGCACGGCGGCGACGACGAGTCCCCAGGCGAGTGCCAGGGCGGAGCTTGCGGCACGGTCGACATCGAGGTCGCCGAGCACGGCGACACCGAGGGTGTAGGCGACCATCCCGGCGATCGCCATGGCCGCCGCCGCTGCGAAGCGTCGGCGGAAGCCCTCATAGCCGATGCCGATTCCGGAGAACCCGGCGGCGGCGATGGCCACGGCCGCGGCATACACGATCGGCTTGACGATCGCCGCGTTGGCGACGATCGACACCCAGAGCTCTGCGTTGGCGCGCCGGCCCGCAGGTCCGTCGAACACGTGGCGGTGGGTCATCACCGTCTCGCCGGCGGCGTAGGCCGCCCCGGCGCCCGTGCCGAACGTGAGGGCGTCGATCATGTCGTCAAAGCGCGGCCGGCTGGCCAGCCACAGCGGTCCGATGAGGCTGAGGGCGAGGGCGAGCAGCGGAGCGACGACGCCGAGGCGGACCACCTCGCCGGAGCCGATCGGTTCGGCTCCCAGCACCCAGCTGGTGGCCGCACCGAGCAGCCCCGACGAGACGAGGCAGGCGAGCACCACCGGCAGCGGTTCGTCGTCCCACTCGTTGACGTCGTAGAGATAGATCGTGACGACCACCGGCACGGCCGCGGCGGCGGTGACGACGGCAAACGGCACGAGGCCGGCGACGGCCGCGGCAACCGCAATCGCGACCGTAAGTGCCAGGGCACACTGGTACGCGTGCACGCCCCTGCCGGTCGACAAGGGCAGCAGCGCCGTCACGACGTTGACCGACCGAACACGCTCGGCCGGACAGACCACGTAGCTCGCCATGCGGTCGCCGGTCGTCGGCCTGAGCGCGAGATAGTCCCAACCACACCGGTGACAGAAGCGCGCCGACGTCGGTCGCCCGTTGGCGCAGCGGGGGCAGCGCTGGGCCAGGTGGCTCGTCATTGCTCGGCCCGTCTCCTCAACTCTTCGCACGAATCTCGTGGCACGGGTCGTTCGCCGTGGCACCTCAACGACGGGTGTGACGGGGCATTCGTAGGATGGGTTCCCCGTGACCGAAAACTCCGAGTCCAGTGCTGAACCGACGCCCGGACCTGCATATAACGCGTTCGCCGGGCTGAATCCCGACCAGCTCGACGCCGTCGTTCACCGAGGCGGGCCGTTGCTGGTCGTCGCCGGGGCGGGGTCCGGCAAGACGAGCGTGCTCACCCATCGCATCGCCCACCTCATCGACGAGGGAGTCCCGCCGACGGCGATCCTGGCGATCACGTTCACCAACAAGGCGGCCGACGAGATGCGTCGCCGCGTCGCCGCGCTCGTCGGCCCGGTCACCAAGGCGATGTGGGTGTCGACGTTCCACTCGGCGTGCGTGCGGATCCTGCGGGCCCACGCCGACCTGCTCGGCTACCCGCGACAGTTCTCGATCTACGACCAAGCGGACGCCACGCGCCTCACCGGCTACGTGATCCGTGACCTCGGCCTCGACAGCAAGCGCTTCACGCCGCGCGGCGTGCAGAGCACGATCAGCCTCTGGAAGAACGAACTCGTCGACCCCCCGCTCGCCGCCGACCGGGCGCAGCACATCTTCGACCGCAAGCACGCCGAGGTGTTCGCCGAGTACCAGCGTCGGCTGCACACCGCCGGGGCGATGGACTTCGACGACCTCCTCGTCAACACGGTGACGCTGCTGCGCCAGCATCCCGACGTCCTGGAGGCCTACCGAGAGCGCTTCCAACAGGTCCTCGTCGACGAGTACCAGGACACCAACGTTGCCCAGAACGAGCTCGTCCTGCTGCTCGCCGGCGGCCACGGCAACGTCACCGTGGTGGGAGACGGCGACCAGTCGATCTATCGCTTCCGCGGCGCCGACCTGCGCAACATCGTGCAGTTCGAAGATGCGTTCCCGGAGGGCGTGACGACGATCGTCCTCGACCAGAACTATCGCAGCACGCAGACGATCCTCGACGCCGCCAACGCCGTGATCGCCAACAACCTCGACCGCAAGCCCAAGCACCTGTGGACGGACGTCGGTCGGGGCGATCGGATCGTGCGCTACTGGGCGGAGGACGAGGTCGACGAAGCGCGCTTCGTCGCGTCGACCGCCCATCAGCTGCGCGACTCCGACGCGATGAACTGGCGGGAGATCGCCGTGCTCTATCGCACCAACGCCCAGAGCAGGATCATCGAGGAGTCGTTGATGCGCAGCGGCGTGCCGTACAAGGTCGTCGGCGGCACGCGCTACTACGACCGGCGGGAGATTCGCGATGCGATGGCCTACCTGCGCGCCGTCGTCAACCCCACCGACGAGGTGAGCGTCAAGCGTGTCCTCAACGTTCCTAAGCGGGGGATCGGCGACACGAGCGTCGACAAGCTCGACCGCTATGCGGCGGAAACGGGCCGCGGGTTCGTCGACGCCTTGCGCCATGCCGACGAAGCCGGCGTCACCGGTCCGGCGCAACGAGGGATCGCCTCGTTCGTCGTCCTCCTCGACTCGCTCGCCGAGCGCCTCGCCGACGAGACGGTGGGGCCGGCCGACCTGCTCCAGGCCGCCCTCGAGGGATCCGGGTATCGCGCCGAGCTCGAGGCGGAAGACACCGTCGAGGCCCACGGCCGGCTGGAGAATCTCGACGAGTTGATCGGCTCGGCGCACGAGTTCACGCGAGTCGACGAGTTCCTCGAGCAGGTGGCTCTCGTCGCCGACACCGACGAGCTCCCCGACGGGCAGGTCGAGGACCAGGTCGTCTTGCTCACCCTGCATTCGGCGAAGGGCCTGGAGTTCCCCGTCGTGTTCCTCGTCGGCGCCGAGGAAGGCGTGTTCCCGAGCAGCAGGGCGCTCACCGAGCCTGACGACATGGAGGAGGAGCGCCGCCTCGCCTACGTGGGAATCACGCGGGCGCGGAACCGGCTGTTCATCTCCCACGCGTGGAGCCGCAGCCTCTACGGCAACACCGCCTACAACCCGCCGTCGCGGTTCCTCGAGGAGATCCCCGACGAGCTCGTCGATGTCCAGGGCAACGTGTCCGGCCGCTCGTCCTACGGCCGCCAGAGCCTGCGTGGACGGCACCTCGCCCGGGATCTCGGCGCTCCGCCGCCCTACGGGCGGACGCGCCGGCACGACGACTTGGCCAACGGGGATCGCAGCGACGAGCACCGCGACCGGGTCGTCGAGGCGGCGATCGCCGCCGGTCAGCGGACCCCCGCCGAACCGAGCGACGCGGCGTCGCTCGGGTTGCGCATCGGCGACGACGTCGAGCATCCGGCGTGGGGTGACGGTGTCGTCATCGACCTCACTCAACGGGGCAACAACGCCGAGGCGACGATCAACTTCCCCAGCGTCGGGGTCAAGCACCTCGATCTGGCGTGGGCGCCGCTGCGGCGCAAGGGCTGACGAGCGCGTCCCCTACTGTTGGCGGCGATGCGGGCCGCCCTCCTCGTCGAGAGTCTCACCGGCAACACGTGGAAGGCTGCCGAGCTGATCGCCGGCGGCCTCGGTCAGGAGGGTTGGTCAGTGACCTCGCTGGCGTCCGTCGGGCAGCCGGACCACGCGGCGATCCAGGACGCCGACATCGTCCTCGTCGGGACCTGGGTGCACGGCCTGTTCGTCGTCGGCCAGACCCCGTGGGGTGCAGCGAAGATCTCCAACCTCCCGGCGATGCGCGGCAAGCGGTCCGCCGTGTTCTGCACCTTCGCCCTCAACCCGGGCAAGAGCCTCGACCGCCTCACCGGCGCCGTTCAAGCGACCGGCGCCGACGTCGTCGGGGGCCTCGCCCTGCACCGCAGCAAGCTCGAGGCGCACAGCGAGGAGTTCTGCTCGCGCCTCGTCGGCGCAGTCCAGGGCCGAATGTGAGCAGGATGTTGCTCACAATCGGCGCGAGTCCGCGCTAGTCGGCGCGGCAGATGTCGGCGACGAGGCCGATCGAGATTCGTTCGCGTTCCTCGACGATCGGGCATGCGTCGGTGGGTCGAGCGAGGGCGGTGATCTCCAGCTCGTCGCCGTGGCAATCGGTGAAGCGATCGGTGCCGCGGACCTGGGTGACCACACACGACTCGTCGTCGGCCGGATGGGCCAGGTACAGGCGCCAGCCCCGTGTCGGGTCGTCGCCGTCGTGATGGAGGATCAGGGTCCGCTCGCCCGTGGTCGTGTTCAGTCCGGGAAACAGGATCGGGCCCTCGTCGGCGATCGACTCGGCCACTGCCTCGGCTCGGCCGACCGGCAGCGTCCTCGGCGCCAGCCGGGGCGTCGACTCGGCACCGCCGCGCGAGAACCAGGCGGCGAGTCCGAACGTGGCGGCGAAGATCGCCGCCAGCACGACGATCCCACCGAGCACCGGGATCACGGCCCGCCCGAACGCGGACCGGGGCTGGGGGAGAGGCACTTGGCTAGTGTGCCGCCGCGTGGATCTCTTCGAGTACCAGGGCAAGCAGTACTTCGCCCGCTACGGCATCCCTGTCAGCCCGGGCGGCGTGGCCCTCACCGTCGACGAAGCCGTCACGCGGGCCGACGCCGCCGGCTACCCGGTCGTCGTCAAGGCCCAGGTCCAAGTCGGTGGGCGGGGCAAGGCAGGCGGCATCAAGTTGGCCGACGATGCCAACGAGGTGCGCACCCACGCCGGGAACATCCTCGGGATGGACATCAAGGGTCACGTCGTCGAGCGTCTGTGGATCGAGCA
Organism: Ilumatobacteraceae bacterium; assembly: GCA_963772825.1. GTDB lineage: Bacteria > Actinomycetota > Acidimicrobiia > Acidimicrobiales > Ilumatobacteraceae > Desertimonas. Next base: position 317,021 of record CAVYYX010000015.1, on the reverse strand, counting down.
CGCCTCCGACATCGACGAGGAGTACTACGCCAGCTTCACGCTCGACCGGGCGGCCAAGCAGCACCTGCTGATGCTCTCCGCCCGTGGCGGCGTCGACATCGAAGAGGTCGCCAGCACCGACCCGGACGCCATCGTCAAGCTGCACGTCAACCCGGTCAGCGGAATCGACGAGGCGACGGCGAGGCAGGCGGCGGTCGACGCCCGCATCCCCGACCGTGCCGTCGACGGCGTGGCCTCGATGCTCGTGAAGCTCTACCGATGCTTCACCGAGGGCGACTGCGACCTCGCCGAGATCAACCCGTTGATCCTGCGCCCCGATGGTGAGGTCCATGCCCTCGACGCCAAGGTGAGCCTCGACGGCAATGCCGCCTTTCGCCACCCGGAGTGGGCCGAATGGGACGCGACCGAGGTGCTCGACGACCGGGAGCAGTTGGCCAAGGAGAAGGGACTGCAGTACATCGGCCTCGATGGAACGGTCGGGATCATCGCCAACGGTGCCGGCCTGGCGATGAGCACGCTCGACGTGGTCAACCAGGTGGGTGGAGCGGCGGCCAACTTCCTCGACATCGGCGGGGGGGCGAATGCCGACGTGATGGCCGCCGCCCTCGACGTGATCAACCACGACGAGAACGTGCGCTCGATCTTCGTCAACATCTTCGGCGGGATCACCCGCGGCGAGGAGGTGGCCAAGGGCATCGTCGAGGGCCTCGGCCGCGTCGAGCTGCGCGCCCCGATCGTCATCCGCCTCGACGGCACGAACGCCGAGGAGGGCCGCCAGATCATCCTCGATGCGGGGATCCCACCGTCCAAGCTGATCAGCAAACCGACGATGCTCGAAGCCGCTCGCGAAGCGGTACGAATCGCCAACGGCTCAGAAGGAGGAGGGTGATGGACGAAAGGCGACTGGACGTACCCGGCACAGGTGCGAGCGAGCGAGCGCCAGCGAGTGAGCGGCCAGCATCGGCCTGCGTGGCCGGGGAACGCAGATAATGGCCATCTTTGTTGACGCTGACACCAAAGTTCTCGTCCAGGGTCTCACGGGCGGGCAGGGACGCTTCCACGGGCTGCGCAACCGCGACTACGGCACGCAGGTCGTCGCCGGTGTGACACCGGGCAAGGGCGGCCAGGACGTCGACGGCGTTCCCGTGTTCGACTCCGTCGCCGAGGCCGTCGCCGCAACCGGCGCGACGGCATCGTTCGTCGCCGTGCCGCCGAAGGCCGCCCCGGCGGCGATCCTCGAAGCCGCCGCCGCCGGGATCTCCTTCGTCGTGTGTATCACCGAGGGCATCCCGGCCCAGGACGAGGCGCGCACCTACAACCAGCTCGTTCGCGACTACCCGGGCACGCGGCTGCTCGGTCCGAACTGCCCCGGCGTGATCAGCCCAGGCAAGTGCAACATCGGGATCACGCCGACCGACATCGCTCAGGCCCCGAGTGCGGATGGCCCCAACGTCGGGATCGTCAGCCGATCAGGCACGCTCACCTACCAAGCGCTCTACGAGCTCAAGCTCAACGGCATCGGGGTGTCGTCGTGTGTCGGCATCGGTGGCGATCCGGTGCCCGGCACGAGCTTCGTCGACTGCCTCGCCGAGTTCGAGAACGACCCGGAGACGCGGGCGATGATCCTGTTCGGCGAGATCGGCGGGTCGGCCGAGGAGGAGGCCGCCGACTTCATCCGGGCCAGCGTGTCCAAGCCGATCAGCGCCTACATCGCCGGCGTCACGGCGCCGCCGGGGCGCAAGATGGGCCACGCCGGGGCCATCGTCTCGGGCGGCAAGGGGACGGCAAAGGGCAAGATGGAAGCCCTGGAGTCCGCCGGCGTGCAGATCGGTCTCAACCCGACCGAGGCCGGCGAGCTGATGGCCGAGATCGTCAGAGACCTCGCCTAGACCTCAGGTCTTGAAGGCGTCGCGGATCTTCTGCAGGTCGGGAAGCTCGCTCATCCGGCGGTCCGCCGACCGGAACGTCATCACCCCGCCGGCGGTGGCCACGCATGCCCCGATCGCCGACACCCACAGGCCGCCGGCGCGGTCGAGGCTGCGGTCGGGTTGACCGTCGAGGCTGACGACATCGCTGAGGTCGGCACCGACGACGAGGCGAACGAGGACCAGAACGGCGCCGAGACCGGTGAGGGCCAGCGCAATCACGGGCCACGGCGCGAGCCCCGCCTTGACGACGTCTCCGGCGAGGAGGAAGGCGATCATCGCCGCGGCGGTGAGCAGCAACCACGGGATCAGCCCGGTCACCGCGAAGTCGAAGGCGTTGGGACTCACCGGTCCGGCGTCGAACCAGTCGAGGAAGGCGGCGACGAACATCATCGCCCCACCGACGATCACCAGCCAGTCGCCGGTCTTGAACCTGCCGAAATCCATCGCCGTCAGGGTGTGCTCACGTCGCCAGGCGGTTGGATCTCACGTTCGGGACGTGGACCTCCCGCAACGGGCTTGTACTCGGTGTCCAGCCCGGTGTTGCGGAACCCGATGAACGCCCCGACGAAAGCGATGAGGGCGCCGAGCGCGCTCATCCAGATGCCGATGCCGCGAGAGACGTCGACGTCCACGTCGGTCCCCGAGATGTTCGGGTCGTCGCTGATGATGAGTCGGATGAGGATGAGCAGCAGGGCCAGCGCGGTCGCGCCGAGCAGGATCAGCTCCCACGGCAGCTTGCCGCGATTCAGCGCTTCGGTCGCCAGGAGGACTGAGACCACCGCCGCGGCGACCACGAGCAGCCATGGCACGAAGCCAGTGACGAAGTAGTCGAAGGCATTGGACTTGCCGCTGCCTTCGACGAGGCCAGCGTTGTCGATGCTCCACGAGAACCACCGAAACAGCCCGAAGACGAGCACGAGCACACCGCCGGCGACCACCAACCAGTCGTTGACCTTGAGTGCCTTGAGCTTGTTCACGAGGCGAACGGTACTCTCGCCGCCGTGCCCACCGCGTTGTTGTCCGTGTACGACAAGGCCGGCGTCGCCGACCTCGCCGAGGGTCTCGACGCTGCGGGGTGGAAGGTGCTGTCGAGCGGCGGCACCGCCAAGGAGATTGCCGCCCGTGGCGTGCCCGTCACCGACGTCGCCGAGCTCACGGGGTTCAGGGGCGATCCTCGGCCATCGCGTCGTGACGCTGCACCCCAAGGTCCACGGCGGGATTCTCGCCGACCTCGGGGATCCGTCGCACCTGGCGGACCTCGCCGAGCACGGCATCGAGCCGATCGACCTCGTCGTCGTCAACCTCTACCCGTTCGCCACCTCTCCCGGCGTCGAGTTGATCGACATCGGCGGTCCGGCGATGGTCAGGGCGGCGGCCAAGAACCACGACCGCGTCGCCGTCGTCGTCGACCCGGAGGACTACGACACCGTGCTCGCCGAGATCCGTGCCGAGGGGCAGGTCGGCGGCGCGTCCCGCCGGGCGCTCGCCCGCAAGGCCTTCGCCACCACCGCCGCCTACGACGGGGCGATCGCCACCTGGCTCGATGACGACATTGGTGAGCTCCCGGAGACGATGAATCTCGCACTTCGTCGGGTGCAGGAACTGCGGTACGGGGAGAACCCCCACCAGCTGGGGGCCCGCTACCGCTTCGACGGCGCGCGCGGCTGGTGGGACGACGCGGTGCAGCACGGCGGCAAGGAGCTCAGCTACCTGAACCTCTACGACACCGAGGCGGCATGGCGTCTCGTCCACCGCTTCAGCGAGCCGGCCTGTGTGATCGTCAAGCACGCCAATCCGTGTGGTGTCGCCGTGGCGGGGGACGTCGCCGACGCCTACACCAGGGCCAACGCCTGTGACCCGGTGAGCGCCTTCGGCGGCATCGTTGCGGTCAATCGGCCGGTGACCGCGGAGATGGCCGAGGCCCTCGCCCCCGTGTTCACCGAGGTCGTCGTGGCCCCCGACTACGACCCGGGGGCGCTCACGACGCTCACGGCGAAGAAGAACCTGCGCGTGATGTCGGCACCGGCTCCCAGCGCACTGGCGTTCGACGTCCGCCCGATCGACGGCGGCTTGCTCGTCCAGCAACCCGACCCGGTGAGCACCGACCGGAGCTCGTGGCGGGTCGTCACCGCGGCGGGTCCCACGTCCGCCCAGTGGGACGACCTCGAATTCGCTTGGATCGTGTGCGCCGCGGTCTCGTCGAACGCCATCGTCCTGGCCAACGATCGCCAGGCCTTCGGCGTCGGCGCCGGGCAGCAGAACCGCCTCGACTCGGCGTGCATCGCCGCTGCTCGGGCCGGCGATCGGGTCGCCGGTGGCGTCTGTGCGAGCGACGCCTTCTTCCCGTTTCGCGACGGCCTCGACGCCGTCGTGGCCGCCGGGGTCAGCGCCGTGATCCAGCCGGGAGGCAGCGTTCGCGACGACGAGGTGATCGCCGCTGCCGACGAGCACGGCATCGCCATGGTCTTCACGGGCGAGCGCCACTTCCGGCACTGAGGCCCGGCAGCGAAACGACGTCGTCATCGATCGGTAACATTGCCGAATGGCGCGCATCGCGGATCTGCTTGCCGCGGGGCGGACGTACTCGTTCGAGTTCTTCCCGCCGCGGGACGACGCCACCCAGCTCACCCTCGGACGCACGATCGCCGAGCTCGAGCCGCTGCGCCCAAGCTTCGTGTCCGTCACCTACGGGGCCGGGGGTTCGACCCGCGAGCGCACCCGCAACGTCGTCACCTGGGTGGCCAGGGAGACGGCGATCACGCCGATGGCCCATCTCACCTGCCAGGGTCACCTGCGCAGCGAGATCGACGAGATCCTCGCCGACTACTCCGCCGCCGGCATCGAGAACATCCTCGCCCTCGGTGGGGATCCGCCCGCCGAAATGGTGGACCGGCCGTGCGACTACACCTATGCCTCCGACTTGCTCGACCACGTCGTCGAGGCGGGTGACTTCTCGGTCGGTGTCGCCGCCCATCCGGAGGTCCACCCCAAGTCACCGGACCGCGAGATCGACCGCCGGTACCTCGCCGCCAAGCTCACGGTCGCCGACTTCGCCATCACCCAGTTCTTCTTCGAAGCGGACCACTACGTACGTCTCGTCACAGAACTCGCCGAGCTCGGCGTCGACAAGCCGGTGATCCCCGGCATCATGCCGCTGACCAACCTCAAGCAGATCTCCAGAATGGCCCAGCTCAGCGGCGCCGAGGTCCCCTCGTGGGTGGTCGACGCGGTGAGCTCGTTCGAGGATCCTGCCGACGTTCGGCGGGCCGGGGTGGAGATCGCCTCGGCGCTGTGCGCGGAGCTTCTGGAGGCTGGTGCGCCGGGGTTGCACTTCTACACGATGAACCGCTCGACGGCGACTCGTGAGATCTACGCCAACCTCGGCCTCGGGGTCTCGTAGTGGAGGCGGCGGACGGCATCGCGCGCCGCGGCTGGGCGACCAGGCGACGCCAACGGCGCACCCTCTCCAGCGTGCCCTATCTGCGTGGGCTCGACGGGATGCGGGCCCTCGCCGTCATCGCCGTGATGGTGTACCACGCCAACAGCGCGTGGCTCCCGGGCGGGTTCATCGGTGTCGAAGTGTTCTTCGTCATCAGCGGCTATCTGATCACCCTGTTGCTGATCGGCGAGCACGAGCGCAGCGGTCGGATCAGCCTCGGGCAGTTCTACCTCCGCCGCGCCCGGCGACTCCTTCCGGCGCTGTTCATGATGCTCGCCCTTGTCATCGTGTACACGGCGCTGTTCAAGCGCGAGGAGCTCGGCCGCCTGCGCGGCGACGTCCTCGCCGCCCTCACCTACGTGTCCAACTGGTTCCAGATCTGGGTCGACGAGGGGTACACGGCACAGGGGCAGTTCGCCCCGCTGCGCCACCTGTGGAGCCTCGCCGTCGAGGAGCAGTTCTACCTCGTCTGGCCGATCGTGATGATCACCCTGATCCGCGTCGGCAAGGGCCGCCTGCCGTCGTACAGCCGCTGGCTGCTGCTCGCCGCCGTGGTGGTGAGCGTGGCCGTCGGGCTGCTGTTCGATCCGACCCGGGCGGTCGATCCGGTCACGACGCCCGACGCCTTCTGGACCGTCGGCGGGCACGCCGTCAACAAGACCGAGACGCTCTACCTGTCGACGATCACGCGGTCGACCGGCTTGCTCGTGGGGGGCGCCCTGGCGCTGCTGTGGCGCCCGGTCGCCGTGATGCGCGGCCCGCTGCGCAACAAGGGCATGATGCTCGACGTCCTCGCCCTCGTCGGCATCGGCTCGTTGCTCGTGCTGGCGTGGCGGTTGCACATCGTCACCGACCAAGGACCCGACCCGTTGCTGTTCCGCGGCGGCTTCCTCGCCGTCGACCTCGCGGCGATGTTGATGATCGCCGCCGTCTCGCATCGCCGGTCGTTCGCCGGCCGGCTCCTCGGCATCCCCGTGCTGTTGTGGATCGGCACCCGGTCCTACGGGATGTACCTGTTCCACTGGCCGATCTTCCAGATCATGCGCGGTGTCGCCGGCAACCCGCTCGACGTCCGCCAGTTCGTCGTGGCGATGCTGGCCACGGCGTTCGTGACGGAGTTGTCCTATCGGCTGTTCGAGATGCCGATCCGTCGCCGCCGGATCCGTCCGATCCTCATCCGTCTCGGGCATCGCGCCGGACCGATCGGACGGCGGGCGATCGGCTTCGGGATGGCCGGCAGCGTCGTGCTGGTCGGGTTCGCCAGCGCAAGCATGGTGACCGCCGAGCTCGAGCCCAATGCCATCGAGCGTTCCCTCCAACAGGGCGAGGATGACGTCGTCGATCTGGCCTCGGCGCCATTGCCCCAGCTGCCGCTGCCCGAGCCGGTGGCGACCGAAGCGGTGGCGACGACCGAAGCGGTGGCGACGACCGAAGCGGTGGCGACGACCGAAGCGGTGGCGACAACCGAGGTCGTCGACACGACCACGACGACGTCCACGACCACCACGACGTCCACGACGTCCACGACGACCACGACGACGTCCACGACCACCACGACCACCACGACACCTGTGTTCCGCGGCATGCCGACACCGCCGTTGTCGGAACGCCGCCAGGCGGTGACCGCCGCCGTCGACACTACGGACGTCGAAACCACCGAGGTCGCCGACGCCGCCCCACCGGACACCGATCCACCGGAGACGACGGAGCGCCGACGACGACGACGGACGACGACGGAGCGTCCGACGACGACGGAGCGTCCGACGACGACGGAGCGTCCGACGACCACGTTGGCGCCGACGACCACCGTCGCCGCGACCCCACCGCCGACGACCGCTCCGGCGACGACCACCACGACAGCCGCGCCGACGACGACCACCAGACCGCCCGTCGTCGTCGCGATCGGCGACTCGGTGATGCTCGGAGCTGCCGAGAACCTCGCGGCGCGAGGTGTCATCGTCGACGCCGCGGTCAGCCGGCAGATGATCGACTACCTCCCGACCGTCCAGCAGGCCGCCGCCGAGGACCGCCTCGGCGACGTGGTGGTTGTCCATCTCGGCACGAACGGTCCGTTCAGCGACGAGACGATGGGCGCCTTCTTCGGTGCCTTCCGCGACGTCCCGCGGGTGATCGTGCTCACGGTTCACGCCGAGCGCGGCTACACGGCGAGCAACAACGAGCGGATTCTCTCGCTGCCCCAGCGCTATCCGAACGTCACGCTGATCGACTGGAACGCCGCCGTCGCGGCCTGTCCTGGCGACTGCCTGTACGACGACGGAATCCATCTGCCACCCGACGGCCGCCGGTACTATGCCCAGCTGATCTTCGACCAGGTCGGCATCTGAATTCGATGCTCCAACTGGTCGCCTCGGATCTGCCACGCTGGTGGGAGACGACGGCCATGAGAACGCAGGAACGATGCCGGTGGCGACACAAGAGTTGAGCGCGCGACCGCTCGAGTGGAACCCGCCGCGCCAGGCGATCTCCCGGGTGCCCTATCTCCCCGGCCTCGACGGGATGCGCGCCCTCGCCGTCGCCGCCGTGATCGTCTACCACACGAACAACGGTTGGTTGCCGGGCGGGTTCATCGGCGTCGAGGTGTTCTTCGTGATCAGCGGCTACCTGATCACCCTGCTGCTGATCGGCGAACACGAAAAGACCGGGCGCATCCGTCTCAAGGAGTTCTGGATGCGGCGCGCCCGCCGCCTGCTCCCGGCGCTGTTCTTGATGATGTCGCTGCTGATGATCTACACGGCGATCTTCGAGCGCGACACCCTCGGCAAGCTGCGCGGCGACGTCATCGCCGGCGTCGCCTACGTCACCAACTGGTACCAGATCTGGACGGGCGCCGGGTACACGGCGCTGCTCGACTTCGCCCCGCTGCGCCACCTCTGGAGCCTCGCCGTCGAGGAGCAGTTCTATCTCGTCTGGCCGCTCGTGATGGTTGCCCTGATGCGCCTCGGTCGCCGGCGGTTGCCGGAGATCAGCCGCTGGCTGGTGGTCGCCGCATTGCTGATCGCGGTCATCACCGGGCTGCTCTACCACCCCGGCCAACTCGGCACTCCCGAGGTCGCCCCCGAGGCGTTCTGGTCGGTCGGCGGGCACCCGGTGTCGAAGATGGACGCCCTCTACCTGTCGACGTTCACGAGGGCGACCGGGCTGCTCCTCGGTGCCGCCCTGGCGATGATCTGGCGGCCGGTTGCGGTGATGCGCGGCCCGATGCGCGGCAAGGGACCGCTGCTCGACGTCCTCGCCGTCCTCGGGCTCGGGGCGCTCGGCGCGCTGGCGTGGTTCCTCCACGTGCAGGTCGACGGCCACGCCGACCCCTGGCTGTTCCGCGGCGGCTTCCTGGCCACCGACTTCGCGACCCTGTTGGTCATCGTCGCCGTCACCCACCGCGGCGCCAAGATGGGGATGTTCATCGGTGTCCAGCCGCTGAACTGGATCGGCACACGGTCGTACGGGCTGTACCTCTATCACTGGCCGATCTTCCAGATCATCCGTGGCAACGCCGGCGCCACGCTGACCGTCCCCGAGTTCGTCGGGGCGATGGTGGTCACGTGCATCATCACCGAGCTGTCCTACCGCTACGTCGAGATGCCGATCCGCCGCCGCCAGCTCGGCAAGTGGTTGGACCGAGCCCGCGACGTCGACGACCCACGGCAACGCCAGGCGCTCGCCGTCGGGGCCGTCGGCTGCGTCGCCGTGTTCGGCTTCGCGGCGGTCAGCATGTTCACCGCCCCGCTCAAGCAGAACGAGGTGCAGGAGACGATCAACGCCGCGCAAGAGGACATCACCGACATCGGAGTGTTGTTGGAGAGCACGACGACCGCCGCTGCGGCGCCGACGTCGACGGCAGCGGCGTCGCCGACCGCCGCGCCAGCGGGCGCCGACCCGACGACGGCGCCGACGTCGACGGTCGCGGCGACAACGACCGCTCCGCAAGCGATCGGCCGGTACCTCGCCATCGGCGACTCGGTGATGGCCGGGGCGGCGAGTCCCCTGAAAGCAGCCGGGTTTACCGTCGATGCTGCCGAGAGCCGCCAGTTCGGCGACTACCTGCCGCAGTTGCAGGCCATCGTCGCCAGCGGTCAGGTGCCCGACGTCGTGGTCGTCCACCTCGGCACCAACGGCGAGATCGACGAAGACGACGCCCGCGAGTTCTTCACCATGCTCGCCGAGGTGCCCAAGGTGATCGTGCTGCGCAACTGGGTCGATCGGCCGTGGGCCGTTGGCAACAACGAGCTGATCAACGCGATCGATGCCGAGTTCGACAATGTCACCGCTGCCTACTGGGACACCTTGGCCCCGGACTGCGAGGGCGATTGCTACGCGGCGGTCGACGGCTTCCACCTCAGCGCTGACGGAGCCGACTACTACACGGCGTTGATCCGCGATTGGTCCGGGGTCTGACGGTTCCCCCTAGCCTCGGCGGCCTATGAGTGAACCCGTACGTGTCGCCGTCACCGGGGCCGCCGGCCAGATCGGCTACAGCCTGCTGTTCCGCATCGCCTCGGGCTCGATGCTCGGTCCCGACGTTCCCGTCGCCCTGCAGCTGCTCGAGATCACGCCGGCCCTCGGCGCCCTCGAAGGCGTGCGGATGGAGCTCGACGACTGCGCGTTCCCGTTGCTCACAGACATCGTGTGCACCGACGATGCCGACACCGCCTTCGGTGACGCCGACGTCGCCGTGCTCGTCGGGTCGATGCCGCGCAAGCAGGGCATGGAACGCTCCGACCTGCTGTCGGCGAACGGGGGGATCTTCAAGCCCCAAGGCGAGGCCCTGTCGCGCAGCGCCAAACGAGACGTCAAGGTTCTCGTCGTCGGCAACCCCGCGAACACCAACGCGCTGATCGCCCAGCGCAACGCGGCCGACCTCGACCCGCGTCGGTTCACGGCGATGACCCGCCTCGACCACAACCGGGCGGTCAGCCAGATCGCCGACAAGCTCGACGCCGGCGTCGCCGACGTGCGGCGGATGACGATCTGGGGCAACCACTCGACGACCCAGTACCCGGACCTGTTCCACTGCGAGGTCGCCGGGCGCAACGCCTACGAGGCGGTGGGCGACCAGGAATGGGTCGATGGTGTGTTCATCCCGACCGTGGCCAAGCGCGGGGCGGCGATCATCGAGGCGCGGGGGGCGTCGTCGGCGGCATCGGCGGCGAACGCCGCTGTCGATCACCTCCGGTCGTGGACGCTCGGCACCCCGGAGGGCGATTGGGTGTCGATGGCGATCCCGTCCGACGGTAGCTACGGCGTCGCCGAGGGGATCATCTCGAGCTTCCCGGTGACCTGCGCCGACGGGGACTACACGATCGTCCAGGGCCTCGAGATCGACGACTTCAGCCGCGCCAGGATCGACGCGACCGTCGCCGAGCTCATCGACGAGCGCGACGCCGTCGCCGAGCTCGGCCTGATCTAGCCTGGCGGTCAGGACACAGCGACGCGGCAGGCGAGGCGCATCATGTCGTCGACGCCGCGCTGCAGCTCGTCGTCGGAGATGCGTGTCGACGCCGATTCGGTCACCAGGTCGCTCACCGTCATCATCGCCAGCGCCTCCACCCTGTGCACCGCCGCGACGGTGTAGAGCATCGCCGCCTCCATCTCGATGGCGAGGTGGCCCGTGCGCTTCCAGCGGCTGATGTTTTGGGGGTCGGGGTCGAAGAACAAGGCGGACGTGATGATCGGGCCCGTGTGCACGCGGCCCCCGCCGTCGCGGGCTAACCGGGCCGCCGTTTCGGCCAGCCCGAACGTTGCCGCCGGGGCTATAACCGTCCATCCCGGCGTACTGCAGGGCGGTCGTGTCGACGGCCGAAGCGGTGACGCCGATGACGAGATCGGCCATCGCCATCCCGTCACCGATCGCCCCGCAGGTGCCGACCCGCAGCAGTCGGGTGGCGCCGAGTTGGATCAGCTCCTCGTAGACGATCCCGGCGCTCGGGCAGCCCATCCCGCTCGACTGGACGCTGATCGGCGCTCCCTCGAAGGTCCCCGTGTAGCCGAGCATGCCGCGCTCTTCGTTGACCAACGTGGCGCCGTCGAAGAAGTTCTCGGCGATGTAGGTGGCCCGTCGTGGGTCGCCAGGGCACAGCACCGCCGTGGCATAGTCGCCACGCGCGGCACGTAGGTGGATCGGCACGCGGCGCACAATAACGCTGTTGGCCCGATCCACAGGGCTACCGTGCGAGCATGACCGCCGTTGCGTTCGATGTGACCTACGCCGAGCGGCGCAGCCGCCTGACCACGGCGTTCCGCTACCTGCTGGCGATTCCCCACCTGATCTTCGTCGGGCTGTGGCAGTACGCGGCCCAGTTCGTGGCGCTCCTCCAGTGGTTCGTGATCCTGTTCACCGGCCGTCGCAACGAGGGAATGTGGAACTTCCAACGGGGCTACCTCGCCTACTACTCACGGGTGAACGGGTACGTCGGTCTGTTGTACGACGAGTCCTATCCGAACTTCGGCTCGACCTGGGGTGGCGAACCGGTCGCCTTCGGACTCGACTACCGGCCCGAGGCGAACCGGCTGACCAACGCTCTGCGCATCATCTGGATGATCCCGGCGCTGTTCATCCTCCTCTTCCTCGGGATCGCCGCGATGTTCGTGCTGTTCGCGTCGTGGATCGTCATCGTGATCACCGGCAAGCACCCGCGGGGGATGTGGGAGTTCATACTGCGGGTGAACCGGTTCAGCCTCAACCTGTCCGCCTACGCCCTGTTGATGACCGACGAGTACCCGGTCTACGACGGTGCGGCGCCCACCGGCGTGCTTCCCCCCGGCGACCGCCGCGCGCCCTTCGGCATCGCCCCACCGCCAACCGGCTCTCCGCTGCCGCCGCCGTCGGGTCCCCCGGCCGGCTGAGGTTCGGCGCGGTGAGGAAGCTGCTTTCCGTGCTAGCCGCCGCGGCGACGGCCACGACGCTTACGTCTGGCGCCGTCGTCGCCACCAGCGTCCCCCCGGCGTCAGCGGCGACCTACGAGGGTCCGGGATCGGCGTCGCCGGAGGAGGCCGTCTCGATGTACATGGACGGGCTCGCCGGCGCCGATGTCGACGCAATGGTGAGCAGCTTCGCGGTGGAGACCTTCGTCGACAACTTCGACTTCCGCGCCTTCCTCGAGCGGATTGGCGCCTATTCGGCGGCGGCGTCGCCGCTGTTGGTCCCAGCGGAGACACCGTTCAGTCGGGCACTCGGTGTCGAGCAGCGGCGTGGTGCCGTCATCGGCCAGATCGTCTACCAGTACGTCGCCCTCGCCGACCCGGAGCTCGTCCCCAACCAGACGATCAACCTCACCGACGAGGCAGCGCTCGAGGACTTCTACAGCGGACTCGCCTCGGCGGTCGCCGCGGTGGATACGGCGGACGCCGGATCGTTCACGTTCGTGTCGATGGCCGATGTCGACCCGGACGCCGCCGCGGACTACGGGTCCGAGCAGAACCAGGCGAACATCGAGGCACTTCGCGCAGTGTTTGGCGCCGACGAGCTCACCGATCTAGTCGTCCAGTTCACGGTCGGCGAGCAGGATACCTCGCCTTCTTCAGCGTGGCGCGTTACGGCGACGCCTGGTGGATCGAGCAGCTGGGAGGCAACTTCGCCAACCTTCTTGGGATCGGGGCGCTGCAGGTGGGCGCCGTGCCGACCGACGAGATCGGCTGAGGGCGGTTTGCGTCAGCCGGACGACCATCTGCAGGTCGGCTTCCTGACGCAAACCTGCGGCGATTCACTTCAAGAACTTGCTCCTCGTGTTGTCGGCGAGCACCTTGCCGGCGGTTTGACAGGTGGGGCAGTAGTTGACGGTGTAGCTGGCGTACTCGACCGCCCGCACGGCGTCGCCGCAGACCGGGCAGGGTTGCCCGGTGCGTTGGTGGACGCGGGACGGGCGGTCCTTCGACGACGACATGTCGGGTCGCAGGCGTTCCTCGGCGAGACCCTCGTCGATCGACTCGCGAATGGCGGCGATCACCGTCTCAGCTGCCGACTCGTCGAGCTTGTGGGTCATCGCGAACGGCGACAACTTGGCGCGGTGACAGACCTCGTTGGCCAGCCGCCGCCCGAGCCCGGCGACGGCGTGCTGGTCGCGCAGGAACGAGTGCAACCTGGTGTTCGGCAAGTCGCCCAATCGAGACGCCAGCTCGGTCGCCGTGATCGACGCGGCCTCGGGGCCGAGCGTGTCGAGCGGCTCCGAAGCGAGCGCCTTCTCCGTCGGCACACACCAGACGCCCGCTTTTCGCTCGGTACCTTGCTCGGTGAGCAGCAGCGCCGGTGGATCGACTCCGCCCGGCAGTCGCTCGAACGTGAACCGAGCCTGTCCGGCGCGCGGCTTGGCCGACTTCTTCTCATCGACGAGTAGGCGACCGCCCTGCATCAAGTGCACCGCGAACGTGACCGGCTCGAATTCAACGAGCAGGAACTTGCCGCGTCTGCCGACCCGCCGGAGCGGCTGGCCGTAGGCCTCCTCGGGGGCTGGGACTGCGGTCTTCAGGGCGGTGAACGTGAACGGGCGAAACTGCTTCAGGCGCAGCCCGCCGAAGCGCTCCGTGAGCCGCTCGGCATGGGCCTGCACTTCCGGCATCTCAGGCAAGATTCACCGTCTCCATCATCGGTACTCCGTCTCCTCACGGACCGCGCTGAACACCGCGTCGAGGGCGCCGAACAGGCGCTGCGAGTCGAGCAGCCGCTGCTGGTCGCCGCGCAGCCTGATCTGCCCGGAGACAAAGGCCTCCTGAGCGTTGAGCGTGCCGGTCGCCACGGCAACGGCGGTGTCCCACGACTGCTCCATGCGCACGTGCTCCGGGGCGGCGGGGCCGGCGGCGAAGTCGACAGCTCCGTCACCGACCTGTAGGTGATACGTGACGTCGCCCTCCGGGCCGTCCGTGACGACCTGCGTGAACCCGATGTCGTGGGCGTCGACGAGTTGTTGGATCGCCTCGTTGTCGGCGACCGCGGCGGCGACGGCGTCGATCCAAGCGAGGCTCAGGTAGCGCACGTACGTAGTTTGCCGCCATTGCGTTCCCCGGCCACGCAGGCCGCTCCTGGCCGCTCCTCGGCTGGCGTCTCGTCGCTCGCAGTCTCGTCACTACGCTTCAATTGCCGACGTGACGTCGCTGCAGTCTCCCGGAGTTCACGACGAGCGTCGTCACGCTGACGCGAGATGTGAGGAATGGCTGTTCACGGCCTGGGGTCTGGGCGGTGCCCAGAATGAGCGGGGTCTGAATGACACTGGGCTGATCTCCGGCTATCGGATCGTCGAGTCGGAGGCGTGGTACTGGGCGGCCTTGACGCGTGCCGGTCATCCGTTGCTCTACGTCACCGACTGGCACGTGCCGCGGCGTGCCGACCCTTTGCTGGTCAAGAGCGCCGGCTTGTGGGCCGAGCACACGTGCGACGCGCCGATGGAACAGTGGACCGTCGCCAACGAGACGTACGCGGTCGCCCTCGATGATCCCGCCGACGCCGTCGGACGCGCCTACGGCGTGCCGACCGCGCTGTCCTGGGATCTCGAGTGGTACGCCGTCGGCCCACCACGAGCGGTGCCCCACGGTTACGAGCAGCCGGGAGTCGTCCACGGCGTCGTCGAGCTCGGCGGCAGCGAGGCACTCCATCTCGTCGAGGCGCCAGCCCACCGTTGGCACCGCTGGGACGAGGCGCTGCCTCCCGTCGAGCTACCCGACGCGTTCGCCCACACCGGAGTGCGAGCGCCGTTCGCGTTCCCCGATGGTTCGCTCGCCGACTGGGTACTCACGCCCGACGGCTGGCGGCAACGGACGCCACCGATGGGTGTTTAGGGGACCGAATCGTCCCCTAAACACCCATCGGTCGTCACCGTGCGGGCGGGCCGGTGGTCCCGCGCACGACGAGCTCACAGCCGAGGACCTCCGCCTCGGCGTCGGGGTCTCCCACCAATGCCTCGACCGCCCGGCGGCCGAGCTCCTCCATCGGGACGCGGATCGTCGTCAGTCCGGGCGTCACGTCGCTGGCGAACCTGATGTCGTCGAAGCCGACGATCGACAGGTCGACACCGGGAACCCGACCCTCGTCGGACAGCTGCCCCATCGCCCCGATCGCCATCAGGTCGTTGAGCGCGAACACGGCGGTGACGTCCCGACGCCGGCTCACGACACGAACGGTGTGGCGGCCACCGTCACGGTCGAAGCTGGTGTGGACCACGTGGGGTGGCGGCAACCCCGCCCGGCTCCACGCCTCGACGAAACCGTCGCGTCGGTGGTGGATCGTGGCCAGGTGCGCCGGCCCGGCGGCGACGGCGACGTGCTGGTGGCCGAGCGCGGCGAGGTGCTCGGCGGCCAAGGCGCCACCGCCGCGATTGTCGGGCAGCACGGCGCGCCCTACCTCGTGGGGAGCGAGCACGACGACTCGCGCCCCTGCATCGATGGTCCGTTGCAGCTCGCGTCGCAGCGCAGTGGCCGCGTCGACATCGACGTATGCCGAACCGGCGAGGATCACTGCGGCGACGCGCTGGGCCCGCAGCTCGGCCACGTATCGCGCCTCGGCTTGCGGATCGCGGAACGTGTTGCAGATCACGACCAGCCGGTCGGCCGCCCCGGCTGCGCGCAGCACGCCGCCGGCGATCTCGCCGAAGTACGGATCGCTGACGTCGTGGACGATCAGCCCGATCGTGTCCGACGCCGATCGGGCGAGCGCTCTGGCGTTGCGGTTGGGCACGTAGTCGAGCTCGGCGGCGGCCAGCCGCACCCGCTCGACGAGCCCCTCGCTCACCCGGTCGCGGCTGTCGCCGAGGGCCCGTGAAGCGGTCGCCTTGGACACCCCGGCGCGGCGGGCGACGTCACCGATCGTCGGCAACGTCGTCGGCGTGGCCCCGCTGCGTCGTTTGGTCGCCATACCTCTCCCGGCTTGCGCTGACTCGGACGATCTCCTAACGTAGTCCATGGAACCGGTTTCGTAACCGATTTCGGAACCGGTTTCAGGAACGCTCAATCTCCAGGGGGAACTTGTCATGCCGTTCGCACCACGCCTTACCACCGACCGCCGGCGCCTGCGTCGCTGGGCGATCGGCACCGGTGTTCTCATCGGGGCCCTGCCGGTCGCCGGGCTGACCGCCGCAACCACCGTCCCCGACGACGCCGGCGAACCGATTCGCATCGGCGTCTCCCTGCCGCTGACCGGCGACTTCTCCGAACCCGGCGAGGGGATCCAGCAGGGCTACGACCTGTGGGCTGCCGACGTCAACGCCGCCGGGGGGATCCTCGGACGGCCCGTCGAGCTGATCTACCGCGACGACGTGTCCGACGTCAACAAGGTGGTCAGCGACTACGAGCAGTTGATCAGCGTCGAGGACGTCGACTTCGTCTTCGGGCCGTTCTCCTCGCGTCTCGTGATCCCGGCGTCAGAGGTCGCCGAGGACGAGCAGATGGTCTTCCTCGAGCCGGCCGGAGCGGCGCCGGAGGTCTTCGAACGGGGTCTCGAGTTCCTGTTCTATGCGGCACCAGCCGTCGCCGACGAGCACTACGACTACCTCGCCGACTACCTCACCGCGTTGCCGGAGGGCGAACGCCCCGAAACCGTCGCCGTCGCCAGCATGGACGACCCGTTCGCCCAGGGGACGGCGTACGGACTTCGCGACCAGCTCGCCGAGGCGGGGATCGAGGTAGTCGCCGACGAGGTCTACCCGCCCGGAACCACGGACTACTCGAACATCGCCGCCAAGATCGCCGACACCGATGCCGACGTCTTCGTCGGCGGTACCCAGTTCGAGGACGCTGTCGGCCTGCTGCGGGCCTTCGAGGAGCTCGGCTACCGCCCGCCGTACATGGCGTTCTCGACCGGCCCGACGCTCCCGGAGTTCACCGAGGCGGTCGGCGACGCCCGCAACGGCATCCTGTCGCCCGTCGGCTGGAGCCAGGAGGCGACGTTCGAGTCGAACCCCGAGTTCGTCGCGTCGTTCCAGGAGACGTTCGACACCGACCCACACGAGGATGCGGCGAACGGCTACACGGTCGGCCAGGTGCTCAACCAGGCGGTCGAAGCAGTCGGCTGCGCCGACAGCTCAGAGGAGTGCCAGACGAGCGTCCGCGACTTCATCCGCGACAACGAGTTCGTCACCGTCGTCGGACCGCTGAGCTTCGACGAAGCGGGCCGTCCGGAGCAGGCCCACATGATCCAGCAGTGGATCGACGGTGAGGTCGAGATCGTCCTGCCCGCCGGCAGCGACGTGCAGACCGCCGAGCTGATCACACGCGATTGATCGCCGCCACGAGCCGCCCCGGAGACGGTCGATGACCAGATCGCTGTTCGTCCAGGCGATCGTCTTCGGGGTACTCACCGGTGGGGTGTACGCGCTGATGGCCTCGGGCCTCAGCCTGTACTTCGGCGTGATGCGCATCGTGCAGATCGCCCATCCGGCGTTCCTCTTCCTCGGGGCCTACCTCACCTACTCGCTGCACAACGCCCTCGGTTGGGATCCACTGCTCACGTTGCCGATCACCGTCCCGGCGTTCTTCCTGATCGGGGTCGCGGTCCAGCGCCTGCTGCTCGCCAGGCTCCGCGACGAGAACCGGGCGATGATGTCGGTGCTCCTCACGTTCTCGATCGCCGTGGTGGTCGAGGGCACGTTGTCGGCGATCTACACCGGCTCGTACCGGTCGATCAACCTCGACTACGCGTCGAAGTCGTTCGAGCTGTTCGGCGCTCGCGTCCCGTACGACCGGCTGATCGGCCTCGCCGTCGCCGGCCTCACGTTGCTGGCCCTGTTCTCCATCCTCAAGTACACGCGTCACGGGCGCGCCCTGCGGGCCACGATGCAGCACCGCGATGCCGCCCGTCTCGTCGGCGTCGACACCGAACGGGTGACGGCGGTGGGGTTCGGGATCGGCTTGGCGACGGCTGCCGTCGGCGGTGCCGTGCTGTCGATCATCACGACGTTCTTCCCGAGCGGTCACTGGGAGTGGATCGCCAAGCTGATGGCGATCATCGTCGTCGGCGGCCTCGGCAGCGTCGGAGGCGCTGCGCTGGCGGCCCTCGTCCTCGGCGTCACCGAGGCTGTCGTCCAGGTCTGGCTCTCGCCGGTCTGGGCGGGGATGGTGTTCTACCTGTTCCTGTTCCTCACGCTCATCTTCCGGCCGCAAGGCTTCTTCGGAGGGCGACTTGCCCAGCGCTTCTGAGCGACCTCGCTGGCAGGCGGTGGCGCGGGCCCGCCGCTGGAACTACGCCGGCATCGTCGCCCTCGTCGCCGTGCTGTGCGCTGCGCCGGTGATGGTGACTGCGAGCTACTACCGCTACGCCGGCGTCCTGCTCGTGATGTACATGGTGCTGGCGACCTCGTGGAACCTCGTCGGCGGGTTCACCGGGTACGTCTCGCTCGGACACGTCGCCTTCTTCGGGTTCGGCGCCTACTGCACCGGAATCCTCGCCGACGAGTCCCAGGGGTCGGTGATCCTCGCCCTCGCCGCCACGTTCGGAATCACCACCGTGGGGGCGGCGCTGATCGGCGTCGTCGCCCTCCGCGTCCGCGGAGCGAGCTTCGTCATCGTCACGATCGCCCTCGTCTACATGGGTTCGCTGCTCGCCCAGGGCATGCGCTCGGTGACCGGCGGGTCGAGCGGTCTGGACATCGCCCCGTTGTTCACCGTGAGTGGCCGGGCGAGCCGCCATGCGGCGTACATCGTCACGTTCGCCGTGCTGCTCGGCATCGTCATGGCGCTCTGGAACTTCCTCGACGGCACGAAGTTCGGGATGGGTTTGAAGGCGGTGCGCGAGGATGAGGACCGGGCCCGCTCGTTGGGCGTCGACACGACTGCCTTCAAGGTGGCCGCCTTCGCCCTCTCCGCAGCCTTCGTCAGTCTCGCCGGCGGCTTGTATGCCACGTGGACCGGGTTCATCGATCCGATCTTCGTGTTCAGCGTGCAGATCAGCGCGCAGATCGTGCTGATGACCCTGCTCGGCGGGATGCGCTCGCTCTGGGGGCCCGTCCTCGGCGCCGCCGTGATCGTGCCGAGCAGCGAGTTCTTCCTCGTCAACCTGCCGCGCATGCACCTCGTCACGATGGGCGTGCTGCTCGGTGCCGTCGTGCTGCTGATGCCCGATGGGATCATCCCCAGCCTCCGCGCCGCCAACTCCAGGCGTCGTCCCCCGGCTGCGAGCATCCGCGAAGACGGTGGCTCGGTCGCCGCCGGCGACCCGGACTCGGCCGGCGAACCGGCACTGATCGCCAACGGAGCGACGCCATGAGTGTCGGGGTGCGGGGGCTGTCCAAGCGATTCGGAGGCGTGATCGCCGTCGACGATCTCGACGTCGAGTTCGTCCCGGGGCGGATCAACGGGCTGATCGGCCCGAACGGGTCCGGCAAGACCACGATGTTCAACATCGTCACCGGAATGATCCCGGCAGATTCCGGCGAGGTGACCCTCGACGGGCGGCGGATCACCCGATGGTCGCCGAATCGCATCGCGCCGGGCGGGGATCGGGCGGACGTTCCAGGTGGTGCGGGCGTTCAATCGGATGACCGTGCTGGAGAACCTGCTCGTCGCAGAGCGGCGGGCCGGCCTCGGCGAACTGCTTCGATCGGCGTTCCGCAGCAGCGAGATCGACCGCGCGATGGGCTGGCTCCGGCGCGTCGGGCTCGATCACCTCGCCGACGCCGACGCCGCCGACATCTCCTACGGCCAGCAGAAGCTGCTCGAGCTGGCCGCCGTGCTGATGGCCGATCCGCAGGTCTTGATGCTCGACGAGCCGGCCGGTGGCGTCAACCCGGTGATGATCGAGCGCATCTCGACGCTCGTTCGTGACGCCAACGCCGAGGGCCGTACCGTGATCGTCGTCGAGCACAACATGGATCTCGTGATGTCGCTGTGTGACCACGTCGTCGTCCTCGACCGGGGACGCCGCATCGCAGAGGGCGACGCGGCCTCCGTGCAAGCCGACGAGCGAGTGCTGGAGGCCTACCTTGGGGTCTGAAGTGGTGCTCGAGGCCGTCGAACTGAAAGCCGGCTATGGGCGTGCCGCACTCGTGCTGCGCGGGCTCAGCCTCGTCGTGCCGGCGGGCCAGATCGTCTGCCTCGTCGGGCCCAACGGCGCCGGCAAGTCGACGGTCTTGAAGGTCGTCAGTGGACTCCTCAAACCGCGGTCCGGCACCGTGCGGTTGCAGGGCGTCGACGTCACCGGTCGCCGTCCCGAGGCACTCCTCGAGGGTGGCTTGGCCTACGTGTTGCAGGGCCACTCCGTGTTCCCCGAGATGACGGTGGGCGAGAACATCCGGATGGGTGCCTTCACGCTGCGCGACAAGCGCCTCGTCGCCGAACGGGCCGCCAACGTCCGCCAGGTCTTCCCGCTGATCGCCGAGCGCTGGGGCGACCTTGCAGGCGGGCTGTCGGGAGGCCAGCAGAAGATGGTCGAGGTCGGTCGGGCCCTGATGCTCGCCCCGACGATCGTGTTGATGGACGAGCCGACGATGGGACTCGACCCCAAGGCGGCAGCGACCGTCCTCGAGCAGATCGACACGCTGCGGCGCAACGGCACCGCCGTGTTGCTCGTCGAGCAGAACGCCCGCAAGGCCCTCGAGCTCGCCGATCACGGCTGTGTCCTCGACCTCGGACGGATCGCCATCGAAGGTCCGGCGCGGGAGCTGCTCGACAATCCCGAGCTCGCCCGCCTGTACCTCGGCGGGCGACCAGCGCTGGCCACCGCCGGCGCTTCCCCCCATCCCCCTACCGCCGTGGAGTCCACGACATGACCACAAGTCAACGACCAACCGATGCCCTCGTCACGATCGCCATGAACGGTGTCACCGGTCGGATGGGGCGCAACCAACACCTCGAACGGTCGATCATCGCGATCCGCGAGCAGGGTGGCGTTGCTCGTCCAGACGGCTCGGTGATCCGCGTGCGGCCGGTGCTCGTCGGCCGCAACGCGGCCAAGCTCGCAGAGCTCGCCGCCACCTACGGCGTCGAGGACACGTCGACCGATCTCGACAGTGTGCTCGCCGACCCGAGCGTCGACGTCTACTTCGACGCCCAGACGACGGATCGTCGCGCCGATGCCGTGA
Organism: Ilumatobacteraceae bacterium; assembly: GCA_963772825.1. Lineage (GTDB taxonomy): Bacteria > Actinomycetota > Acidimicrobiia > Acidimicrobiales > Ilumatobacteraceae > Desertimonas. The sequence goes on along the minus strand of CAVYYX010000015.1, from coordinate 295,641 downwards.
TTCGGGCGATCAAGGCCGGCAAGCACATCTACTGTGAGAAGCCGCTCGCCGAGGACGCCGCCACCGCCCGCACTGTCGCCGCGGCGGCCGAGGACGCCGGCGTGATCGCCGGAATCGTGCAGGACAAGTTGTTCCTCCCCGGCCTCGTGAAGCTGCGTCGGCTGCTCGACAGCGGATTCTTCGGGCGCATCCTCTCGGTGCGCATCGACTTCGGCTACTGGGTCTTCGAAGGCGATCGAGAGCCGAGTCAACGACCGAGTTGGAACTATCGGCGGGAGGACGGCGGAGGCATCGTCCTCGACATGTATCCACATTGGCACTACGTCATCGAGGAGCTGTTCGGCGAGATCGAGCAAGTCCTCGTGCTGGCGTCGACGCACATCCCAGAACGCGTCGACGAGGCCGGGCAGACCTACGCGGCGACGGCTGACGACGCCGCCTACGGGATCCTCCAACTCGTCGGTGGCGCCGTCGTCCAGATCAATGCCTCGTGGGTCACCCGCGTCCGGCGTGACGAACTCGTCACGTTCCACGTCGACGGCACGGAGGGTTCGGCCGTCGCCGGGCTGCGCGACTGTGTGCAACAGCATCGCTCGGCGACACCCCGACCGGTGTGGAACCCGGATCTCCCCAACCCGATCGACTTCCGTGCCACGTGGCTCGACGTGCCGTCCATCGGACCCGCCGAGAACGGATTCAAGGAGCAGTGGGAGCAGTTCTTGCGCCACCTCGTCGACGGCGACGCGTTCCCGTGGACGTTCGATCGGGCCGTCCGGGGGATCGAGTTGGTCGATGCGGCGCTGCGATCGAACGACGAGCGGCGCTGGGTGCGCATGGACGAGGTCAGGGCGTGAACGCGACGATTGCCCTGCCGACGGCCTCCGGGGAACTCGTCGAGCACACCTTCTCCGGTGTGTACGTCGAGGGGCGCCGCACCGCGCCGCGCACCCGCGTTGCCTATGCCGCCGCCCACGTCGTTGCCGATCCGCGGACCGGCGGCGTCGACTGGGACACGACGATCGCCTATCGCCGCTACCTCTGGTCACGCGGGCTGGGCGTCGCCGAGGCGATGGACACCGCGCAGCGCGGCATGGGCCTCGAGCCGCGTGATGTCGCCCCGTTGATCACCCGCTCCGTTGCCGCCGCCGCCGAGTCCGGTGGGGCGATCGCCGTCGGCATGGCGACCGATGCGCTGCCCGCCGGCCCGGCCGCGCTCGACGCCATCGTGGCGGCCTACCGCGATCAGCTGGAGCTGCTCGCCGGCACGCCGGCGATTCCGGTGATCATGGCCAGCCGCCAATTGGCGGCGGCGTCGTCCGGGCCTGACGACTATCGCACGGTGTACGACGCGGTGCTCGGGGATCTCGACGGGCCGGTCCTCCTGCACTGGCTCGGCGAGATGTTCGACCCGCAGCTCGCCGGCTACTGGGGAGCGAGCGACACCGCCGCGGCGATCGACGCGGTCATCGACCTCGTCACCGATCACGCCGGCACCGTCGCCGGCGTGAAGATCTCGCTGCTCGACGCTGAGGCCGAGGTCGAGTTCCGCAGGCGGTTGCCGGATGGCGTGGCGTGCTTCACCGGCGACGACTTCAACTACCCCGAGCTGATCGCCGGCGACGCGCACGGGTACAGCCACGCGCTGCTCGGCATCTTCGACGTGATCGCCGACGCCGCCAGCGCCGCCCTCGGGGCCCTCGACGACGGTGACCGTGGGCGCTACGACGCCGTCCTGGCGCCGACCGTTCCGCTGTCGCGGCGTCTGTTCGAGACACCGACGTTCAACTACAAGACCGGCGTCGTCTTCCTCGCCTACTTGCGCGGCCACCAGGGCGACTTCCGCATGCTCGGCGGCTACGAGACGGCTCGCGACATCGTGCACCTCGCCGATCTCGTCCGTCTCGGCGATGCGGCCGGATTGTTCGCCGACCCCGGCGAGGTGATCCACCGGCTCACCCCGGTGCTCGTCGGCGCCGGAGTCGGTTGATGCCGGCCTGGATCGCGGTCGCCGTGGCGATCACCCTCGGCGCTGCCGTCAAGGGGATCACGGGAATGGGGCTGCCGCCCGTCGCCCTGCCGGTGATGGCGATCTTCATCGGCGTCGAGGACGCCGTGGTCGTGATGGCGATCCCCACGGTCGTCACCAACCTCGCGCTCGTCGTCGACAACTGGGAGGTCCGCCGGGAGAACCCCGTGCTCGTACCGATGGTGGTGACCAGCGTGATCGGTGGGGCCCTCGGCGTGTGGTTGCTGACCAACCTCGACGATCGAGCGATCGCCGTGCTGATGGCGCTGCTCGTCGCCGCCTACGTCGCGTCCCGGGTCACCGGCAGTCAGTGGACGATGTCGCGCCGCCTCGTCGGCGTCACCGCGGCACCCGTCGGCCTCGTCGGAGGCGTGTTGCAGGGCGCCACCGGCCTGTCCGGCCCGTGGTACGGCTCGTACCTGCACGCCATGGGGTTGGCGGCTCCGGTGTTCGTCTTCTCGATCGCCGCGCTCTTCCAATTCTCGTCGGCTGCTCAAGTGCTCGGGCTCGCCGTGCTCGGCCGCTACGACGCCCGGCTGTTCGGCCTCAGCGTGCTCGCCGCGACGCTCGCCGTCACCGTGGTCGTCGGTGTGCGGACGCTCGCCCCCCGGGTCCCGCGCCGGGCGTTCGACGCCATGGTCCTCGTCGTCCTCGTCGGGTCCGTCGCCGTGATGCTCGTCGAGTCGTTCAGCTGATGGAACGCTTCTCGCTGAACTCGAAGACGATCGACTCGTGGACGCTGCCGCAGTTGGTCGCCGGATGCCAGGCGGCACGGGTCCGCAACGTCGCCTTGTGGCGCGAGCTGTACGAGGGCGCCGACGTCGCCGACGCGGCGGCACTCGTTCGAGCGGGAGGGTTGACCGTCACGTCGCTGTGCCGCGGTGGCTTCTTCCCGACCGAGAATGCTGACGAGCGCGCCGCCCGTCATGCCGACAACCTGGCGGCGATCGACGAGTGCGTCGCCCTCGGTACCGGTGTCCTCGTGCTCGTCTGCGGCGGTCTGCCGCGCCCGGCGCAGGGAGGACCGCGGGGTCGCGACCTGCCGGGGTCACGGCAGCAGGTCGCCGATGCGGTGGGGGCGCTGGCCCCGTTGGCCGCGGCGCGCGGGGTGCGTCTCGCCGTCGAGCCACTGCATCCGGTGTTCTGCGCCGACCGCTCGGTGATCTCGACGCTCGACCAAGCGCTGACGATCGCCGCGGAGCATGCTGCCGACGTCGTCGGCGTGTGCGTCGACACGTACCACCTGTGGTGGGACGACGCGGCCCTCGATCGCCTGCCGACGATCGGCGAGCGGATCGCCGCCTATCAGGTGTGCGACTGGCTCGACCCACTTCCCGACCCGCTGCTCGGTCGCGGAATCCCCGGCGATGGCGTGATCGACTTCAGCCCCTGGACCCGCGCAGTGGTCTCCGCCGGGTACACGGGGCCGGTCGAGGTCGAGATCTTCAACCAGGCCGTGTGGGACTCCCCGGGCGACGAGGTGCTCGCCACCGTCCTCGAACGATTTGGAGAGCTCATCGAGCCCGACCTGTAGCCCCCATCTGGGCGCGATCCGACGGGGGGTCCTGACGGAACGCGCCCAGATGGAGGATCGGACGGATCGCGCCCAGATGGATTGTCGCGGCGGACCGCTACGCCATGCAGGCGTGGACCTGGCCGATCCGTACGCAATCGGACGTGTCGGTGGTGACCTCTCGGGTGGTGGGCCTGGTCACTGGGCCGTCTGGCTGGTCGCAGGTCGGTGTCGAACGGACTACGTCGCACAGCGGCTCGTCGTCGATCGCCAGGCACACTTCGTGCCGCCATTCGGGCTGGTGGCGCTGGTCGGCGTCGGCGCGGTGACCACGAACGTGGCGCCGATCAAGGCGGCGGTGGCGGCGATGGTCTTGGTGGTGCGCTTCATCAGGTGTTCCTCCTTGGTGCTGACAGGCGCGGTGAGCCGTCGTCTCGCAGATTCGACCCGCCCGGTTGCCAACTCGGCTGTCGAACGGTTGTCGACCGATGGTCGACTTACGTAGTGTTTGCTCGCGAAATTCACTGTCGGCGGGCGAGGGCGATGGATACGGTCCGCGACCGTGGAGCTACGGGTCCTCGGACCGGTGGAGCTGGTCGATCGCTCCGCAGCGGTCCACCTGACTCCCGTCGAACGGACGCTGCTAGCCGCCCTCGCCTCACGGGCCGGCGAACGAGTGGGCGTCGACCTGCTGGAGGAGGCGGTGTGGGCTGGGCAGCCGCCGCCGACCGCCCGCAAGACATTGCAGGGGCACATCGCCCGGCTGCGGCGGGCGCTCGGGGCGACGGCGATCGTCGAACGCAGCGGCGGTTACCTCCTCGAATCGGCGGCGGTCGAGGTCGATGCTCGGCTGATCACCGGACTGCTCGCCGATGCCCGTCAAGCGATCGCCGATGATCGAGCGGGTGACGTCGTCGACGTGCTCCGTGAGTCGATCACAGGCGTTCCGCGGTGAGCCATACGCCGACGTGCCCGAGGCTGCGTTGCCGGCGGGGGAGGTGCAGCGACTGCAGGAGCTCCACGCGGCGGTCATCGAGGAGCGATGGCGAGCCGAGCTCGCCAGCGGCGCCGGTCAGCGATGCATCGGTGAGCTGGAAGCGTTCGTTCAAGCCCATCCCTACCGCGAGCGGGCGTGGAGTCAGTTGATGCTCGCCCTCTACCAGGCGGGACGACCCGCCGACGCCCTCGCCGCCTATGGCCGAGTTCGGCTGCTGCTCGCCACGGAGCTCGGTCTCGAGCCCGGTCCGGCGCTGCGCGACCTGGAGCGTTCGATCCTGGCCCACGACCCGCGCCTTGCTGCACGAGCCGCTCGGTCCGCGCCGCGCTTGGGCCGGTCGAACCTTCCGGCTGCGTTGAACCCGATCGTCGGCCGTGAGCGTGAGCTCGCCGCTCTCGATGCAGCTGTGTGCGGACAACCGGCTCGTGACGCTGGCCGGACCCGGCGGGATCGGCAAGACGACGCTCGCCGTCGAGGTCGCCCGACGAACCGCCGGGCGATGACGAGTTCGGCCCATACTGTCGTCGATCTCGCGCCGCTCGGCGATGTCGGGCAGGTTCCTGGCGCCCTGGTCGCTGCGCTGGGTGTCGACGTCGAGCCCGATGACGACGTGATGGAGCGGCTCCGGACAGCCCTCGCCGACCGCTCGATCCTACTCGTTATCGACAACTGCGAGCACCTGCTGCCAGGGATCGCCGAGCTGGTCGCTGGGCTGCTCGGTTCGAACCCGGGCGTTCGCGTGCTGGCAACCAGCCGCGAACCGCTGAACGTGGCCGGCGAGCGGGTCTGGCCGCGTCGATCCACTCGACGTTCCGCCCGCCGAACAGCTCGTCCGACGAGATGCGGACCTCGGAGTCCGGCGCCCTGTTCATCTCCCGCCTGCCGGCGAACGTGGCGACCCGGTTGTCGAGCGCCGACGACGTCGCCGCCGTCGGGACGATCTGTCGCATCTCGAGGGAATGGCCGCTCGCCTTGGAGCTCGCCGCGGCTCGCACCCGCACGTTGTCGTTGCCCGATCTGGCCGACCGGCTCGGCCACTCGATCAGCGAGTTGGCGCTACCCGGCCACGGGTGTCTGCCCCGCCACCGCACGTTGCGGTGTCGGCCCTCGACTGGGGCTATCGACCTGTTGTCACCAGCCGCCCAGCGTGCGACTCCGGCCATGAGCGTGTTCGCCGGTGGCTGCGACCTTGCCGGCGTTCAGCCGCCGTGTGCGTCGACGACGACGCCGCAACGCTCGATATTCTCGACGAGCTGGTGCGTACGTCGTTCGTCGTCGCCGACGTCACCGCGAACCCATGCCCGCTACCGGCTGCTCGAACCGATCCGTCAGTACGCCGGCGAGCTGCTCGACGCGAGTAGTGAGCACGACGACCGGCAGAGACGTCACCTTGACCACTACGCCGGCTTCGCCAGGGCGCTCCACGACGGTGAGGACGAGTCCGGGACCGTCCCCCTCGACGAGTTGCTGGGTGAGCTCGGCAACCTGCGCATCGCCCTCGACTGGGCGGCGGCCGCGCCCGAGGAGGCCGACGTCGGGCTGTGGTTGGCAGCCGACCTCTACCACGTGTGGACAGCGGGCGCCCATCACAACGAAGGTCTGCGGCGCCTACACGGGCTGCTCCAGGCGGGCAGGGGGTCGCCGGACGGGCGATCGCGTGCGGCCCGCAACGCAGCGATCATCGCCGCCCACATCGGCCACGGCGATGCCGGCCTCGCCTTCGCTGAGCAGGCACTCCACGAGGCGCGCCGGTGGCGCCAGCAGCGCACAGGAGCGTCGCGCCCGCCAAGTGCTTGCCCAGTTCCTTCGCGACCGCGGCGATGTCGCCAAGGCTCGGCGGACCCTGACGCCGGCGCTACCGGCTGGATCGGAACAGACCACGGATGTCGACGCCTTCTGCCTCGTCACGCAGGTCGAGCTCGACCTCGTCGTGGGGGCACTGGACGAGGCAGAGGGTACTGCCCGGCGGGTCCTCACCGGCGGCTTCGGGTCGCTTCCGTGGCTGGGGCCGGCTGTCCGACTCCTACTCGGCGAGATCACGCTCGAGCGCGGTGACGTCGAACATGCCCGGTCGTGGTTGAGCGACGCACTCGCCCTCTGCGAGACGATCGGCGACTCGGACTCAGCCGTCCACGCCCACGTCGGACTTGTCCACGTCGAGTGCGCTGCCGGCCGCACCGATGCGGCCCACGATCACCTCCGCGCCGCCACCGAGCTGACGTCGAACGCCCACCGCGACGAGAGTCCATTCCTCGAGGCGGGCGCCGCCCTGGCCCTGTGCGGCGACTCGCCCGCCCAGGCGGTCGGTCTCGCCGAGGCCGGGCTCGCCGAGGCTCGCGAGGTCCCCAGCGCTGCGGGCGAGTGTGGGTGCCTGCGTCTACTCGGCGACGCTCAGATGTCGACCGGCGAGCTCGCCGGGGCGCTGGCGACGTTCGAGCGGTTGATCGCTCGGGCCGAGCCGATTCCCGCTCCGTGTCGGGCCGCCGAAGGTCACGAGGGCGCGGCCGCCGCCAACAACGCCCTCGGCCGGGTGCCTGCCGCCAGTGACCACCTCGCCAAGGCCGCCGAGATCAGAAAGCGCACGGGCACCCGACCTCGCCGCAGACCGGCGCTCGACCAGCTCGCCAACCGCTGATCGCGGCGCGGACGGCAGACAACGGCAGCGATTGACCGGGCGGCGCGGCGCCGGCCTGGCACAGTTGCCACGATGGCCTACGACCGTGACATCCTCGAGGAGTTCGCTGCGCCGCGCCGCCAGCCGCAGTACCCGGCCGTCGAGGTCGATCTGGGCATGGTCGTCGAGGACCGAGCCAGTGGGTTCTGCGGAGACGTCGTGCGCTGGACGGTCGAGGCGGTGACGCTGCGCGACCGCCGCAACCAGCAGCGCCACTTCGCATGGAAGCCCGGTGGCTTCCTGCTCGAAGGTCGCCCGGTGACGTTGCGCCGCCCGGCGGCCCGCCGCGAGGCATCGGTCGCCACCAGAGCGGTGACCGCGTCAGGCGCTGTGGTCACCGAGCGGGCTGCGGCGCGGGTTGCCGCGGCGAGCAGGATCTGGGTGGAAGGGCGCCACGACGCCGAGCTGCTCGAGCTGGTGTGGGGCGACGAGCTTCGCGACGGTGGGATCGTCGTCGAGCCGCTGCATGGCGCCGACCACCTCGCCGACGCCGTTCGCACGTTCGCCCCGTCCGCCGAGCGACGCCTGGGCGTGCTGCTCGATCACCTCGTGCCCGGTTCGAAGGAACGTCGCTTGGCGGACGGTGTCAGCCATCCGTATGTGCTCGTCACCGGGCACCCCTTCGTCGACGTCTGGGCGGGCATTCGGCCAAGGGTCATCGGCCTCGATGCCTGGCCGGACGTTCCCCGCGGGGTCCCGTGGAAGGAGGGGTTGTGCCGGGCGCTCGGCACCGACCTCGAGACGTTCTGGCCGCGCCTGCGCAATCGGGTCAAGACGTACGCCGATCTCCGTCCCGAATTGGTCGGAGCGGTCGAGCAGCTTCTCGACTTCGTCACGCCGGTTTAAGGGGGTCGGCACGAGCGCCTCTATCCTTCGCCCCATGGCACAGGTCGTGGCCCGCGGTCCGGTCAGCGGTTCGCCGACCACGTCACGCAAGCGCAAGCCGTTCCTCGTCGACCTCTACTCGACCGCCGTCGGCAAGAAGTACGTGATGGCGATCACCGGGCTGATCGGCGTCGGCTACGTCGTCGTCCACATGATCGGCAATCTCAAGATGTTCTTCGGCCCGGAGGAGATCGATCACTACGGCGAGTGGTTGCGCGAGCTGCTCGTGCCGGCGCTTCCGCGGACCGTGACGCTGTGGCTGCTGCGCCTCGTCCTCATCGGCTCGCTGATCTTCCACCTCCACGCCGCCTACACGCTGACGATCATCAATCGGCGGGCGCGCCCGCAGGGCTACCGGTCGCCGCGCGACTACGTCGCCGCCAACTTCGCCAGCCGGACGATGCGCTGGAGCGGGATCATCGTCCTGCTGTTCCTGTTCTGGCACCTCGCCGACCTCACGTGGGGGTGGTTCAACCCCGACTTCGTGCGCGGCGCCGTCTACCACAACGTCGACGCGAGCCTGTCCCGCCTCCCCGTGGCGATCCTCTACGTCGTCGCCAACATCGCCCTCGGCATCCATCTGTTCCACGGTTTCTGGAGCCTGTTCCAGTCGATGGGATGGAACTCGCCGCGGTTCAACGAATGGCGCCGTGCCGCGGCCGTCGGCATCGCCACGATCATCGTCGTCGGCAACTGCTCGTTCCCCATCGCCGTGCAAGCCGGAATCATCGACTGACGAAGTATGACCCTCACCGCCGAACCCTCGACCACGACGTCGTCGACCACGCCCACCGACAAGGTTCCCGACGGCCCGCTCGCCGACAAGTGGGACAGCTACCTCGCCGACGCCAAGCTCGTCAACCCGAACAACAAGCGCAAGTTCAAGATCCTCGTCGTCGGCACCGGTCTCGCCGGTGCTTCGGCGGCGGCCACCCTCGCCGAGCTGGGCTACCAGGTCGAGGCGTTCACGTTCCACGACTCGCCACGCCGGGCTCACTCGATCGCCGCCCAGGGCGGGATCAACGCGGCGAAGAACTACCGCGGCGACGGTGACAGCGTCCACCGGCTGTTCTACGACACTGTCAAGGGCGGCGACTTCCGCTCTCGGGAGGGCAACGTCTACCGCCTCGCCCAGCTGTCGGTGAACATCATCGACCAAGCGGTCGCCCAGGGCGTTCCCTTCGCCCGGGAGTACGGCGGGCTGCTCGACAACCGCAGCTTCGGCGGCGCCCAGGTCAGCCGCACGTTCTACGTCGGCGGGCAGACCGGCCAGCAGTTGCTGCTCGGCGCCTACCAGCAGATGGCTCGCCAGGTCGGGCTCGGCAACATCAAGCTGTGGAACCGCCTCGAGCTCGTCGACGTGGTCGTCATCGACGGGCGGTGCGCCGGCATCGTCACCCGCGACCTGCTCACCGGCGAGGTGCAGTCGCACTCCGGTCACGCCGTCGTGCTGTGCACGGGCGGCTACGGGAACGCCTTCTTCCTGTCGACCAACGCGATGCTGTGCAACGTCACGGCGATCTGGCGGGCCCATCGCCGCGGCGCGTGGTTCGCCAACCCCTGCTACACGCAGATCCATCCGACGTGCATTCCGCAATCCGACGAGTTCCAGTCGAAGCTCACGCTGATGTCCGAGTCGCTGCGCAACGACGGCAGGGTGTGGGTGCCCGAGCGGCTCGACGACAACCGACCGCCGGCCCAGATCCCCGAGGCCGAGCGCGACTACTACCTCGAACGGCTCTATCCGAGCTTCGGCAACCTCGCACCGCGCGACATCTCGTCACGAGCGGCGAAGCGGGCCGTCGACTCCGGTCGCGGCGTCGGACCGAAGAAGAACGGCGTCTATCTCGATTTCGCCGAGGCCATCGGCCGCCTGGGCAAGGACGTGATCAGCGGGCGCTACGGCAACCTGTTCGACATGTACGAGCGGATCACCGGCGAGGATCCCTACGCCGTGCCGATGCGCATCTATCCGGCGTCGCACTACACGATGGGCGGGCTGTGGGTCGACTACGAGTTGATGACCACGGTCCCCGGCCTGTACTGCGCCGGCGAGGCCAACTTCTCCGATCATGGCGCCAACCGCCTCGGCGCGTCGGCGCTGATGCAGGGTCTCGCCGACGGCTACTTCGTGCTGCCCAACACGATCTCCAGCTACCTCGCCCCGATGCTCAACAAGCCGATCCCGGGCACCGAGCACGCCGAGTTCGCCGCCGCCGAGTCAGCGGCACGAGATCGCTTTGCGAGCTACCTGGCGATCGGCGGGACGCGGTCGCCGGACTGGTTCCACCGCGAGCTGGGCAAGATCATCTGGGACTACTGCGGCATGGAGCGCACGGCTGAGGGGCTGGAGAAGGCGCTGTCGGAGATCCCCGCGCTGTACGACGAGTTCCGCAAGGACCTGCGCGTCACCGGTGGTGGCGACAGCATCAACCAGACGCTCGAGAAGGCCGGCCGGGTCGACGACTTCTTCCAGCTCGGCATGTTGATGTGCCGCGACGCCCTCGAACGCCGGGAGAGCTGCGGCGGCCACTTCCGCGCCGAGTACCAGACCACCGAGGGCGAGGCATTGCGCGACGACGAGAACTTCGCCCACGTCGCCGCCTGGGAGTGGACCGGTGACCCGAACGCCGCGGCGCGACACGAGGAACAGCTGGAGTACGAGTCCGTCCACTTCCAGACCCGGAGCTACAAGTGAGTGAGGGGAATGGACACGCCGCGGTCCGCAACTTGACGCTGAAGATCTGGCGGCAGGCCGGCCCCGACGATCCTGGGCGCTTCGAGACGTTTCTCGTCGACGAGATCTCCGAAGAGGCGTCGTTCCTCGAGCTTCTCGACATCCTCAACGAGCGGCTGATCGCCGACGGCAAGGACGCCATCACCTTTGACCATGACTGCCGCGAGGGGATCTGCGGGACGTGCTCGCTGATGATCAACGGTCAGGCCCACGGGCCCCAGCGCGGCACGGCGACGTGCCAGCTGCACATGCGCAAGTTCGCCAGCGGCGCCGAGATCGTCGTCGAGCCGTGGCGGGCACGGTCGTTCCCGATCATCAAGGACCTGATGTGCGATCGCAGCGCCTTCGACCGCATCGTCGAGGTCGGCGGGTTCATCACCGCCCCGACCGGCGGGGCTCCGGACGCCAACCTGATCCCGATCCCCAAGCCGGTCTCCGACGCTGCGGAGGCGGCCGCCCTGTGCATCGGCTGCGGGGCGTGTGTCGCCGCCTGTCCGAACGGCGCCGCGAACCTGTTCACCGGCGCCAAGATCACCCACCTCAACCTGCTCCCGCAGGGCCAGCCGGAGCGCTTCGCGCGTACCGAGGCGATGGTCGAGACGATGGAGGAGTACTTCGGTTCGTGCACCAACCACGGTGAGTGTGAGGTCGCCTGCCCCAAGGAGATCTCGATCGACGTCATCGCCCTGATGAACGCCGACTACCTCAAGGCCAAGTTCAAGAACCGCAAGCTGCTCAGCCGGACGTGATGGGCGCTAGTTGAGCACCGCCATTCGCCGACGATCGCCTGGCTCGTCCAGATGGCGCCTTCCACGCCAGCCAACCGGCGAGGGCGATCATCGCGTAGAGGATCGTTCTGGGGAAGAATCGTGTCGGCCCCTGACACGATTCTTCCCCAGAAGCTCGGATGACACGGATCTTCCCCAGATCGGAGGGCCGCAGCCCGAGGCGTCACCGAGTCGCGATCCTCGCCCCGGCCCGGCGGGTTGCCGTCACCGGGTCGCCCGACGCCGTGCGACCGTCGAGGGCGACGCCGAGGAGCAGCGCGCCGTTGACGTCGGGGACGTCGATCGTGATCCGTCCGACGAACACGCAGTCGTCGGCGTCGACGTCGCCACGAAAGCCCCACTGCCGGGAGCCACCCGGCCAGCTGGCGGTCACTGCAACCGTGGCGGCGAGCGCCTCGCGAAGGTCGCTGACGACGTGCAGATCGAGCGTGAGCGGTCGCCCGGGACTGGCGATCTCCGGCAGCGCGTCGTACACGACGATCACCGGCCGGCACGCCTCGACCACCGCCGCCCAGGCGAGCTTCGGCTGCCGGTCGTGGTCGAGCACCGACGCCGAGATCATCGGCATCGCGTCGGCGTACCACGAGAAGCAGAACCCGCCGGTCGGCCGGTACTTCAGGCGGCGCAGTGTCTCGATGTGCCGCCGCAGCAGGTCGGCCTGGTAGCGCTGCGTCGCCCGGCGCCACGTCGCCAGCGACGGGTAGCGCTCGGGTGGATGGCGGGCCAGCATCACGTCCGCCTCCATTCCGTGGTGCTCGGCCAGGAATTCCCAGTCGAGGTTCGGCCACGCCGACCCGTCGACGAACTCGCCGGCACTGTCAGGGACGGACTGGGCACCGAACTCGCTGACGAAGCGCACCATGCGCGGGAGCGTGCGCGCCCGCTCGGCGAGCTCATCGACCGAGCCGCGGTGCCAGCCCAGCCACAGGTGACTGTCCGTGCCGTCGAGCTGCGGGAGGTGCGGAACGACCCCTCCGTGGGCGATCGTGGGTCGGGTCGGGTCGGCCTGCTCGAAGGCTCGCTTGATCCACCGATCGAGCACCGACTTGTTCCAGGTGGGCACCTGTTGGCGGACGAACCGGCGCAGGCGGGTACGTGTCGAGTCGCCGTCGAGTTGCGGGGCGTCGGCCACCGGCTCGTCGTGGGCGCACCACTGGATGATCGACGGGTGATGGCCGAGCGCGGAGACCGCCTCACGGGCCTGGTGGACGGCCTCCCTGCGAATGTGACGCGCGTAGCCCCACTGGAGGGGGAAGTCCTGGAGGAGGACCACGCCGAGCTCGTCCGCCGCCGTGTACAGATCGTCGGTGCCGATGTGCGCCTGCACGCGCAGGGCATCGAGACCAGCATCCACCGCTCGCTCGACGTCTGCTCGCACGAGCTGGCGGCTGGCGTCGGCCAGACCCGGCCGGGAGGGAACGAGGTTGGCGCCTTTGAGGAACAAGCGCTCGCCGTTGATCGAGAACACCCAGTTGGTGAACGCCACCTCGCGAAGTCCGGTACGCCGCGCGGTCCGGTCGCTGACCTCGCCGTCGACGACGACCTCCACGCACACGTCGGTCAGCGGCTGGCTGCCGAGCGAGTGCGGCCACCACAGGCGTGGTGAGGTGATGTCGAGCGACCACTCGATGTCGTTGCTGCCGGCGGCGAGGGTGTGTTCGGTCTCGCCGACCACGTCGCCGTCGGCGGACGTGCGGATGCGGACCGTGTCGGTGGCGACGGCATCGAGCCGGGCGTGGAGGCGAAGGTGGGCCCGCGTCTCGTCGGCGTCGCGGCACAGCACGCGTAGCCGATCGATCCGCACCGATCCCGTGTCGTGGACGCGCACCGTGCGCCACAGGCCGCCGGGGTTCCAGTCGCGATCGACGGCTTCGGACTGCTGCAGGCTGCCGGTGATGTTGCGCCGGCCAGACGTTCCGCGCTCGGGCGAACACGTCACCTCGACCGCCAGCACGTGTTCGTCGGACATCGCCGCCAACTCGGTGATCTCGAAGGTGTGCGGGAAGAAGTAGCCCTCCGGGTCACCGAGGTAGGCACCGTCGAGCCAGGCGTCTGCCTGGTAGAAGATCCCCTCGAACGTCACCCAGCGCCGCACCCCCGGCGGCGGTGGGGGCTGGTCGAAGCGGCGGCGATAGAGCACCGGCCCGTCGCTGGTGGCGAACTCTGGATGGGTCCGCCAGTGGCCGGGGACGAGGACCTCGGGCCACCTCGAATCGTCGAGATCGACGGCGGTGCCGATCCGGCGGAGCTCGTCGTCGGCCTCCCGGGCGCGCCAGGAACCAGCGAGATCCACGACGGCTGAGGCTAGGCCGTTGGCGTTAGGGTCGGAGCATGAGTGAGCGCCCGGCGACGATCGGTGAATTGAAGGTCGCCGGATGGGTCCCACGCACTGTCAAGGAGGAGATTCGCGGCAACGTCGTCGCTCGCCTCGCTGCCGGCCAGCCGCTCATCGGGGGAATCGTCGGTTACGACGACACCGTCTTCCCACAGCTGGCCAACGCCTTGCTCGCCGGCCACGACGTGATCTTCCTCGGCGAACGCGGCCAGGGCAAGACGCGGATCATCAGGGCGCTCACCGGCCTGCTCGACGAATGGCTGCCGATCGTCGCCGGCAGCGAGATCAACGACGATCCGTTCGCTCCCGTTTCCCGGTATGCCCGCGACCTCGTCGCCGAGCTCGGCGACGACACGGCGATCAGCTGGGTGCACCGCGACCAGCGCTACGGCGAGAAGCTGGCCACTCCGGACACGTCGATCGCCGACCTGATCGGCGAGGTCGATCCGATTCGTGTCGCCGAGGGCCGCTACCTCTCGGACGAGCTGACCCTGCACTACGGCCTCGTGCCGCGCACCAATCGGGGGATCTTCGCCGTCAACGAGCTCCCCGACCTCGCCGAGCGGATCCAGGTCGGCCTGCTCAACGCCCTCGAGGAACGCGATGTGCAGGTTCGCGGTTACCAGGTTCGGGTGCCCCTCGACGTGATGTTCGTCGCCTCGGCGAACCCCGAGGATTACACGAGCAGGGGTCGGTTGATCACCCCCCTCAAGGACCGCTTCGGATCGCAGATCCGCACGCACTACCCGCTCGACGTGGCAACCGAACTCGCCATCATGGACAGCGAGTCTCGTCGCTTCGCCGACGACCGCGGCGATGGCCCGCACGTCGATGTTGCGGTGCCGGAGTACCTGCGCGAGGTTGTCGCGATGGTCAGCCAGGCCGCCCGCTCGAGCGCTCACGTCAACCAACGCAGCGGCGTGAGCGTGCGCCTGTCCGTCACCAATCTCGAGGTCGTCGTCGCCAACTCCTTGCGTCGGGGCCTGGTGGCCGGTGAGACGTCGGCCGTGGCCCGCGTCGACGATCTCTCGGCGATGACGGCGAGCAGCAGCGGGAAGATCGAGATCGAGACGCTCGACGATGGCGCCCAGGGAGCGATCTTCGAAAACCTCGTGCGCGCCGCGGTGCTCGCCGTGTACCGCGAGCGGGTGCCGGCGGAGCTGACCAGCGCGGTGGTCCAGGCGTTCGAGGAGGGAGCCGTCATCGACGTCGGCGAAGACGTCCCATCGACGGAGCTCGCCGACGAGTTGGCATCGATCCCGGCCCTCGCCCGTCCGGTCGACGCACTCACCGATGGCGACGACTCCCCGGCGGCGATCGCCGCGGCTGTTGCCTTCGTGCTCGAAGGGCTGCACCTGTCGAAGCGGCTGAACAAGGACCAGACCGGAGGCCGTGCGACGTACCGGGCCCGCTGAGCGTTTCGACCTCATTCGTTCGCTCGCTGGCGCTCGCCGCGCGAGTCGGTCGGCGCTCGTGGTGCGGCAGCGCGCCGCACGGGGTGTTCGGGGGGCGGTAGCCCCCGAGTCGGCGGCATCAGGCGAGCTTGCTCGCCGCCGCCAGAGATCTCGAGTGCGGCGAAGCCGCTCAACGAGCTCGACCGAACGGAGCGCCACGGCGCCGAGTCGAGGTCGAAACTACGGGATCGGGGTGCGGCTCCAGAGCTCGCCCGTGTCGTTGAACGCCGCCGGTCCGGGCGTGCCGGCCAGTTCGAGGACCTCGATCTCGCCCGGAAAGCCGGCCAGGCGCAGCGAACCGGCTGGCGTCGCGGTGATGCCCTGGGGGAGCCGTTCGATCCCCATTGCCGGGATCAGGACTTGGCTCTTGTCGGCTGCGTCGCACAAGCGCGATGCCATGTTGACGGCCGAGCCGATGTAGTCGTCGCCCTCGAACAACAGGGCGTAGCCGCTGGCGATACCGGCGCGCACGGTGAGCGGGGTGCAGACGTCGGCAGAACGGTCATGGAGATCGAGGGTGAACGAGAT
This sequence comes from Ilumatobacteraceae bacterium, assembly GCA_963772825.1. Taxonomy (GTDB): domain Bacteria; phylum Actinomycetota; class Acidimicrobiia; order Acidimicrobiales; family Ilumatobacteraceae; genus Desertimonas. Next base: position 279,704 of record CAVYYX010000015.1, on the reverse strand, counting down.
CGCGTCGGATTGGTCGACGGCGACGACCATGCAGCCGTCGCCGAGCCACTTGGCGATTCGCACGCCGCGTTCCGACGCGACCTGGCGGACCATCGTCCGAAAGGCGCTGAGCAACCGGCCGGCCGCGTCGTCGCCGAACGCGCCGGTGTAGTTGGTGAACCCGGAGAGGTCGATGAACACGAACGTGCGGGGGACACGCATGGAGTTCAGACTACGGCCGCCGCGGTGTCGAGGCCGGATGGAATCCCCGACTCGTGGGGCGCCGGCGTCTACCCTCCAGTGCTGCAAGTATCGCAATGGAGGATTCACTCATGTCGTTGTTAGCCGCCGAGTGGGGGACCGGCCAGGTCTTCTGGTCGATTCTCTGGTTCTTCCTGTTCTTCATCTGGTTGTGGATGCTGATCGTCGTGTTCGGCGACATCTTCCGCAGCGACGACCTGTCCGGTTGGGGCAAGGCGCTGTGGAGCATCTTCATCATCATCGTGCCCTACCTCGGAGTGTTCGTGTATCTGATCGCTCGCGGCGGCAAGATGGGTGCCCGGGCCGCTGCCGATGCCAAGGCCCAGGACGACGCGTTCAAGCAGTACGTCCGCCAGACCGCCGTCTCCTCGCCGACGAGCACCGCCGACGAGCTCGAGCGGCTCGCCAAGCTGCACGATCAGGGCATCCTCAACGACGCCGAGTACGCCCAGGCGAAGGCCAAGGCGATCGGTTGACGCTTCCCTTCGCAACCGTAGGTTGCGAAGCGAGCTCGTCGGGGGGCTCCGGCCGAACCCCCGCCATCGCTGCTCGTACCGGGGACAGCGCACCGGTACGGTGGAGCCGTGCCGGTGCGCTACACCTACTCGCGATGGGACGGCACGCAGCGCGGCTTCGAGCCTGACGCCGACGACATTCTGGCGGCCGTCACCGACGACCTGATCGAGCACGGCGACGTCAACGCCGCCCTGCGGCGGCTGATGAACGACGGGCTGCAGTCCGGCGACGGTGACGCCATCGCCGGGTTGCGCGAGCTGCTCCAACGGCTGCGTCAGGCCCGCCGGGAACGCCTGGAGCAGTTCGACCTCGGCGGGGTGTACGACGAGATCTCCCGCGAGCTCTCCGACATCATCGACGAGGAGCGCCACGGAGTCGACGTCGCCGAGATCGACGAACGGAGTGAGGCCGATCGGCGCGGCGACCCGGCGGGCGCCGACGATGCGGCGCGCCGTGCCGAGGAGCGACGCCTCGGGCTCGACCTGCTGCCCGACGACCTTGCCGGCAAGGTGGCCGCGCTCCAGCAGCACGACTTTGTGTCCGACGAGGCGCGCCGTCGATTCGACACCCTCGTCGAGCGCCTCCGCAGCCGTCTGGCGACGCAGGCGTTCGAGCAGATGAGCGGTTCGATGCAATCGCTCGGCGCCCACTCGCAGCAGCGGCTGGGTGAGATGCTCACCGACCTCAACGAGATGCTCGCTCGTCGCGAGCGAGGCGAGGATCCGCAGTTCGACGAGTTCATGACCCGGCACGGCGACTTCTTCCCGGAACAGCCAGGATCGCTCGACGAGCTGCTGGAGATCCTCGCCCGTCGGGCCGGGGCGATGCAGGCGCTGGTCGACTCGATGACGCCTGAGCAGCGCGACGAATTGTTCCGACTGTCGGAGGCGTTGCTCGATGACGCCGGCTTGCGCGACCAGATCAGCCAGCTCGGCGAGCACCTGCGCGGGTTGACCCCGGACGGCGGCTGGCCGGCGTCGTTCGACTTCACCGGGCAGGACGCTCTCGGCCTCGGCTCCGTCGTCGAAACGATGGCAGAGCTCGGAGACCTCGACCGCCTCGAGTCGCTGCTCCGTGGCGTCACGTCGCCGACCGGCCTCGCCGAGGTCGACGCCGAGCGGGTCGGCGAACTGCTCGGCGATGACGCCATGCGGTCGTTGCAGCGACTCGCCGAGCTGACCCGCCGGCTGGCCGACGCCGGCCTCATCGAGCACACCGAGGCTGGCCTTCGGCTGACGCCGCGGGGAATTCGCCAGATCGGTTCGAATGCCCTGGGCGACGTGTTCCAGCAACTGGCCAAGGACCAGATCGGCCAGCATCAGATCGTCCGCACCGGCGCCGGCCACGAACGGACCCCGGACAGCAAGCGCTATGAGTTCGGCGACCCGTTCCGCCTCGACCTCCACCGCACGATTCGCAACGCCCTCGTCCGCCGGGCCGCCGCCGAGCCGGGCCGATCGGGCACGCCCGTCGGCCTCGTGCCCGACGATTTCGAGATCGAGCAGACCGAGCACCTCACGCGATCGTCGACGGTGCTGATGCTCGATCTGTCGATGTCGATGCCGATGGAGGGCCGCTTCGTGCCGGCGAAGAAGGTGGCGATGGCGCTGCAGGCGCTGATCTCGTCGCAGTTCCCGCGCGACTATCTCGGCGTCATCGTGTTCTCCGAGACCGCTCGGGTGATCCGTGCCTCCGAGATCCCGGAGGCCAGCTGGGACTACGTGTACGGCACCAACATGCACCACGCCCTCACCTTGGCGCGCCGCCTACTCGCCCGCCAGCACGGCTCCAAGCAGATCATCATGGTCACCGACGGCGAGCCGACCGCCCACGTACTGCCCGATGGCGAGGTCTACTTCCACTACCCGCCGGTACGCGAGACGATCGAGGCGACCCTGCGCGAGGTGGTGCGCTGCACCAACGCCGGAATTCGGATCAACACGTTCATGCTCGGGGCGACGCAATCGCTGCGCGCCTTCGTCGAGCGACTGTCGGAGATCAACCGCGGACGGGCGTTCTTCGCCACGCCCGAGAATCTCGGCGACTACGTCCTCGTCGATTTCATCGAGCAGCGACGGGCGCAGGCGAGGCGCGGCCGGGCCGGCTGAGCGCTCCGCTCGACGATTTCCAATCTTCCTGATCACGCCGTCACGAAATGCCCCCTTGCGCGAACGTGATGTGGTATGCGACAATCACATCGATGTAATTACGTCGATGTACGACGCGACCGACCGTTGTGTACGACGTCGATGCCCTCCAAGAAACCAGGACCACATACAGGGGGTCCATCAAACATGTTCGACGATCTCGACAATGCCGCAACCCGCGACGACGACAACGGATGGCAGGATCACGCCAACTGTCTCGGCGTCGATCCGGATCTGTTCTTCCCCGAGCGGGGGGCCTCGACGCGGGAGGCCAAGGAGGTCTGCCGGGGCTGCGTGGTGCGTGCCGAGTGCCTCGAGTTCGCCCTCCAGAACGGCGAGAAGTTCGGGATCTGGGGCGGACTTTCGGAACGTGAACGGCGCCGGATCCGCCGCCAGCGGGCGCAGGCGGCGCGCAGCGTACTGGGCGCCTGAACGAGGCCGCTGCGCTCGGTGTAGCGTGGCGGCATGATCGGATTCGATATCGGTGGGCCCGAGGCCATCATCGTCTTGGTGATCGTCCTCGTCTTGTTCGGGGGCTCGCAGATTCCCAAGCTGGCGCGCAACCTCGGTCGCGCCCAGAAGGAATTCAAGGACGGCATCGACGAAGGTTCGCGCTCAGCGTCTGGCGTCACGGACACCACGGCGACGAGCGCCACCGAGTCTGCGTCGGACAGCTCCAGCCCGTCGTCGAGCTGAGTCCCAACCCCCTGGTCGCCTGAGCCGGCCCGGGAGGGGAGGAGCCCGGGCCGGCTCAGGAGTTCATGCGCCGTCGGCGCAGGCCGTGGTCAGGACGTGACGGCGAGGCGCCGGCGCTTCTGGATGCGGCGCCGTTCGCGTTCGCTACAGCCGCCCCACACACCGTGGTCGATGCGGTGCTCGAGGGCGTACTCGAGGCACGGCTCCGTCACCGGGCAGCCGGAACAGATCTTGCGAGCCTTGTCGACACCGACGCCATCGCTCGGGAAGAAGACCTTCGGGGGGTACAGGCGGCAGTTGCCCTGCATCATCCACGCAGTAGCGCCGTCATTGAAAGGTTGCGTCTCGTCCATCGTTGTGCTCCCGGTGGCGGAGGGACTCGGTCTGGTGGTTACGACGCCTGGCGGCTCGAATCCGTTCCCACGAATCTTCAAAGCCACCCGGCGCGACAATTGCTTCACCTCATTGTTCGGAGGCAGTACCCGCCGCGGTTCGCACCACGACCATGCCTTCACTCAACTGTAATATGTTCCATCAGACCGTAACATAACTGCCCGAACCGCCGCAGCGATAGCCTCGACCCGATGAGTGATGTCGTCGTCGACGTGCCGCCGCGGGCCCACGCCCGGATCGTCTACCTGGGACCGGTGGCGCCGCACTGGGAGGTCTACGGCGACTGGGGAGAGCGCACGCTGCTCGAGGAGTTCCGTGCTCGGGTGCTCGCCCGACTCGTGCTGCTGCCTCGTGACGATCCGCAGTTCCGCCGCAACCGCGAGCGTGTGATCCGCGACGCCGAGCGCGAGCACATCACCCTCGAGTGGGACCTCGGCATCCCCGACTTCGAATGACCCGTCGAGCGAGGACCCGGGGTCATCGCTCGAAACCTGCGATCATGGTGGGAATGGTTGACGACCGTTTCATCAACCGCGAGCTGAGCTGGTTGGCCTTCGACGAGCGCGTCCTCGACCTGGCCACCGAAGACGGCATCCCGCTGCTCGAACGGGCGAAGTTCTGTGCGATCACCTCGTCGAACCTCGACGAGTTCTTCCAGGTGCGCGTCGCCGCCCTCAAGGACCAGGTCGCGGCGCGGATCGAGGAGCCGACCCCCGACGGGCGCACGGCGTCGCAACAGCTCGCCGAGATCGCCGAGGCGACGAGACGCCTCGTCGAGCGTCAGGAGCTCGTGTTCCTCGACACACTCGCGCCGGCACTCGGGGACGCCGGCATCGCCATCGTGCATTGGAGCGACCTGTCGGTCGCCGATCGCAAGACGATGACGGAGATCTACGAGGAGCGCGTGTTTCCCGTGCTCACGCCGCTCGCCGTCGATCCGAGCCACCCATTTCCGTACATCTCGGATCTCGCCCTGTCCGTCGCCGCCTTCATCGGGGACCCCGAGAGCGGCGAGCAGCGCTTCGCTCGCGTCAAGGTGCCCGACCTGTTCCCCCGCCTGGTGCCGGTTGACGATCATCGCTACCTCCCCGCCGAAGATCTCGTCATCGCCCACCTCGACTCGCTGTTCGCCGGGATGGTCATCAAGGAAGCCGCCGCCTTCCGGGTCACTCGCAACGCCGACCTGACTGTCGAAGAGGAGGAGGCCGACGACCTGCTCGAAGCTGTCGAGATGGAGCTGCGGCGTCGCCGCTTCAACCGGGCCGTGCGCCTCGAGGTCGCCGAGGCGATGAGCGACGAGATGCTCGAGCTGCTCGTCCGCGAGCTCGACCTGCACCCCAACGACGTGTATCGCCTGCGCGGACCGATGGGCCTCGATTTCCTCTGGCAGCTCCACGCCCTCGATCGTCCCGATCTCAAGGATCGTTCGTGGCCGCCGATCACGCCCGGACGGATCTCCGTCGGGCTCGAGGCTGAGCGTCCGATCGTCTCGGTGATGCGCGATCGGGCGATCATGGTCCACCACCCCTACGAGAGCTTCGCCACCTCCACCGAGGCGTTCATCGAGCAGGCTGCTGCCGACCCGCGGGTGCAGTCGATCAAGATGACGCTCTATCGCGCGGGCGGCGACAGCCCGATCATCCGGGCGTTGATCCGTGCCGCTGAACGGGGGGTGCAGGTCGCCGTGCTCGTCGAGTTGAAGGCCCGCTTCGACGAGGCGAACAACGTCAACTGGGCGAAACAGCTCGAGCGCGCCGGCGTCCATGTCGTCTACGGGATGGTCGGTCTGAAGACCCACTCGAAGTGCGTCCTCGTGGTGCGCGACGATGGCGATCAGTTGCGCCGCTACTGCCACATCGGCACGGGCAACTACAACACCAACACGTCGCGGATCTACGAGGACCTCGGGATCCTCACGTGCGACAACGATGTTGGTGCTGACGTTGCCAAGCTGTTCAACCACCTCACCGGATACAGCCGCGACGACGTCTATCACACGCTCGTCGTAGCGCCTCGCGATCTTCGTCCTCGCCTGCTCGAGCTGATCGAGGGCGAGATCTCCTACGGCAGCGAGGGGCGCATCGTCCTCAAGGCCAACGCCATCGCCGACGCCGAGATGGCCGAGGCGCTGTACCGAGCGAGTGCCGCAGGGGTGCACATCGATCTCGTGATCCGCGGCATCTCGTCGTTGCGCGCCGGCGTGCCCGGGCTGTCGGAGAACATCACCGTCCGCAGCATTCTCGGGCGCTACCTCGAACACAGCCGGATCTATCACTTCGGCCACGGTGACGTCGACGGCACGCCGCTCTACCTGATCGGGTCGGCCGATCTGATGCCGCGCAACCTCGACCGGCGCGTCGAGGTGCTCGTCCCGATCGAGCATCCCAAGCACCAGGAGTGGATCGACGCCGTGCTCGACTTCCTCCTCGCCGACGACATCGTGCGTTGGGAGTTGCAGCCAGACGACACCTGGGCACGTCGTGGGCCGCAGGACACGTTCGAGCCCAATGCCCAATCGAGGCTCTACCAGTGGGTCGTCGACCGCCAGTCCGGCGGCCTGCGCTCGTAACTGCGTCGTTGGCCGGTTGTACGGCTGGTGTTCACCTCACGTTCATCCGGGTCGCGGAGGCGCGTCACCTGCGCTCCCTACGGTCGCGCGCCATGACCACACCTTCCAGCCTCCGAGGCTCGCGGCGCGGCAAGCTGACCGCGGCGCTTGCCGGCACCCTGTTCCTTGCGGCATCGGCGCAGGTCGCCGGCGCCACCACTGAGCCACCGACGAGCGAGCCGGCGGGCACCGAGCCGACGGGCACCGAGGCCCCGACCGCTTCGGCGCCGGCCTACGAGATTCCGAGCGACCTGTCCGGGTCGATCGCCGTGTCCGGCTCCTCGACCGTCGAGCCGATCTCCGCTGCGACCGCCACAGCGTTCGCCGAAGCGAACCCGGACGTGGCGATCACCGTCGACGGCCCGGGCACCGGCGACGGCTTCGCCCGCTTCTGCGCCGGGGAGACGGACGTCTCCGACGCATCGCGTCCGATCAGCGCAGAGGAAGTTGCCGCCTGCGAAGAAGCCGGCGTCGAGTTCATCGAGCTGAAGGTGGCGATCGACGGACTGTCCGTGATCACGTCCGCAGAGAACACCGCCGTCGAGTGCCTGTCGTTCGTCGATCTCTACGCCCTCCTCGGTCCCGACGCCACCGGCGTCAGCAACTGGGCGGACGCCTCGGCGCCTGCCGACGAGATCGCCGCAACGGTCACCGACCTCGGCGCGGTCAACACGCCGTACCCGGACGCCGAGCTCGTCGTCACGGCACCAGGTGAGGAGTCCGGAACCTTCGACAGCTTCGTCGAGATCGTGATCGCCGAAGTCGGTGAGGTGCTCGGCGTCGAGGACGCCCTGCCCCGGCTCGACTACACGGCGAGCCCCAACGACAGCGTGATCATCGAGGGCATCGCCGCCAACCCGACGTCGCTCGGCTGGGTCGGCTTCGCCTTCGTCGAGGAGAACCTCGACACCGTACGCCCGATCCCGGTCGACGGCGGCGCCGGCTGCGTCGAGCCGACGGGCGAGTCGATCGCCAGCGGCGAGTACCCGATCGCCCGCGACCTGTACATCTACGTGAGCACGTCCAAGCTGGCTGAGAACCCGGCGCTCGAAGGTTTCGTCGACTTCTACGTCAACTCGGCGATGCAGGCGCTCGTCGGCGCCGAAGAGGGTCAAGTGCCCTACGTCGCCCTCGGCGCAGAGGACGCCGCGGCCACCCAGGCCGTGTGGGAAGCCCGCGAGACCGGCACCCGCGACGGCGGCGAGTAGCCCGCGATCCCCGGCGGCGTGGCCGGAGAGGCGCAAGGCGCCTTGCCGGCCACGCCGTACGCTGCACGAGAGTCCCGATGACCGACCGAGGAACCAGCGCTTGACCGCCGTGACCAGTCCACGACCAGCTCCGATGAAGCTGCAGACGAGCCGAGGCCGCCGGTTCCGTGACCGCCTCGCCCGCGCCGTGCTCACCATCGGTGCCCTCATGACGTTCCTCATCACCGTGCTGATCATCGGCACGCTGGCGTTCGACGCGTGGGACTTCGTGCGCCAGGTCACCGAGGCCGAGCCCGGGCTCGGCTGGAAGCTCGTCGTCGTGGTCCTCGCCGCCTTTGGGATCGCCGCCGTCGTCGGCTGGCTGGTCATGCGCATCGGTGGTGGGTCCACAGCGCGACTGGGCCTCGGACTGCGGGTGCTCGCGTTCGTCAGTGTCGTCTGCCTCGGGCTGACGATTGTCGGTGGCTGGCGGATGCTCAACCGCCTCGGGACCGAGATCACCGAGGTCGGCTGGTTCCCCCGCCGTGGCCTGTTCGATATGACCACGGTCATCGTCGGAACGTTCATGATCGTGCTCATCGCCATGCTCGTCGCCGTTCCGCTGGGCCTCGGGGCAGCCGTTTACCTGTCCGAGTACGCCAACCCGCGGGTGCGACGCACGGTCAAGCCGATCCTCGAGGTTCTCGCCGGGATCCCGAGCGTGGTACTCGCTTACTTCGCCATCACGTTCATCAATCCGAACATCGTCGTGCGCTTCTTCGACCCACCCGACCGCGCGTTCTCGATGCTCGCCGCCGGGATTGCCGTCGGGGTCCTGACGGTCCCGATCATCGCTTCGGTCACCGAGGATGCGCTGCGCGCCGTACCGCTGTCGCTGCGCGAAGCGTCGTTCGGTCTCGGCGCCCAACGAGCGCAGACGACGTTCCGCGTCGTCTTTCCGGCCGGCGTCTCCGGCATCGTCGCCGCCATGATCCTCGGCATCTCTCGGGCGATCGGCGAGACGATGGTGGTCGCCATCGCCGCCGGGGCGGTTGGCGGGGCGCTGTTCCACTTCACCCCGCTGGCGCCCGGCCAGACGATGACTGCGGCGATGGCCGGGCTGAGCTTCGGCAGCGACCAGGTGGCAGGCAACGCCGCCGCCTTCCAGAGTCTGTTCTTCATCGGCGCCCTGCTGTTCGTGATGACCCTCGGGCTCAACGTGCTCGGCGACAAGCTCGTCACCAGAGTGCGCGAGGCGTACTGAGATGGCGTTCCCCGGCCATGCAGGCCGTTCTTGCCCGCTCCTCGGCTGGCGCCTCGTCGCTCCCACGGGTGGACAACTTCCATGACGCTCACCACCATCGATTCCACGGGCGGCTCCGCGGCTCGGTCCGTCACGGCGGGACTCACCAAGCAGGGCATCGACGTGCGCGGCAAGGTCATCGAGGGATTGCTGATCGCCTCGCTGGCGGTGTCGTTGCTGATCATCGCCGTGCTCGTCGGCGACATGGTCCAGCGCAGCTGGAGCGTGTGGACCGACCGCGGCACCGACTTCCTGTCCAGTGGCCTGAGCATCACCGACGCCTCGGCAGCCGGCGTCTGGCCGGGGATCAAGGGGACGATCGCGCTGATGTTCCTCGTCGTCCTGCTCGCCTTCCCGCTCGGCATCGCGTGCGCCATCTACCTCGAGGAATACGCCGGCAACTCGCGGTTCGCCCGCTGGACCCGCGTGAACGTGCGCAACCTGGCCGGCGTGCCGTCGGTGGTCTACGGACTGCTCGGCCTCGGCATCTTCGTGAAGCTGCTCAACGGGCTCGGCGAGCCGGGCGCCGAGCTGCAAGACAGCGGATTCTTCCTGTTCCGCTGGTTCGGCAACATCCTCGACTGGCTGTCGGGCAACAACGGCCGCAATGTTGTCGCCGGCGGGCTGGCTCTCTCGGCGCTCGTCTTGCCGATCATCATCATCACGACGATCGAGGCGCTGCGAGCCGTGCCACGGGCGATCCGGGAGGGTGCGCTCGGCGTCGGCGCGACGCAGTGGGAGACGATTCGCCACCACGTCCTGCCGGCGGCCAGCCCGGGGATCCTCACCGGGACGGTGCTGTCACTTGCTCGCGCCGCTGGGGAAGCGGCACCGATCCTCATCGTCGGCGCCGTGACCGGCACGCTGATCACCGGCAACCAGGGTCTCGTCGAGCAGATGTCGGGGCCGTTCACTGGGTTGCCGGCGGTGATCTTCTCCTACGCTCGGCTCCCTGGCGACGACTTCCGGGCCGTTACGGCAGCCGCCGCGCTCGTCCTGCTGGTTCTCGTCTTGCTGATGAACGGTTTCGCCATCTGGCTGCGGAATCGGTATGAACGAAAGTGGTGATCCGATGACGTCGTCCAGCGATACGGCCGCTCCAGAGTCCGCCGTGATCTCTCTCGCGCCGGCGGTGCACGAGGCCGCGACCGTCGAGCGTGCGACCGTCTTCGCGACCTCGGACCTGGCCGTCTATTACGGCGACTTCCGCGCCGTGCGCGACGTCAACTTGGTCATCCGCCAGCACGAGATCACCGCGTTCATCGGCCCCTCCGGTTGTGGTAAGTCGACCGTGCTGCGCTGCTTCGACCGGATGAACGACCTCATCGAAGGGGCGCGGGTGGAGGGCTCGCTCACCTACCACGGCATCGACCTGTACGGGCCCGATGTCGATCCGGTCGAAGTGCGCCGACGCATCGGGATGGTGTTCCAGAAGCCGAACCCGTTCCCCAAGAGCATCTACGACAACCTCGCCTTCGGCCCGCGGCTCAACGGGATCAAGAAGAAGGGCCAGCTCGACGACATCGTCGAGCGGTCGCTACGCCGGGCCGCCTTGTGGGACGAGGTGAAGGGACGGCTCAAGGCGTCGGCGATGAGTCTGTCAGGCGGGCAGCAGCAACGCCTGTGCATCGCTCGCTGTGTCGCCGTCGAGCCCGAGGTGATCTTGATGGACGAACCCTGCTCGGCGCTCGACCCGATCGCCACGGCGCGTATCGAGGAGCTGATGCAGGAGATCAAGGCGGACTACACGATCATCATCGTCACCCACAACATGCAGCAGGCGGCGCGGGTGAGCGACCGCACGGCGTTCTTCACGACGGACCTGAACCCCGAGAGCGATCGGCGCACCGGCCGCCTCGTCGAGTTCGACCACACCACCAAGATGTTCTCCAACCCGTCGGACGAGCGCACCGAGATGTACGTGACGGGGAGGTTCGGATGAGTAGCGCCACAGAACTCCCCGACGAGAGCGTCGGACTCGACGAGGGCAGCGACCTGCGCCGGACGTTCCACAACCAGCTCGACGATCTACGTGACCGCATCGCCAAGCTCGCCGCCGGCGTCACCGAGAGCATCCCGCGAGCGACGCAGATCCTCCTCACCCAGGACCTCGAGGGCGCCGAGCTGGTGGTTCTCGCCGATGACGAGATCGACGCCAAGTCGCTCGAGCTCGACGAGGCGTGCTACGAGTTGCTCGCCCTTCAGTCGCCCGTGGCCGGCGATCTCCGCCGGGTCGTCGCAGCGATGCGCATCATCGCCGAGATCGAACGATCGGCCGACCTCACGGTGAACATCTGCAAGGCGGCGCGGAGGATCTACGGCCATCAGCTCGATCCCCGGCTACGCGGGATCATCCAGAAGATGGGCACGCAAGCGCACACCTTGTTCCGCGAGGCGACCGAGGCGTACCTCACCGACGATGCAGCACGCGCCGCGGCGCTCGACGACATGGACAGCTACCTCGACGACCTGCAGCGCGAGTTCGTCCAGGCCATCTTCACCAGCCATACGACCGAGAAGATCGAGCTGCAGGTGGCCGTGCAACTGGCGGTTGTCGCCAGGTTCTACGAACGGATCGGCGACCACGCCGTGAACATCGGGTCGCGAGTGCGCTTCGTCGTGACCGGCTCGGTGCCCGAGTTCGATGGTGCGGCGCGCTACGCCGAGCGCCAGGCGGCGAGCGATCTCGAGTGACCGTGGTGGTGGTGGTCCTCGTCGCCCTCTCGGCTGCCGCGATCGCGGCCATGGTGACGTGGTCGATCGCCCACCGTGACAAGCCGCCGGAGAGCGGCACTGCCGGGGAGGCGGTGGACGGCGATCCGACGCCGGCACCGGCCGTCGCGCCAGCGGGCGGACCGACATGGTCGGCCGTCATCGATCGAATCCCGTTGGGGGTCGTCGTGATGTCATCCGACGGGCGGGTGCTGTACCGCAATGCCAGCGCCAAGGCGGTGGCCGGGACGTACACCGGGCTGCTGATCGACGACGCCGTACAAGTTGCCCTCCGCCACGCCCTCGCCGGCGGACGTTCACGGGAGCAGCTCGAGCTCTACGGGCCGCCGCAGGTGGCTGTCGTCGTGACGGCCGAGGGGCTGCCCGGCGGCGCGGCGGTGGCCACGATCGAGGACGTCAGCGAACGCCGGCGAGTCGACGCGATGCGCACCGACTTCGTGGCCAACATCAGCCACGAATTGAAGACGCCCGTTGGCGCCCTCGCCGTGCTCGCCGAGGCGCTGGGCGGCGAGAGCGACCCCGATGTCGTTCATCGAGTGTCAGAACGGATGGTCGCCGAGGCGCACCGTGTCGCCAGGACGATCGACGATCTGATGGAGCTGTCGCGCATCGAGCTCGGCGAAGAGTCCGCTCGTGACGCCGTCAACGTCGGCGACATCGTGGCCGCGGCGGTGGACCGATCGGCCGCGCTGGCCCACACCCGCGACATCGACATCGCCGTGCTCGAACTCCCAGATGCCGTCGTGGTCGTCGGGGATCGCCGACAGTTGATCTCGGCGCTCGGCAACCTCGTCGAGAACGCCGTGAAGTACTCCGAGCCAGGCGGCCATGTGCAGATCCGGGTGCGCGTCGAAGGGCGCTTCGCCGAGCTGATGGTCGCCGACCAGGGGATCGGGATCTCGGCATCCCACCACGACCGGATCTTCGAGCGCTTCTATCGCGTCGACAAGGGCCGCGGCCGGGACACCGGCGGCACCGGTCTGGGTTTGGCGATCGTCCGCCACGTCGCCACCAATCATGGCGGCGAGGTGCTCGTCTCGTCGGCCGAAGGCGAGGGTTCGACATTCGTCATCCGCCTACCACTGGCGATGCTGCCCGCCGGGGACAGCGCCGCCGACGGCAAGTCCGACAGCGTCGCGACGAGCGAGGCGAGCGAGTGAAGGAGGCGAGCGAATGAGTGCGCAGACGGTGCTCGTCGTCGAGGACGAGACGAGCTTCGTCGAGGCGCTGACCCTCGGCTTGCGACGTGAGGGGTTTCGCGTCGAAGTGGCAACGGACGGCATCGAGGCCCTCGAACGCTTCGACCTCGTCCGTCCCGACCTCGTTCTCCTCGACGTGATGCTGCCGCGGGTCAGCGGCATCGACGTCTGCCGGCAGCTGCGCAAGAAGAGCCAGGTGCCGATCATCATGGTCACCGCCAAGGGTGCCGAGATCGACACCGTCGTCGGGCTGGAGGTCGGCGCCGACGACTACATCACCAAGCCCTACCGGTTGCGCGAGCTGGTCGCCCGGATGCGGGCGGTGCTCCGACGTTCGGCTGGCGACCCGGCCGGCGAGCTCGGCCCGTCGGCGATCGAGGTCGGCGACGTCGTGCTCGACCCTGACGAGCATGTCGTCACCGTCGGCGGCGAGGTCGTTCCCTTGCCGCTCAAGGAGTTCGAGCTGCTCCATGTGCTGATTGCCAACGCCGGCCGGGTTCTGCCCCGCGAGACGTTGATCGATCGGGTCTGGGGCAACGACTACGTCGGTGACACGAAGACTCTCGACGTGCACGTCAAGCGGCTGCGGTCGAAGATCGAGCCGAACCCTGCTGCCCCCGGCCGCATCGTCACGATCCGCGGCCTGGGCTACAAGTACGAACGAAGCTGACGCTTTCGACCTCGTTCGTTCGCTTCGCTCACTCCACTCGGTCGAGCTCGTGGAGCGGCTTCGCCGCGCCCAATTTCTGGCGGCGGCCGGCAGAGCCGGCCCGAGCCGCCGCATCGGGGGCTACCGCCCCCGAACCCCCGACGGAGCTGTACCACGCCACGCCGTGCCGACCGGTCCCGCGCGCGAGGCGTTCGGCCAAGCGACTCGGGTGACGGCACGAGCACGCTCGTAGGCTCGACGGGGTGACCGAGCGGATGTCGGCGCTCTCGTTGGGAGGACGAACGCTGCCGCTAGCCAGCTACTCGAAGTTCCGGCGCCTGGCGATCACCCATGCCCTGATGATGGCCGGGGACGCGGCGATGGTCGTCGCCCTCGCCGATTCGCTGTTCTTCTCGATCGACCCCGACGCAGCCCGCGAGAGAGTGCTGCTGTTCCTCGTTCTCGGGTTTGCGCCGTTCCTCATCCTCGCCCCGGTCATCGGCCCGGCGCTCGACCGCGTCGCCGGCGGCCGCCGAGCGGCAATCATGGCCGTGGCGACATCTCGCGTCGGTCTCTGCCTGCTGATGGTCGCCGTCATCGACAATCTCGCATTGTTCCCCGTCGTGTTCGCGTCGCTCGTCCTGCAGAAGACCTACGTCGTGTGCAAGTCGGCACTCGTGCCGTCGGTCGTGCGCAGCGAACGGGATCTCGTCGAGGCCAACTCCAAGCTCGGGCTGATCTCGGGCATCGTCGGATTTGCCGCCGTGATCCCGGCGACGCTCATCCAGCTCACGCCGGCAGGCAGCCAGGGAACGTTGGTCTACGCCTCCCTCCTGTTCTGCGCCGGACTGGTCGCCTCGACGTTCCTTTCCGCCGACGTCGTCGCTCGTGACGAGGCGGGGCCGGTCGAGAAGATCCAGCTGCACTCGCAGTCGGTGCAGCGCGGGGCGATCGTGATGATCTTGATCCGTGGGTCCGTCGGTTTCGTGCTCTTCCTCATCGCCTTCGCCCTCAAAGCACAGGGCGCCGGGACGGCCTGGTTCGGCGTCGCCCTGTCGCTCGCCGCCCTCGGCACGATCGTCGGCAATGCGTCCGCTCCGTGGATCCGTCACCACGCCAGCGAGGAGACGATGCTGATCGGCGCGCTCGTCCTGTCGGCGGTGGCTGCCGCTGTCGCCACGATGGTCGGCGATACCGTGGCACTCGTCGGCCTGGCCTTCGCCGTCAACCTCGCCGGGTCGATCGGCCGCCTCGGTTTCGAGTCGACCCTGCAACGGGACGCCCCGCAGGCCAACCGGGGCCGCGCCATCGCCACCTTCGAGACCCGCTTCCAGCTGTCGTGGGCGATCGCCGCGATGATCCCGGTGATGGTCACGATCTCCGACCAGCTCGGCGCCCTGCTGGTGTTCGTCGCCTGCGCCGGCGGCCTCGCCTACCTCCTGTTGCAGCCGCGTCGCAAGGCGCAACGCTCCGACGTCACCCCGTGATGCGGGCGAGCCACAGGCCGGGGGCGTCGACTTCGTTGGGCGTCGGGATGGCGTCGGGGCGCTCGAGCAGCGGGAGCAGCCCGTGGTCGCCGGCACGATCGACAACGCCCTGCACGAACGCTTTGCCCCGGGAGACCTGCGCCTCGCCGATGCGGATGCCGAGCAGTTGCTCGACGAAGGCGTCGTTGTCGGACGTCTCGATGCGCTGGCGGCGGACGGCCTCGGCGATGCGCAGGGCGGCGCCCCCGACGAGACGGACGGACACGGCATCGACGACCCAGTCGGTGTAACCGACGACGACGGCGACGAGGGCGTCGAGGCGCGGGCGCAGCTCGCGCTGCTCGGGCGACGTGACCGCTCCGAGGAGGAGTTCGGGATCGCTGAGCGCCTGCTGGAGGGCGGCGATCGGGTCGGCGGACTCGTCGTCGAGCGACGTCAGCTTGTCGGTCATCGACGAAGCGTCTGGCCGGAAGCCGCCGGCGTGCTGGCGCACGAGGTCGGACAATGCGTCGCGGAGGTGGTTCGCCTCGAACAGCGTGAACCCGGCGATCTCGTGGGCGAGCACCCACAGGCGCATCTCGTCGATGGGGATCTCCCACTGGCCGGCGAATGCCTCGATGTTCGCCGGGACGAGGGTGACGGTGGACGGCTGGCGAGGAATCGGCAGGTCATGACTCCCGAAGGCGCGTGTGGCGAGGCGTCCGACCATCGACCCGATCGACATGCCGAGCATCGCCGGCGCCATCATCCGTGACAGCCCGGCCATCATCGACATCATCGGGTCGCCGCCCGCGTCGTCGTCGGCCGTCTCAACAGCTCCACCCAACGAGGCGGCCATCTCGGTGAACAGGTGGCGGTAGGCCTCGAGCGTTTCGGTGGCCCATTGCGACCGGGTGACGGCGCGTACCGCGCCGAGCTCGTGGCTGACACCGATGACGTCGCCGACATGCATGCCAGCGATCCGGGCGAGGTCCTCGTAGGCGAAACGCTGCTCGGGGCTGACGTTCCCCTCTGGCTCGCCTCCCGTGGCGCCCATCACGGCGAACTGACGGGCGGCGTCCCAGTTGAGCGGGCCTTGACCGGCGAGCGCCTTGGCGAGATCACCGAACAGCGGTAGCCCGGCGAACGGGTTGGGCGGCTCCTGGGGGTCGTCGTCTCCAGGCCGCTCTGCCGGCGGCTGAGCGTCAGACATGCGGTTGATGCTACGAGTGTTCAGCTCCCTGTACCTTCGTTGGCGATGAGTGTGGCCGTGAACTGGGACACCGACAGGGTTTCAGTCTCGATCAGTGGCGCAGAGGGAAACCTCGGGTCTCGCATCCTCGCCGGCCTCGAGGCGGATCCGTCGATCGTCCTGCCGCCGACGACCGGGCCGATCGATGTCGTCGTCCATCTCGGCTCGGGTGATCCCGATGCCAGGGCCCGCCGGCGGGAGAACGTCACCCAGGGTGTCGACCGCACGCTCGCCGAGGCCATCGCCCGCGATGCCGATCACCTCGTGTTCGTCTCCTCCGCGATGGTTTATGGCGCCTGGCCGAACAACCCCGTGCCGCTCACCGAGGACGCCATCTTGCGCCCCGATGTCGATTTCGTCTATGCCCGGCAACTCGCCGCCGCCGAGGCGATGGCCGACCGTTGGCGGCGCCAGCGCCCCGGACGCACGGTGGCCGTGCTGCGACCGGTCGTGGCGATGGCTGCCGATGGGTCCTCGCACATCGCTCGGTCGCTGGCGGCGGGGCTCGGTGAGCGCTTCGGCGAGGACGATCCCGCCGCCCAGTTCCTCCATCTCGACGACCTCGCCGCGGCCGTCATCCTCGCCGTGAGCCAGCGGCTCGACGGGGTCTTCAACGTCGCTCCCGACGGCTGGATCGCCGGTGAACGGGTGCGCGCCCTCAGCGGCGAGCGGCCCCGCCTGAAGTTGCCCGACCGCGTTGCCGAAGTTGTCGCCGCCTTGCGCTGGCGCTTCCAACGGGGACCGATCCCGCCCGGCCTGCGCAGCTACACCCGCCATCCGTGGGTCGTCGCCAACGACCGCCTGAAGCACCAGGGGTGGCAGCCGACGGTGACGAACGAGCAGGCCTACGTCGAGGGCACGGAGGGCCGGTGGTGGACGATGGTCACTCCGCAGCGACGTCAGGAGGTGGCCCTCGCTGCGATGATCGGCGGCGCAGTCATCGTCGCCGCCGGCGCACTGTTGGGCGTCCGATCCTGGCGCCGCCACCGCCGTCGCTGACACTGAACCGTCGCCCAGAACGGGTCAGGTGGTCGGGACGTCCGATGAGGGCGGCGTCGACGTTGCCGACGGCTCGGACGTCGCCACCGCCGAACTGTCGGTGACGGGCAGCGACGAGCTGGCGATCGTCGACCCTGGCGCCGTCGACGCTGGCGCTTCGGTCGAGTCGGTCTCGCCGGGCGGCGGGCCGCTGCTGTCCGTCGGCTCGCTGGTGGCAACGGTCGTCGCTGGTTCGGACGACTCGGGCACCAGCGGCGTGGGGACATCCGGGAGCGATCGTCACCCGCAGCACCTCGATGCCGTTCGGACCGATCGTGCAGAGGCCGACGAGGTCACCGTCTGCGTCGAAGATCGGGGCGGCTTCTGGCAGCTCCAACGACATCAGGTCGTCGCCCTCCTCGTCGACCGCGTGCTCGTCGCCGTAGGCGACAACCGTCCACTCCTTGTCGGTGGCCCCGACGAACGCTGCCGTCTCGCTCGGCGGGGTGGCCAGTTGGACGAGGGCGACGCCGTCGTCGGTGCCGAGCAGCTCGGCGCTGACGACCGCACCCGTTGGGAGCATCGCCTCGATGACGCCCGAGCGGCCCTCGACGGCTGCTGCCGTGGTGATCCCGAGCCCGTCGTCACCGATCGGCGTGACGACTGCGAACCGGGCGTCGAGCTGCGCCGGCGCCGAACTGGTCGAGACGCGGGCAGCGCTGCGGTTGGTCGTCGCGACCATCGACGACAGCGTCCGCCCGACGACGTCGGTGAACCGCCGGCCGGTCGTGGCGGCCGCCCCGGCGACGTCGTCGAAGGAGGTCGTGCTGACGCCGGTGAGCACCGACGTCGACACCGACCGCAGCGCGTCGCGTTGGGGTGTCTGCCCCGGCGTCATCCGCACGGCCATCACCCCGACGAGGGCGAGGCCGACCGCTGCCGTCGTCGACGATGAGCAGGCGCCCGGACCGCGTAGGCGGCTCGTGCGCGGGCGCGGGCAACTCGGACGGGTGCCGCCACGGCCGTTCGTGGGGAGGCAACGGTGGGGGCGTCACAGGATCGAAATCTACCGAGCACCACGGACACGCAGGGGTCGCCCCTCTGAAGGTCCAGCTACGATGCACCCTCGTGCTCCCACCCGCCTCCGGCGACGATTGGTTCGCCCTGACCGACGAGGTGCTGCCGGTCGCTGCCCTGTACGACTGGGCGGTACGTCCCGACTGCGGAGCGGTCGTCGTGTTCTCGGGGACGGTTCGCGACCATGCCGAGGGCCGTGAGGGCGTCGAACAGTTGGTCTACGAGGCCTACGAGCAGGCCGCCACCGAGCGCCTCGCGGCGATCGCCGCCGAGGCCCGGACGCGCTGGCCGGCTATCGGTCGTCTGGCGATGATCCACCGTATGGGTCCGCTCGCCCTCACCGAATCGGCGGTCGTCGTCGCCGTTTCGTCGCCGCACCGTCACGACGCGTTCGAGGCGGCGAGATTCGCGATCGACACGTTGAAGGAGACGGTGCCGATCTGGAAGCACGAGACGTGGCGCGACGGAGCCGACTGGGGCACCGACGCGGCGCCGATCCGTGACGTCCAGCGCGTCGGTGGCGGCGGCCCGGCGTGATGATCCGGACGACCACGTGATCTGGTTCCTCGTGGGGGCGGCGATCGTCTGCGCTGGCATCGTGCTGTTCGTCGTCAGCCGCCGGCGGGCGCCCGACGGCGTAACGTCGTTCCAGCGCCAGATCGACGCCCTGTCGCCGGAAGCTCGTCGCTCGGTCGTCGACCGTGTGCAGAAGCTGGACGAGGGCACTCCTGAAGGCGGTGATCTCGATGGCCCGTGACCTCGCCATCGACCTCGGCACGGCCAACACGCTGGTGTACATGAAGGGTCGCGGCATCGTGCTCAACGAGCCGTCGGTGATCGCCCTCAACCGTCAGACGGGCGAGGTGCTGGCCACCGGTCACGAGGCGTGGCAGATGATCGGACGGACGCCCGGGTACATCGTGGCCGTGCGGCCATTGCGGGGTGGGGCGATCACCGACTTCGAGATCACCGAGCGGATGATCCGCCTCCTGCTCCAGCGCGTCGGTGTCAGCCGGTTCACGCGCCCGAAGGTCGTGATCTGCGTGCCGTCGGCGATCACCGAGGTCGAGCGCCGCGCCGTCACCGATGCGGCGCGCCGCGCCGGGGCCGCCGACGCCAACCTCATCGAGCAGCCGATGGCCGCGGCGATCGGCGCCGACCTGCCGATCGACGAGCCGGTCGGCAACATGGTCATCGACATCGGCGGCGGCACGAGCGAGACGGCGGTCATCTCGCTCGGCGGCATCGTCGCCCTCGAGGCCGTGCGCATCGGCTCGTTCGACATCGACGCGGCGATCCAGAACTACGTGCGTCGCGAACACGGGATCGCCATCGGCGAGCGCACTGCCGAAGAGATCAAGAAGGAGATCGGCTCGGCCGACCCGATCGGCGACGACCGCCAGGCCGAGGTTCGCGGGCGCGACCTGATGACCGGTCTGCCGAAGACGGTCATCCTCACGCCAGAGGAGATCCGCTTCGCCATCGAGGACGTCGTGTCGTCGATCGTCGCTTCGGTGATTCGCTGCCTGGCCAAGGCGCCGCCGGAACTGTCGCAGGACTTCCTGACGAGAGGGATGTACCTCGTCGGCGGTGGCAGTCTGCTGCGCGGCGTTCGCGAGCGCATCGAGCGCGAGACCCGCGTGCCTGTCCGCCAGTCGACCGCCGCCCTGGAAGCGGTGGTCCTCGGCGCCGGCCACGTGATCGAGCACTACGAGGCCCTCAAGGGCATGTTCATGGGCGCCCGTCGCTGACCGATGGTCAAGGTCCGCGCCAGGGGCCGTGACGCGGCAGGTGGCGGCGTCGTCGATGGTGCGATCACCGCGGGTCTCGATGCGATCCGGGCCGAGGCCGGGGTGCCCGGCGAGTTTCCGCCGCACGTCGTGGCCGCCGCTCAGGAGGTGGCCACGCGTCGTCCAGGTGCTTCGCACGTCGATCGGACGTCCGTCGAGTACGTGACGCTCGATCCGGCAAGCGCCACCGATCTCGACCAGGCGTTCGCCGCGGAGCAGGCCGGCGACGACATCGTCCTGCACTACGCGATCGCCGACGTCGGCTTCTTCGTCGACCCGGACAGCGTGCTCGACCGAATGGCCTGGGAGCGCGGCGGAACCGTGTACCTGCCGGACGGCAAGGTACCGCTCTATCCGGCGGCGCTGTCCGAGGGGGCGGCGAGCCTGCTGCCGACGGGACCACGACCAGCCGTCGTGTTCACCGTGCTCATCGACGAGGCGGGCGCGTCGCGGCTCGATGGCGTCGAGCGCGCCGTCATCCGCAGCAGGCGGAAACTGGCGTACGAGGACGTCGACCTGGCGGCCCTGCCGCCGACGCTCGCCGAGCTGGTGCGGCGGATCGTCGCCGCCGAGGACCTTCGCGGGGCGCCGAGAGTCGAGTGGCCCGAGCAGGTGCTCGAGTTGACGGACGACGGTTGGCAGCTGCGCTTCGACGCTCGTCTGGAGGTTGAGGATCGCAACGCCGGGATGTCGTTGGCGACGAACATGGCGGTCGCCGACGCCCTCTATGCGGCGAAGACCGGGCTGTTCCGGGTGATGCCTGACGTGACCGAGGGGGCCGTCCGCCGCCTGCGCTACACCGCTGAGGCCTTTGGGCTGGAGTGGCCGGATGGGGTCTCTCTGGCTCGCTTCCAACGCTCGTTGCCGGCGGGCGACCAGCGCAGCGCCGCCTTCCTGCTCGCCGTCAGGCGAGCCGGCGGCGGGGCGAGCTATCAGCCCTACGTCGACGGCGAGCGGCCGTGGCACGCGGCCATGGCCGCGACCTACGCCCACGCCACCGCACCGCTGCGGCGCCTCGCCGACCGCTACGTCGTGGAGGCCGCTTTGGCGGTCGCCAACGGAGACCCCGTGCCGGAGCACATCGAAGCGGCGTTCGCCGAGCTCCCCCACGTCATGGCGCGATCGGACCAGCGCGGCAACCGTGTCGACAACGCCGTCAACGACCTCGCCGAAGCCGTCCTGCTGGCGGGCCGCGAGGGCGAGTTGTTCGACGGCGTGATCGTCGACGAGGATCGCCACGGGCCGGTGATGCAGATCGCCGAGCCGGCGATCCTCAGCCGCGTCCACGCCGCACGGGTGACGCCCGGCGACGAGATTCGCGTCAGATTGATCTCCGCCGACGTGACGGCGCGGACCGTCGCCTTCCAACGAGTGAGCTGAGCTGGGTGGGTCAGGCGGCGGGGTCGAGGCGGTAGACGGCGTCGCCGAACGTCAGCACGTACACGCCGCCATCCGGGCCCGACGCCACGGCGGACACCGATTCGCCGGCGTTGCCGAGCACGGCGGCTTCCGGATTGACCGTGATGCCGGTTCCCTCCCCGCTGGGGGCGATCGCCATCACCTCGCCGGTGCAGTAGTCGGAATACACGTACCAGCCGGCCAACGGCCCGGCGCCCTCACCGCGGGCACGCACTCCACCGCTGATCGAGCAGCGCCCTCCGCCGTGGTCGTACTCGAAGATCGGCGCTGAGTGGTTGTCGGCGGTCACGTCGTCGTTGAACGGGTGGCTGCCCTCGAAGGCGCTCCACCCGAAGTTGCTGCCACGGGCGGCGTCGACGCCGTCGGTCGCCGGGGCGACGTTGATCTCCTCGATGCTGCCCTGACCGACGTCGGCGATCCACAGGTCGCCGGTCTCGGGATCGAAGCTGTAGCGCCACGGGTTGCGCAGGCCGATGGCCCAGATCTCGCCCCGGGCGCCTTCCGTGCCGACGAACGGGTTGTCGGCGGGGATCGTGTAGCCGAGATCGCCAGACGGTGTGGTGGGGTCGATGCGCAGCATCTTGCCGAGTAGCTCGGCCAAGTTCTGGCCCCGCCGCTCCGGATCGCCGCCGTCGCCGCCATCGCCGAGGCCGACGTAGAGCATCCCGTCGGGGCCGAACGCCAGGTCTCCTCCGTTGTGGTTGGCGTACGGCTGCTCGACGAACAGCACCGTGCGCAGGCTCTCCCGGTCGAAAACGCCGGCCGCGTCGACCGCGAACTCGGCAACGTTGGTGTTGCCGTCGTTGTCGGTGAAGTTGACGTATGCCCTCGTGCCGTCCGTATGGAACGCCAACCCGAGTAGTCCCTGCTCGCCACCGCCGTCGGTGAGATCTTCGATGTCGAGCACGACCGCCGGCTCCGCGTCGCTGACCCGGGTGATCGTGCCACTCTGGCTGACGATGTACAGCGCGGGGTCCCCGGTCCGCCACGCCAGGTCGACGGGTCTGCCCACCTCGGCGACCGGTGTCAACGTGACCTCGGGTGGCGCTCCCGGGAAGCTCGGCGACGGGGCGGCAGACGTCACGGCGCCGCCCGCGGCGAGGACGAAAGCGGCTGCCGTCGCGATCATCATCGGGTGTCGTCGAAACCTGCTCATGTGCACAACGTGCTCCTCGTCTGGAAGTGGGGCTGTGGTCAGCCGAATCGGATCAGGCCCTCTTGCACGACGCTGACGGCGAGTCGGCCATCGGCTGTGAAGATCGCCCCGCCCGCCAGTCCTCGCGCTGACGTCACGGAGAAGGCCCGTTGATCGTAGAGCAGCCACTCGTCGGCGCGGAACGGGCGATGGAACCACATCGCGTGGTCGAGGCTGGCCATCTTCATCCCTGGAGAGTCCCACGCCAGCCCGAACGGCATCACGGCGGTGTCGAGCAGTGTCATGTCGCTGGCATACGTGACGATGCACGCGTGGAGGACCGGATCGTCTGGCAGCACCCCGTCGGCACGCAGCCACACCTGCTGACCGTCCGACGAGGTTCCCTTGCGCCGCATCGGGTCGTTCCCGATGTACCGCAGGTCGATCGGCCGCGGGCGTTCGAACAGCTCGCCGAGCTGCTCGCGGTACGGCGACAGCCGTTCGTCCCAGCCGGGCAGCGACTCGGGGTCGGGGAGTCCTGGCGGCATCGGCAGTTGGTGATCGGGGCCCTGCTCGTAGCCGTGAAAGCTGGCCTGCAGGTTGAAGATCGCCTCGCCGTGTTGGATGGCGACGACGCGCCGGGTTGTGAAGCTGCGCCCGTCGCGGAGCCGATCGACCTCGTAGAGGATCGGTCGCGATGGATCGCCGGGGCGCAGGAAGTAGGCGTGCAACGAGTGCACGGGGCGGGATTCGACGACCGTGCGGGCGGCGGCGACGAGCGCCTGGCCGGCGACTTGTCCGCCGAACACGCGCTGGCGCTTCTCGTCGGTCGAGTGGCCGCGGAAGATGTTCACCTCGATCGGGTCGAGGTCGAGGAGGGCGACGAGGTCGTCCAGCGCCGTCATTCCGGTAATCATGTCAGCGATGACGAGTTGGCGCGACCGCGCCCTAGCGACGAAGGGCTTCATGCCCGAGGCGGAGGGCGATGCCCTCCACGCCGCCGCCCTCGCCGCGGCAGCGGCCGTGCCGAGCGCGCCCTTCGTCGAGGTCGGCTCGTACTGTGGGCGTTCGACGATCTGGCTTGCCGCCGCGGCGCGGGATGCAGGCACGGTGGTGTTCGCCGTCGATCACCACCGTGGGTCGGAGGAGAACCAAGCCGGCTGGGAGCACCACGACCCGACGATCATGGACTCCCGAAGCGGGCTGATCGACACGCTGCCGTGGTTCCGCAGGGCGCTGTGCGACGCCGGACTGGAACGATTTGCGATTGCCGTGGTTGGCGAGTCGCCGGTCGTCGCCACCCACTGGGCGACTCCCGCCGCCCTCGTCTTCATCGACGGCGGCCATGGGGCCACACCGGCCAGGGCGGACTACGCCGGATGGGCGCCGCACGTCGCCGACGGGGGCACGCTTGCGATCCACGACGTGTTCCCTGACCCCGCCGACGGTGGCCGGCCGCCCTACGAGGACATCTTTCTGCCCGCCCTGGCCAGCGGCGAGTTCGAGCTGACCGCCGTCACCGGGTCGCTGCACGTCCTGACGCGTGTTAGGCGACTTCAGCGAGCTTGGCGGCGATCGTGGCCCGCACGCGGTCGCGAAGCGCGTTGACGTCGGCGGAGGTCATTCCCGTCGTGTCGATCGGGTCGAGCACGTAGACGTCGGCGTTGGACACGCCGAGGCGCCAGTCGTGCTTGCGCAGCGCCGTCTTCGTGCCGTGGACGGCGAGCGGCAGGATCGGCACCTGGCGGTCGATCGCCAGCTTGAAGGCGCCGCGCAGGAACGGTCCGAGCTCACCGTCCGCCGATCGTGTGCCCTCGGGGAAGATCATCACCGACACCCGCTTGGCGAGGCGGTCCTCGCACTCCCGCATGGCCGCCGCGACGCTCGCCCGGTTGCCGCGCACCAGTCGGATGTCGCCGGCCATCCGCATCAGCCAGCCGATCAACGGGAACTTGAAGAACTCGGCCTTGGACAGCCACTTCATCTCCCACGGCAGGTGGGAGATCAACAAGATGTCGACGAAGCTCTCGTGGTTGGCCACGACGACGTACGGGCGCCGAGGATCCGGGGGCATCTCACCGTGGGTGCGGAAGCGCCACAGCGGGTTGAGCACCTGGTGCACCACGGTGATCTTGCGGAACAACCAACCCGCTGCGTAGCGGCCGCGGTCGAACGGCACCGTCACGAGCCAGACGGCCCCGACCATCGGCACCCACACGATCAACAACACGCCGAGGACGAGCCAGCTCCACGCGCTGAACACGGTCCGGGCGACCGGATTGTCGAGCAACGAAGCGCGCATCACTCGGAATTCTTGCCGACCGGACGGGCAGCGTCAGTACCCAGCGTGCGGCGCGAAGATGCGCGACGCCGGCCCAGTGGCGGCAATTGCATCGACGGCCAGGATCACCGCTGCCGCGGTGTACGACGTGTGCTCCTCGAACGGGAAACACGACTGAATCCGGATACACGAGTCCCGTCCAATACGAGCCGTCGGCGCGTCGATGGGAGCGCGTCCAGCGCAGCAGGTCGGCAGCGGTGTCGGTGTCGCCGATCGTGGCGAAGGCGATCGCGCATTCGGCGGTCTCCGATGCGGTGATCCACGGCTCGTCGCTGACGCAGCGCACTCCGCGCCCCTCCATCACGAACGTGGCCCAGCCGTCGGCCAGCCGTGCCTTGCCCCCGCTGACGTCGTGCGCACCACACAAGACCGGGTAGTACCAGTCCATCGCCCATCGCTGCTTTGGCTCGAAGGCGTCCGGGCGCTCGACGATCGCGGCGATCATCTGCTCGGCGGCGCGGTTCCAGCGCGGCCGGCGATGGCCCAGCACGGCACCGAGGCGGGCCCCGCACTGCAGGGCGTGGGCGATGCTCGACGAGCCCGTGAGCAACGCATAGTCCCAGCGCCTGGTGTGGTCGGCCTCGATCGCCCAAAGCGCCAGCCCGTCGTCGCGACGCTGGGCGAGGACGAACGACAAGGCTCGTTCGACGGCCGGCCACAGCGCCTGGGCGTCATCGCGTGACGACGTGCACAGCCAGTGGTGCAGCGCGCCGGTGGCGAGATAGGCGCAGACGTTCGTGTCCAGTTTGTCCTCTTCGATGCTGCCGTCGGCCGCGTAGTAGTTGTGCCAGGCCCCCGACGGCAGTTGGGTGGACACGAGCCACCGGTAGGCGGCCATCGCCTCGGCGTGCAATCCGGCGACGTCCAGCGCCATCGCCGTCTCGACGAGGTTCCACGGATCGCAGTGCCCGCCGGGAAACCAGGGAATCATCCCGTTCGGCTGCTGAAGCGCCGCGAGGTGACGCGCCGTGGCCTCGAGCTCGTCGGTCGACAACACGCCGTCGAGTGCCAACGTCATGCTGCGACCCCGTAGACCACGAGGCTCTTGCCGAGGACCGGCGAGAGCACGCGCTCGGCGACGCGGGTCGATCGCGGCCGGCGGGTGATGTCCCATTCGAGGAACTGGCGGTAACGGCGGACGAGCGGATGATCGTCACGGTCGACGCCCACGGCGCACTTCAGCCACCAGTACGGCGAGTGCAGGGCGTGGGCGTGATGGCTGCCGGCGACGTCGAGACCGGCGGCCCGCAGCTTGGCCTTCAGCTCGGTGGCCGAATAGATCCGAACGTGTCCACCGACGGCCGCCGGGGCGTGGTACTCGTCCGACAGCATCCAGTTGACCTTCTCGGGGAGCCACGTCGGCACGGTGACGGCGAGCACGCCACCACTGCGCAGCACGCGGCGCAGCTCGGCGAGCGCTCCCATGTCGTCCTGGATGTGCTCGAGGACTTCCGAGGTGATCACGGCGTCGAAGGACTCGTCGGCGAACGGCAGGGCGGTGGCGTCGCCGCGCAGCACGCCGACGACGTGCTTGTCCTCGACCTCGCCGGTCTCGGCCATCGCCGCCAACGTCGCCTGCGTCGCCGCCATCTCCTCGACGGCGCGGTCGACGGCCACGGTGCGATACCCGCGACGGGCAAGCTCGAAGGCGTGCCGGCCGAACCCGGCGCCGGCGTCGAGGACCAGGGCCCCGGATGGCACACCGAGCTTCGTCAGCCGGTCGAAACGAACCGTCAGCATGTCAACGGCCTTCAATCCGTTCCCCGGCCACGAAGGCCGTTGCTGGTCATTCGCTCGCTAGCGCTCGCACGTTCGCAAACTGCGACGCCGTCCGGCCTGTTCCGCACGGACTTGGCGACGTTCTGTGGCATCGCCAAGACCTCGCGGTACTGCTCGACCGTCAGCTCGGCGCAGCGCCGCCACGTCCACCGTTCGACGACGCGGCGCCGGCCGGCGTCGCCGACACGCGCGCGCAGCTCGGCGTCGTCGAGACCGCGCCGGATCGTGTCGGCGAGGGCGTCGGCATCGCCGGCCCGGCATTGCAGCACCGTCTCGCCGTCGGAACCCGTGACTTCGGGGAGCGCCCCGCCATCGGTCGCCACCAGCGCCGTCCCCGTGGCCATCGCCTCGATCGCCGGCAGGCTGAACCCCTCGTAGAGGCTCGGCACGACGGCCAACTCGGCCTCGGCGTAGAGCTCGACGATGCGCTCGTCGGGGACACCGGAGACGAACGTGACGGCATCGCCGAGCCCGCCGGCCTCGATGAGGTCCATGCTCTTGCCCGCCTTGGGCCGCCCGATGATCGTGAGCGAGACGTCCCGTTCGGTGCGCAACTTGGCGACCGCTTCGATGAGATAGCCGAGGCCCTTGAGGGCGACGTCGGCCGAAGCCGTGGTGATCAACCGGCCCGGTACTCGAGCGACCCCGGGTAGCGGTCGGAACAGCTCGGCGTCGACCCCGACGGGTACCAGCCGCATGCGGTCGAGGCTGACTCCCATGTCGTTGTGGATGTCGTTGATCGAGTTTTCGCTGACGACGACGATCCGCGGCATCCGTGACGCGACGCGGCCTTGCATCTTGACGAAGGAGTACCAGCGACCGACCGACCAGCGCTTGCTCCGGCTCGGCGCCTTGTCCATCTCCAGCATGCGATCGCGGGTGATCGGGTGATGGAGGGTGACCACGGTCGGGATCTTCTTCTCGAGGAGGAGGATGCCGTAGCCGAGGCATTGGTTGTCGTGCACCAGGTCGAAGTCGCCGAGGCGCGGCGTGAGGGCGCGCAGCGCCCGGAAGCTGAAGGCCAACGGCTCGGAGAACGTCCCCCCCGAGAACTGCAGCACCTCGAGCAGGTCCTCGCGAGACTTGAGCTCCCAGTAAGCGGGGAAGCGGCCGGGGTACTGGTCGTTGAACAGGTCGAGGCTCGGCAACTCGTGCAGTTCGACGCGATCGTCGAGCACCGGGTAGGGCTGTCCGCCGAAGACCTCGACGTGGTGGCCGAGGTCGCAGAGCGCCTTGGTGAGGTGCCGGGTGTAGATCCCTTGACCCCCGACGTGCGGTTTGCCGCGATACGTCAGGTAGGCGATGCGCAGCGGCTCGTCGCTGGCGGAGGGCATCGGACCAGGCTACCGGTGCCCTGTTACCCGTCGGTAACAGGGCGCCTCGCTCGACCGGAGTCGATCTGGGCGGCCTGCGATCCAGATCCCGATCCGGGCGGCCCGCGGTCCGGTTTCCGGGCGTTTGGCCGCCCGGTTGCCGACTTGGACCGGAGGCCGCCCGGTTCGACAACGGTGCGCGCACGGACCGATCACTTCGGGGCGGTTCCGGCGTCTGAAGCGTGATGAGCGGCAGCACCGACCGGCCTCGCGCCGACGTGGTCTTGGTCGCTGACGGGCAGCGCCGATTCGTCATCGCCATCGATCGGTCGGTGCCATGCGATCTCGACCTCGTCGACCGCCTGTTGCTGCTTCGTCTCCACGCCCAACGCCGTGGCTGGTGCTTGCTGTTGGAGAACCTCGACGGCGACCTCCTCGATCTCCTCGATCTTGCCGGTGTGGCCGGCTGGCTGGCTCCGCGCACTCGTCGGCCAGAACCTTGGCCCTCCAACGACCGCAGGTGAGGCATCATCCAGGGGTGATCGAGGTTGAGGAGCTTCAGGCTGCGGTAGAGGCCGCCTTCCTGCAGACGAGCCGCGCATCGGTGCGCTGGGCAGACCCGCATCGCGACCACTCATCGGTGCCCGCCGACGCATATTCCCGTCTCACCAACCCGGTGAAGTGGCGGATCCTCGGCGCCAGAACCGACGCCTGGTTGATCGCTCTCGTCGACGCCGGACTCGCCGTCGTCGATCGCCACGCCACGGTGGCCTGGAAGTCGCAGCCGGGTCCGGTGATGTCCCACGCCGAGCGTGTCGTGCCGGTGGCTGACGGAGCACTGGAGCTCGTCGTCGCTCACAGTCAGGTCGGCGGCGTCGACGACGCCGGGGTGGTCCTTGGCGCCGGTGACCCGGCTGAATGCGTCAATTGGTTCCCCGACTGCGGGTGCGACGCCTGCGACTCCGGATCGCAGAATGAGCTCGACCACCTCGATGCCCACCTCCTCAGCATCGTCACTGGTTCCTTCCGCCGACTCTCCGACGGTCAACGTGTCATCACCGTCATCGGGGACGATGAGTGGAGCGCGTCGGGCTTCCACCTCACGGCTCGCCCCATCGGCACCCAGGTTGACGCGGTTCTCGCCAACCCCCACGGCTGGAACGAACTGACTGGCGGGTCGTGGTTGGACACCAAAATTTGACCGCCGGCCGGGGCGCGCCGCAGAGACCCGCTACTCGATCGCCGGGGTGATCGGCGTTCCCAGCTCGACCGTTCGACCGACGGTGCACAAGCGGTCGTGCGACCGCTGCACGGCCTGCGGTAGGACCTCGCGGGCGGCGTCGCCGTCCGCCCCATCCGGAAAGGTGACGCGGAACGTGACGGCGATGTCGGTGAGCCGGTTGCCGTCGTCGTCGCGGATCTTGTCGGCGCCGATGTCGACCTGGAACGACGCTGCTTGAGCCCGTCGCGCGGTGAGGATGTCGACGTCGATCGCCGTACACCCGGCGATCGCGGCGAGGAGCAGTTCGGTCGGCGTGAAGTCGGCGTCCGTGCCAGTGCCGAACGCCACCCTGCCACCCCGTTGGTTGACGGCGGCGAAGCGTCCTGCGTCCACTCGCTCGACGGTGACCTGGCGATGCTTCGTCATGTGTTCAGCCTGCCACGACGTGGTAGGCATCGCGGTGTGCGAGCTGTCGTGCAGCGAGTGACCGAAGCGGCTGTGACGGTAGACGCCGCCGAGGTGGTCGGGTCGATCGGCGCAGGGCTTTGCATCCTCGTCGGAGTGACCCACGACGACACCACGGCCGAAGCTGAGTGGCTCGCCCGCAAGGTCTGGAATCTGCGCGTGTTCGATGACGACGCCGGGGTGATGAACCGCTCGGCGAGCGACGTCGGGGCCGGCATTCTCGTCGTCAGCCAGTTCACCCTGTACGGCGACGCCACCGCCGGGCGCCGACCGAGCTGGATCGCCGCGGCCCCACCCGAGCAGGCTGCGCCGCTCGTCGACCATCTCGTCGAGACGCTGCGCGAACTCGGCGCCGAGGTGGCCAGCGGGAGGTTCCGTGCGGCGATGCGCGTGTCGCTCGTCAACGACGGGCCGGTGACCGTGCTCCTCGAATCGCCAGCGCCCACGACGCAGCCAGACCGACGACCATCACGGCGATGATCGGACCGTCACCGAGGCGCGTGTACCAGGTCTCGCCGGCGCGCAGTTCGACCGTCTCGCGGATCACCGCCCGTTCGCTCACCGCAGTCCGTTGGAGCACGTCACCGTCGGGTGTCACGAAGGCCGAGAAGCCCGTCGGCGCCACCTGCACGACCCAGCGACCGGTCTCCAGGGCGCGCAGGCGGCTCGAGGCGATCTGTTGCGTCTGCACGATCGTGCCCGAGTAGCTGGCCCCGTTCGTCGGGTTGAGCACGAGGGCGCCGCCCTCCCGGACGCCGTCACGGGCCCGGCCCCCGAAGAACACCTCCCAGGAGATCACGACGCCGAGCCGCGTGCCGTCTGGAAGGTCGAGGACCGCCGGTTCGGTGCCGGCGACGGCGTCGTGGGGGACTTGGTCGAGGGGCGCACCGACGGCGTCGAGCAAGCCTCTGAGCGGCACGTACTCACCGAACGGAACGCGCCGGACCTTGTCGTAGCGACTGGAGACGTCGCCCTCCGGTGTGATGATCACCTGGGCGTTGGTGAACCGGTCGTCGTCGCCGGGCACGTCCTCCGTGACACCCACGGAGATCGGGACACCGAGCCGTCGAGCTTCGGCGGCGATGGCGGCGAATTCGGGGCTCCCGGCCAGCTCGACGACGTCGACGACGTTCTCCGGCCAGACGACGAGGTCGAGGTCGTCGTCGGGCTCGATCGAGCGTGTCGCCTCGAGGTGCCGCTGGGTCACGACGGCGCTGGGCACGTCGTCGGCGCTGGTGCCCTGCTCGCCCCCTCCCTGCACGGCGGCGATGTCGAGGAAGTCTCCGGTGCCGTGGCCACGCGGCGCGACGGCGCTGACCCCGACGACGACGGTGGCCGCCAGCAAGCCGGCGACGGCAAGGCGCGGGTCGACGATCGCACCGCCGAAGCGGCGGGCCAGCACGCCGAGCGCGCAGCCGACCTGGAACACCACCCACGTCAGCAGCACGACCCCCCCGATGCGGACGACGCCGGCGAACGGGCCAGCCGCCTGGGCGATGCCGAGGCTGGCCAAGGGGACCCCCCCGAACGGCCACGAGAAGCGCAATGCCTCGACGAGCGTGTGGGCGAACGGCCGGCCGATCGTGCTCCAGCGACCGATCGGCGTGGCCGCCTCGGCGGCGGCGTGGAACGCGGCGAACACGGCGCTGGCCACCACGTAGCCGGGGACCGTGAGCTGCCACATCCAAGCCATACCCATCGCCAGCCAGGCGAAGGCGAACACGAAGGCGAGGGCTGCCCGTTGACGCCGCGACGGGACGTCGCTGACGGCGATCTCCAACAGGGCGACGCCGGCGAACGCCAGCGGCCACCACCCCCACGGGGGAAGGGCGAGTGCGACTCCGAGTCCGCCGGCGAGGGCGACGAGCGCCCGCCGGGGTGTCGTCAACCGGCCGGGGCGGTTGATGTCGTCGTCGTCGGCCGCGGCGGATCGACGAGGGCGAGCGTCTCCGGGTCGACCAGATCGAGGAACACGACGATGCGCTCGGCGACCGATCCCGGTGGATGGCAGGCGAACAGCGTGGCCGAGTGTCGGTAGTCCTGGGTGACGACCCACATCGCGTCGGGCGTGACGATCTCCACGGAGTGGACGAGGTAGACGTGCTTGCCGGAGTATGGGTCGGGAGTCGGCACCGAGACGGGTACGCCGTCGGCGCGCTCGAAGCCTTCGGTGGCGTCGAGGTCGAAGATCACCTGGTCGCCGGGTTGCAGCTCGTCGAGGCGCCGGAAGTCGGCGTTGTTACTCGTGCGGTGCCCGGCGACGACGACGTTGCCGAGCTCGCCCGGCATCGCCGTGCCCGGCCAGTGACCGGGCCCGTAGTCCAACGTGTTGATGCGGATGCCCTCGATGAATGGCGAGTCGACCTCGATCGCCGGGATCTGCACCCGGCCGTACAACGTCTGCGGTTCGGGCTCGTTGTCGGCGGGGGCATCGGCCGGCACGGGGAGGGTCACCGTCGTGGTGGTCGTCGAAGTCGTCGATGTCGCGGCGCTGGCGGCCGTCGCCCCGACACCGGCGAGGACGAGCAGGCAGGCGGCCACAGCGGCTCCGGAGCGGAGAGGTATCACGGGCGCAGAGGGTACCTGCCGGGCGGGCAGGAGGGGGGTCGTTTAGGGCGTCATCAGGCCGGCCGCAGGGCATCGGCGGGGTCGAGGCGGGCGGCCCGGACCGCCGGGGAAACTCCGGCGAGGAGACCGACGGCGAGGGCTGCTGCCGCACCGCCGGCGAGGGCCGCGACGGGCACGTCGACGAGCCATCCCTGGCTGCGGGCGTAGAGCGCCGTGACGGTCGCCCCGAGGATGACACCGGCGACGCCCCCGAGGGTCGCCAGCATCGTCGCCTCGGCGAGGAACTGCCCGGCGATGTGGACCCGTCGTGCTCCCATCGCCCGGCGCACCCCGATCTCCCCACGCCGCTCGAGCACGGAGATGACCATCACGTTGGTGATCCCGACGCCACCGACGACGAGCGCAACGGCGCCGAGTCCGAGGAGCAGGTTGCGCAGCGCCTCGTCGGTCGCCGCACGCGCTTCGAGGGCATCGGATGGCCGCGACACGTCGACCTCGTCGGGGGTCTGCGGGTCGACCGAGCGGGCAAGCACCGCTCGGACGGCCTCGACGTGATCGGGGGTCGTGCGAACGAAGAGCGTCGACGGCGACCGGGTCGTGCCGAACACCTCCTCGGCGACGGGGTAGCCGATCAGCGCGGCGGAGTCGAGGTCGGGCGCGAGGGGGACGGGTTCGAGGATCCCGATCACGGCGAACCACTCGTCACCGAGCCAGACCCGTGGGTTGCTCGCCAGGTCGTCGGGGCTGATTCCCAGGCGCGGCAGCGGCGTCGGAGCCGAGGACGACCGTCGGGAGGTTTTCGGTCGCCGCGTCGTGGAATCGGCCGCCGGCCAGCTTGGCGCTGGTCGCCTCGAGCGTGGTGAGGTCGGCGGCGGCGACGCGGATCCCGCCGGTCACGGCGTCGTCGATCAGCTGGTTGCGGCGCACCGTCGCCTCGACGGTCGTGATCCCGGCGGTCGTGGTCACCGGACCGATCCGGTCGGCGACGTCGCGTGACTGCTCCGGCAGCGTCGTGG
This sequence comes from Ilumatobacteraceae bacterium, assembly GCA_963772825.1. Classification (GTDB taxonomy): domain Bacteria; phylum Actinomycetota; class Acidimicrobiia; order Acidimicrobiales; family Ilumatobacteraceae; genus Desertimonas. The sequence continues at coordinate 246,212 of CAVYYX010000015.1, read as the reverse complement.
ACTCACCGAACACCGTCTGGCCAGGCTGCACGCGCAGGAGGTCGGTGCCGAGGGCATCGATCTCGGCGATCAGGTCGGCCTTGCTCGACGCCGAGATGCCGACCACGGCGACCATGGCGGCGATCCCGATGGAGATCCCCAGGGCGGTCAGCAACGTGCGCAGCCGTCGGGCGCTGAGGCCGACGACCCCGACGCGTCCGAGGTCGCTGAGGCGCAGCTTGCTGCGCGGGCTGGCAGCTCGTCTGGTCATGAGGCGCGGGCGAGGTCGTCGACGATCACACCGTCGAGCAGCGACACCTGGCGTGGTGCCTGCTCGGCGATGTCTCGATCGTGGGTGATCAGCACCAGGGTGTGCCCGGCGCGGTGCAGGTCGCGGAACAGGGCGACGATCGCCGCCCCGGTCCGGCTGTCGAGATTGCCGGTCGGCTCGTCGGCGAGGATGATCGCCGGCTCGCCGACCAGCGCCCTGGCGATGCCGACGCGCTGGCGTTCTCCACCGGAGAGCGCGCCGGGCTTGCGTGCGGCCTTGTCGCCGAGACCGACCTGCTCGAGAGCGGTTCGGGCGCGGGCGATGCGGGTCGACCGCCCGATGCCCGCGTACAGCAGCCCGGTCGCCACGTTCTCGACGGCCGTCAGCCCTTCGACGAGATGGAACTGTTGGAACACGAAGCCGATTCGCCGACCGCGCACGGCGGCGAGGCGGGCGTCGCTCAGCCGACTGACGTCCCGCCCGTCGATCAGCACGGTGCCGGACGTCGGGCGGTGGAGGGCGCCGACGACGTTGATCAGCGTCGACTTGCCGGACCCCGAAGGTCCGACGATGGCCACGAACTCGCCGGCGTCAACGGACAGGTTCACACCGTCGAGGGCGCGGACGGGGGGATCTCCGCGGTACTCCTTGGTGACGCCGGCGAGTTCGAGGACTGTGGAGTTCTCCTGAATCACGCGAGGACCACTTCGGCGCCTTCGGCGACATCGCCGGTGATCTCCACGAAGCCATCGGCGAACGTGCCCAGCTCGACGCCGACGAGGCGGGTGGTCGCCCCGTCTCGCACCTCCACGGCGTAGCCGCCTTCGGCGAGGGCGAGCACCGCTTCGACCGGGACCGTGAGGACGTCGGTGGCGGCGACGATCGACACGACGACGTCGACCGGGCTGCCCGTCGGCAAGCCGGTCCCTCCTTCGACGACGATGTCCACCGGGAACGTCGTCGCCCCGGATTCGTCGGTGCTCGCTTCGCCGATCGATGCCACCGTGGCGGCGACGCTGGAGCCGTCGGGCAGCTCGACCGTCACCGCGTCGCCGACGGCGAGCAGCGTGGCGTCGGCGACGTCGAGGTCGACGTTGACCGTCTGTTCCGGATCGGTGACCGTGATTCCGGCCTCGCTCGCCGGCTGGCCGACGACCCCGGCGACCTTGGAGACGCGCAGCGGGCCGGGGATCGTGACGATCTCGCCACGGCTGATCTCGCCGTCGTCGTCCTGACCGCGATCCTCTTGGAAGGCCTTCACCGCCCTCGTGGTGGCATCGGTCCAGTCGCCGTCGACGGTGACGTCGTGATCTGCGGCGTAGCCGAGCTGAGCAAGCATCCGCTCGATCGCCAACACGTCGTCGCCGTCATCCGAACTCGGACCGAGGTCTCGCCACAGCGTGGCATCGCTGCGGATGGCGATGACCGGCTGATCGTCGACGGAGGCGATCACGTCGCCGTGGTCGATCGCCGTGCCTGGCTGGGGGAGCGACGTCAGCGTGCCCTCCTGGGGCAGCATGAGCTCGGATTCGGCGCCGTACCCGGTGGTGCCGTCGAGCTCCTCGTTGCGGGCGAGGTCCCGACGCACGACGGGTGTGAGGTTGAGGTCGGCGGCCGGGGTCGTCGCCGACGCCGTGTTGGAGTCGTGGTCGCGGGAACCGATGGCGACACCGACGGTGGCCGCCGACCGCAACGGCGCCGACCGTGCCACCCGCGAGCAGCCAGCGTCGCATCATTCCGCGACGACCGTGTCGGTGGAGATCATCAAGGCGCCGCCGTCACCGCCGCACTCGTCGGCTGCGGCCTGGAAGTCTTCGTCGGCCCGTGGTCCTCCGGTGGCGCCGCCACCCTCGCCCGCCTCAGCTTGCACGCTGAACCCGCCGTCGTCGCTGAACACCGGGTCGGGCAGGTCGATCCCCTGGTCACGCATGCACTCGGTGAACTCGAGCAGCTGCTCGCGCATCTCCGCCTCTTGCTCGGGGTCCATCTCGATGGCGCCGCGGGCGTTGGCGAGCAACGGCTGGCAGTCCTCCATCGCCGCGTTCATCTCGTCCTCGGTCTCGGGCGTGGCCATGATCTGGATGCCACCGTCCGCTACCCGGGTCGGGCATATCGATGCCGTGCTCCCGCATGCATTCGGCAAACGCCAACTGCGCCTCCTCGGGGTCCAGCGGCGCGGTCGACGCGGTGATGTCGCTGACGACCGGTGCGTCTGGCTCCGTTCCCAGCGAGGCCACCTCCTGGTCGGCGTCGTCGCTCGCGCTGCCGCCGCCGCCGCCGCCACACGCGGCCAAGGGCATCGCGGCGAGCATCACGGCGGCGATCGTGGTCGTCGCTCTCTTGATCTGGTTCATGGCAGGACGATGACGGCGCGGCCCTGAGAGACAGGTGAGCGCCGCTGAGGACAAGCTGAGGAGACGTTCCATTTCGATCCTCGACGGAACAGACTCGGGGCGTGCGTGTGCTGGTGGTCGAGGACGAGGTCCGCCTGGGGGAGGCGATCGCCCGCGGGCTGCGGGCGGAAGGCTTCGAGGTCGACACGGCGACGACTGGACCAGACGGCCTGTGGCGGGCCCAGGAGGGTGCCTACGCGGCGATCATCCTCGACGTGTTGCTCCCCGGACTCAACGGCTACGTCGTGTGCCGGAAGCTGCGCGAAGAGGGTGTCGCCACGCCGATCCTGATGCTCACGGCGAAGCAGGGCGAGCACGACGAGGCCGAGGGCCTCGAGCTCGGCGCAGACGACTTCCTGCGCAAGCCGTTCAGCTTCGTCGTCCTCGTCGCCCGCCTGCGCGCCCTGATCCGCCGGGCGACGAACACGCCAGACGGGGCGCTGATGATCGGCGACCTGCGGGTCGATCCGATCAAGCGCAGGGTGTTCCGGGGACCGAGCGAGCTGGTGCTCACTGCCCGCGAGCTCGACCTGCTGGTCGCCCTCGCGCGACGTGACGGCGGCGTGGCGTCGAAGACCGAGCTGCTGTCAGAGGTGTGGGGACTCGACTTCGACGGCGACGACAATGTCGTCGAGGTGTACGTGGGCTATCTGCGCTCGAAGATCGACCGGCCCTTCGCCCGACACACGCTGCAGACGATCCGCACGGTCGGCTACCGGCTCGTCGACGAACAGGTGGGGTGAGTGGGGGATCGACTTCGGCAGCTGCGCGGTTCGGTCCGCCTGCGCGTCACCCTGCTCGGGGCCGGCGTCTTCGCCCTCGCCCTGATCGTCGGCGCCGTGGGTCTCTTGCAGGCACTGGAGCACGTCCTCATCGACGACGCTCGCACCGCCGCGCAAGGTGCCCTCGCCCGGCAGGCCGAGGTGCTGCGGGCCGACGGCATCCCGCCGTCAGCTTCGGTCGTCGAGATGAATGGCGTCACCACGCTGCAGTTCGGCGCTGGAGGGCGGACGTTCGTCGTCGCCGTCCCGGAAGGGGTCGAGCTGGCCGACGAGGTGATGTCGGCGCCGGCTGCCGCGCCCGGTCAGCTGGTCAGCCGGGCCGTGATCGCCGAGCGTCTCGGTTTGCCGTCGACGTCGAACTACCTGTTCGACGCGCAACCGGTCGGTGGGGCCTTGCTGTCGACGGTGTCGCCGCTCGACGACGTGCAGGCGACGATCGATCGGACCCGTCAGGCGCTGTGGGTGGTCGTCCCGGCGTTGGTGCTGCTCGTCGGCGGGACTTCGTGGGTGCTCGCCGGACGGGCCCTGCGTCCAGTCCGCAACATGACCGCCCAGGTCGCCGGCATCGAGTCGCGCTCGCTGCACGAGCGGTTGCCGGAGCCAGGGTCCGGCGACGAGATCGCCGAGCTGGCCAGGACGATGAACCAGATGCTCGGCCGCCTCGAGCGATCGAGCGAGACGAGTCGGCGACTCGTCTCGGACGCCTCCCACGAGCTGCGCACACCGGTCGCCGTGATGCGCACCGAGTTGGAGGTCGCCCAGCGCGATCCGAACGCGGATTGGTCGGCGACGGGCGACGTGGTGCTCGGCGAATTGGATCGCCTCCAGCTGCTCGTCGACGACCTGCTGCTGCTGGCCCGCGGCGACGAGATGTCCTTCGCCCACGACGACATCGATCTCGGCGTGGTCGTCAACGAGGTGGCATCACGACGTCGCCGAGTCCCCGTCGCGAGCCCGCAGCTGGAGGATGCGGTGGTCGTGCGGGGAGACGAGCGCGCCCTCGGGAGAGCGTTCGATCATCTCGTGGCCAACGCTGCAACGGCGGCGGCCACCGAGGTCGCCGTGGCGATCGAGGGCAACGGCGGGGACCACGTCGCCGTCCATGTCGACGACGACGGCCCCGGCATCCCGCCGGACCAGCGCGGCAACGTCGTGCGCCGCTTCGTGCGCCTTGACGAAGGGCGCAGTCGCGACGAAGGCGGCGCCGGTCTCGGCCTCGCCGTGGCGACCGACGTCGCCACCGGCCACGGCGGGCAGCTGTCGATCACCGACTCCCCGCTCGGCGGAGCACGGGTGACGATCACCCTGCCCATTGCGACGTCGTGAGGGCGTGGCGCACTCAGACCTCCCGCTCGGTTGCGGTGAGCGACCCGCCGGCGTCGCCGGTGTTCGGCGTACCCCGCGGCTCGATGAGCAGGAGGTGGGCCTCCTCGTCGGCGCGTGGCCGATGCTCCACGCCCCGCGGGACGACGAACAGCTCACCCTCGCTCAACTCGACATCACGATCTCGCAGTTCGATCGTGACCTTGCCGTTGAGCACGAGGAAGAAGTCGTCGGTGTCGGCGTGGGAGTGCCACACGAACTCGTCGCGGACCTTGACGACCATCACCTTGTAATCGTTGAGGTAGCCGACGATCCGCGGGCTCCAGTGCTCGTCGAACTGCGCCAGCTTCTGGGCAAGGTTGATCTTGTCGTCCATGTGCGGAAGGTAACCGCGACCGTGCCGGTGGGTCGCACATCACATCGCCGATGATCCCACGGCGACCGACCGCCCGAAACCAGACGAGCTGATCGTTTGGTCTGGCTCATCTGGTCCGGTGACCCGCCCCGATGAGCTGGTCGACACCGCCCTGGAGCTCGCCGCCGGCGCGATCACCACCATCGTCGCCTGACAACAGCCAGGACACCTGCAAGATCCGCCTCGGCGCCACCGGTCTCGACCGAACCGTGGGTCGGAACGTCGGCCACTGGAGTGCCTGCTGCAGACACGCCCCGCAGGAAACACTCCGAGCGTCAGCGCCTGAGATAGCCGACGACGGCGGCAGCCGTTCGCTCGGCGTCGGCGATGCAGGCCGGCACGCCGATGCCGCGGTAGCTGGCGCCGGTGAGGAACAGGCCAGGCGGCGTGGCGGCGTCGACGGCGGCGAGCCAGTCGAGGTGGCCTGGGCGGTATTGCGGGAACGCCTGCGGCCAACGGCTCAGCCGCACGGCGGTCGGCTGGATGACGGCACCGAGGTGCCGTCCGAGCTCGCTGACCGCGGCGTCGACGAGTGTTGCGTCGTCGAGGTCGTCGATCGGCAAGCCGTCGCGGCCGACTGACACCCGAACGATCTCGTCACGTCCCTGCCAGTGCGTCCATTTCTGGGAACCGAACGAGGCGGCCGTCACGAGCCGCTGGTCCGGCTTGGGCACGAGGTAGCCGCTCATCCCGCGCACTGATGACGGCAAGGTCGGCACCGCCAGCGTGACGATGGCGACGCTGGCCCGTTCGCTGTGTCGTAGCAGGGCGGCGAGCTGCGGGTTGCTCGTGATGACGAGCCCCGCGCTGTCGACCGCGGGCGTGGCGAGCACGACTGCGTCGACCGGCTCGTCGTCCACTCGCCAGCCGGCACCGTCGACGGCCAGCGCATCGACCGCCACCGACCGCCGAATGACTGCGCCGGCGCGAGTGGCGCGTTCAGCGGCGGCGGTCGCCAGCGATTCCATACCGGACGTCGGCGCGTGAAAGACCGGTCCGCTCACCGGCGGAACGGCGCGCCGAGCGCGTCGAGCGGCGAGCAACAGGCTGCGCTGGCCGGACGCGAGGGACGACAGCTGGGGCACCATGGCGAGGCTGAAGCGGTCGGTGTCGGCGGCGTAGATGCTGCCGACGAGGGCGTCGACGAGGCGCTCGTGGACCTCGTCGCCGAAGCGGGCGCGGATCAGCGTGCCGACAGAATCACCGTTCTCACCGGTGGACGGCAGCAGCGGCTCGATTGCCGCCCGTAGCTTGCCCCTCACGCTCAACAGCCGGCTCGTGGCCAGCGCCGCGAGATCGCCCGGCACTCCGAGGAGCAGTCCATCCGGGATGCGGTGTAGCCCGTCGTGCCAAACCAAGGCGCTGCCCGTCGCCGGCGAGGTCAGCTCTGCGGCGAGGCCGACCCGCTCGGCGAGGGCCGTGCCGTGGGGGACCCTGGCAAGGAACGCATCGGCGCCTTCGTCGATCGCCGGGCGGCCGGCGAACGGCGACGTCCTCAGTGCTCCGCCGATGCGGTCGCTGCGCTCGCGAAGCTCGAGGCGGAACTCGTCAGCGGCGGGCGCCGCGCTGAGCCGCTCGGCGACGGTGAGCCCGGCGATGCCCCCGCCGACGACGACGACTCGACGGTTCACGACCGACCGGCGAGGTCGGTGATGCGCCGAGCGAGGGCGGCCATCACCTGGCTGTCGTCGTTGACCACGGGGGTGCGGCGGAACACGAGGCCGGCCGCCTCGGCGTGTTGCCGTGCCTCGATGTCGAGGTCATAGAGCACCTCGAGGTGGTCGGCCACGAAGCCGCAGGGGCACACGAGCACGCCGTCGACCTCGGGCGAGGCGGCTAGCGAGCCGATGACCGACAGAAGGTCGGGCTCGAGCCACGGCTCGGACGTGCGTCCTGCCGACTGCCAGGCGATGGACCAGCGATCGGTCGCCAGCCCGGCCTGCCCGGCGACGAGCGCAGCGGTCTTGGCGATCTCGCTCGGATAGGGGTCGCCGGTGTCGAGGATCCGCCGGGGCAGCGAATGGGCGGTGAACAGGACGTGCGTCGCCGCCGGTAGCGCTGGATGGGCCAGCGACGCTCGTACGTTGTCGGCGAGGTAGGCCACGTACACCGGATCGTCCGCCCATCGCTCGATGCCGACAAACGGCAGCCGGCGACGTTCTGCGGCTGCGGCTGCCCGTTCGAGGTACACCGCCACCGACATCGACGAGTAGTGCGGGGCGAGCACGAGGCCGACGATGCCGTCGGCGCCGGCGTCGGCGAGGGCTCCGACGGCGGTCTCGATGGTCGGCTCGACGTGGCGCAGCCCGACCCGCACGGTGAAGGCTCCGGGGGCCTCGTTGTCCAACTCCTGGGCGAGCATGACGCGCTGCGCCTCGGTGCGCTCGGCGAGCGGGCTGAGACCACCGATCGCCTCGTAGCGAGCGGTCAGCTCGGCGAGTTGCTCGTCGCTCGGGGGGCGGCCGCGCCGGATGTCGGTGTAGTAGGGCAGGATCTCCTCGGCCGACCGTGGCGTGCCGTACGCCATCACGACCACGCCGGGAAGGTTCATTGAGAAGTGGTGGCGTCGTGGACGTACTCGACGACGGCAGCGAGCACGCCAGGGTCGCTCGCCGGGTGCACGCCGTGGCCGAGATTGAAGATGTGCCCTGGCTGTCCACCGTTGTCGGCGAGGACCGCCTGGGCACCGGCAACGGCGACGTCAGCGCCGGCGAGGACCAGCGCCGGATCGAGGTTGCCCTGCAGGGCGACGCCGGGTCGGAGGCGCTTGCGCGCCGCGCTGATCGACGTCCGCCAGTCGAGCCCGACCACCTGGGCGCCGGCAGAGGCCATCGACTCGACGAGGTGATCGCAGCCGATGCCGAAATGGATGCCGGGCGCATTCGGATGGCGCTCGGCCAGCTCGGTGAACACGCGCCGGGAGTGCGGGAGCACGAACTGCTCGTAGTCAGCGGCGGAGAGCGTGCCGGCCCAGGAGTCGAACAGCTGGAACGCCTTCGCCCCGGCCGAGAGCTGGACGTCGACGAACTCGACGGCCATCGCCGCCAAGGAGTCCATCAGGGCGTGCCACACGCTTGGATCGGTGTGCAGCAACGCCTTGGTGTGCTCGTAGGTGCGACTTGGGCGGCCCTCGACGAGGTAACTGGCGACGGTGAACGGAGCACCGGCGAAGGCGAGCACCGGCGTCGCGTCGCCGAGCTCGCTGGTCACGAGGGCCACCGTCTCGGCGACGTAGGAGATGTCGTCGGGCTGCAGCGGGCGCAGCCGCTGCAGGTCGGCGCTGGCTCGGAACGGTTCGGGGGCGACGGGCCCGGTGCCGGGCGCGACGTCGATGCCGAAGCCGATGGCGTGGACCGGAACGACGATGTCGGAGTACAGCACGGCGGCATCGACGCCGTAGCGACGAACCGGCTGGAGGGTGATCTCGGCGGCCAGCTCGGGCTGCTTGATCGCCTCGAGGATCGAGCCGTCGCCGCGAACCCGGCGGTACTCAGGCAGGCTGCGCCCGGCCTGGCGCATGAACCACACAGGCGTTCGGTCCACGGGTTGGGCTCGCGCCGCAGCAAGAAAGACCGGCCCGGACACGCCGTTGACGCTACCTACAGCGCGGAGTCACAGCCGCGGGCTCATTCCCGGCACCGCCAGATAGCATGTCCAGACCCCAATTTCACCTCTCGGACGTCGAGGGGAAGGTTTGACCCAACAGCACCCAGAACTGGACGACGAGCAGGCGTACGTCGATTTTGCCTACGACTGCCTGGAGGCGACGAAGACGTCGGCGTGGCGCCTGCGAGATCTCCACGAGCCCGACCTCGGCGGCACGATGCAGGCCCGATTCGAGCGCAACGCGTTCGACGAGGCCCTCGTCAAGCGACTCAACGAACTCGACCTCGGCGACGCCGCGCTCGGTGTTCGGGCGGATCGACCGTCGTGCCGAGCAGCCGCCGTCCCTCGGCACCGCCCAGACCCGAGGCGGCACCGAGAGCTTCCACATCGGCCGACTCGCCATCGCCGACCAGAACTCCGAGCCGGTCGTCGTCGACTGGCGCGCCCCGGTGGCCGAGCCGTTCTATCGAGCGACGGGCCGCGAGCCGATGGGCTTGCAGCGGCGCCGTCACTTCGCCATCGAGGGACGCGTCATCTTGGGTATCGAGGACGAGCTGTTCGGCGACGGTCATCTGGGCATCGGTCACGACGAAGGGCTCACCGAGGTCGAAGCCCCTGGCGCCGGTCTGCGCGGCTATTCGACACTGCTCGCCGCCCTCGAACGCGGCCGCACCGGAACGCTCGGTGACATCGTCGCCACGATCCAGGCCGAACAGGACGAGATCATTCGTTCGCCGCAGGCTGGCGTGCTGGTCGTGCAGGGCGGCCCGGGGACCGGCAAGACGGTGGTGGCGCTGCATCGTGCCGCGTACCTGCTGTACACGCACCGCTTCCCGTTGGAAGACCAGGGGGTGCTTGTCATCGGGCCCAACCGAGTGTTCCTCCGGTACATCGAGCGGGTGCTGCCGTCGCTCGGCGAGGCCGGCGTCGAGCAGGTCGTGCTCGCCGACCTGGTCCCCAACGTGCGCATCGCCGGGGCCGCCGACGTCGTCGCCGAATCTCAGGCGACGCGCCGGATCAAGGGCGACGCCCGGATGTCGACGCTCATCGACCGGGCGGTCGGCGATCGAGAACGGCCGCTGCGTGACGACCTCGTGGTCCCGTTCCGAGCCGGTTTCCTGCGCCTCACCGTCGAGGAGTCGGCACGAATCGTCAAGGCCGCGTCGCGTCGCTTCCACCGCCACAACACCGGCCGCCGTCACGTCGAGGGCGAGTTCTTCGCCGCCCTCGCCGCCTCGTCCCGATCAGGCGACGTGTCTGGCGGCGAGCTGCGCCAGGAACTGCGTGGTGTCCCCGAGGTCCGCGCTGCCCTCGAGCGGATGTGGCCGGTGCTCACGCCGGCCCAGCTGCTCCACGACCTCTTCGGCTCCCGAGCGTTGCTGCGGCTGGCCGCTCGCAACGTGTTCGACGAGGCCGAGATCGAGGCGCTCTACCGACCACGGTCCGACGATGTCGCCGACGTGCGCTGGGCGGCGTCGGACGTCGCCCTGCTCGACGACGCCCGCGACGTGCTCGGTCCGGTGCCCAACCGCAGCGGCCGGATCAACGACGCCGACGAGATCCGGACGTACGGCCACATCGTCGTCGACGAGGTCCAGGATCTCTCGCCGATGCAGCTGAAGATGGTCGCCCGGAGGTCGCTCAACGGATCGCTGACCGTCGTCGGCGACCTCGCCCAGGCGACAGGACCGTGGGCGCCGTCGAGCTGGAGCGATGTCACCGACCACCTCCCGGACCGCCGGCCCAGCCGGGTGACCGGGTTGTCCGTCGGCTATCGCATCCCGGCCCAGATCATGCAGCTCGCCGACGGAGTGATGCATGCCGCGACGCCGGGCCTGCGGGCCCCGAGATCGGTGCGCGACGGCGACGCCGTGCCCGAGATCGTCCCGGTTGCGTCACCCGCCCACCTCGGTGACGCGGTGGCCGCGGCGACGACGGCCCTGACGTCCGAGCGCAGCGGCATGAGCGTCGTCGTGGTCGTCCCCGACGAGATGGCCGGCGAGATCTCGACGGCCCTCGACGCTGCCGGCATCGCCCATGGGCGGGCGGCCGCCACCGGACTCGATGCCCAGGTCACGGTCGTGCCGATAAGTCTGGCGAAGGGCCTCGAGGTCGACGGCGTGGTCGTCGTCGAACCGGCGCGCATCGTCGCTTCGGAGATCCAGGGCCTGCGCGCCCTGTACGTCGCGCTGACACGCCCCACCCAGCGTCTGACGATCGTCCACGCCGAACCACTCCCGGACCCGCTGGCCGCCGGCGTCGATGCACTCGTCGACGGCGAGCGCATCCCCGCCTAAAGGGCGGCGGCGAGGACGACGAGGTTGGCGTAGGCCTTGTCGGCGTCGGCGGGACGACGGCGATCGACGCCGCTGTGCAGCAGGGCGATCGCCCGATCGAAGTCCACCAGGATGTCGGGCGCGGTGTCCGCCACGTCCGGGCGGGCAGCGGCCCAGATCGCGTCGATGCGCCCGATGGCCTGGCGTTGGCCCTCGTTGGCGACGATCGCCTCGCTCAACACGCCGGCCTCGGCGAGCAGCTGGTCGAGCAACATCGCCATCGACCCGACGGCGACGAACTCTGTGGTCGGGGGCGGATCGTCAGACCGCTCGACGGGGATGTCGGGGTCGACCTCCGTCGAGCAACCGCCGACGATCGTGACCGCGAGGAGCGCGGCGGCGACTGCCGCCGATCGACGGCGCCACCTCACACACTGACCAGGATGCGGGCACTGGCAAAGGCTCCGACGCCGACGTGGTGGCCGGCGATCTCGACCGTCAACGTCCCGTCGGGCGAGACCGCCGTGACCGTCCCGTTGGTGCCCGGGACGAGCTCGGACGCTTCGAGATACTCGAGCAATCCCGGGGTGAACTCGAGCTCCTCGGGAATCCGGCTGATCGTGAACGGCTGGCCGACGTCGATCGACGACAGCGGTGAGGCGGTCGGCTCGATGTAGTCGGAGCCGGGAATCGGATTGCCATGGGGGCAGGTCGTCGGGTTCCCGAGAAGGCGGTCGATCGCCGACTCGACGGAAGCGCTCATCACGTGCTCCCACCTACCGGCCTCGTGGTGCGCCTCGGCCCACGACAGGTTGAGCACGTCGGTGAGGAACCGCTCGGCAAGCCGATGGCGCCTGACGACGCTCTCGGCGAGGGCCCGGCCACGCTCGGTGAGGACGATGCCGCCGTCCGTCGAGATGAGACCTTCGTGGTCGAGGCGGCGCATCATCTCGCTCACCGCCGGGCGGCTGACCTGCAAGCGGTCGGCGATGCGCGCCTGGATGACGTCGACATCGTCCTCGGCCAGCTCGAAGATCGCCTCGCAGTACTCCTCGAAGGCGGGGTGGTGCTCCCCGGGGGTGGGCATGTGTGGGAGTGTACTCAGGGCCTGCGGGCGAGGTCCGAAGCTCCAGCAAACCGAGGGCGCACCTGTCGACGCCTGCCGCCACACTGAGGGGATGCCGTCGGCCGCGCCCCTCCGAGCGCGCGGCGTCACCGTGACGCGTGGCCCGAACGTGGTCCTCGACTCGATCAACCTCACCGTCGCCGACAACGAGACCGTCGGCCTCGTGGGACCGAACGGGGTCGGCAAGTCGACCCTTCTCGGTGTGCTGGCCGGCCGCATCCAGCCCGACCGCGGTTCCGTCGAACTGACGCCACCCACCGCGACGGTTGGGTTCTTGCCCCAGGAGCCGCGCCGTGACCGTGCCGAGCTGGTTGCGGCCTTTCTCCAGCGGCGCACGGGGGCGACCGCTGCGACCGCTGAGCTCGATGCGGCGACGACCGCCCTCGCCGATCGCGTGGTCGATGCCGAGAACCGCTACGACCGCGCCTTGCAACGGTGGCTGTCGCTGGGTGTCGCCGACCTTGCGGCGCGCATCGGTGGCGTGTGGTCGGAGCTCGGACTCGCCGACGGCCTGCTCGACCAGCCGACCGCATCGCTGTCGGGAGGCGAGGCGGCGCGGGTGGGACTCGCCGCCCTGCTGTTGTCGCGCTTCGACGTGTATCTGCTCGACGAGCCGACCAACGATCTCGACCTCGACGGTCTCGACCGCCTCGAGCGGTGGGTCACGGCGCTTCAGGCACCCGTCCTGCTCGTCAGCCACGACCGTACGTTCCTCGCTCGGACGGTGACGACCGTCCTCGAGCTCGACGAGTTCACCCATCGCGGTACCCGGTTCGGGGGCGGCTGGCAGGCGTACCTCGACGAGAAGGCGGCGGCAGAACGTCATGCCTGGGAGCGCTTCGAGGAGTTCGACTCAAAACGGTCGACGCTCGCCGAACGAGCCCAACGCGAGCGAGAGTGGGCACTCCAGGGGCAATCGAAGGCGCGACGCTCGGACGAGCGCGACAAATTCATCCGCCATCACCACCTCAACCAGACCGAACAACTCGCCGGTCGGGCTGCGCGCACCGAGCGGGCGATCGAACGCCTGGCCGTCGTCGACAAGCCGCGGGTGCCGTGGCAGCTGCGCCTCGACATTGCGGCCGCCGGGCGCAGCGGCGACATCGTCGCCCGCCTCGACGACGTCGTCGTCGAAGTCGGCACCTTCGAGCTCGGCCCGCTCGATCTGCTGATCACCTCCGGTGAGCGTGTCGCGCTGGTCGGGCCGAACGGCTCGGGCAAGACCACGTTGCTGAACACGATTCTCGGTCGAGTCGAGCCGCTCCAGGGAACGGTGCAGGGCGGTCGCAGTGTCGTCGTCGGCGAGATCCTGCAGACCCGCGACGAGCTGCTCGCCGCGGCGCCGTCCACACCGTTGCTGCGGGTGTTCCAAGACCTCACCGGTATCGACGCGGGGGAGGCCCGCACCCTGCTCGCCAAGTTCGGCCTCGTCGCCGACCACGTTCTGCGCCCTCCGGCGACGTTGTCGCCGGGGGAGCGGACACGTGCGTCGCTCGCCGTGCTGATGGCCCGGGAGGTCAACGTGCTGGTCCTCGACGAGCCGACCAACCACCTCGACCTTCCTGCGATCGAGCAGCTCGAGGTCGCCCTCGAAGCGTTTCCCGGCACGGTCTTGCTGGTCACCCACGATCGGGCGCTGCTCGACAACGTTCGCCTCACCCGATACATCGAGCTCGCCGGCGGCCGGATCACCGACGATCGGACGATCACGCCATGACACCCCTTCGGTACCCTCGCAACCATCGCTGATCATCCGGTCCTGGCGGCGTTCTCGCCGGCGGTGCGGGCGTGGTTCGCCGCGTCCTTCCCCGAGCCGACCAAACCGCAGGAGCTCGGCTGGCCGCGCATCGCCGCCGGCGAGCACACGCTGATCTGCGCCCCGACGGGTAGCGGCAAGACGCTTGCCGCCTTCTTGTGGTCGATCGACCGGCTCGTCACCACGCCACCACCAGAGGATCGCAAGGCGCGAACACGTGTCCTCTACATCTCGCCGCTGCGGGCCCTCGCCTTCGACGTCGAAAAGAACCTCCGGGCGCCTCTGTCCGGTATCGCCCTGGCGGCCGAACGCCTGGCCATCGCCGACCTCCACCTTCCCGACGTCGGGATGCGCACCGGCGACACGCCGGCGAAGGAGCGTCAGGCGATGTTGCGCCACCCGGCCGACTTGCTGATCACGACGCCGGAGAGCCTGTACCTGATGTTGACGTCGAACGCGGCCGACACGCTGGTCAACGTCGAGACGGTGATCCTCGACGAGATCCACGCCCTCGCCGCCACCAAGCGCGGCGCTCACCTGGCCGTGTCGCTGGAGCGACTCGAGGAGATCACCGTCAAGCCCCCCCAACGCATCGGCCTGTCGGCGACACAGCGACCGCTCGCCGAGGTGGCCCGCTTCCTCGGCGGCTGGGCTGCACCCGGCTCGCCTCGCGACGTCGCCATCGTCGACGCCGGGATCTCCAAGCCGCTGGAGATCGACGTCGTCATCCCCGTCGAGGACATGTCCGATCTCGGCGGCCCGGCGCCGGCACCGGAGGCCGGTCTGTACGGCGGCCCGGCGATCGCCACTCCGGTGGCGCGGCGCACGAGCATCTGGCCGTCGATCTACCCGCGCATCCTCGACCAGATCCTCGCCCATCGCTCGACGATCGTGTTCTGCAATGCTCGACGCCAGGCCGAGCGACTCGCCGCCAAGTTGAACGAGCTCTACCTCGAGCGCGTCGAATCGGGTGAGATCAAGCACGACGGCGTTGCTGACGACGAGACTCGTGTCGGGGTCGATCCGGAGACTGGCGAATCACGTGGGGATCTCGTCAAGGCGCACCACGGGTCGCTCGCCCGAGAGCAGCGGGTCATCGTCGAGGACGAGCTGAAGCGCGGCGACCTGCGCGCCATCGTCGCCACGAGCAGCCTGGAGCTCGGCATCGACATGGGAGCCGTCGACCTCGTCGTGCAGGTCGAGTCGCCGGGTGCCGTGTCGCGCGGTCTGCAGCGCATCGGTCGGGCCGGTCACCAGGTCGGCGAGCCGAGTCGAGGGACGATCTACCCCAAGCACCGTGGTGACCTGCTCGAAGCGGCGGTCGTGGCCCGGCGGATGATCGTCGGCGAGATCGAGCACACCCGCTTCCTGCGCAACCCGCTCGATGTGCTCGCCCAGCAGATCGTCGCCCATGTCGCGGCGCGCGGTGAGGTCGCCGTCGCCGACGCGGCGGCGATGGTCCGGCGCACGGCGACGTTCGCCGAGCTGTCCGACGAGCTGCTCCGCAACACGTTGGAGATGCTCTCGGGGCGCTACCCGTCCGAAGAGTTCGCCGAACTGCGCCCGCGTCTCGTGTGGGACCGGGCCAACGACACGCTGCGCGCCCGCGACGGGTCGAAACGCCTGGCCGTGACGTCGGGCGGCACGATCCCCGACCGGGGCTTGTTCGGCGTGTTCCTGCCGGACGGCAAGCGGGTCGGTGAGCTCGACGAGGAGATGGTCTACGAGAGCCGGCCGGGCGAGACGTTCCTCCTCGGCGCGTCGACATGGCGCATCGAGGACATCACGTTCGAACGGGTCACCGTCACGCCGGCGCCCGGCGAACCCGGCAAGATGCCGTTCTGGCACGGCGACCGACCGGGCCGGCCCTTGGAGCTCGGTCGGGCGGTCGGCGCTTTCGTCCGCGAGCTACGTTCCTCGACGGCCGAAGGCGCCGTCGCCAAGCTGCGCGGCGAGCACGCCCTCGACGAGTTGGCCGCCAGCAACCTGTTGCAGTACCTCGACGAGCAGGCCGAGGCGACGGGGGTTGTCCCCGACGACCGCACGGTCGTCGTCGAGCGGTTCCGCGACGAGATCGGCGACTGGCGGATCTGCATCCTCAGCCCGTTCGGGACGCCGGTCCACGCCCCCTGGGCGATGGCCATCGAACGGCGCCTCGCCGATCACTACGACGTCCCGGTCGAGTCGATGTGGGGTGACGACGGGATCGTCCTGCGGCTCCCGGAGGCTGCTGACGAGCTGCCGATCGAGGCGATCAGCATCGAACCCGACGACATCGAGGACATCGTCGTGTCGGCGCTGCCCCAGACGGCGCTGTTCTCGTCGCGGTTCCGGGAGTGTGCGGGCCGCTCGTTGCTGTTGCCGCGCCGCCGCCCCGACCAGCGCACGCCGTTGTGGCAGCAACGCCAGCGGGCCGCCGACCTCCTCGCCGTAGCGGCCAAGTACCCGACGTTCCCCGTACTGCTGGAAGCGTCGCGGGAATGCCTTCAGGACGTCTTCGATGTCCCGGCCCTCAAGGACGTCCTCGGTCAGCTGCGCTCGCGTGCCGTGCGGGTGGTCTCGGTCGAGACGTCGAAGCCCTCGCCGATGGCCCAGAGCCTGCTGTTCAACTGGATCGCCGCCTACATGTACGAAGGCGATGCCCCGTTGGCCGAGCGGCGGGCGGCGGCGCTGGCGCTCGATCGCGATCTGCTCGCCGACCTGCTCGGAGCGGAGGAGCTGCGCGAGCTGCTCGACCCGGGCGTTCTCGCCGACGTCGAGCTCGACGTCCAGCACCTCTCGGACGGCCGCCGCGCCCGCACCGCCGACGAGTTGCACGACGTGCTCCGCCGCGTCGGCGACCTCACCACCACGGAGGTCGAGCTGCGCTGTGAGCCGACTGGAAACGACACGCCCGAACAACTGTTGGCGAAGTTGCTCGCCGAGCGCCGGGCGATCGAGGTGGCGATCGCCGACGAGCAGCGCTTCATCGCCGCCGAGGATGCCGCCCGGTACCGAGACGCGCTCGGCTGTGCGCTGCCGGTCGGGCTTCCCCAGGCGTTCACCGATCCCGTGCCGCGGCCCCTCGAGGAACTCGTGGCCCGCTACGCCCGGACCCACGGCCCCTTCGTCGAACGCGATGCCGCGCATCGGTTCGGGTTGTCGGAGTCACGGATCGCCGGCGCCCTCGCCGCCCTCGAGCTCGACGGCCGCGTCGTCCGCGGTGAGTTCCGCCCGGATGGGGTCCGACGGGAGTGGTGCGACATCGAGATCCTCCGCCAGCTGCGCCGCCGCTCGCTGGCAGTCCTGCGCCGCGAGGTCGAGCCGGTGGACACGGCGGCGCTCGCCGAGTTCCTGCCCGTGTGGCAGGGGGTTTCCACAACGCGGCGCGGCGTCGAAGCGCTCGTCGAGACCGTCGGCGTGCTCGCCGGTGCCCCACTGGTGGCGTCGACCGTGGAGGCCGATGTGCTCGCCGCCCGGGTGGCCGGCTACCGGGCGTCGATGCTCGACGAGTTGTGCACGGCGGGCGATGTGGTGTGGGTCGGCGCCGGAGCCATCGGCTCCAGCGACGGGCGCGTTCGGGTGTGCTTCGCCGACCAACTTGCCCTGCTCGCACCGAGCTGGGAGCGCGTCGATCAGCCGACAGGCACGCTCCACGACACCGTGCGCGAGCTGCTCGGCGCCGGCGGGGCGAGCTTCTGGGCGCAGCTGCGCGCCGGGGCCATCGGTCCCACCGACGCCGAATTGCTTGCCGCCCTGTGGGACCTCGTCTGGGCTGGCGAGGTCACCAACGACTCGCTGGCCGCCCTGCGGTCGATGACGACCGGCAAAGGCGGAGCCGCCCGCCGCGCCGGGGGAGCCGCCGGGCGCGGCCGGGCACGAGGTCGGCCATCACGGCTCGGCCGCATCGGGCCGGCCGCCGGCGCGGGACGCTGGAGCCTCGTCGCCCCATTGCTCGAACCGCGACCAACCGACACGGCGTCCGCCCATGCCACGGCGATGCAACTCGTCGAGCGTCATGGCGTCGTCACGCGAGAGGCGGTGCTCGCCGAGGGCGTGGTCGGCGGCTTCGCGTCGGTCTATGGCGTGCTCAAGGTGCTCGAGGACCGCGGCCAGGTACGTCGTGGATACTTCGTCAGCGGGCTCGGCGCCGCCCAGTTCGCCCTGCCCGGAGCCGTCGATCGCTTGCGCTCGATCCGCCGGCCCGACGATCCGACGTTCCCCGACACGCCTGATGGCGACGACGGTGCTGGCTCCACCGCGACCGCCGTGCTCTCGGCAACCGACCCGGGCCAGCCCTACGGGGGCACGCTGCCGTGGCCGGAGTCGGCGGGCCGTCCGGCGCGCATCGGCGCCGCCCTCGTCGTCCTGCGCCACGGCGTGCCATTGGTCTGGCACGACCGGCGCTCCCACCACCTGGTGACGTTCGACAGCGCCGCAGTCGACCACGAGTGGGCGAGCGCCCTCGCCGGCCTCGTCGTCACCGGGCGGACGCGGAGCGTCGAGATTCGCAAGATCAACGGGGCCAGCGTGGCGGAGTCGGCGGATGGCGGGTGGGTCTCAGAGATCGCTCGCCGGGTCGGCTTCACCGACGGCTATCGCGGTCTGATCCTGCGCGGTGCGGACCGGTAACTATGACTCGATGACCAGAAAACTGACCGCTACCGAGGCGAAGGCGACAATCCTCGCCCTGCTCGACGAAGTCGCGGCCGGGGACGAAGTCGAGATCACCAAACACGTCCGGACGGTTGCCAGGCTCGGTCCAGCGCGGCCCGCCGACCGATTGATCGTCGCCATGGCGCCGAATCACCTTGTGGTGAGCGTGCGGCCGGCTGGCACGATGGGCGCATGACCGCCCTCTCGATGAGCCAAGCCGAGCGCGAGGCGTTCCTCGCCGCCGTGCACGTCGGAGTTCTCGCCGTGGAGTCGGTGGACGGCCCGCCGGTGGCGACACCGGTGTGGTACCTCTACGAGGCCGGCGGCGACGTGTTGATCAGCACCGACACGTCGACGAGGAAGTACCGCTTGATGCAGTCGGCCGGGCGAGCGACGCTGTGCGCGCAGCGCGAGGCGCTGCCACACGCCTACGTCAGCGTCGATGGCCCCGTGACGATCGAGCCGTCGACCGAGGAGTTCCGGCTGGAGATGGCGATGCGGTATGTCGACGAGAGGTTCGCCAGGGGGTACGTCGAGTCCACGGCAGGCGATGATCACGTGATGGTCCGCCTCTCGCCACAGCGGTGGTACACGACGGACTACGCCAAGCTCGAGTAGCGCGCCCCCCACGGCGGTGCGGTCAGGACGCGGCGACGGGCTGATGGATGCCGCGCAGGCCGGCCCAGGCGAACGCGCTGAGCTGGCCGGCGACCTCGTCGGGGTCGAACTCGCCGCCGCGTTCGACGAGCCGGCGGCTGGCGCCCTCGGACAGGCCGACGATGGCGTGGGCGAGGGTGAGCTGGTGCTCCGGATCGATGCCGGCATCGATCAGTGGGGCGATCGCCGTCGCCGCCTCGGCGGTCACCTTGCGCACAGCCGTTGAGAACTCGGCGTCCTGGCGCGATGCCCCGCCGTAGAGCAGGACGAAGGCGTCACGATGCTCGGCCACCCAGCGGAAGTAGGCGGCGAAGCCTCGTTCGGTCTGCTCGCGTCCGCTCGTCACCCCGCTCGTGGCTTCGGTGATCGTGGCGACCATGCGGTCACCGACGTCGTCGAGGAGCGCCTGGTACAGGTCGCGCTTTGACTCGAAGTGCTGATAGAGCACCGGCTTGGTGACGCCGGCGGCATCGGCGATGTCGTTCATCGACGTCTCGTGGTAGCCGTTGGAGGCGAAGCTGACGAGGGCGACGTCGAGCAACTGCTGACGGCGAGCGCTGGCGGACAGTCGAGACGACATGACTACCGAAGGGTAACAACCGGTCCCGCGGGCTCGGCGCGGTCAGAAACCGTGCTCGACGTCGTCCCGCTCGGCAGCCTTCACCGCGTAGCCGACGACGATCGCCGGTGCCAGCAACACGCACCCAGCGACCAAGGCGACGGTGATGATCGTCGCCATCGTGGCGTTGAAGTCGGTGGCGAGGGCGACGAAGAAGACGACGACGGCGGTGGCGATCAGGGCGTACCCGGCACGGCTGGCGAGTCGGGCGATCCGTTGGGCAGTCGCTCGACGGCGCCTTACGGGATCGTCGTCGGCGCCCGGCGTAGACATCGGCGCCCGAGCGTAGGCAATTGCGGATCAACAGTTCGAAGGCACTGACCGTCATCGTCGAGGTCAACTCGACGGCTAGCGACACGGTGTCCTACCCGCCGGCCACTCCGTCGTGCACGGCGAACCCACCCCAGACGCCGCCTGACCTTCTCCAGCGTCCGTCCTCGAGCGCGCACCGGCGCGTCTGGCTGACGCGACGATCGGGAATCAAATCGGCACCGTCCGGATCTCCCCAGGGAGAGGTGGGGAACCGGTGCCGGCGACCTTGAGGCGGCGGAACCCCAGGCGTCGAACGGCACCGGTTCAACCCGCCGGACAGGGTGGCACGCGACTAGCTCTGTTCCAAAACGTCACCGAATACGTTTACGTGACATAATCCCGTAAGGCGGCGTGGTGGGACCAGGCGGAGGGTCCCACGTCACGCCAACGGCCCAGCATTTCGACGGATTCGTCGTGGTTGCGCCGCCATCGGCCGCTTTGACTCTGACGTGTGGTAGAAAGAGCCATCCTGCCGACACAGTAGGTGAGCGGCCCCGCGTCCGGCGGGACGCGGGGCCGCTGGCGGGTGTCCAATCATCGGCATCCGCCGACGATCCTCGCCAACTCGTTGACGGCCGCCCTCGTGTCCCGCCAAGAGGGCCGAGCCGGCCCAGCACGGCAGCGACCGCCGCCGGCTGCTCGAGCAACGCTTGACAGGCGTCGAGAAGGTGTCGGCACGGGTGAACGAGCCGCGAAAGTCCTCCTAGAGCGCGGCCGGCAGGAGCCGGTTGACGTTCTGGTAGAAGAAGTAGAGGGCGACGACGAAGGGCGCCGCTGCGGCGGCGAGGCCGATCCAGCCGTTGCGGAAGCGCTTGGCGAGCAAGTAGCCGCCGACGACGAAGGCGGTGGCGACGATTCCCCACAGGGCGACCTGTGGCCACGCATCCGAGTCGGAGAACCAATGGTTGCTGAAGGCGTCCTCGGCGGCTTCCCCGTCGCCGCCCGTCGCCCCTCCGTCGTCGCCGATCGTGCCGCCGCCCGGAAGCACCGAGTACAAGGTGTCCGCCGGCAACGACTCGACCAACGGCACGGTCGTCGATGTCGACGTCGTTGACGTTGTCGATGTCGATTCAGGCGTGGGGGCGGTCGACGGCGTGCTGGTTGTCGACGGAGTGCTGGTCGACGCTGCCGTCGTCGTCGGGTCTGGAGCGTTCTCCCCGGGAAGCTCGCCCGCGGCGTCGGCCACAGCGTCGCGGCCGTAGTTGAACACCGGCGCTGTCGGCGCATCGGACTGGGCAACGTCGAGCTCAGCGTGGACGATGATTCGCTCCGACGCCGTCCCCACCGGGTGGCACGACGTCAACGTCAAGGTGGCGATCGTCGGGTCGGTCGTCGCGATGACCTCCCAGGCCTCGGGCCCAACGATCTCGGTGGTCGTCGCTCGGTAGACGAAGCGTCCGTACGGCGTGGTGATGACGATCTCGTCGCCGGCCTCGATCTCGTCGATCTCGAGGAACGGCCCGCCATAGGTCGTGCGGTGCCCGGCGATCGCGCTGTTCCCGAGTTGACCTGGCATCGGCGTCTGGGGGTAGTGGCCGGGTCCCTTCTTGAGGTCCTCGCGGCCGACCCCGGCGACGACGTAGTCGTCGAGGCCCATCCGCGGGATCTCCAGGCGGGCGATCGACTCGCCGTTCTCGATGCCGAGGGCAGCGATGTCGACGGCCGCCACGGTCGACGTCGTGGTCGGAGCGACCGTCGACGTGGTCGTGCTGGACGTGGTGGTCGACGCCGCGGTCGTCGTCGAAACGCCGGTCGTTGTCGCGGCGTCATCGGTGGTCGTCGTCGGCACGGTGCTCGTCGTCGGCGACGCGGTGGTCGTCGATTGCTCGGTTCGCTCGAGTAGTTCCTCGAACTGGTTCTCGGCGCGGTCCTGGGCTCGCGAGTACTCGATGCCCGTGCCCCACAGTTGGTAGGCGACGAAGCCGAACATCAGCAGGCCGACGATGATCAGCGTCTTGCCGAACAGTCGCACGAACCAGCGCACATCACGATTGGGCGGGTCTCGATCCCAACGTGAGCCGCCCATCGGCGCGACAACGTAGCGGGGAACGCTTCGGCAAGACTGTCGAGATGGTCTGCCTCGGCCGATTCGTCGGCGTGGCGATCGTGGGGTCCGTGATGGTCATGCCCACGCTCGCCCACGCTGTCACCGCACCGGAACCAGTGAACGAAGGGTGGAGCGGAACCGACGGCTGGCTCCCGCTGGCCGCCGCGGCGTCCGGGACGCCACGAGAATCGTGGCAGCGCGACCTGTCCGGCGATGCCACCTACGCGGTCCAGTCCGCAGTGGTTGTCGTCGCCGAGCCGTCGCTGCGTTCCCCGGCCACGCGGGCCGCGCCTTCCGACGGTAGAACCACGGTGCGTCGAATCGATACGGCCACTGGCGACGACGACTGGCGCAGCGAGGTCGACGGAACTGGCGAGGTGCAGCTCGCGGTCGATGCGGCCGGCTCGATCGTTGTCGCTGCGGCCGAGGCGCCCGACGGTTCCAGGGTGGTCACGATTCTTGAGGCCGGCACGGGTCAGCCGATCTGGGAAGCGGACGGGTTCGACGCCCTCCCGTTCGTGCAGCCGTTCGCTCCGCTGGTGATCGTGTCGACTCCCGCACAGTCGGTCGCCGTCAACGCGGCGGATGGGGCCACGGTGTGGCGCGTCGATGCGCCGATCACCGTCTTCCCAGGCTCGCTCGTCTTCCACGCCGAGGCGGCTGCGGGGTCCGACGCCAGCTTTGGGCTCATCGATCCGGCAACGGGCGAACCGCTGTGGGAGCTGGAGCGGCCGCCGGGAGCGATCGCCACCGCCCTTGGCGACATCGTGATGCTGTCGCACGACGAGGACGGTCAGGAGGATTCACTGACCGGATTCGATCGCGCCACCGGTGCTCAGCGCTGGACCACCACCGTCCCGCTGATCGGAAACTCCGGAGCCTGGCCGCTCGGCCTCGACGGGGCGCTGTACGGGGGCAACAACGATCCGGACCTCGAAGGCCGGCTTGTCGCCATCGATCTGGCCACGGGCTCGATCCGCTGGACCCGTCCATATCACAAGCCGGGTGGACTGACGATGTGGCGCAGCGACGGTCGGCAGCTGCTGCTCAGCAGGACGTCCGGCGGGACGCTCCAGGTCATCGACGCCGGATCGGGAAGCATCGAGGTGAGCAGCGGTGACGCTCCAGCTGGGTGGCCGTGGTTCGCCTCCGGGAAGCTGTACTTCCAGGATCCCGCTTTCGGTGTCGTCACGGCCCTCGACATGGCCTCGTTGCAACCGGCTTGGACACTCGATCTCGGACTCGACCGGGACGTCCTCGGCTCGGTCGACGGTGGCCTCGTCACCGCCGAGCGGGACGCGACCGGCTCGGTGGCGTTGGCCGGCCATCTCGGCTGAGATCGCCGCAACGGCGCCGCTAGCGTCGCCCACACGATGGTGATCGAACTCGACGATGCCGTCGCCGTGCTCGGTCGCTTTCCTGCCGTCGCCGGCGTCACGCTCACCGTGGGTCGCGGCGAGATCGTGTGGTTGCGCGGCCCCAACGGGGCGGGCAAGACGACGTTGCTGCGACTGTGCGCCGGGCTCGTTCCGCTCGCCCGCGGCCGCGGGGTCGTGCTCGGCTGCGACCTGGCCACCGATCGCCAGCAGCTCCGGCCGCTCGTGGGCGTCCTCGGTCACCGCAACGGCCTGTACCTCGACCTGACGGTCGACGAGAACGTGGCGTTCTGGGGATCGACCGTCGCGGCGACGGTCCACGAGCGGACCGTCGCCATCGAGCAACTCGGACTGGCCGGACGACTGGCGTCAGTCCCGGTGCGCCGGCTGTCGGCGGGCCAGCAGCGGCGTACCGCCCTCGCCTGCCTGGTCGTTCGCCGCGCCGAGTTGTGGCTGCTCGACGAGCCGCATGCGGGTCTCGACGCCGTCGGGCGCGACACGCTCGACGCGATCATCCGCCAGGCCGCCGGCGCGGGGGTCACGGTGGTGGTCGCCAGCCACGAGTCCGACCGGGCCAGGCCGTTGGCGTCGCGCGTCGTCGACCTCGCCGGGGGAATCGTGCGATCGGCCGCTGCGTGAGCTGGCTCGACTCGGCGTGGCTGATCGCCCGGCGCGACCTGCTCGTCGAGTGGCGAAGCCGGGTCGCGCTCAACCAGGTGCTGCCGTTCGCCGCCGTCGTGATGGTGATGTTCGGGTTCGCCATCGACGACACCTCGCTGATGCGGCGGATTTCCCCGGGGCTCATCGTGCTGGCGACGATGTTCTCGCTGTTGTTGCTCGTCCAGCGCGCGTTCGTCGTCGAACGCGAGGATGGCGCGCTCGACGCCCTGCACATCGCAGGGATCCGGCCATCGGCATTGTTCTGGGGCAAGGCCGGGGCGCTGGCGGTCGAGCTTGCCGTCCTGCAGGCCGTGCTGTTGGTGCTTGCCGTGGTGCTCTACAACGCCGAGGTCGTGCCGTCCGGGGTCGCCCTGCTCGTCGTCACCTGGCTGGCGACGACGGTGGCGCTGGCGACCGTTGGTACGCTCTACGGCGGCCTCGCCGCTGGTGCCCGAGGGCGGGAAACACTGCTCCCGCTGCTCCTGTTGCCAGTGGTGGCGCCGGTTCTGATCGGAGCAACCCGAGCGGTCGAAGCAGCGCTCGGCGCCAAGCAAGCGGTCACGGACGGCTGGCCCTGGACAGGGCTCGTCGCTGTGTTCGCCGTCGTCTTCGGCGCCGGAGGCACGCTGGCGTTCGGTCCGCTCATCGAAGACGAGATGTGAGAGCGAGGACCGACGACGTGAGCGGCGCACCGACGGCGACAACGGCGACCCCAGCGACGCGACTGCTCGGCATCGCCGCAGTCGTCGGCTTGGCCGGGGTCGTGCTGTTCGGACTCGTGCTCACGCCCGCCGACCAGAGCCAGGGCGAGTCCGTGCGCATGCTCTACCTCCATGCCCCCACGGCGTGGGTTGCCTACCTGGCATTCGCCGTGACTGCGTTGGCGTCGGCGCTCTATCTGTTCCCGAAGCAGCACGCCCTCGGGTGGGATCGCTTGGCGGGGGCGAGTGCCGAGGTCGGCGTGTTGTTCATGGCGATCACCCTGTTCGTCGGCATGCTGTGGGGACGACTGACGTGGGGCGTGTTCTGGCGCTGGGACGCTCGGCTGACGACGACCGCGTTCCTCTTCGTCACCTACATCGGCTACCTCGCCGTCCGCCGGCTCGGCGGGACGCCCGACCAGCGAGCTCGGCGCAGTGGCGTGCTGGCGCTGCTCGCCGTGTTGGAGATCCCGCTCGTCCATTTCAGTGTCAAGCTGTGGCGAGGGCTGCACCAGGACGCCACCGTGTTGCGCCCGGATGGCGACGTCGAGCTCGACGGGCTGATGTTGTTCACGCTGTTGCTCGGGATCGTCGCCTTCACCGTCGTGTACGCCTGGCTCGTGATTCACCGCCAACGGGCCCTGACCGCCGAGGACCTGCTCGACGAGGCCGGTCTCGACGTGGCGATCGTCGAGCGGCAACAGGAGGCACTCGTCTGATGCAGGACGCGGGGTTCATCTTCACTGCGTACGCCGTCACGTTCGGCGCCATCGCCACCTACGCGGCGTACGTCATCCGTCGCGGTCGCCGGGCGACGGCCGAGCTGCCCGACGAGGTCAAGCCCTGGACGTGAGATCGCGACCCGTCATCCGACGCGAGCGACGAGGCGCCAGCCGAGGAGCGGCCAGCAACGGCCTGCGTGGCCGGGGAACGCAATGGTAGATCTCGATCTCTCGCCGCGGCCGGCGCCGCGTCAGGCGAAGCCGACGAAGCGGCGCAACTGGGCGGCGATCGCGATCCTCGCCGTGGTCGTCGTCGCCGGGGGAGTGATCGTCACCAAGTTCCTCGGGTCGGCCATCGACTACTACTGCAACGCCGACGAGATCGGCGTCCGTGACGGCTGCGAGGAGGGGCGCCGGTTGCGAGTGCAGGGCACCGTGGCGGCGGACTCCGTGGAGAGCGCCGGTGGTATCACGACCTTCACGATCGTGTTCGGCGACGCGGCGATGCCGGTGCGCTACGAGGGCGAACCGGGCGGCATCTTCGCCGAGTGCGAGCCGGTCGTCGTCCACGGCCGCCTCGTCGACGACGTGTTCCAGGGCGATCAGATCGAGGTCAAGCACTCCAACGAGTACGAAGCCGAGAACCCGGACCGCGTCGACGCCGATCGCGCCGACTGCCCCGTCGTCGAGGCGTAGAGAATGGTCGGACGCGTCGTACCGCACGAGCGACGAGGCGCTAGCCGAGGAGCGGCCAGGAGCGGCCTGCGTGGCCGAGGAACGCAATGATGTTGATTCTTGCCGTCAGTGCCAACGCGGCGTTCGGCAAGGCGGGCATCGTGCTCGCTCTCGCCGCGGCCACGGGCGGGGCGATCGTCACGGTCGCCGGCCTGCGCGCCGGCGATCGGCGGCTGTTGCGTCAGGGACCGATCTATGCAGGCCTGTGCCTCGCCGGCGCGGCGCTCGCTGCGCTGATGATGCAGCGGGCGTTGATCACCCGCGACTTCTCGCTCGCCTACATCCAGCAGGTCGGCTCGGCGACGACCCCACGGCTGTACAACGTGGCGGCGATGTGGTCGGCGTTGGAGGGCTCGATCCTCTTGTGGCTGTTGGTCCTCGGAGGTTTCACCGCGGCGGTCGGGTGGAAGTTCCGCAAGCGCACCGCCGACCCGCTCGTCGCCTGGGCGCTCGTCGTGATGTTCGTCGTGATGGCCTTCTTCGCACTCGTCAGCTTCGGGCCGGCGGATCCGTTCGGTGCCGGTGTGCCCGGTCGGAACTTCGGGCCGGGACCGAACCCGCTGCTGCAGAACCACGTGCTCGTGCTGTTCCACCCGCCGATCCTGTACCTCGGCTACGTCGGGATGACGGTGCCGTTCGCGTTCGCCATCGCCGCCCTGATCACCGGTCGGGTCGGAGAGGGTTGGTTGCTCGAGACGCGGCGGTGGGCCCTGTTCGCCTGGGCATTCCTCACCATCGGGATCCTCCTCGGTGGCTGGTGGAGCTACGCCGTGCTCGGCTGGAGCGGTGTGTGGGCGTGGGACCCCGTGGAGAACGCCAGCCTGCTGCCGTGGTTGACGGCGACGGCGTACATCCACTCGGTGCTCGTCCAGGAGCGCCGCGGGATGCTGCGCGTCTGGAACCTCTCGTTGCTCGTGGCCACGTTCGCCCTGACGATCCTCGGCACGTTCCTCACCCGTTCCGGCGTGCTGTCCAGCGTCCACGCCTTCGGTGACGGACCGGTGGGCGCTTACCTGCTCGGCTTCTTCGGTCTCGTGGTCGTCGTCTCGTTGGCGTTGATCGGCTGGCGCGGCGACCGGTTGCGCTCGCCGGGGACGATCGACTCGCCGCTGTCTCGCGAGGCCGCCTTCCTCGCCAACAACTTGCTGTTTGCACTGTTCGCCTTCGTCGTCCTCCTCGGGACGCTGTTTCCGCTGCTCGTCGAGGTCCTCCAGGATCGCCAGATCAACGTCGGGGCGCCGTACTTCGATCGCCTGACGATGCCCCTCGGGCTCGCTCTGTTGTTCTTGATGGCGGTCGCCCCGGTGCTGCCGTGGCGCAAGGCCAGCGGCGAACTGCTCGCCGAGCGCCTGTTCTGGCCGGCGGTGTGCGGCGTGGTCGCCCTCGGCGCCGCCGTCGTGGCCGGGGCAACCGGGTGGGCACCGCTCGTGGCCTTCGGTCTCGGTGGGTGGGCGGCCGGTTCTGCGTTGCGCCAGATCGTGCTGGCGACGCGCCGTCAGGGCTGGCGAGGGCTCGTCGGGCGGGCCAACGGCGGGATGATCGTGCACCTCGGCGTGATCGTCGTCGCCGTCGCCCTCGCCGCGTCGAACAGCTACACCCGCTCGGCGACGCTCGCCCTGGAGACCGGCGTGCCCGTCGAGTGGGGCGGCCGCACGTTCGAGTTGCAGCGGGTGGCCGAGACCACGGATGAACGCACTCGCGTGCTGGCGGCGGACGTGCTGGTCGACGGCGACGTCGTGCTGTCCCCGGCGATCACCACGTATCTCCAGATCGGCATGCCGGTCGGGACCCCGAGCGTCGACAGTGGCCTGGTCAACGACCTCTACGTCACACTCGAGCCCGGGGCATCCGACGGCGGCACCGAAGCGACGGTCCGGGCGTTCGTCAAGCCGCTGATCCTGTGGATGTGGCTCGGCGGGGCGATGATGGCGGTCGGCACGCTGCTCGCCGCTTTCCCCGGTCGCCGTCAACGACGCCCGACCGAACCCGTTTCAGCGCTCGTCCCGACATCTGGGGAGGAATCGTCGCAGGCCCTGGAAGGAATCACCCCCAGATCGTCGAGTGACACGGAACTTCCCCAGATCGAGGAGCCGGTCGATGTCTGAGACACGGCGTGGGCGGGTGGCGCCGTTCGTGGCGATCGTCGTCGCCCTGGCGTGCGCAGTCCTGTTCGTCGTGCTGGCGAGTGCCGACACCGGACAATCCGAGACCGCCGACACCCCGCTGCTCGGCCAGCCGGCGCCCGACGCTGTCGGCAAGCTCGACACCGGCCGCCCCTTCGACCTCGCTCAACGCAAGGGCAGCTGGGTCGTGGTCAACTTCTTCGACCCCGAATGCGTGCCGTGTGTCGAGGAGCATCCCGAGCTGGTCGCCTTCGACGAGCAGGAGCGCAGCCTGGGCAGCGATGGTGCCGAACTGGTGACCGTCGTGTTCCGTGACGACCGCAACGGAGTGGCCGAGTTCTTCGCCGACGAGGGTGGCGACTGGCCGGTCGTCTACGACGACGACGGCTCGATCGCCACGGCGTTCGGCGTCGCCCTCGTTCCCGAGACGTGGGTCGTCGACCCCAACGGGATCGTGCGGTGGCGCACGATCAGCCCGGTCACCGCCGATCAGCTCGACTCGGTGATCGATCAGGCGAGCGGCCGCGAGGCGTGATGGGCGCCAACGACTCGCTCAATCGGTTCGTCAAGCGCTGGCCCGGCTGGTTGCTGCTGGGCGTCGTCGCCGCCGTGCTGCTCGCCATCGGGATCAGCGGCGGTAACGGGGTGAGCGATCCGGGCGAGCGCGCCGACGCCCTCGCCCAGCGCGTCGCGTGCCCGGTCTGCGATGGTGAGAGCGTCTACGAGTCGCGCAACCGAGCGTCGATCAACCTGCGCAACGAGATCACCTCGCTCGTCAACGAAGGTCGGCTCAGCGACGACGAGATCCTCGCCGAGATCCAGTCGGCGTACCCGAACGACATCCTCCTCGTCCCACCTGCCGACGGCGTGAACGCCCTGGTGTGGGCGCTGCCGGCCGTCGCCGTGGTCTGCGCGGGGGCCGGCCTCGTGATGGCGTTCCAGCGTTGGCGCCGGGGGAGCACGGTCGACGAGCCCGACGACGACGACCGGGCGATCGTGTCGTCGGCGCTGGCCGCGGGAGATCCCGATGGGCGATGACCGTGGGGCCTCGACGACCACCGTCGTCGTCGACCCCGACCGTCTGGCCACGCTGGAGGAGGAGCGATCGTTCCTGCTGCGCTCGTTGCGCGACCTCGATGCCGAGCGGGCGGCCGGCGACGTCGACGAGGAGGACTACGTCACGCTGCGTGACGGCTACACCAAGCGCGCCGCCGACGTCCTGCGGGAGATCGACGAGGGCCGCGCCCACCTGCCACAGCGCCGTCAAGCGAGCTGGTCGCGGCGGCTCGGCGTCGCCGCGGTGATCGCCGCCGTCGCCGCCGGCGCCGGGTGGCTGGTCGCCACGTCGTCAGGGGACCGCCTGGTGGGGGACGAGATCACGGGTGACCTACCGGGTGACGGCGTTGCCTCGATGCTCGCCGAAGCGCGCCTGCTACGGGCCACCGACCCGGTGGCCGCGATGGAGCTGTACGGCGACGTCCTCGAAGCGCGACCGGACCACGCCGAGGCGCTGACGTACAGCGCCTGGCTGCTGCTGTCGGTGGCCTCGCAGTCGTCCGACGAGGCGATCGTCGCCGACGCCGTCGAGGCCGGGCGTCAAAAGCTCAACGACGCCGTCGTCGCCGATCCCGCCTACCCCGACGCGCATTGCTTCTTGTCGATCATCGCCGCCGAGTTCGACGGCGATACCGACGCGGCCGACGCGGAACGGGCGACCTGCCTCGCCCTCGATCCACCCGCAGACGTCCGCGCCCTGATCGAGTCCCAGCCCACCTGACCCTCCGATCAGAGGGCTGGGGGTGGTTCGACGGCGGCGCTGGTGAACGATCGATCGTCGTCGTCGGTGCCTTCGAGAACCCAGAGCGTCGCCTTGCGCCAGTCGCGTGCGGTGGTCACTTCCGTCCCGCGCCGAGCGAGCGCCTCGATGAGTTCGGGAATGACGTCGCCGTGGCTACAGAGCACGGCCCGATCGGGGGCGTGCTCGACAACTGCGAGGACGGCCTCGAGTGCTGAATCCTCGGCCAGCCGTTCGTCCACTTCGACCTTCAACCCGAGACGGTCGGCGAGCGGTTCGACCGTTTGGATGCAGCGCAGCGCGGGCGACGAGAACAAGGCCGACACCGACTCCCGCTCGAGCCGATCGGCGAGCGCCAGGGCCTGAGCCCGGCCGCTCTTCGACGCCGGTCGATGCTCGTCGTCGCCCTGCCAACGGGAGCGATCACCCGCCTTGACGTGGCGGACGACGAACAGCCTCATCGGAGCGTGGCTTCTCCGGTCAGCTCGCTGTGCCGGCGGGTGATGTCGCGGACCACGAGACCCCAGGCGATCGCCGCGAGCACCGTGACGATGCCCTGGGCGATGATCAGGCCCTGCTGCTCGTCGAAGTACTCGGCGAGATCTTCGGTGTTCCGGCTGACGTTCCAGATCTGCGAGGCACCCAGCGCGGCGAGCACGATCGGCACGATGCTGTACAGCAAGAACCAAGCCCAGATCAGCGGGGAATCGCCCTTGTTCTTCCACTCCTGCGACTCGGGTGGCACGTCGGCGGACGAGGCCTTCCACGACTCGCGGAGCATCAGCAGCGGAATCACGAACAGCAACGGTGGGAGCACCCAACCGGCAATCGCCCAACCCGGTGCCCACGTCAACCGCCGCCCGAGCCCGCGGTGGTTGGCGGCGACTCGGTAGAGCCAGACGATGCTCAGCACGATGACCGCGATCGACGCCGCGCCGGCCACCAAGCTGGTGAGCCCGTTGACCGCCAGATCGTCCTCGAAGGCGTCCTGGGCGGCGTCGGAGCGGTCGCTACGCAGGTAGTCCGCGGCGGCGTCACCCACCGAGCCGGTGGTCGCCACGCTGACCACCTGGCCGAGGGCGACGATCGCCAAGACGATCAGCAGCGCCTTGGCCAGCCCCCCGATCCGGCGCATGCTGGCCGCCCAGTTGGTCGGCGCGTAGCTGGCGTATCCGGGCGGTGGGGCGAACGGCGGCGGAGGGGGAAGGTCCGGGGCGGTCATGGCACGGACGCTACTGCGTGCGGCCGAGACGGACGATCACGTCACGCGCAACGCCTCGCTGAAAACCTTCTTCGGACGCAGGTCGACGGCGATCTGCTCGGCAAGGCGGTGGAATGCGGCGCCGGCCTCACCCTGGGGGTCGACGGCGGCGATCGGGCGCCCGTCGTCGCCACCTTGGCGAAGCTCGGGCACGAGTGGCAGCTGGGCGAGCAGTGGCACGTCCAGCTCGGCGGCGAGCTCGGCGCCGCCCCCGCTGCCGAAGATCTCGTAGCGCTTGTCCATCGTCGCCGGTGAACCACGACATGTTCTCGATGACGCCGCGGACCGTGAGGTTGACCTTGGCGGCCATCGCCGCCGAGAGCCGGGCAACCTGCTGGGCCGCCGGCTGGGGCGTCGTGACCACGTAGACCTCGCCACGTGGCAGGTACTGGCTGAGCGAGATGGCGATGTCGCCGGTGCCCGGCGGCATGTCGACCACCAGGAAGTCAGGGTCGTCCCAGAACACGTCGCTGAGGAACTGCTCGAGAGCCTTGTGGAGCATCGGCCCGCGCCAGATCACGGCCTGGCCCTCCGGTACGAAGTAGCCGATCGACATGCAGCGCACCCCCCACGCCTCCGTCGGCAGGAGCATCTCGTCGATGACGACCGGCTCACTGTTGGCCCCGAGCATGCGGGGGATCGAGAACCCGTAGATGTCGGCGTCGACGACACCGACCGAGTGTCCTCGGGCGGCGAGGGCGACGGCGAGGTTGGTGGCCACCGACGACTTACCGACGCCGCCCTTGCCGGACGAGATGAGCAGTGGCCGAGTCCGCGAGCCCGGCTGGTTGAACGGCACGGGACGCCCTGTGGCATGGCCCTGGGGCTGACCGTGGGCGTGGCCGTGGCCGTTGCCCTGCAGCTTGACCCGCAGGTCCTCGCGCTCCTCATCGGTCATCACCGTGAACTCGAGGTCGACGGCCGTGACCCCATCGAGGGCGAGCAACGCCGCGTCGACGCGGGACGTGATCTCGTTGCGCAGTGGACACCCGGCGACGGTGAGGGCGACGAGCACGGAGGCCACGCCGTCGGCGACGAGCTCGGCGCGGCGCACCATCCCGAGGTCGACGATCGAGCGGTGCAGCTCGGGGTCCTCGACCGGTCGCAACGCGTCGACGAGCTGTTCCGTGGTCACAGGCATCGTGGCTTGCTCCTTTCGGGACGTGTCACCGGCCGGGCGGATCGCCGACGGATTTGCACTATCCGGATAGGTACAATACCGGCCATGCCGCGAGCCGCTTCGGGGGGCGATCCCGCCGGCGCTACGTTCACCGCCGCCGTGTCGGCGATCACGGACGCCTTCGGCGACCCGACGCGCCGGCGCATCTACCTGTTCGTGCGCGACCATGCCCCAGACGATGCCGGCGACGGCGTCACGGCAGCGACCGTCGCAGCCGAGGTCGGCGTCCACCCCAACGTCGCTCGGCACCACCTCGACAAGCTCGCTGCCGGCGGGTACGTCGAAGTCGCTGCCCGGCCCGCAAGTTCCTCGCGTCGCAAGGCGGGTCGCCCGTCGAAGCGCTACATCGCGGTGCCCACCGAGGCCGCCAACGAAGTGCCGGTGCACACCGAAGACCTCGTCCTCGCCCTGCTCGGCCAGGCGTTGGCCCGGCTGCCGCAGTCGGAGGCCGAGGCGATGGCCGAAGATGTCGGGGCGACCTACGGGCGCACGCTGGCCGCCGGGCTCACCGGCGAGGCGACCGCTGGGGCCGGCGCGGATCCCCGCGCCGCCGGGCACCGGTCGCTGCGCACGGCGATGCAGGCGGTGGCCGCCGCCCTCACGGCCCACGGTTTCGCGGCCCGCACGAGCGAGCCCGCCCTCGTGGCCGGACGTCGTCGCGTCGACGGGCTGCGGATCATCAGCGATCATTGCCCGTTCGGCAACGTCGCCATCGAGCACCCGGTGCTGTGCGCCGTCGACCGCGGCATGGTCCGCGGCATGCTCGGCGTGCTCTACCCGTCCGCCGACTCGCTCGACGTCGTCACCGCGGCCTCCAAGGCCCACGGCGACACCCTCTGCGCCACAGCAGTCTGACGTTTCGCCCGTCACTCGCTTCGCTCGTTCGGGCGAGCTCGTCGCACCGGCCTGCGGCCGGACCGAAATCCTCTCCGCTGGTCGACCGGCAGAGCCGGATCGACCAGCGGCTGGGGGACTCCGGCAGGAGCCTCCGCCCCCCAGACCCCCCGCCGAAGAGTGGGCTGCTCGGTACGCTGCCAATCGTGGACGTTCGAATCGGTGTGACCCAGGCCCCCCGCGAGATCAACGTGGAAGTCGATGACGGTGAGCGTGCCGCCATCGAGAAGTCCGTGGAGGCCGCCCTCGGGGGAGCCACCGGCATCTTCTGGATCACCGACAAGCGCGGCCGGCGGATCGCCGTCCCCGCGGCGAAGATCGCCTACGTCGAGATCGGCACCGCCGACAGCGACCGGCGCATCGGCTTCGGGGGGTGACCACCCAGCTGCTCGACAAGCAGCTGATCTTCGTGACGGGCAAGGGGGGCGTCGGTAAGACGTCGGTCGCCGCGGCCCTCGCCTATCTCGGTGCCGGCACGGGCAAACGCACGCTGGTGTGCGAGATGGACGACAAGGGGGCGCTCGCCGCAGCGCTCGACGTCGCCACCCTCGAGTTCACCCCCCGGCTTGTTCAGGAGCACCTCGAGGCGATGGCGATGGACACCGAGCACGCCCTGCGCGAGTACCTCAAGCTTTTCGTGCGCGTCCCGCTCGTCGGACATCTCGGCCCGCTGGCCCGCACGTTCGACTTCGTCGCCGATGCGGCGCCCGGCGTCAAGGAGATTCTCGGCGTCGGCAAGCTCGCCTACGAGGTTCGTGAACAGCACTACGACCTCGTTGTCGTCGACGCCGAGGCGAGCGGCCACATCGTCTCGCAGGTCGCCGCGCCGCGGGTGATCGGTGAGCTGATCCAGGTAGGGATGGTCCGCCAACAGACCCGCTGGATGCTCGACATCCTCGAGGACCCCGAGCGCACCGGTGTCGTCGTGGTCACGACACCCGAGGAGATGCCGGTCGTCGAGACGATCGAGTTGCTCGATCGGTTCGCCGCCGATACGCAGATCGAACCTGCGGCGATCGTCGCCAACCGCGTGCTCCCAGCCTTGTTCGATCGCAAGGAGTCCGCCGTCGTCGCCAGCCTCGGCGCCGTCGAGCAGCTCCTCGTCGATGCCGTCGGGCCGGGGGTCAGCGACGTCGTGCTTGCCGCCCAACTCACCGAGGCCCGCCGGGCCGTCGGTAGCCGCCACCTCGAGCGCCTGCGCGCCGCGGTGCCGGCCGGCCTGCCGATCCTCTACGTGCCCGAGTTGTTCACCCGGGCGACCGGGCGCCGCGTCGTCGCCCTCGTCGCCGACGCCCTCGGCGAAGAGCTGGACGTGGCCTGATGGCGACAGCGACCGTGCCGGCTACCCCCCGCCCACCGTGCCGGCTACCCGCCCGCCCACCGTGCCGGCTACCCCCCCGCCCACCCTGCCCGGAGGGCTCGAGGCGTTGCTGGCGAGCAAGGAGATGGTCCTCGTCTGCGGTTCCGGCGGGGTCGGCAAGACGACCGTCGCCGCCGCCCTCGGCATGGCCGCGGCGGCCGAGCAGAGCGGCAGGGTGCTCGTACTGACCGTCGATCCAGCACGCCGTCTGGCCGACGCGCTCGGCGTCGGAAAGCTCGGCAACGTGGCGACGCGGGTGCCCGACGAGGCGATGCGCTCGATCGGGATCACCCCGCGCGGCGAGCTGTGGGCGGCGATGCTCGACACCAAGGCGGGGTGGGATGAGCTGATCGGCCGTCATGCGCCCGATGCCGAGACTCGCGACGCCGTGCTCTCCAACCCCCTGTACCAGAACATCACGAGCCGCTTCGTGCACAGCCACGACTATCTGGCGATGGAACAGCTCCACGAGGTCCACTCGTCGGGTGTCTACGACCTCGTGATCGTCGACACGCCGCCGTCGCGCAACGCCCTCGACGTCCTCGACGCGCCGGCCCGGATGGTCGACTTCTTCGGCAGCCGGCTGCTCCGCTGGCTCACCGTGCCCTACCGCTCACGACTCTTCAACCTTGCTTCCAAGCCGTTCAACCAGGTCGCCGATCGCGTGCTCGGCTCCGCGTTTCCTGCAGGACATCGCCGAGTTCTTCATCCTCTTCCAGGCGATGGAGCGTGGCTTCGTGACCCATGCCAGGGAGGTCGAGACGTTGCTCGGCGACCCGCGCACGACGTTTGTCGTCGTCACAACGCTGGAAGCCGCCCCGGCCCACGAGGCCGGTTATCTGGTTCGCGAGCTCGCCGAGCGGCAGTACCTCGTCGGCGCGGTGATCGCCAACCGCGTGATGCCCCCGGCGCTGACTTCGCGCGACGCAGCAGCGAGTGCCACGCGGCTCGCCGCCGCGGCGGAAGGCAGCGATCTGGCCGTGCAAGTCGCCGATCGGTTGTCTCGCAACAAGCGCGGGCCGGGCAAGGTCGACGCCGACATCGTCGGGCACGTCTTGGCGCAAGTCGCCGAGAGCTTCCACGACGTCGCCCTCGTGGCGACCCGAGAGGCAGAGCGGCGGGCAGAGCTGGCCGCCCTGGCACCGCAGGTGATCGATGTCGAGGCGCTGCCGAGCGACGTCCACGACCTCGCCGGTCTGCTGGCGATCGTCTCCAGCATGCGCGAACCGGCAGACTGATAGCGATGGCATCGCTCGCCGGACTCGTTCGGGAAACCACGTCGCTCGATCGCGAGCAGGTCAGCCACCTCAACCGGCTCACGTCCGAGTGGGGCCTGCTCGCCGACCTCAGCTTCTCCGATCTGTTGCTCTACGCCCCGACGAAAGACGACCGCTGGCTGATCATCGGGCAGATCCGCCCGGCGACGGCGCAGACGGCCTACCGCACCGACTGGGTCGGCACGTTCGCCAACTCCACCGAACAGGCCGTGCTCAACCGCGTGCTCAGCTCCGGGGAGATCACCGAAGGCGACGTCACCGTCGAGGAGCAGGACGACCCGGCGCGGATGCTCGCGGTGCCCGTGCACCACACCGGCAGCACGATCGCCGTGATGACCCGCGAGTGGGTCGAGCAATCCGGCCGTATCGCTGGCGAGCTGGAGCGCGAGTACCTGTCGTTGTTCGACCGCTTCGCGGCGATGATCGCCGACGGCTCGTTTCCCTACGCCCGGGCGGTCGTCGACTCCACGGCGGCGCCGCGAGTCGGTGATGGTGTGCTCATCGTCGACGCCGATGCCCGGGTCCGTTATCTCTCGCCGAACGCCAACTCGGCGATGCACCGTGTCGGCATCAACGCCAATGCCGTGGGCATGAGCCTGGCCGAGCTGGGTTTCTACGACGACGTCGTTCGTCGTGCGTTCGAGACTCGACAGCCGGTCGTCGAGGAGTTCGAACAGGCCGCCGAGGTCGTCCTGCTGTGCAAGTGCATGCCGATCCTGTCGAACGACGAGGTGGCCGGCGGGGCCCTGCTGCTGCGCGACGTGACCGATCTGCGCCAGCGCGACCGGCTGCTGATGAGCAAGGACGCGACGATCCGCGAGATCCATCACCGGGTCAAGAACAACCTGCAGACGATCTCGTCGCTGCTCCGCCTGCAGGCCCGCCGTCTGACCAATCCCGAAGCGATCGCCGCCGTCGGCGAATCGGTGCGGCGGATCCGCACGATTGCGCTTGTCCACGAGTCGCTGTCGCGCGAGCCCGGCGACGATGTGACGTTCATCGAGATCGTCCGTCCGTTGCTGCGCCTCGCCGAAGAGAGCCTGCAGTCGCCGGACCGTCCGGTCGAGTTCTCCCTCGTCGGTGACGGCGGCAGGATCCCGGCGCGGGTGGCGACCCCATTGTCGGTGGTCCTCACCGAGCTGCTGCAGAACGCCGTCGACCATGGATTCCCGGAGGGTGGGGGTGGCGGGCGCGTCGTCGTCGCCCTCAACAACGACGGCGAGGAACTGAGCATCGACGTCGTCGACGACGGCCACGGGCTCGATCCGACGTTCCGCATCGAGTCGGCGACCGGGCTCGGACTTTCGATCGTCCGCACGCTGGTGACCACCGAGCTCAACGGGACGATCGCCATGCGCCCGGCGAAGCCCGTCGACCTCGAGGGTGTCGGCTTGGAGTCACACGGCGGAGATCGTCAAGGCACGGTCGTGCAGCTCACCGTGCCGCTCAAGTAGCGGATGTTCACGCGTCGTCCGGTGCGAGCGACGAGGCGCCAGCCGAGGAGCGGCTAGTAACGGCCTGCGTGGCCGGGGAACGCAATGAACAGTCAACTCGAGGCGGTCAGCGTCGCCTTGCGCCGGGCGAGTCGGGCGCGCTGGCGACGGATGACGCGTCGCTCCTCTTCGGAGAGCCCGCCCCAGATGCCCGAGTCCTGATTCGTGTCGAGGGCGAACTCGAGACACTCGGCGCGGACGAGACACTCTCCACAGACCTGCCGGGCCTTTTCCAGTTGTAAGAGGGCGAACCCGGTCGTCCCGATCGGAAAGAACAGCTCGGGATCCGTGTCGCGGCACAGTGCTTGATCTCTCCAATCATGGTCGGCAGCACCCAGGGCAAGACTTGTAGCAAGAGCGGACACGGAGCCTCCTCGGTTGGCCCTCATCGGTTGTGAGCGTCGGTCACGACGCCCGTGATCGGGCATCCCATGCCGCCGGTGACAGGCGATGCCGCCGGGGAACCTAGGCCATGAAGCTTGATCTGACAAGGGTGTCACAAGAACGTAACGTTTGACCCGTGGTCCTGGTGATCGCCCATCGAGGCGCGCCTCGGCTGGCCCGTGAGAACACGGTGGACTCGTTCCGCGCCGCCGTTGCCAGCGGCGCGGGCGGCATCGAGCTCGATGTCAGGCGCACCGCCGAGGGAGCGCTGGTCGTCCACCACGACCCGACGGTCGGCGATGGTCGACGCATCGTCGAGTGCCGGCGGGACGAACTGCCTGACTACGTCCCGTCGCTGACGGACGCCCTCGATGCCTGCCGCGGTGTGATCGTCGACATCGAGATCAAGAACCTTCCCGGCGAGCCTGACTTCGACGCCGACGAGCGTGTGGCCGTCGGCGTCATCGCCGAACTCGGCGACCGCACCGAGGCGCCCGCGGCGTGGCTGATCTCGTCGTTCCGCCGCGAGACGATCGACCGTTGCCGGGCCATCGCCCCGCATCTCGCCACCGGCTGGCTGACGATCGGCGCCGTCACCGTTGCGGACATCGACTGGGTCGTCCGCAGCGGGCACACGGCGATCCACCCGTGGGATCCGACGGTCGACAGCACGCTGATCGAGCGGTGCCACGAGGCCGGCGTACACGTCAACACGTGGACGTGCAACGACATCGAGCGGGCCCGCCAGCTGACGTCGTGGGGGATCGACGGGATCTGCACCGACGTCCCCGACGTCCTCGTCGATGCGCTCGGCGGGTGACGCCGCGCATCGAACCGGTAGCGGGCTACGTGGCCCGCTTGCGCCACCACGGGATCTGGTTGACGACCGCACCGAGCCCGGGAATCCGGAACAGCCCCGGATCGTCGATCAGCCGCTTCACCGCCACGCGCGCCGACTTCGCGTCGATCACCGCGTTCGGTCCGAGGCCCTCGCACATCACCCGGGCGAGCGCTCCCGCCACGGCCGGCGCTGCGAACGACGTGCCGCTCCAGCGTGCCCACCCAGAGAACCGGTCGGGACCGTTGCAGGTCGGCGCATCCTCGAAGAACGTGCTGACGATGTCGACGCCGGGCGCGCAGGCCCGCACCCAGTCGCCGAAGTTCGTGAAGTGGGCGGGGCCATATGCCCCGAGGGCGCCGACGCTGATCACCCCGGGCAACGCGGCCGGGTAGGTCGGGCGGCACGTGGCGTCGTTGCCCGCCGACGCCACCACGATGATTCCCTTGTCATGGAGGTCCTGCACGGCCTGGCGGAGCTCGGACATGTCCTCGACGGCGTAACCGCCCAACGAGAGGTTGACGATCGTCGGCGGCGGCGTGCGCTCGGCCACCTTTTCGAGGACGAGGGTGAGGTCGTGTTCGCTGATGTCTCCGTAGCCGCTCACCGGACCATGGACGAGGACGCGAGCGTGCGGCGCGATCATCTTGACGAGGCCGGCGATGAACGTGCCGTGGCCGGCGATCGGATCGATGCGCAGGTTTTCGTCGACGTCCCACGTCTCGAGGGCTGACGTCTGCTGGAACTGACCATCGAGGTTCCTTCCCGCGTCGCGCAGACCGAGCGGAGGAGGGTCAGCGAGTCCGGTGTCGATGACGAGCACCTCCGGTCGCTCAGGCAGCGAGTCGATCGGTGCCGGCAGGTCGGGTTCGGCCGCCGGGTTGGCGCTGTGCGGCCGGTACCCGGTCGTGCGGAACTCCGTGGCGGTCGGCGGCCACTCGGGCTGCGCCGGCACTCCGTGCGGGCTGATCTGGTACGTCGCGGCCGAGAACGGGTTGGCGGAGAACGGGTTGGCGGAGAACGGGTTGGCGGAGAACGGGTTGGCGGAGAACGGGTTGGCCGAGAACGGGTTGGCCGAGAACGGGATTGGCCGAGAACGGGTTGGCCCCGAACGCCCCGGGCGGGCACCCGCAGCATTGGCAATGGGAGAACAAGACGTAGTTCGGATGAACGGGGATGCCCTCGGAGCGCAACTCTTCGATGCCGTCGAGCTCGTCGACGACGCCGCTCACGCGATGGTGTCCGGCACCGGGTCGATCGTCCAGTTGGATGCCGTTGACCACCTCCTCGATCGGCGAATCGGCAGCCTCCTCCGCGCCGCCCGATCCGTCGGCCTCTTGCTGTTGCACCGCTCGATCGGCCAGCTTTGTCAGGGCCTCCTCGAGGCGGGCGCTCGGCACGACGATCTCGCCTGGACGGTAGGCGAAGCCGCCGACCGCCGAGAACCGAACCCGGCTCGACCACTCCCCGGTTGGCTTCACCCACGGGGTCTCCTCGTCACTCGACATGGCAATCCTCCTCGGTTGTCGATCGGTTCATCCGCTCACGCGCCCCAACGCTCGCTGGGCGAGGCTGACCGCATCGAACAGCGACATCGCCCTGCCGTCGTCGCTGGCCCTGGCGAAGTAGGCGTCGCCGAGGCGAAGACGGACGTCGCCGAGCATCTGCTGGCTGGCCGCGAGATCGTCGTCGTACAGCTGGTAGTCGTTCTCGGCGAGAATCGCCTCAGCCTTGGCTTGCAGCTGGCCGGCGACTCCAGGATCCGATGGCGCGGCAAGCCGGGCCGCCACGACGAACGACAAGGCGACGCCGATCGGCCGACCCACGGCGACGGCCAGATCGAGGCTCGCCCGTTGGTGCCGTGCTGCCGACGCGAGGTCGCCGTTGCGCAACGCCAGCTCGGCCACGTTGCCCTCGGCGACGAGCATCAGGTGCTCGTCGCCGAGACGGCCGGCGACCTCGAGTTCCGCCTGAAAGGCGGTGGCCGCTTCGTCGACGTCGCCCGTGAAGAACGAGGCGATCGCCAGCTGGTTGAACATGCGCGCCTGCGCCTGCAGCGTCAGGTCACTTCCGAGCGCCCGCCTGGCGAGGTCGGCAGCGATCGCCGGATCACCGGACCGCAGCGCCACCTCACCGGCAGCGCGTTCGACGCCGACCTCGTCCCAGGCTGGCACCCCGACGTCGGCCAGCAGTCGTTGCGCCTCGTGCAGCCACCCGCTCGCCGCCTCGACGTCGCCTTGGTGCACGAGCATCATCGCCAGCGTCGCCAGCATCGACACGCGTGCCGGAGTCGCCATGCGTAGCTCGGTGGCGTAGCGCGACAGTTCGTCCACTGCGTCGCGGGACGCCTGTACGGCGTAGTAGTGACGCCCGATGCTGCAGACGACGTGCTGGGCACGCTCCTCGGCGACGCCGACGATCAGCGGGATCATCGCCCGCAGGTTGTCCAGCTCGACTTCGATCTCGCCGGAGCGCACTCGGTCGGTGTGCTTCCAGGGCCCGAGCCGCTCCAGCCACCAATCGGTGAGGCGAACCGCCGTCGGCACGGTGACTCCCTCGTCGTCGAGTCGTCGTCGTAGTGGAGCCCGGACGGTTTCCAGCAGGCGGTAGCGCGTGCCGTTGGCGGCTGCGTCGACGACAACGAGGGACTTGTCGACGAGCGACCACACGACTCCGGCGACGTCGCAACCCTCGACGTCGTGCCCAGCGACGATTGCCGCATTGAGTGAGAATCCACCGCGCAGGACGCTGAGGCGTCGCAGCACCGATTGTTCTGCGGGCGTCAGCAAGCGCAAGCTCCAGTCGACGACAGCGTCCATCGCCCGCTGGCGATCGGGGACGTCGCGGCGGCGGCTGCGTAACGCATCGACGCCATCGTCGAGGCCGTCGAGGATGTCGCGGATGCCGGTGACCGACGTCTGGCCAGCAGCGAGCTCGAGCGCCAGCGGGAGTCCGTCGAGCCGCTGGCACAGCTCGATCACATCGCCGACGTTGGTGTCGTCGACGGAGAAGTCCCGGGCGGTGACCCGGGCGCGCTCGACGAACAGGGCGACCGACGGAACCGCCATCGCAGCTTCAACCGACGACCCGCGTGGCGGCACCGACAACGGGTGAACGCGGACGACGTGCTCGGCGGTGACCCCCAGTGGCTCACGGCTCGTCGCCAGGATGCCGACCCCCGGGCAGGCCATCAGCAGTTCGCCGGCCAGTTTGGCAACCTCCGCGGCGAGGTGCTCGCAATTGTCGAGGAGGACGATGGCGCGCTTGGCGCGGAGGTGCTCGAGGGTTGCTTCCCAGCCGTCCACACCCCCGAGCGCGACACCGAGGGCGCCGGCCATCGTCGTTCCGATCAGCCGGGCGTCTTGCAAGGGCGCGAGGTCGACGAACCAGATCCCGTCGTCCCAGGCCGCCGTCACCGTCAACCCTGTGGCCAGGGCCATGCGGGTCTTGCCGACGCCGCCCGGACCGGTGAGCGTGACGAGCCGGCCGGCCTCCAGGCGCTTGCCGATGTCGCCGACCTCGTCGTCTCGTCCGAAGAGCCGTGTCGACGGAGCCGTGAGATTGTGGCCATCGACGGGCACGGCCCGCACCGCTGGGAACTCCGCCTCCAGTCCGGCGCCTTGGAGGCAGTGCAGCTGAACCGGCTCGTCGAAGTCGCGCAATCGGAAGCGACCGATCGGCGCGAGCTCGACGTCGGAGACGTTCCCCGCCTCGGCGGCGACGATCTCGGAGGCGAGCACTTGACCACCGTGCGCCGCGTCGGCCACCCGAGCCGCCTGGTGAACCGCCAAGGCGATGTAGTCGCCATCGCGCGGCGACGCGACACCAGCGTGGATCCCCATCCGAACTCGCGGCCGGCCGTCGGGCGGCCAGCTCGCCGCGGCGAGACGACGCTGGGCGTCGGCGCAGGCCCGGAGTGCCGACGAAGGGTCGCCGAAGGCGGCGAGGCACGAGTCGCCGCGTTCGCTGACGGGCGTTCCGCCGTGGTCCGTCCACGAGTGCCGGAGCACCGCGTTGTGCCGATCGATGAGCTCGTCGTAGCGCTTGCCGAGGCGCTTGAGCAGGCGCGTCGAGCCCTCGATGTCCGTCAACACGAACGTGACAAACCCGCTCGGCCACGCCGTCGGCACCTCGCGCGGAAGGTTCATCGTTCTCCCCGGCCCTGCAGGGTGCAGCCGCCGGGCAGAGGTTAACTCGGCGGTTCTGACGGCGCTGCTGAGTTACCGACGGTCGCCGGGAACACGAGGTGCACGGCGTTCGGGACGTGCTGGAACTGCAGCCGGTCGGCCTCCCCGAGATAGTCGCCGTCAACCTGATAGGGGAACGGAACGGTGCCCTCGATGATCAGCTCGTCGAGGTCGATCTGCTCGTCGAGGTAGTCGGTCCGCTCGACGCCGCCGCCGCGCAGTGCACCGACAAGCGAGCGCAGGATCGCCGTCGCCTTCATCGTCCGGAACGTCACGGCGACGAGGCCGCGGTCGAGCGTCGCGGCGTGCGACAGGTCGAGGGGCCGATTGCCGAGGTAGGTGTACGGGTTGGTGTTGAGGACG
Organism: Ilumatobacteraceae bacterium; assembly: GCA_963772825.1. GTDB lineage: Bacteria > Actinomycetota > Acidimicrobiia > Acidimicrobiales > Ilumatobacteraceae > Desertimonas. The sequence goes on along the minus strand of CAVYYX010000015.1, from coordinate 202,666 downwards.
ATCGTGAAGTAGCCGTCGTCGACGACGCCGCCATCGGTCCGTACTCGAAAGTGCGGCTCGGCACGGTCGTAGCCGCGCAACCAGGTGGACACCGCGGCGGTGATGAACAGGGGGTGGCCGAGCCACCGCTTCATACCGGCCCGGCGCTCGACGGCAGCGACGACCGCTGCGTCGTAGCCGATCCCGGTGTGGAAGCAGAAGAACCGCCCGTTCACCCTGCCGAGGCCGATCGGGCGGAGGTCGCCGGCGTCGATCCCGCCGGCGAGCAGCTCCGCCGCCGCCACCGGGTCGTTGGGCAGGCCGATCGTCCGGGCGAAGACGTTGGTCGATCCGCCCGGCAACACGCCGAGGGCGGTGTCGGTTCCGGCAATCCCGGTCGCCACTTCGTTCAGCGTGCCGTCGCCGCCGAAGCCGACGACCACGTCGACGTTGCGGCGGGCGGCGTCGAAGGCGAAGCGGGTGGCGTGCCCCCGGCGGTTCGTCTCGACCAGTTCGACCTCGTGATCGCGGCCGAGACGCCGCTGGATGACGACCGTGTTGCGCGCCGTCACCGACGACGCGAAGGAGTTGACGATGAGCAGGATCCGCAAGCTGGTCAGGTTAGGTTGCGGCGGTTGTCGGCTGGCTACTCCCCGGTAACAATGGCCGCCCATGAACATCACCGTCTGCGCCAAGCAGATCCCCGATCCTGCCGCGCCGGGCGATCTCGATCCGGACGACCACACGCTCAAGCGCGACGGCAAGCTGATTCTCGACGAGTCGGACATGTACGGCGTCGAGATGGCCCTGCAGCTCGTCGATGCTGCCGGAGGTGGTGAGGTCGGGCTGGTGTCGATGGCGCCGAACGACGAGGTCGCCGGATTGCGCACGGCGCTGGCAATGGGAGCGGCCAAGGCCGTGCTCGTGTCCGATCCCGAGCTCGCCGGGACGGACGCCCTGACCACCGCCAAGGTGCTCGCCGCGGCGGTGCGCCGGCTCGGCGACGTCGACCTGATCATCGCCGGCACGGAGTCGAGCGATGGGTACACCGGCACCGTTCCCGAGCAGCTCGCCGCCGTGCTCGGGCTTCCCTCGGTGACGTTCGCGAAGTCGGTCGTCGTCGAGGATGGCGTACTCAAGGTCAACCGCCAGACCGAGGCCGGCTACGACGAGGTGACGTGCCCGTTGCCCGCCGTCGTCAGTGTGACGGCCGGGGTCGTCGAGCCCCGCTATCCGAGCTTCAAGGGGATCATGGCGGCGAAGTCGAAGCCGGTCGAGACGGTGACCGCCGCGGATCTCGGTGTCGCCCCAGTCGGCTGGGCCGGCGCGGGACAGCAGATCGTTGACGTCGCCGCCGCTCCCGAGCGCCAAGCGGGCGAGATCGTGGAGGACGATGGTGAGGCGCACACGAAGGTCGTCGAGTTCCTCGCCGGGCTCAAGGTCATCTGAGAAAGGCCACCAAGATGAGTGTTTCCAAGGTCTGGGTGCTCGCCGAGAGTGCCGAAGGAGCGCCGACGTCGACGACGCTCGAGCTGCTCACCAAGGCCCGCCAGCTCGGCACGTCCGTGACGGCGTTCGTGGCCGGCGACGCCGCCGCTATCGCCACGACCCTCGGTGAGTACGGGGCCACCAAGGTCTACGCCACCGGCGACCTGCAAGGGGCACTGCCTGGTGTCGCCGTCGCTGCGGCGATGCACGCGGTGATCGGTGGCGGTGACTCGCCCGACGTGATCCTCGTTCCCCAGGACTACATCGGCCGCGATGTGGTCAGTCGGCTGAGCGTGCACCTCGATCGCCCGGTGCTGACGAACAACGTCGACGTCGTCGTCGATGGCGACTCGGTCAAGGCGACGACGCCGGTGTTCGGTGGGACCAAGATGGTGACGACGACGTTCACCGGTGACGGACCGCATCTCGTCGCCGTGCGTCCGAAGAGCTTCGCCGCCGAGGCGGACGGCGGCGCAGCGCCCGAAGTGCTCGCCGCACCCGTTCCCGACCTCGGCGCCGCGGGCGCGGCGAGGGTCGTTGCTTCCCACGTCGAGGAGCACCACGGGCCAAAGCTCGACGAGGCCGACATCGTGGTGTCCGGGGGCCGAGGTCTCGGCGAGGCGTCGAAGTACGAACTCATCGAGCAGCTCGCCAAGGTCCTCAAGGGCGCGCCGGGCGCTTCCCGGGCGATCGTCGACGCCGGTTGGGTCCCCTACAGCTACCAGGTCGGCCAGACCGGCAAGGTCGTCAAGCCGAACGTGTACATCGCCGCCGGGATCTCCGGTGCGACCCAGCACATGGTCGGGATGAAGGGCGCCAAGAACATCATCGCCATCAACAAGGACAAGGAAGCCCCGATCTTCGGCGTCGCCGACCTCGGCATCGTCGGCGACGTGCACAAGGTGCTCCCCAAGCTGATCGAGGCGCTGCAAAACCGTTAACGCTTCGATGGCTGCACGATGGTTTGGTGAGAGGGCGCGCCAATAGGTGTCGCCCTGCTCGCTGGCCACTGCGTCGTAGCAGTTGCAGGCTCTGTAGGGGCAGGAACTGTCCTCGGAGCGGTCCGTGTCGGGCGTTGCGTGGAAGTCCCGACCAGCCGGGTCGAAACGTGCTCGATTTGTCGGGACTTCGTGGGGTTCGAGCGTTCTGGGCGTAGATCCTTGCGAGATTCAACTCGCGCCCTCTGACGTGACGCAAACCTCTCAGACTTCGGATTCGGCGGGCGGGGTCGGTGGCGCCCACGCAGTCACCGGCTCAGGTGGCGGGAGCGGGCTCGCGTCAGGCGGCGGAAGCGGTGTCGGCGGTGGGATGGTGACCGATGGCGGTTCCGTCGGGGGGCCATCCGTGATCGCCGCACTGGCCGACTCCGCGACGGTTGCCGGTCCGGGCTTGTTCGGCCGCGGCCCTCGGCTGCGCAAGCGGCCGTAGACGAATCCGGCGATCGCCAGACCGGCGATGACGACTGCCGTGACGATCGCCATCTTTCGCAGCGGCAGCGACGTCGGGCGGATCTTCTCGGTGTCGACGTCGGTGGCCACCCGTTGAGAGCTCCGCGGTGGCGGTCCCGCTTCGGTCGTCGTCGTCACGCCGGTCGTCGTCGGACCTGGGCTCGTCGTGGTGGGGGCGGTCGTGGTCGCGGCGGCGGCTGTGGTGGTCGGGGCGGCCGGAGCTTCGATGGGCGACGCGGCGTGTCCTGCTACGGCCGGGACGGCACTGATTGCCCACCAGGCCAAGAGCGAAATCGAAATCAGCCGTCTGGGCCGGGCGCGCATCGTCGCAAGGGTAGGCGTGTGATCTTCAGCGGCCGCGGCAGGTCACGTGGCGCCGGCACGGAGCACGTCGCGTGCCGCTGCTGGCTCCGGGGCCGGTCGGCGCGCCGCTGGAGCGAGGATGACGACGAGCAACAGCAACAGCGCGACGACGAGCAGACCGACGCTGAGCCCGGCTGCCCCGGCGATGAAGCCGATCATCGGCGGGCCGACGAGAAACCCGCCGTAACCGATCGTGGCGACCGTGGCGATGCCCTGCGCTGGGCGCTCGGAGTTCTCCGCTCCGGCGCTCATCGCCGCCGGGAACACGAGGGCGACGCCGAGCCCCCACCCGATCATCGCCACTAGCCCGGTGGCCATCGAGTTGACGGCGATCAACATCAGCACGGAGGCCGAGGCCAACACCCCGGACGCCCGTAGCGCCGTCACCCGCGACATGCGGGTGAGCACCCAGGTGCCGCCGAACCGTCCGATCGCCATCGCCCCGGCGAAACCGGCGTAGCCGATCGCCGCCACCGACTCGCTGGCGTCACGCTCGTCGGTGAAGAAGATCGCTCCCCAATCGGCGGCGGCACCCTCGCCAAGCGTCGTGCACGCCGTGAGCAGGCCGAGCAGCACGAGACGCAGCGTGATCACCCGCCGCGGTGCCTCGTCGCCGGCCGGGGCATCGGGAGCAGCGGCGAGGTCGGGCACGTGCTCAGCGAGCAACGCCGCCGTGACGACGGCGACCGCCGCGACCGCGCCAAGGTGGGCGCCGACCGGTAGTCCGAGAGCCGCGGCACCGGCGCCGAGGCCCGCACCACACAGGCCGCCGACGCTGAATGCTCCGTGGAAGCGGGGCATCAGCGGGCGCTCGACGGCGACCTCGACGTCGTGGGCGGCGGCGTTCATCGACACGTCCCAGGTCCCGTAGCCGAATCCGACGGCGAACAACACGGCGCCCAGCAGGACGATGTGTGGCGTGACGCCGGCGACGACGAACATCGCCGAGCAGCCCATCATGGCCGTCGTCAGCACGCGCCGCAGTCCGAAGCGATCGCACAGCCGACTGGTGAGCGGCATCGCCACCACCGCGCCGGCGGCGATGCCCAAGAGCACGGCGCCGAGCTGCGGTTCGCTGGCCCCCAGCCGTGTGCGCACGGCAGGCAAGCGAGCAATCCAGCTCGCGATCATCAGGCCGTTGGTGAAGAAGGCGGCGTAGACAGCGGCGACGCGTGCGCGGTGAGCGTTCGGCGACGATCGATGCACAGCGCGGCTCACCGCGTGCACGCTACGGTCAAGCGGCGTCGACGGCGCTGATCGACCAGGCATGGCCGTCGTCGGGGTCCTCGACGGCGAGTTGCACTCGCCAGCCGTGCGCCGCGGACATCGCCGGCTCCCACCACGACCAGCGCAATCGGCGCGCTCGGTGGCCGAGGTCGTCGAGGGACACCGGCCACTCGTCGATGACGTCGACCAGTGCGGCGAGCACCCACAGGGCGCCGAAGCGACCGAGGGCGGCGCCCCGGCGGCGTCCATGGGCACCTCCGCTGGCACCGGCCCAGGCGAGCACGGCGAGCGCCTCGGCGAGTGTCAGTTGCCGGCTGGTCCACGTCGACAACCCGAGCGCCGCCACGGCGTCGTCGGCCGTCCCCTCGACGCACGCCACGTCGGCGCGTCCGTTGGACGATGCCGTCCACGTCTCGACGAGCTGGCGGACAGCGAGCTCGAAGGTGTTGTCGTCAAGGCGCTCCGCTGCCCGACCGCCGTGCGACCTCGAGTCGAACTGCGTTGGTGGATCGGGCGGAGGGGCGTCGACGCCGTCGTCGCTGTACGTGGCGAGGGGATACGCCGGCTCCCACGGCGCCAACTCGTAGGGCAGGTCGAACACGTTGGGCAGTCCGCCGACCGAGGACGCCTCGAGGTGCTCGCCGCGCAGGACGCGCTCGTGAGCGACGACGGCGGCGCCAGGAGTCGCCGGAAGCAGCGGCTGCAACTCGGCCCACGAGTGGTGTTGGGCGATGACCTCGGTGAGCGGGCCGATCGTGAACAGTCCGGCGTCGTCGGCGATCATCGGCGCTGCCCAGTCCGGCGGGGCGACGAGGGCCAATCGAAACTCGGCGAGGGTGGCCGCCGGCCACAGCTGCCGGCCGGTGGCCACGGCCGCACGGCAACGGTCGCGGACCGAACGCAGGCCGCTCCAGTCCCGCGACGCGGTGCGGTCGTCGACGAGTCGCACGAGGCCATCGAGATCGGCACGTTGGATGAGGGCGTCGAGGGCTTCGTCGTGAATCACACGATGGGCCAGGGGTAGCCGTGGCTGTGCTGCTCAGCCGGGAACGTCGCCGTCGCGGTGAGCCGTCGTGCCCGGTCGGCGACCGCCGTGACCTCGTCGGTGTTCAACAGCCCGGCCAGCTCTGCGGAGCGGTCGACGGCGTGGCTCGCCGCCCGGCACAACGCGTCCGGCAGCCGCTCGCCGGCGAACTCCCAGATCACGGTGCGCAGCTTGTCGTCGGCGGCGAAGCACAACCCGTTGTCGATCGCCCAGACGCGGTCGCCACGGCCCCCGCCGTCGATCTCCAGCAGGCAGTGTCCGCTCTTGCGGTCGGTGTTGTTGGCGATCGCATCGAACACGGCGATCGCCCGAAGCTGGTCGTGGAGGTCGGGGCGCTCGGCGTACAGCGAGAAGTAGTGCTCGCTGAAGTCGGCGTTCACGAACCACTGCAGCGAGCCTTCGCCGAGCGGGGCGTCGTTGCGCAGCACGGTGGGCGGGACGACGCCCAGCCCGAGCGCCTCGCTGAGGCGATAGGCGGCGACCTCGCGGCGGTAGAGCCCTGGCTCGAAGTCCCACAGCGGGCGCTCGCCGCGGCCCGGCTTGTAGATCGCCAGTCCGTCGGCACCGTCGAGACTCACGAGGAAGGTGGCGTTGCTGGCATTGCGCATCCGTCCGAGCACGGTGACGTCGGCGTCGGTGAGTCGTTCGACGGCATCGTCCGGGACGGGGCCGACGTTGAGCTCGAGTCGGTCGCCCGCCGCCGAATTGCTCAATTCAGGCGCGGGCATGCGTGACCTTGCGGATCGAGCGGGTTCCCACACCATTGGCAGGGCGGGCGGCCGGCGGCGACGACACGATCGGCGTGGTCGCAGAACGCGTGGGCCTGGCCGCGGGTGACGTAGAAGCGGATGTGGCCGCGATCGATCGCCTCGGTGTCGTCATCGTCTTCGTCATCGTCGTCGTCGTCATCGGCCCCGAGGTCGGTCTCGATCAGCTCTTCGAGCTGCACGAGAAGCCGGTCGTTGACCCGGTCGTAGCCGAGACCGATCGGTCCGAGCACGAAGGCGTGGTCGGGGGCGATGCCGAGCTCCTGCTGGGCGAGCATCGGGCGGTTCTCCGACGGCGGGAGGTCGTTGAGCACGTTGCGCAGCCATGTCGAGATCGCCTTGACCTGAAGCTTCTCGCAGCGCACCGTGACGCGCTGGCGGCCATGACGTGCGCTGAGGTAGAAGACCCGCGACCCCGGCTCGCCGATGGCACTCGTCGAGAACTCGTCGACCTCGTCGAACTCATAGAAGATGGTCACGAGGCAGTCAATTCCTTGAGCGGCCTGCCGGTCGAGTTGACCGACAGGACGATCGGGCTTCCGGAGGCGAACGCCAGGACGCTCACCGACGCCGGGCTGATGACGATGCGCTGGAACAGATCGAGATGGGTCCCGATCGACTGGGCGATCGCCGCCTTGATCGGGTCGGCGTGCGACACGCACACGATCGTCCCGCCGGGGTGGGCGGCACGCAGCCGCTCGATCGTCGACACGATGCGCAGCTGCATCTCCACGAAGCTCTCCCCGCCGGGGAAGCGGAACGACGACGGGGCGCGCTGCACCGTGGCCCACTCCGGCCTCTTCATCAACGACGACAGCTTCTCGCCGGTCCACTCGCCGAAATCGCACTCGATCAAGCCGCGGTCGACCTTGGCCCGGCGCCCGGTGGCGGCGGCGATCGGCGCCGCCGTCTGGCGCGTTCGTTCGAGCGGCGACGTGTACACCGCATCGACGGTGGTCCCGTCGGCGATCAGCTCGGCAGCGCGCTGGGCCTGCGTGCGCCCGGTGTCGGACAGGTTGAGACCTGGGGTTCGACCGGGGAGCACCGATCCGGTCGATTCCGTGAGTCCATGGCGCACGAGCAACACCCTCGTCGGGCGCTCCTCGGTCGCTGCTCGCTGCTTCGTGCTCCTCGCCATCGGACTCCGTGAGCAAGCTACTGGCGCCGCGGTGCGAAGCGGCCTGGCGTCGTTAGCCTCCCTGCCCTGTGAGTCGCCGTCGCCGTGTCGTGTCCGCCGGTCTCGTCGTGGTCACCCTCGGCGCCCTGAGCGCCTGCTCCAGCACGCCCAGCAACCGCCGGGTCGTCAGCGACGTGATCGAATCTCTCGCAGCGCCGGACATCACCGTCATCGACGAGACCGAGGAGGAGTGCATGCTCGAGCGTCTGGAGCTCTACACCGACGACGAGCTCGACGCCATCGCCGAGGAGAACGAGACCTGGGACCCGGCCGGCGGCTCCACGTTGGAGGAGGCGAGCCCAGCGATGCGCAGGTTCATCGCCGATTTCGAGGAGTGCACCGGCGAGCTCGCGGCGGTCGACCAGCCGACGGGGACGTCCGAGCCGACGGCGACATCGGCAGCCCCCGAGGCCACCGACGGCGGCCGCGTCGACGACGCCGAGCGAGACCACCGAGGGCTGAGTCAGGCTCCTGAAGCCGCTGCCGCCTTCTTCTTCGGGGGAGGGACCCCGACCAGCGGTGCCGGGTCTGCGTCGGACGGCCAGCGTCGCCGCGACACGATCGAGAGCGTGCGCAGCAGCTTCATCGCGACCTCGTCGTCCTGCGCCGGCTTGGCGAGGATCGTGCCGTCGGCGATCATCCGGTCGACGACCTCGACGCCGAGGTCGGTGCGCACGATCGTGAGCGTCCAGTCGTTGTCCTTGCCGATCCCGCCGAGAGAGATGTCGGCGTGCTCGGCGGCGAAGTCCGGACACCGTTTGCAGCCTTCGCGGGTCCAGGCGTGGCACTCCTTGAGGTCGATCTCGTGGTACGAACCGTCACGCATCCAGATCTGGAACACGCCCTTGATGTTCATCTTGACCATCTCGGACTTGGCCAAGCCGTACTTCGCCTCGAACAGCTCGGCGAAGATGGCGTCGTCGAACGTCTTCGAGCAGAGCAGGCCGATGTTGAACACGAATGGCTTGGAGACCTTGCCGGCCTTGCGGTCCCACATCGTCGGCGGTGACGACGTCTGGCACCCCATGCCGACGAGGGCGAGGCGGGTGAGTCCTTGGTCCTTGGCCTCACGGAGGGCGAGCGGATTGGCGCAGTAGGTGTAGCGGCTGCCGGCAGTGGCGAGGACCTCGGCGCGGTTGTGGACGAGGACGGGCTTGGCCTTCCAGGCGTCGTCGTCGTCGACGCCCGAGACCATCGCCGCTTCGATGTAGTCGTGGTCGAGCAGCCACACCAGCATCGCCGACACGAACCCGCCGTCCTGGCCGAGCTGGTGTTGCGACTCGTCGGCTGCTCGGGTCAGCAGGAGCTGCTGCCAGATCCCGGCCATCTCGTTCGGCTCGCGCACCCGTCCGAAGAGGTGGCGATCGGCCGACGGCTCCCACGACCGGAAGCCGCGGACACGCCCGCGTGCACGTCGTGCAGCCCTTCACACCGTGAAGGCAATCGGCGGGCCCGAGCTCGTCCTCGAGGTGGAACGGCACGTACTTGCCCTCGGCGTGTTCGTAGCCGATGACGTCGTGCGGGCAGGTGACGACGCAGCCGGCACATCCCGTGCACAGGCCGGTCGTGATGACCTCCTCGAAGAGCTCCTTCCACTGCGCCGTCCAGCGCGTGGTCGGCACGGTCTCGGCGAGCACCATCCCCGCAACCTAGCCAGTGGGCGCCCGTCCCCGGTCGCCAAGATCTGGGCGCGATCTGGCCGGACTGTCCAGACAGATCGCGCCCAGATGCGGAGCGTCGGGGTTGCCGGCGGCGGTCCGGTAGGTGGCCGGGCATGGGTGGCAGGCTCGATCACCCGGCCGCTCCGAGCCGTCGGTACATCGGCCACAATGTCGGCGATGCAGCTCACCTACGACGCCGACGCCGAGGCGTTCCGCGCAGAGATCCGCGGGTGGCTGGCCGCCAACCTCCCCGCTGGGTGGGTCGAGGCGGCCGAGCGCGGCGAGGCGCCCGAACTCACCGCCGAGCAGCGCGGCGAGTTCAACGACGCCTGGCCGGCCAAGCTGTTCGCAGGCGGGTGGATCTGCGCGACGTGGCCGGTCGAGTACGGCGGCAAGGGGTTGTCGACGCTCCAGGGTGTCGTCCTCGCCGAGGAGTTCGCCCGGGTCAAGGCGCCGCTGCGCGCCGACTTCTTCGGCGACACGCTGGTCGGCCCGACGATCCTGCAGTGGGGGAGCGAGGAGCAGAAGAAGCGAGTTCCTGCCCAAGATCCTGAGCGGCGAGGTTCGCTGGTGTCAGGGCTTCTCTGAGCCTGACTCCGGTTCCGACCTCGCCAGCCTGAAGACGACGGCCACGCTCGACGGCGACGAGTGGGTGATCAACGGCCAGAAGGTGTGGACGACCCAGGGGGACGACGCCGACTACTGCTTCCTGCTCACACGCACGGATCCCGAGGCGCCCAAGCACAAGGGGATCTCCTACCTCCTCGTGCCGATGCGCCAGGACGGTGTCGAGGTCCGTCGGATCACCCAGCCCGACGGCACCGCCGAGTTTTGCGAGGTGTTCTTCAGCGACGCTCGGTGTCCCGCCGACAACGTCGTCGGCGGCGTCAACGAGGGGTGGAAGGTCGCCAACTCGACGCTGGCGTTCGAGCGTGGGCAATCGGCGACGACCGGTTTCCGCCGCTTCGCCGACGAGTTCGCCTTGCTCCTCGACGCTGCCCGCGAGCACCGCCTGGACACCGATCCGCGGATCCGCCAGCGCCTCGCCGAGTTCTACACGAAGGTCCAGATCCTGCGCATCAACGGTTTGCGTACGCTGTCGGCCCAGCTCGCCGGTCGTCCCGACGAGGGCGTCAAGGCCCTCGGGGCCACGAACAAGATGTTCTGGTCAGAGATGCACCAGCAGGCGATGGAACTGGCTCTCGATCTCTACGGCGCCGCGGCACTGCTCGTCGACAGCGGTCCTGACGCGGCGTCGTGGCCGGGCGCGCTGCGCGCCGAGCGGCGGCCCGGCTACCCCGTGTCGCCGATGATCTCGGCGTTCTTCTTCTCGCGCTCCGAGACGATCTGGGGCGGCACCAGCCAGATCCAGCGCAACATCGTCGGCGAGCGAATCCTCGGCCTCCCCAAGGAACCCAAGCGATGAGCGATGACAGCCGTATGGCCCGTCATTGCTCATCGCGGGTCAGATCACGCCGTCGGCGCGCTGGGCAGCGACCTGCGCGGCCGTGTAGCCAGCCCGACGACACTGCCACTTCGGGTGGGCGCTGCCTGATTGAATCACCACTCCGATGACGTCGCCCGCCACAAGTCCGCCTGCACTGTTGTGGACGCCACGTCCCGACGCGCGGTCGACGAGCCGGCTCGGTCGCTACCTGGACTGGTTGGCCACGTCGCGGGGACTCGCCTTCGACGACTACGACGAGTTGCAGTCGTGGTCGGTGACCGAGCTCGAGGACTTCTGGCAGTCGCTGTGGGACTACTTCGAGATCGTCTCGTCGGCGGCCCCGACCGAGGTGTTGTCCGCGAGAGCGATGCCGGGCGGCACGTGGTTCGGTGGCGCGCTGCTCAACTACGCCGAGCACATCGTCGGCGGTCGCTTCCCAGACGACGCGATCGCCGTCGTCGCCCGTTCCCAGACGCGCCCGTCGATCACGCTGACGTTCGGCGAGCTGACCGCGCTCGTGGGCAGGGCGCGAGCCGGCCTGCAGCGCATCGGAGTGGGACGCGGCGACCGCGTGGTGGGTTACCTGCCGAACATCCCCGAGACCCTCGCAGCCTTCCTCGCCTGCGCGAGTCTCGGCGCGACGTGGGCGACCTGTGCTCCCGAGTTCGGCGAGCGCAGCGTCGTCGACCGCTTCGCTCAGATCGAGCCAACGGTGCTCCTCGCCGTCGGTGGGTATCGGTACGGGGACACCTACGTCGACCGCCGCGGCCACGTCGCCAACATCGCGGCCGCCTTGCCATCGATCAGCCAGGTCGTCGATGTGGCATACGGGAGCGACGATCTCGACGGGTCGTCGCTCGGCGCCAACCTCGTCTCCTGGGACGAGTTGACCGCCAGCGACGGGGCAGCCGAGTTCGAGCAGGTGCCGTTCGACCATCCGCTGTGTGTGCTGTTCTCGTCGGGGACCACCGGGTTGCCCAAAGCGATCGTCCACGGCCATGGGGGGATCCTCCTCGAGCACCTCAAGAACCACGCCCTGAGCTGGGACCTCGGTCCCGGCGACCGCTTGATGTGGTTCTCGACGACGGCGTGGATGATGTGGAACGCTCTCGTCTCGACGCTGCTGACGGGTGCCTCGATCGTGATGCTCGACGGCAACCCGTTGCATCCGGATGCCTCCGAGCAGTGGCGGCTCGCCGCCGACGTGGGGGCCACCGTGATGGGCGTGAGCCCGGCGTATCTCGCCGCCTGCCGCAAGTCGGACGTCGACCCCCGTGCCGTGACCGGCCTGCGACTGCGTGAGCTGTGCACCGCCGGCGCGCCGCTGCCCCCGGATGCGGCGGCGTGGATCTACGACGCACTCGGTGACGACATCTTGTTGATGAACGGCAGCGGTGGCACCGACGTGTGCACGGGGATCGTGCAGGGCAACCCGCTGCTGCCGGTCTGGGCGGGAGCCATCTCCGGGCGTTGCCTCGGGGTGGCGACCTCGGCGTACGACCTTGACGGCCACCCTGTGGTCGGAGAGCTCGGCGAGCTGGTGATCACCGAGCCGATGCCGTCGATGCCGGTGGGGTTCTGGAACGATCCCGACGGAGCGCGCTATCGGGCGACCTACTTCGACCACTTCCCCGGCGTGTGGCGCCAAGGCGACTGGGTGCAGTTCTTCGAGAACGGCAGCTGTGTCGTCACCGGCCGCTCCGACGCCACCCTGAACCGCGGTGGCGTGCGCCTCGGGACCGGCGAGTTCTACCGGGTCGTCGAAGAGTTCGACGAGGTGCAGAACAGCCTTGTCGTGCACCTCGAGGACCCCGCCGGCGGCCCAGGCGAGTTGATCCTCTTCGTCGTCCTGGCGGACGAGCCGTCGATCGACGACGCGCTGTTCCGGGAGATCGCCCATCGTCTGCGAACCGAGTTGTCGCCCCGACACGTTCCCGACGCCATCGTCCCCGTCGACGCGATCCCTGTCGGGCTCACCGGCAAGAAGCTCGAGCTTCCCGTCAAACGAATCCTCCAGGGGGCCGACGTCGACGAGGTTGCCAGCCGCGACGCCCTCGTCAACCCGTCGTCGCTCGATCCCTTCGTCGAGCTCGCCGCCAGGCGCCGATCATGACCATCGACGTCGGCTCGCTGGTCGCCATCGACATGCACGTCCACGTCGAACAGGACAGTCACGGGTGCCGATCCCTCGATCAGGAGTTGCTCGATGCGTCGGCCAAGTACTTCAAGTCGACCGCCGATCGCAGCCCCACCGTCGAGCGTCTCGCCGAGCGCTACCGAAGCTTGTCGATGGCGGCGGTGATCTTCACCGTCGACGCCACCACCGCCCTCGGCCACCCCGCCCTGTCCAGCTTCGAGATCGCCGACGCTGCGGCTGAACACGCCGACGTGCTGATCCCGTTCGGGTCGGTCGATCCGCACCAACCCGCCGAAGCGGTCGAACGGGTCCGCCGTCTCGTCGGCGACCACGGCGTCCGCGGCTTCAAGTTCCATCCGACGCTGCAGTCGTTCGCCCCCAACGACGAACGTTGCTACCCGATCTACGAGGCGATCCAGGAAGCTCGCGTGCCGGTCGTGTTCCACACCGGCCAGACCGGCATCGGCGCCGGGTTGCCCGGCGGCCGGGGCCTGAAGCTGCGTTACTCACAGCCGATGCTGATCGACGACGTGGCCGCCGACTTCCCGGCGATGACCGTGATCCTCGCCCATCCGTCGGTGCCCTGGCAGGACGAGGCGATCTCGATGGCGACGCACAAGGCCAACGTGTTCATCGATCTGTCGGGATGGTCGCCGAAGTATTTCCCTCCTCAGCTCGTGCGCGCCGCCCGCTCGTACCTGTCGCACAAGGTGATGTTCGGCTCGGACTACCCGGTGATCGATCCACGACGTTGGATGGCCGACTTCGCCGAACTCGAGATCGGCGACGACGCTCGCGCCAAGATCCTCAAGGACAACGCCGTCGCCGTCCTCGGACTCGATGGCCGGGCAGCGATCAGCCCGTCAACGAATCACCGCTGATCAGCGTCCACGTTCCGCACTCCGCCGATTCGAAGCCGACGTCGGTCGCCTCGATGACGACGGAGCCCGGTTGGGTCATGTTCTCGATGGCGAGGATGTCTTCGAGGTCGGCGGTGAAGCCGCCCAACCGGCGCCAGTAGCAGTCCGCCCCACCGCTCGCCTCGTACGTGCCGGGAGCGATGTCCGAGCCGACGACGTAAGCGCCGGGGCCGAACGTCGTCGCCGGTGCCGGTGGCGCGACGTAGGGCGTCCAGGTGCCGCAGCCTTGGGAGCTGAAGGCGACGTCGGTGGCCACGATGTCGGCGACGGCGGGCCCGAGAATGATCGCGTTGGAGATGATGCTGTCCATCTCGTCGTCGGCCGCTGACCGCCGCTCCCAGTAGCAGAAGTCGGAGCCTGCAGCTTGATAGCGACCGGGCGCGACGTCGACGTTGACGAGCTGCATGCCCTCGCCGAACGTCGTAGCGGTCGCGCTCGTGGAAGGGGCAGGTTCGGCAACCGTCGGGGTCGGCACGGTGGGGAGTGGTGGCGCGGCGACCGTCGGCTGCGGCTGTTGCGGCACGGTCGTCGGGATCGCCACGTTGCCGTCGGTGCCGATCGACCCGGCGAGCAGCGTGAACTGCCACTCGCTGCCGGGTGGGTCGGGGATCGGCGAGGACGCGGCGACGATCCCGGTGTCGGTGTGCGCGTAGCAGTAGGCCGAGTGCGAGCTCACGGCATCGATGCCGCAGGCCACCGTCCCCGTGAAGACGTGGCCACCCACGGTGGTGATCCAGGCCTCCATGGCGGCCTCGGCTGCCGCTTCGATCTTGGCAGTCGGTTCGTCCGGAGGTGCGGCTGCCGCCGGCCCACCGCTCACGCTGAGAGCGGCGAGCACCGCCCCGATGGCGACCAGGGGAGGAGTGCGCATCGACGGCAACGTAGCGCTTGGCAAGCACCCGGCGCCGTCAGCGGGCGTAGGTGGCACGTCCTCACGTAACCTCGCCATCGATGACGTCACGCGCCGCGCCGTGGGACGAGCTCCGCGACACCGGCGACGTGCCGCGTCCGGCGGCACGTGGGCTGTTCGAGGTGCTCGATGGCCTGGAGCTCGACGAACTGCGCACCCGCCAAGCGGCGGCAACCGCCGACATCCAGACGATGGGCATCACCTTCACCGTCTACTCCGACGGTCGGGGCATCGACCGCGCCTGGCCCTTCGACGTCATCCCCCGGGTCATCGAGGCTGGCGAGTGGGTGCGCATCGCCAAGGGACTCGAGCAGCGTCTCGTCGCCCTCAATCGGTTCATCGACGACGTCTACAACGACCAACGGGTGATCGCCGATGGCGTGTTCCCGCGGGAGTTGCTCGACGGCTCGATCAACTTCCGCCCCGAGTGCAAGGGCGTCCAACCGCGGTTCGGTGTGTGGGCGCACATCTCCGGGTCGGATCTCGTGCGCGACGCCGACGGCACCGTGTACGTGCTCGAGGACAACCTGCGCGTGCCCTCGGGGGTCAGCTACGTGCTGGAGAATCGGGCGATCTCCAAGCGGGCGTTTCCCGAGGTGTTCGCGAGGCAGCGGATCGCCCCCGTCGACTCCTACACGGAGGAGCTGTCCAAGCTGCTCGTGTCGCTGGCACCGGACGAGGTCGCCGATCCGAGCGTCGTCGTCCTCACGCCGGGAATCTTCAACTCGGCGTACTTCGAGCACTCCTTCCTCGCCCAGCGCATGGGCGCCACGCTCGTTCAGGGCACCGACCTCGTCGTCGCCGACGACGACCGCGTGTTCATGCGGACGATCGACGGTCTCGAGCCCGTCGACGTGATCTACCGCCGGATCGACGACCTGTTCCTCGACCCCGAGACGTTCCGTCCGGATTCGACGCTCGGTGTCCCGGGACTGATGCGGGCGTGGAAGTCGGGGCGCGTCGCCATCGCCAACGCCCCCGGCGCCGGAGTCGCCGACGACAAGGTCGTCTACGCCTGGGTCCCCGATCTCGTGCGCTACTACCTCGGGGAGGAGCCAGTGATCGCCAACGTGCCGACGCACCGCTGCCTCTACGCCGACGAGCGGGCGTTCGTCATCGAGAACCTGCGGGATCTCGTGGTCAAGCCGGCCAACGAGAGCGGCGGCTACGGCATCGTCATCGGCAACCGTGCCACCGACGCCCAGCTCGAGGCGGTGGCGTCGGCGATCAACGAGGATCCACGCAACTGGGTCGCCCAGCCGATCATCCAGCTCTCGACGGCGCCGACGCTCTGCGAGGAGGGCGTCGAACCGCGCCACGTCGATCTCCGCCCGTTCATCCTCACCGGAGCGACGAGCTACGTGACCGCTGGCGGGCTGACCCGGGTGGCGCTCGTCAAGGACTCGCTGATCGTCAACTCGTCGCAGGGCGGCGGCAGCAAGGACACGTGGATCATCGAGGCAGACGTCGATGACAGCGGACAGTCACAGGTGCAGGGGACGGGCTGACGTGTTGTTGTCGCGCGTCGCCGACGACATCTACTGGGCGGCCCGGTACCTCGAGCGGGCGGAGGACACGGCGCGGGTCGTGAGGGCCCACGCCGAGACCGCCGCCGACCTCCCTGGACGTTCGGCTGCCCACTGGAAGCCGTTGATCACCGTCGTCGGGAGCGAGGCCCAGTACGACGAACGCCTGGGTGGGGACGGCTCGGAGGCGGCGGTCGTCGAGTACCTCCTGTCCGACCAACTCAACCAGGGCAGCGTCGTGCACTGTGTGTCGGCGGCACGGGACAACCTGCGCACGACGCGTGAGACGATCCCCACCGAGGGCTGGCAAGCGATCAACGATCTCTACCACTACGTCAACGTCGAGGCGGATCGGGGGAACGACCGCCGAGCCCGCGACCGCTTCACCCGTCACGTCGTCAGCGACAGCCGGCGCATCGACGGGATCCTGGCGACGACGATGAGCCACGACGAGGCGTACGCGATGTGGCGGCTCGGTCGGGCCCTGGAACGGGCGGACATGACGACCCGGGTCCTTGGCGTGCGCGCCGCCGCGGTGCTGATGGGGTCGGGGGAGGGCGAACGGGGCTACGACGACCTGTTGTGGATGGGCGTGCTCAAGTCGCTCTCCGGGCTGCAGATGTACCGGCGTGCTGTCCCCCGACCGATCGAGGGACCCGCCGTCGTCCGTTTCCTGCTCGAGCACGACCGCTTCCCGCGTGCGGTGCGTGCCCTGCTGCGGGAGATCCGCCGAGCACTCGGCGAGCTGCCCGATCCAAGCGCGATGTTCGACGAGGTCGATGCGGTCGACGCCGTCGTGCGCGCGTCCACGTCCGCCGACATCGACGGGGCGGCGCTCGACGACGCGATGGAGACGTTGCAGGACGCCCTCGCCCAGCTCGACCGGCGGATCCACGAGCGCTATCTGCGCCGCAACGTGGCATGACGGTGCATGCGCTGCTCGAGCGGCTGACGAGCGACCGCCCGGCGCTGATTCGTCGGCAGGCGCAAGCCGATCGGGTCCTCGCCGCGTCGAGCGCCGGTCATCTCGTCCACGAGATGAGCGTGCACCGGCGGCCGTGGCGGGTCGATCCGCTCCCGCTCGTTCTCGACGGAGCGACGTTCGGGCGTCTGGCGGCCGGCATCGTCGAGCGCGTCGAGGCGTTGGAACGCGTCCTCGCCGACCTCTACGGCCCCCGCCACCTCGTCGCCGATGGAATCGTCCCCGGCGAGGCACTGAGCTCGACGCCCCGCTATCGCATCGGCTCGGTAGGGCTCCCGCCGCCTCCACGGTGGCTGACGACGTACGCTGCTGACGTCGTCGAGCTCGCCGATGGGACGTGGCGTATCGTGCGTGACCTCGCCGACGCTCCGACCGGCATCGGGTACGCGATGCTCGACCGCGCGGCGATGCTTCCGGTGGAAGTCCCCGGAACCGAGGCGGGGGTCGCCACGCTCGCCGGCGTGGCCGCGGTGCTGCGCCACGCGCTCGTGGCGGACACCGTCGTGGCCAGCCCGCGCATCGTGCTGCTCAGTGGCGGCGTCGAGCATGCCGCATATGTGGAGGACTCCCAGCTCGCCCGGATGCTCGGCTTCACGCTGATCGAACGTCCCGACGTGGTCGTGCGCCAGGGCCGATTGTGGTTGCGCACACTCGGTGGACTCGATCCGATCGATGTCGTGTACCGGCGCATCGACGACGACGAGACCGACCCGATCGAACGTGTCGCGCCGGCTGGTGGCGGCGTTCCGGGTCTGCTGACCGCCGTCGCAGCCGGGGGAGTGGTGCTCGCCAACGCCCACGGATGCGGCCTCCTCGAGGACGCCACCGTCGCGTCGTTCTGGCCGGCTGCCACCGAGGCGCTCAGCGGGTCGTCGCTGCGCCTTCCCCAGCTCGGCGACGCCGCACGGACGGCGCAGTTGAACAAGGTTCCGGCGTTTCGTGGCGCCGAGCTCGGTGAGGCGGCGGTGGTGCTGCGCCTCCACGCCGTCGCCGGACCGCAGGGCGTGACCGTCGTGCCCGGCGGCAATGGCCGAGTGCTGGCGCCGGGCGACGACCCGCAGCGGCCGTCGGCGCGCACCGTCAAGGACGTCTGGGTCCTCGATCAGACGCGGTCGCTGCCGGTCGTCGTCACGCCCCTCCCGCAAGTCGACCTCTCCAGCTCCGTCCCGACGCGCGCCGTCGAGGCGCTTGTTCTGGATGGGTCGGGCGGTCGAACGCGCCGAAGCGATCGCCAGGACGCTGCGGGTAGTCGCCGGTCGCCGAAGCCAGGATCCGACGCTGATCACGGTCGACGGCGGTCGTTGGTCGTCGAGAACCGCTGCGGCACTGGCCGCCGTCGGCGATGTCGCCCTCGTCGCAGACGGAGCCGAGGGCGGTCGGGGACTGGTGCTCGAGCTCGATGCTGCGACGATTGCGGCGACTCACCGGCTCGGAGGTCAGCTGCGATCGTTCGTGGCCGCGGCCGCCTCGATCGGTGAGTTCCTTCCTGGCAGCACGGCGCGAGTGCTCACCGACATCGCCGAACGCATCGACTCGTTCGCCGGCGACCGGGTAGTTGACGTGAACCTCGTGGGCACGCTCGACGACGTGCTGGCTTCGCTCGCCGCCTTCGCCGGGATGTGGAACGAATCGACCGTGCGTGGCCCGGCATGGCGTTTCGGCGACATCGGCGTCCGCATCGAACGGGCGCTCGTCGTGCTCGACCTGGCCGGCTCGTTGATCAGTGGCGGCGATGCGCCGTTCGATGGTGGCCTCGACGCGGCCGGGGTCGCCGCCGTCGAGGTGCTGCTGGCGGCGAACGAGAGCCTCGTCGCCTATCGGCGCCAGCACCGCAGCGACGTTGCCCTGGCGCCGGCACTGGAGTTGTTGCTGCGTGATCGCGACAACCCCCGCGGGTGCGTGACGAGCCTCGAGCGCGCCGCCGAGCATTGCGCCGATGTCGGCTGGTACGACGGGACGTCTGCGATCAGTCGGCTCGCCTCGCTGATCACGGACGTGCCGATCGACGAGCTCGTGTCCGCCGCGCATCTCGACGCGGTCTCCGAGTCGGTCGTCGAGTTCGCTGCCGACGTCGTCGCCACGTGGTTCGCGACGCCCGTCAAGCCGATGCTCATGCATGCCGGGCGCGCCGCGGTGAGATGACCGCCCGGCGTTCATTGCGTTCCCCGGCCACGCAGGCCGCTTGCAGAGGTCGATGAGATGACCGGCCGGCGACTGCACGTGACGCACGTGACCACGTATCAGTACTCGCGGCCGATGAGTGACGGCTACACGGTCGCCGTCGTGGTGCCACGCGCGACGCCATGGCAGACCGTCGAGTTCGCCGAGGTCACGGTTGAGCCGGAGCCGGACGAACGAGTTGAGGGCGACGATCTGTTCGGCAACCGGGTGATCCAACTCGGCATCCACCACCAGCACGATCGGCTCACGGTGCGGGCGACGTCGGACGTCACCGTGCGCCCCACCCACGTCGACGGATCGGGACCGCCCTGGGAGGAGGTGGCATCGCTCGTCGAGCGCGCTTCGTGGGCCCGAAGCGCTCGACGTGCGGCCGTTCGCCGGCGGCGTCCCGCTGCTGTCCGATTCCAGCGAGCACGCCGACCTGGACAAGGTCGCCGCCCCGGCCTTCACACCATCGCGACCGATCGTCGAGGTGGCTCGTGAGTTGTGTCGCACGATCCACGAGCAGTTCGAGTACGACCATGCCTTCACGGAGGTGTCGACTCCACTCGCCGCGGTGCTCGCGGCGCGGCGCGGCGTCTGTCAGGACTTCGCCCACTTGGCCGTCGAGCGCGTTGCGCATGTTCGGGCTCCCGGCCCGCTACGTCAGCGGCTACATCGAGACGACGCCGCCCGGCGGCATGCGCGGCGCCGATGCCTCACACGCTTGGTGCGCGGTGTGGGTGCCCCGGGTCGGATGGATCGACTTCGACCCGACAAATGGGCATCTGCCCGCCGATGACCACGTCACGGTGGCGTGGGGACGAGACTACGGCGACGTCGCCCCGGTGCGCGGTGTGGTCATCGGCCCGCCGGCCGCGCAGCAGCTCACCGTCGCCGTCGAGGTGGCCCGCCGGTAGGTTCACCCCCATCGCACGCCTCATCACGCGCCCCTTCGTCGCCGTGACGGCGGCGACGTTCGCGTTCTTCATGTTCGTCGGCGTGCTCATCCCGCTCGTGCCCAGGTACATCGAGGACGAATTGCGGGGCGGCGAGCTGGGGATCGGCTTGGCGATCGCGGCGTTCGCCATCGTCGCAATCGCCGTGCGACCGCTGATCGGTCTCCTCGTCGTCCGTTACGGACGCCGCGCCGTGATGATCGGTGGCGCCGCCCTCGCCGCAGGCGCCGGCACCGCGTACGGCTTCGTCGACTCGCTGCCCGCTCTTCTCGTGCTGCGCGGGCTGACGGGCGCGGGGGAGGCCGCCCTGTTCGTCGCCGCGATGACGCTGATCGTCGACCTCAGCCCGGCCGACCGCCGAGCGGAGGCCACGTCGTACT
Source organism: Ilumatobacteraceae bacterium (assembly GCA_963772825.1). GTDB lineage: Bacteria > Actinomycetota > Acidimicrobiia > Acidimicrobiales > Ilumatobacteraceae > Desertimonas. Next base: position 182,090 of record CAVYYX010000015.1, on the reverse strand, counting down.
TTTCGGTCGCCGTGTACGGGGGCATCGGACTCGGACCGATCGTCGGCGAGGTGATGCTCAGCACGTCTGGTTTCCGCAGCGCGTTCGCCCTCGCCGGGTTGTTCGCCGTCGGCGCAGCGCTCGTGTCGACGACCGTGCCGCGTCGACTCTCGTTCGCGCCCGCGATTTCCTCCTCGGATACTGCAAGCCGTCCGGCGGCGCGCTGGCTGCATCCTGATGCCGTTGGCCCCGGAGTCGTCCTGGCCTTCGGGATGGCCGCCTTCGCCGTGTTCGGCGCTTTCCTCCCGGACCACGCCCGGTCGCTCGGGCTGTCGGGAGCGGGCGGTCTGTTCGCCGTGTACAGCGCGGTGTGCCTCGTGCTGCGAATTGGCGGCGCCCGGCTCCCTGAGCGACTCGGGCCGCGAGTGTCGGTGACCACGGCGTTCGTGATGCTCGGCGTCGGGCTCACACTGTTCGCGACGATCACCGAGCCGTGGGCGTTGTTCGTCGCCGCCGGGTGCGTCGGCGTCGGCATGGCGTTCATGTATCCGTCGCTGATGGCCTTCACGGTCAATCGGGCCCCGGCGGCCGAACGTCCCGGGGCGATCGCCTCGTTCACGATGTTCTTCGAGGCCGGCACTGCGGTCGGCGGCCTCGCCCTCGGGGCACTCGCCGACTCGTTCGGCAAGCGCGCCGGCTTCGCCGCCGCCGCCGGGCTCTGCGCCGTCGGGATGTGGGTGCTGCGGACGATCGTGATCCCGGCGTCGACCGCCGATCGTCGCCCGCCGATGCCGGCCGTCGCGCCGCTCGCCGCGGCGAGCACCGACCTGCAGTAGCCGTTCTCGATCTGGGCGGCCTCCGGTCCAACTGCCGATCTGGGCGGCGTCCGGTCCGGTTTCCGGGTGTTTGGCCGCCCAGTTTGCGTTTCTCACGCTGGCCCGTCGCTGTCCGATTTCCGCTAGTGATCGGCCTCGGCGGTCGCCATCATGGTGGCATGGTGTTGGACCATGAACAGTGCTATCGGGCAGTGACGAGCCGAGACTCGCGGTTCGACGGGTACTTCGTCGGGGCCGTGCGGACGACGGGCATCTACTGCCGCCCGAGCTGCCCGGCGGTCACCCCCAAGCGCACCAACATCGAGTTCTTCCCGACCGCCGCAGCGGCCCATGATCACGGCTATCGGGCGTGCAAGCGATGCCGTCCCGACGCCTCGCCCGGCTCGCCGGAGTGGGACGTGCGCGGCGACGTCGTCGCCCGGGCGATGCGCCTGATCAGCGACGGTGTCGTCGATCGTGATGGGGTGTCCGGTCTCGCCCGGCGCTTGCACTACAGCGATCGCCACCTCAATCGCGTGATCACCGACGAACTCGGCGCCGGGCCGCTGGCCATCGCCAGAGCGCAGCGGGCGACGACGGCTCGTGTGCTCATCGAGACGTCGTCGATGCCGTTCACGGCGATCGCCTTCGCCGCCGGGTTTCGCAGCATCCGCCAGTTCAACGACACGGTGCAGGCCGTGTTCGCGGCATCTCCCTCGCACCTGCGGGCGGCCCGGGCGGGCCGTCGCGGCGAACCGTTGTCAGCCCCCAACACGCTCGGCGCCGTCACTGTCGACCTCGCCGTGCGCCAGCCATTCGACCTCGGCGCGACGATGTCGTTCCTCGCAACGCGAGCGATCAGCGGGGTCGAGCACTTCGACGGCGTTGCGTACCGCCGGGCGCTGGCGCTGCCCAACGGACACGGCGTCGCGGCCATCGAGGGTGAGACCGTGGTCAAGGCCGGCCGCGCCCACGTCCGGGCGACGTTCCGCCTGGCCGACTGGCGAGACCTCGCGCCGGCGGTCCGGCGCGTTCGCCGGCTGTTCGACCTCGATTCTGATCCGGTGGCGATCGATGCGGCGCTCGGCAGCGATCCCGTGCTCGGCCAGCTCGTTGCGGCGCGCCCGGGCCTGAGGGTGCCCGGCAGCGTCGATCCGTTCGAGACGGCAGTGCGCGCCGTGATCGGCCAGCAGGTGTCCGTCGTCGGGGCGCGCACGATCGCCGGTCGCCTCGTGCGAGCGACGGCCACGCCGCTGACGATTCCCGACGACACGCTCACCCATGTCTTCTCGTCGCCGAGCGAGCTGGCGGGCGTCGACCCAGGCGTTGCTGCCGATGCCGATGCGGCGCAGGGCGACGTTGATCGATCTCGCCGAGCGGATCGCCCTCGGCAAGCTCGTCCTCGACGCCGGTGCCGATCGCGACGACGTGCGTGCCGCACTGCTCGACGTGCCCGGCATCGGGCCGTGGACCGCCGACTACGTGCTGCTGCGCGGCCTCGGCGACCCCGACGTGTTCCTCGCCGCCGACCTCGGTGTCAAGCACGCCCTCGCCCGGCTGCGGTCTGGAGCCGACGCCGACGTCGTCGAGCAGTGGCGGCCGTGGCGGTCCTACGCCGTCCACCACTTGTGGGAGTCGCTGTCCGCCCCGAATCCATCCCCCCACGTCAAGGAGTGACCTGATGCACCGCACCACCATCGAGAGCCCGATCGGCACGATCACGCTCGTCGCCGACGACGAAGCGCTCGTCGAGCTGCATCTTCCCGAGGAGAAGGCTGCGTCGGCGACGTCGGCCGAGGACACGGCGCCCGAGCAACACGCTGTGCTGGCGCAAGCGGCTGCCGAGCTCGGCGAGTATTTCGCCGGCGATCGCGTCGAGTTCGAGGTACCGCTGGCGCCCCAGGGCACAGCGTTCCAGCTCGCCGCCTGGCAGGCGCTGCGCTCGATTCCCTACGGCGAGACGGTGAGCTACGGCGAGCAGGCCCGGCGCCTCGGCGACCGCAACCTCGCCCGTGCCGTCGGCGCCGCCAATGGCCGCAACCCGCTACCGATCGTCGTCCCGTGCCACCGCGTCGTCGGCGCCAACGGTCACCTCACCGGGTTTGGCGGCGGCATCGAGTGCAAAGCCTGGCTGCTCGACCACGAACGCTCCGTCCGCCAACGCTGACCGATTGGAGTGTTTGCTGCCATTGGAGTGCTGCGCGTCGAGTTTCCCGGCACGTGACACTCCGACAGCGCCAAACACTCCAATGATTAGATGCGGCCGCGGTCGCGGGCGGATTGTTCGCGGCGCTGGGCGGCTTCTTCTTGCTTGCGCTTGCGGGTCTCGGCCCGCTTGGCCTTGAGCGCGTCGCGTTCGGGATCGTCCTCGTCGTCGCTCGTGACCGCCGGGGCGATCGGGCGCGGCTCCTCGCGGGGGAGCTTGACGACGTCGTCGTGCTTGAGCAGATCGCGGATCACGGTTGACGCGGCCGCCTCGCCGGCGACCGTCGAGGCGAGCATCACCCGCGTGATCGCCAGGCCGTGGCGTTCGATGAGGCCGGGGAGCACCTCGCGCAGTTGCTCGCTGGTCGGGTTGTCGGCATGCTCGCCGAGCTTTTCGATGCAATCGGCGAGCGACGCGTCGGTGAGCACGAGGGCGATGCCCTCCATCGCACCGTTGATTCGGCCCTTCGATGCCGCCTCGCGGATCGCTGCCGGCGTCACGTCGCCGTCCACGGCACGTTCCAGCGCCTCACGGTGGTCTTCGTCGAGGGCGTCCACCGCTGCCGTCAGCTCGTCGTCCGAGGTCGCCCGGATCGCGCGGTCGAGTAGTCCGAGCGCCTGGAGCCGAGTCTTCATCTGATTCACGGTCGGGCAACGCTATCTGTCGATCGGCGGCAGCGTCCGCCAGATGTCACACGCGTTAGCATGCCCCGGCATGGCAACCGTGGTGCTCGATGACGTCAACAAGGTCTACGACAATGGATTCCAGGCCATTCACGACCTCAGCCTCGAAATCGCCGACAGCGAGTTCCTGGTACTCGTCGGTCCGTCCGGTTGTGGGAAGTCCACGGCGCTGCGAATGATCGCCGGTCTGGAGACGATCACGGCGGGGACGCTGATGATCGGCGACCGGGTGGTCAACGACGTGCAGCCCAAGGATCGGGACATCGCCATGGTGTTCCAGAACTACGCGCTGTACCCACACATGACGGTGTTCGACAACATCGGCTTCGCTCTCAAGTTGGCGAAGGTGCCCAAGGCGCAGATCAATGAGCGGGTGCGCAAGGCCGCGGCGGTGCTCGAGTTGGAGCCGTGGCTCGATCGGAAGCCGGGCCAGCTGTCGGGTGGTCAGCGCCAGCGCGTGGCGATGGGCCGGGCGATCGTCCGCCAGCCCAAGGCCTTCCTGATGGACGAGCCGCTGTCCAACCTCGATGCCAAGCTGCGCGTCCAGATGCGCGCCGAGATCGCCAGCCTGCAGCGCAACCTCGGTGTCACCACGGTGTACGTCACCCACGACCAGGTCGAGGCGATGACGATGGGCGACCGGGTCGCCGTGTTGAAGGACGGCTATCTGCAGCAGGTCGACACGCCCCAGAACCTCTACGACCACCCGACAAACGTGTTCGTCGCCGCCTTCATCGGTTCACCGTCGATGAACCTCTACGAGGGCACCGTGACAGTGACCGATGGTGGTGGCACGGTGACCGTCGGGAACCAGACCGTCGGGTTCGGGCCGGAGGTGTTGACACGGTTCCCGAACCTCGGCAACTACAGCGGTCAGCGGGTGATCTTGGGGATCCGCCCGGAGGACTTCGAGGACTCCGCCATCGACGACGAGGCCCCTGCCGACCGCCGCCTGCGTGGTACCGCCAAGCTCGTCGAGGCGCTGGGGTCGGAGTTGATGGTCCACTTCGTTCTGGAGGAGGCCGGGACGGTCAACTCCGGTGACCCCGACGCTCCCGAGCAGGAGCTCGGCGAAGGCATCTCCAATGCCGTCGCCCGGTTCAGCCCGCGCTCCCACGTGCAAACCTCCGACGACCAAATCGAAGTCGCCGTGACCACCGACAACCTCCACTTCTTCGACGCCCAAACCCGCGAACGGATCAGCTAACCGCTCTGTGTAAGCGTGTAAGCCCGCTGACGGCTTACACGCTTACACAGACGGTTGGATCAGCCCTTCACGCTGCCGGCGAGGATGCCGCGCACGAAGAAGCGCTGGAGCAGGAAGAACACGGCGAGGGGGACCGCGGCCTGAATGAAGGCACCGGCGGTGAGGATGTGTTCCTGCTGGCCGAACTCGCCGGCCTGGTTGGCGATCGAGATCGTCGACGGCCAGTTCTGACTGTTGACGCCGATCATCACGACCGCGACGAGGTAGTCGTTCCACGTCCACAGGAACTGGAAGATCGCGAATGCCGCGAGGACCGGGACGGAGAGCGGCAGTACCAGACGCCAGAAGATCTTGAAGTGGTCTGCTCCGTCGATTCGAGCTGCTTCGAACAGATCGCGGGGGAGCGACGAGATGTAGTTGTGGAGCAGGAAGATCGCAAACGGCAGACCGAACGCCGCGTGACTCAGCCAGACAGCGGTCGTTGTTCCATAGATGTCGAGATCTGGGAACACGGTGATCGTCTTGTCGAGCCACGGGATGGTGAGGTGGGCTCCGCCGGCGTACAGCTGCACGAGCGGGACGAGGGCGATCTGCAGCGGAATGGCGAGCAGAGAAACGGTCGCTATGAACAGCACCTCGCGGCCGCGGAAGTCGATCCAGGCGAACGCATACGCGGCGAACGCAGCAATCCCGATCGGGATGATCGTCGCCGGAAGGGCGATGGCCAACGAGTTCGTCAGCCCGTCCCGCATACCTCCGGTCAGCCCCGGGTCGAGCACTTCCTGGTAGTTCTCGATGGTGAAGCCGTCCAAGTTGCCGAGGAAGACGGTCCACCACCCGCTCGTGGTCTGGCTCTGCCGATCGCGGAACGAGTTGACGAGGAGGCCAAGTGTCGGGATGACCCAGACCAGGACGAGCAGCCAGAGCACCCACGTCGGGATCGAGCGCAGGAAGCGATAGACACCGCGGGAGCGCGATGGGTCGACGATCGTCGTGGTCATCGCTACGCCGCCTTCCCCTTCTGCATCTGTCGGAGGTTGTAGAACATCACGGGCAGGACCCCGATGAACAGCAGCGTTGCCAGTGCGGCGGCGATCCCAGCATTGCGGTCAACGACGGCGTTGGCCATCTGGTTGGCGATGACCTGGGTATCGAATTGGCCTCCCGTGGTGACCCTCACGATGTCGAACACCTTGAGAACGAGGACGACGAGTGTCGTCGTCACGACGGCGATGGTCGTCGCGATCTGTGGAAGGGTGACTTTCCAGAAGACTTGTGACTCGTTGGCTCCGTCGATTCGGGCTGCCTCCGTCAACTCCGTCGGTACCGCCTTGATCGCCGACGAGAAGATCACCATCGCAAATCCGACCTGCAGCCAGATGAGGACCACCATCAGCCACATGTTGTTGTACGGGTTCTCGCGAATGAAGTCGATGGTCTTGGGCACGACCTCCCCGCCGCGGTTCGTCTCGAATCCACCGATTCCGGGGACGAGCAGCAGGTAGGTGAGCACGGCCAGAAGCAGCGCGAAGCCGATCGAGAATCCGGCCCGCGACCCATTGCCTTCACCGACGGCCTGCCACGCCAGTGCGAGTAACCCGACGATGATCAGGATCAGCACTGCGGCCACGAGCCACTTCTGCCACTCGGAGTTGCTGAGCTCGCCGAGTCCCACCCAGATCGCGTTGAGTACACCCGTCTGGGGTTTGGTCACGTTCCTCGTCACGTACATGAACCGCCAGATGATCCCGGCTCCGATGAACGAGATCGCCATCGGGAGGAAGATCATCGACTTGGCGATGTTCTCTCCCCTGGCGCGGTCGGCCAACACGGCGACGGCAAGCCCGAATGCCGTGGCCAGCGATGTCACCACGAGGATCCACCACAAGTTGTTGATCAACGTTCCGCGAAGGGTCGCGAAGACGGCACAGGCGGCGAGGAAGAAGCCGAACAACATCGGAACAACGGTGCCCGGCTCAGCGGCGAACGCTTGACGTCGAGCTCGCCCTCCGACGAGGCCGATCACGACCGCCGCGCCGACGATGGCGATTCCAACCCACCACAGCCGACTGCCGAACAGCCGGTCGAACCAGTTCGTGGCGTCGACGAACTCCTCAGTGACCGCCGGTCGACGCGAGAAGATGACGTCTCCGTAGTTTGTCCAACCGACGTTCTCCTCGCTGTTGCGATCCTTGAACGAGAGGATGATGGTTCTCACGAGCGGAACGACCAGGCCCGCGGCCACTAGTAGCAACGCTGGTGTCACAAAGATCCAGGCCCGCGACCGTTCCTCGATCTCCCGCCGGGTGCTCGTCGTCGGAAGTGGAGACATCCCCAGCCGGGCCCCGATCGCGGCGAGCGGGATGACCGTGGCGATCAGCGCTTCCCCGAGGCTTCCGCCGCCGAGATCAGCACCACCCCAGGCGCCGATCAACCATCCGATCGCTCCACCGACGAGCGCCGCGCCGAACACTGTCTGGCGGTGCGTCCGGCGGCGCAGCAACGCCAAGCCGGCACCGATCGCCACGCCGATGGCGGTGCAGACGAGGAGCTTGGCCCAGTCGAGTCCGGGTTGATCGGTCTCGGCGATGGCGACGGCGACCACGACACCCACCCCCGCAAGTGCGGTGAGCCCGAGCCAGAGTCGGGGGACCGGTTCACGCACCGCGCCGATCAGGAAGAGCGCGCCTGCCCCGGCCAGGCCTCCGATCACCGCCCAGGCCCATGGTCGCGGTTCGAGCTCGCGCAGCACCCGATCGCCGTCGAGGATCACAAACGTGACGAACCCGATGACGAATCCGACGATTGTCAAGAACAGCGTCCACTTGTCGTAGACCAGGTTGAACAGCAGGTTCAGGCCGACGATGATTCCCATCGACACGCCGACCGAAATCACCACCTTGAGGATCGTCGCGGCGATGTCCGAGATGCCGATGAAGTAGACGAGCAAGCCGATGAGCGCGACCGTGAGCACGACGCGGGCAACCGTGCCGGGCTTGTACAGGTCGACGTTGCGCTTCCGAATCGGCGGCACGGGCACAGCGCCGGTCGCAGTCATCGAGGTCCCCCTTCAGGAATTCGTCCGGCCGTCAGAGCCGGTGCCCTGCCTGCCGTGGTTAGCCGTTTCGGTCGAAGCCCTCTCTCGGTTCGCCACGCTAGTCAGAACGCGAGTGGGCCCCGGCCACCACCGGTGACCGGGGCCCACCCGTTGGTTCAGTCGTCCAACGACGGGTTGATCGGGCTAGCCGCCGGTGGTGGCCGGAGCCTCCTCGGCTGCGCCGGCGGCGGGCCACGACGCCTCGATGTTGTCGGCAGCCGTCTGGGCGTCGACCTCACCGCTCACGAGTGAGACGCCTTCGGACCAGAACGTGCCGGTCCCGACCTCGCCGGGCATCAGGTCCGATGCGTCGTAGGCGAGCGGATCGCCGGATGCCAGCATTTCCAACGCACACTTGCTCCAGCTCGTTCCACAGCGACTGGTCTGCGTTGAGGTTGGCAGTGAGGAAGCCCGACACACCGACGTCGGCGTTGATCTCCGATTGGGCCGCCTGGCGGGCGTTGGCGAACTCCGGTGACGCGAGGTACTGCATCACTGCCCACACCTCTGGTGCGTCGCGGATTGCCCCCGGGACGATGCCGCCGACCAGCGTCGGAGTGCCCTCGTTGGCCGGGAAGTAGAACGTGTCGACCTGTCCTTCCTCTTGGCCGAACGACGCGCCGGCGTTGGTGATGAAGGCTCCATAGAAGCTCGCCTGGCGGTGCATCATGCAGTCACCGGCGACCAGCGGGTCACCGTTCTCGCCCATCGCCGTGCCTTCGATCGACCCGCCGGCGGCATACACCATGCCCTCGGTGTTCCAGAAGTCGACGACCTGCTGCATCGTGTCGACGACCTCGGGAGAGTTGAACGGGATCTCGTGAGACCACCACTGGTTGTAGTAGTCGATCCCTTGGTTGCGGACGATCAACTCCTCGACCCAGTCCGTGAACGGCCACCCGGTGGCCGCGCCGTCCTCGAGGCCGACGCACAGCGGTGTGTTCCCGTCGGCGATCATCTGCTCGGAGAGGGCGAAGAAGTCGTCGAGCGTCTCAGGAACCGCGTAGCCGGCCGCCTCGAAGCTCGCCGGCAGGTACCAGACGAGCGACTTGAGGTCCGACTTCATCGGCACGCCGTACTGCGTGCCGTCGACGTTGCCGAACCTCATCCAACCGGCGGGCCAGTTCTCGCTCGCGCTGGCGAGAACGTCGTCGGGAACCGGGAAGACGTCCCCAGTCCGCGCGAACGAGCCGAGCAATCCTGGCTGTGGAAACGCGGCGATGTCGGGGGGCGTCCCCGCCGAGACCTGCGTCCCGATGTCATCCTCGAACGTCCCGGTGCCGACGAAGTTGATCGTCATGCCGTTGGCCTCGGCGAACTCATTGAGTGCGGTGACCGTCGCGTCGCCCTCTGGGCTGCCAGACGTCTCGACGCTCAGGATCGACACCTCGGTGCCAGCGAGGTCGGCGCCTTCGATACCGCTGTCGGCTCCGCTGCCAGCGCCGGGTCCGGCGCCTTCGGCTGCAGTGCCTGTCGGTTCGGTGCCGGCGGGTTCGGTGCCGGCGGGTTCGGTGCCGGCGGGTTCGGTGCCAGCCGGTTCGGTGCCGGCGGGCTCGGTGCCTGCTGCGGCAGTGTCTTCGGGGGTCGTGGTGTCCGTGCCGGCGCTGGCGACGCTCGCGGCGCCCAACACTCCAACAATTGTCAGCGGTACGAACAGCGACCTGACCCGTGAGCGTGAACGCATTAGTTCCCCCTTGTCTCCGGCGACGGTGTGCCGCCGGTTCTCACAGTGGTTGTCGGCCGGAGGGATCCGGCCCCGCCACAATGCCCGACGTGGCGTGAGGGGTCAAGCGGAACCGAGCAGACGTGTCAGGCGCCACGCCGTTTCGATCTTGTGCCGGGCGCCGGGTGACAGGGCGAACGGGTAGAGATCGCGTGTCCCCAGCGCCCGAGCGAGCTCGTTGGCGGCGAGGCTGGCGTGTACGGCCGTCGGCATCCACTGCTCCGGGTCGAATGCTCCGTCCGGGGCGGCGACGACGCCCCATGCCGATCCCGTGGAGACAACGTCGTGGACGTGCATCACCTGGGCCCACGACTCGGCGTAGTCCTCCCACGGATGAGCGGCGGCGTAGAACGAGACATGGTCGTCTCGCCAGCTGCCGTCATCACCACGGCCGTAGTGGTCCGCCAACGCCCGGCCGTAATCGACCGTCTCGTCGCCGAACACGGCGCGGAATTCGTCGAGGCGAGACGGATCGGTAACGACGTAGCGCTGCCAGACGTAGTGCCCGAGCTCGTGGCGGATGTGCCCCAGCGGCGTGCGGTACTGCTCGCCGAGGGTGGTCCGGATCTGCTCGCGTTGGGCGGTGTCGGCCTCGTCGAGATCGAGCGTGATCAACCCGTCGAGATGGCCGATCGTCGCTGTGTCGCCAGCTCCGGACGATCGATAGGTGAACAGCAGCGAGGGCTGAACGAGGCCGTCCACCGCGTCCACCGCCCAGTCGATGCCGAGCACGTTGAGCTGTGCCAGGGCGCGGCGTTGGGCGACGAGGAATGGCACGAGCAAGGCATTGTTGGCGTGGATCCCTGCGTCGACGATGAGGCAGCTCGGGCACAGCCCGGTGGCCTGCGGTCGCCAATTGCAATCCCAGGAATCACGCATCATGCAGCCGCCGACGAGGCGCGAGTCGCTGATCGTCAGCGTGCCGTTCCTCGCCACCTCGAACGCCAACTCGGTCCCGCACACCACACACTGCAAAGAGTCGAAGAACACCTCGTTGCCACACGTCGGGCACGCCAGTCGCTGCATATTCTCGGCAGTCTGGCCGAAAGCTGCGCGAGAATCCTCCCATGACAGACCGGCGGGCTGTCTCTCCTGGGCACCGCCCAGACGCGGGCGTGGGCGGAGTGATCGTCGATGACGACGGTCCGGTTCGCGTCGTCACGATCGATCGCCCCGGGCGACGCAATGCCGTCGACTCCGTCGCCGCTGCAGCCCTGCTCGAGGCGTTCGTGGACTTCGACGCCGACGAGTCGCTGTCGATCGCCGTGCTGACCGGCGCGGGCGGCTACTTCTGTGCCGGCGCCGATCTCCATGCCCTCGCCGACGGCGATCGGCGGCCGGTGACCGAAGACGGCCCTGGGCCGATGGGGCCGACGCGGCTCGCCCTCGGCAAGCCGGTGATCGCGGCGATCGAGGGACCGGCTGTCGCCGGTGGACTGGAGCTGGCGCTGTGGTGCGACCTCAGGGTGGCGGCGTCAGACGCCGTCCTTGGCGTGTACTGCCGGCGCTTCGGCGTGCCGCTCGTCGATCGCGGGACGATCAGCCTGCCCCGCCTGATCGGCCACAGCCGGGCGATGGATCTGTTGCTCACCGGTCGCGGGCTCGATGGCACGGAGGCCGAGCGGATCGGCCTCGTCAACCGCGTCACGGCGCCAGGTGAGGCGTTGACGGTGGCCGTGCAGCTGGCCCGGGAGCTCGCCGCCCTGCCGCAGCAGTGCATGCGCAATGACCGGCTTTCGGCCGTCGAGCAATGGGACCTCGATGTCGACGCGGCGACGCGCAACGAGGCGCGCCGCGGCCGGTCCACGATAGAAAGTGGTGAGACGCAGGCGGGCGCCGGAAGGTTTGCCTCCGGCGAGGGCCGCCACGGCTCCGTCGCTGCCGAGCGCGGAACGAGGAGGTGAACGATGACGGCGTCGACGACGATCGACGGCGAGAGCGAGGTGTTGCGCCCGGCGTTACGCGGCGCGATGCACCGGGCGTCGGTGCCGGTGGCGATCTGCCTCACGGTCCTGCTGACAGTGCGCGCGCCCGACTGGAGACACCCGGGCCGCGGCGATCATCTATGGCGTGTGCGTCGTCGCGATGCTCACGGTGAGCGGCATCTATCACCTGCCCAGCCTGTTCTCGCGCAATCGGCGAATCCTTCGCCGCCTCGACCACGCCACGATCCTCGTCGCCATTGCCGGCACGTACACCGGGGTGATCGTCCTCGGGATGTCGGGGACGACCCAAGCGGTGCTGCTCGTCCTCGTCTGGCTCGTCGCCGTCACCGGCATCGTCCTGCGAATGGTCTGGTTCGACGGCCCGGTCGTTCTCGGGGCGATCGTCTATCTCGGTACCGGGTGGTTCCTGATCGTCCACCCGGTGGCCTTTCTCGAGGCGCTCGACGGCGTGCAAATGGCGTTACTCGTGGCCGGCGGCCTGATGTACACAGTCGGCGCTGTGTTGTTCGCCATGCGACGGCCCAACCCCTGGCCGGCGACGTTCGGCTACCACGAGGTGTGGCATGTGTTCGTCGTCGCCGCCGCCCTGTGTCACTGGGTCAGCGTGTATCTGCTCGTCAGCTGACGGTCCGCTACGGTCAGCTGGCGCGCACGGCGTGCAGCGCGCCCGGCTGGCGACCGGCGAGGATGTCGAGGGCGTCCGACGTCGCCTGATCGCTCGGCAGGTAGACGACGAGGCGCTGGTCGTCGGCGTCGGACAGCTGCAGCGTCTCGTAGGCGAGTCGCAGCTCTCCGACATCGGGATGGGCGATGCGCTCGACACCCGGACGCCTGCCGGCGACCACCTGGCAGTCCCAACGGCGGGTGAACTCGACCCCAGCCGCAGCCAGCTCCTCGATGAACCGCTCGGTGACCGGATCCGGCCGGCTGTTCGACCTGAGGTTGGCGACCTGCTCGTCGGCAACCTGGACCCAGTCCGGGTACGCCGCGCGGGCCCGCTCGTCGAGCAGGGTGTAGCGGCACAGGTTCGGCTGCTGGTGATCGAAGATCCCCAGCGGGCGAGCGAGTCGCTCGTAGGTGATGGTCCACGCCAGCACGTCGGCGATGCTGTTGACGACGAACGCCGGCGCCGGCTCGAGGCCGTCGAGCAAGGCGCGTACGGTGGGGCGGACAGCACTCGCCGGCGGCTGCAGCGACGGGCACAGCTCGGTGCCCTGGGCGACCGTCGAGAGGCGCCGCAGATGGGCGAGGTCGTCGTCGTTCAACCGCAGCGCTGCGGCGAGGGCGGCGAGGACCTGCGCCGACGGACGACGGTCGCGGCCCTGTTCGAGGCGCACGAGGTAGTCGACGCTGATCCCTGCGATTGTCGCCAGCTCGGCGCGCCGCAGACCGGGCGTGCGGCGCCGTTGCGTGTTCGGCAGGCCGACGTCTGTCGGGCTGACCGACTCGCGACGCGTACGGATGAACTGGCCGAGCTCACCGTTGTTCACGGCCACCAGTCTGCCCGATCGAGAGTGGCGAAGCCTGGCCCTGGCAGGACCAGTCTCGCTGTGGCCTCCCCATCCGCTGCGCCGGCGTCGATGATCGACGTCATGACAGACACGACGATCACGCAACTTCCTCTCAAGCCCGGGACGTGGGCGCTCGATACGGCCCACGCCCGGGTCGGCTTCGCCGTGCGCCATCTCGGCGTCGCCAAGGTGCGCGGCCTGTTCGCCGATGTGGACGCCACGCTGAGCATCGGCAACACCGTCGAGGAGACCGCCGTAGAGGCGACGATCGGCATCGCCTCGATCGACACCGGCAACGCCGATCGCGACGCCCACGTCCTCAGTGCCGAGCTGCTCGACGTCGCGCGGCGGCCGACGATGACGTTCCGGTCCACCGGCGTGCGGGGCGCTGCCGATGAGTGGGTGCTCGACGGTCACCTGACGATCGGCGAGGTCACCCGCCCGATCGCCTTCGACATCGAGCTCGGTGGCGTCGCCGACTTCTTCGACGGCACGAGGCACGCCGGTTTCGAAGCCACGGGTGAGCTACGCCGCAAGGACTTTGGGATCGACTTCGGAGCTCTCAACCCCCTGCTCGGAGACGTCGTCAAGATCCAGTTGGACCTCGAGTTCATCGAGCCGGCCTGAGCGCAGACCACAGCGCACGGCGCCGGTAGCCTTCTCTGTCCCGCCCTCGTAGCTCAGGGGATAGAGCATCGGCCTCCGGAGCCGTGTGCGCAGGTTCGAATCCTGCCGAGGGCGCCCCGCGATTTGGTGCTCTACCAGGCCGTATGCCGTCCTTGTTCGGGACTGCCGGCGTTCCGTCGGCGGCTGCGCGCACGGCGACCGCGCGAACCGTCGGCGTGTGCCTGGGGCGGGCGGCGACGTCCGGGAGAAATGGCGGTCCGTTTCGACTGGGGAGGCGTATGGTCGTCTACCGCGCACTGGGCGGCCACGCGCGGGCGGAGGAGGAACGATGAGTCTGATGCTGTCGAGCGAGGCTGTCGATGCGCTCCGTGCGCAGTTCTCCGGTGAGGTCGTCGGGCCTGATGATGGCGGTTACGGCGAGGCGAGGGCCGTCCACAATGGCCTCATCGACAAGCGGCCGGCGCTCATCGCCCGATGCGTCAACACCGCCGATGTCGCCGACGCGGTGCGTTTCGCTAGAGCCCAGGGTTTGGAGATCTCGGTTCGAGGGGGCGGGCACAACGTCGCCGGCAAGGCTGTCACCGAGGGCGGTGTCATGGTCGACCTGGCGCGGATGCGCGGGAGTTTCGTCGACCCGGCTCGGCGGCGTGCGCGAGTGCACGGCGGCGCTACGTGGAACGACTACAACCGTGCGACACATCAGCATGGCTTGGCGACGACCGGTGGGGTGATCTCGACGACCGGGGTTGCGGGACTGACCCTCGGCGGCGGGCTCGGGTGGCTGATGGGTCGCTTCGGGATGGCCGTCGACAACCTGACCTCGGTCGAACTCGTCACCGCGAACGGTGACGTGCTGGAGGTCAGCGCGGACACCGAACCCGAACTGTTCTGGGGCCTGCGGGGCGGTGGTGGCAACTTCGGGATCGCCGTCTCGCTCGAGTTCGAGGCCCATCCTCTGGACACGATTCTCGGTGGGATCGTCGCCTACCCGCTCGCTCAAGCCCTCCCGGTGTTCGCCGCGTATCAGGAGGTCACCGCCGACCCGCCCGACGAGCTCGTCAGCTTCTTCGGGCTCGTCCACGCACCCGACGGCTCCGGACACAAGATCGTCGCGCTGCCCGTCTGCCACAGTGGCGACATCGCCACCGGAGAGGCGCTCGTCGCCCCGCTGCGCTCGGTCGGCACGCCGGCGGTCGATCTGATCGGCCCGATGCCCTACCCAGTGATCAACACGCTGCTCGACGACGCATTTCCCAAGGGAGCCCGTAACTACTGGAAATCAGCGTTCTTCAAAGAACTGACTGAGGACGTGATCGGCGTGCTCGTCGAGGCGTTCGAGCGGGTGCCGTCACCGATGGCTGGGATGGTCGTCGAGCACTTCCACGGCGCGGTCACCCGGGTCGACCCGACCGCGACCGCGTACCCCCATCGCCAGCCCGGCTTCAACCTCGTCATCGCCGGTGAGTGGCTCGACGCGGCCGAGGACGAGGCCAACATCGCCTGGGTGCGGTCTACGTTCGAGGCCGTCGTGCCGTACACAACCGACGCGGTGTACGTCAACTACCTCGCCGACGAGCCCGAGCGGGTGCGTGCCGCGTACGGACCGAACTGGGAGCGCCTGGTCGCTCTGAAACAGACGTGGGATCCAGACAACGTCTTCCACCTCAACCAGAACATCGACCCGGCCAGCTGAACGTCAGGAAACGACGGTTCAACTCCAGTCAGGTGTGGTCGCGGGCCGCGCCGTCGACTCCCGCACGAAGATCGTCGGCTGGAAGAGGGCGCCCGGAACCCGTTGATCTGTCCGGGCGATCAACTGCAAGGCGATGTTTCCGGCGGCCTGGCCGACCTCGGTGCCGGGGTAGGCGACTGACGTGAGTGGGGGGTCGACCTGATCGATCGTCGGCGAATTGTTGTAGCCCACCAGGGAGACGTCGCGTGGGCAAACGAGGCCGCGGACACGGAACACGCTGAGTGCTCCGAGAGCCATCAGATCGTTGTGGGCGAAGACGGCGGTGGGCAGCGAACCACGGTGTCGGTCGATCAGGTCGTAGGCAAGCCGTTCACCTTCCTCGCGGATCGGCCTCGAACCGAAGCCGAGCCCGTCGAGGAGCTCGACGCCTGCGTCGGTGCAGGCGTCGCGGAATCCCTCGTGCCGGGCGACGAAGTTGCCGATGTCCATCGGTCCACGCAATTCGGCGAGGCGGGTGTGGCCGAGGCCGATCAAGTGTCGCGCCGCAATCGCTCCGCCCGCCCGGTCGTCGTGCAACACGTGCGGAAGCGGGCTCCCCGGCAGCCCCCGAACGGCGACGACCACCGGTGTGAACCTCGTCGCCGCCTCGAGAACGTCACGGTCCCCGAAGCGGGCGCCAGCGACGATGATGGCGTCGACACGGCGGCTGAGAAGGTGGTTCACGCCCCACGTCAGTCGGTCGGCGTCGTCCTCCGTCTCGAAGATGAGCGGCAGCATCTGCTCGGCGGCGAGGGCCTTGGCGATGCCGTGGATCACGGGAGTGATGAACGGGTTGGCGAGATCGCCGACGATCACCCCGATGGTCGCCGTCGCCCGCCGCCGCAACGACCCGGCGATGTGGTCGCCCCGGTAACCGAGATCCTTGGCAGCCGCGCGCACGCGGGCGATCGTCGCCGCGTTGACGAGGTGCGCTTTGGCCGGGTCGAGAGCACGCGACACCGTCGAAGCGTTCACGCCGATGCTCTCGGCGATGTCTTTGAGCGTCACGTCAGCGATGGGAGTCCGCTCTCATCGATCGGACACTTCTGCTGCCGGACTGCACCTGCGGGATCCCGCGGAAGTAGACGGCCATGCTGCCGATGTCCGCCGGCCCGAGCCCGGCGGCGGCCGCGGCGTGTAGCGCGCCAAGGTTGGTCTCGGACTGTGGCAGTTCTGCTCCCACCGCTGAACCGAGTGCGAGGACGAGATCGAGATCCTTGATCGCCAGGTCGATCGGAAACGTCACCGCGGCCGACTCCGGGTCTTCGAAGACCGGACGACGGTAGTGGACGACCGGCGCGGCGACCGCTGAGGAGGTGAACACGTCGTAGGCCACGGACCGCTCGATGCCCGCCCGCTCGGCGAGCACCAGCGACTCGGCGACCGATTGATTGATGGCGAACACGATGGCGTTGACGGCGAGCTTCATCGCCGCCCCGGCACCTCGGCCGCCGACTTCGATCACCTGGTCCGTGATGCCCCGCAGCACGGGCACCGCGCTTGCCAGCGGGTGCTCGTCACCGGCAGCCATGACCAGCAGCTTGCGGGCCTGTGCCGCGGCGACGCTTCCCGACACCGGCGCCTCGACGAGGTGTGCGCCGACGTCGGCCAACCGGCGTCGCGCCGCGTTGGTGTGCTCGACGCCCGTCGTGCCCATGTCGATGACGACATCTCCCGCCGACAAGCCGGCGATCAATCCGTCGTCACCGTCCAGGAGGTCGAGCAACGCCGGGCCATCGGAGAGCATCGCGACGACCAACGAGCATCGCTCGCCCAAGGATCGTGACGAGGCGACCGCTGTGGCTCCCGATTCTGCGGCGAAGGCGTCGGCGACCGACGAGGTGCGGTTGTACACCACGACCGGGAATCCGGCGTCGACCAGCTGGCGGGCCATCGGCTGGCCCATCCGACCGAGCCCGGCGAACCCGACGGTCGGTGGTGCGGTGGTTGGCAAGGTGGGCCCCTTCGACGGTTGGCTGCAATCGATTGTAGTTCGTGATCCCCACAGCGACGTCACAGCTCCCGTCCGGCGCCACCCCGACGAGCGGGGTACGCCAGTGGCGGCTCGGCGGCGATGTCGGTTCAACGCCCATGACGCAGCGGAACCCCAGCACAACGACATCGAGGTCCGACAATCAGCGCATTCCCGTTCCTTTCAGCGGGGCCTGCGCCGACAACGATGGCTCTCGCCGCTCCGGCTTGCATTCGATTGCAGGGGCTGCTTCAATGCCACCAGGCCGACGAGTCTCATCGTCGCCGTCGGCGACAGCCAGGTCCGGGGCGCAGGGACTCGGTTGATCACGCAAAGGAGTGTTGTGTCGACAACGGGGGACTTCTCGAGGCGATCCACCGATACCGCGGATTTCTGAGGACGCTGCCGTGGCCATTCGCACCTTCGGTCCGAACAGTGTCGACTGGGAAGTCCGCATCGACATGGACCGGCTGCGCGCGGAGCGCCTCGCCCGGTTGCACAAGACGCTCGAGGAGTCGTCGCTCGGAGCGCTGCTGTGCTTCGATTTCGCCAACATTCGATATGCCACGGCGACGCACATCGGCACGTGGGCGATCGACAAGCTGATCCGCTTTGCCCTCATCCCGCGTGGCGGTGACCCGATCGTCTGGGATTTCGGCTCGGCGGCCCGCCACCATCAGTTGTACAACCCGTGGCTCGACCACGGCCACGCCCACGCCGGGTCGCCGGGTGAGTCACACCACGACGCCCACGGTTCTCGGCCCGGATCTGTCGACGCTGCGCGGGGCGATCCCGCCGGGTGCCGGGCTCGCCGAAGACGTCGCCACCAAGGTCTATGACGTCCTCGCCGAGCACGGCCTGACCAACGAACCGCTCGGCGTCGACCTCGTCGAGATGCCGGTGCTCGCCGCCCTGCAGGGGCGCGGCCTCAGCGTGGTCGACGGCCAGCAGGTGTTCTTCGAGGCCCGGCGGATCAAGACGTCCGACGAGATTCTCCTGCTCACCCATGCCTGCTCGATGGTCGACGCGGCCTACGAGGAGCTGTACCGGGCGCTGCGCCCCGGTGTGCGTGAGAACGAGTGCGTCGGGCTCGTCTCCAAGACGCTGCTCGACCTCGGGTCGGAGTACGTCGAGGGCGTCAACGCGATCTCCGGTGAGCGCTGCTCACCGCACCCGCACGTGTACTCCGACCGCATCATCCGCCCCGGAGACCCGGCGTTCTTCGACATCTTGCACAGCTACAACGGGTACCGCACGTGCTACTACCGCACGTTCCAAGTCGGCAGCGCATCGCCCGCGCAGCGCGACGCCTACAAGATCTGCCGCGAGTACATCGACCGGGCGATCGCCATGGTCAAGCCCGGCGTGACGACGGCGGACATCTGCGCAGTGTGGCCGGCCGCCACCGAGTTCGGCTTCGCCGACGAGATGGCCGCCTTTGCCCTGCAGTACGGCCACGGCGTCGGGTTGTCGATCTGGGAACGGCCGATCTTCAGCCGGATGATCTCGTTCGACCACCCCGAGGTGCTCGAGGAGGGGATGGTCTTCGCCCTGGAGACGTACTGGCCTGCCGCCGACGGCTGGTCGGCGTCGCGCATCGAGGAGGAGGTCGTCGTCACCGCTGACGGTTGCGAGGTGATCACCCGCTTCCCGGCCGAGGAACTGCTCGTCTGCGGCACGCGCTACTGGACGATCGACTCGCCGCTGCCAACCCTGCGAGAGTCGCAATCACACCTCAACACCGCTGCCGGCAGGGGGCAGCAATGAGTGCCACCGTCGAACGCGTCGAGCCGTCGAACGCGATCCTGCCCGAGCCGTTCGACCCAGCCCTCGACGACGCCGACATCGACGTCGACACGCGCCTCGCCCTGTTCCGTCGGCAGCAGGAGATCCGCCAACTGGAGAAGCGGCTCCACGACCTCTTCCTGCAGAACCTCGTCAAGGGCACCAGCCATCTCGCCACCGGCATGGAGGCGGCGGCTGCCGCGTTCGGCGTCGCCCTGCGTCCCGACGACTACACGTTCGCCACGTACCGCGGCCATGGCCACACCATCGCCAGGGGCGTACCGGCGGGACCGATCATCGCCGAGATGCTCGGGCGGGGAACCGGCCTGCTCGGCGGCAAGGGCGGATCGATGCACCTGACCAGTGTCGAGCACGGGATGATGGGCAGCTACGCCATCGTCGGCGCCCACCTGTGCATCGCCAACGGGGCGGCCTGGTCGGCCCAGCTGCGCGGCACCGACCAGGTGGCCGTCGCCTTCTTCGGAGACGGGGCGACGAACATCGGCGCCTTCCACGAGGCGCTCAACTTCGCCGCCGTGTATCCGACTGCCGTCGATCTTCGTGTGTGAGAACAACCTCTACATGGAGTACACGGCGATCGGGGAGGTGACCGCCGTCCACCACCCCGCGGCCGACCGTGCGGCGGCCTACGGACTGGAGCCGACGGTCGTCGACGGCAACGACGCCGACGCCGTGTACCTCGCCGCTCGGGCGGCCATCGAACTCGCCCGGTCGGGTGGTGGGCCGTCGCTGATCGAGACGAAGACGTACCGCCACGGCGGGCACAGCCGCGCCGACCCTGGCACGTACCGCCCCGCCGAGGAGGTCGAGGCGTGGATGGCCCACGACCCGATCCCGATGTACCACCAACGGCTGCTGCGCCTCGGCGTCGCCGAGGAGCGACTCGTCGAGATCGTCACGAGCGTCGCCGCGGAGATCGACGCGGCGACCGAGGCGGCCAAGGCGGCTCCACCCCCAGACCCGGCGGAACTGTGGACCAACGTGTGGGCCGACGGGGGGTGGCAGTGGCGCAGCTGACCTACCGAGAAGCGGTGACCCGCGGCATCGCCCAGGAGATGCGTCGCGACCCGTCCGTCGTGTTCCTCGGTGAGGACGTCGGCGGCGCTGGAGGTGTGTTCAAGACGACGGCCGGGCTCCTCGACGAGTTCGGACCGCGGCGCGTCGTCGACACGCCGATCTCCGAGCAGGCCATCCTCGGGGCGGCGATGGGTGCGGCGATGACCGGGATGCGCCCGATCGCCGAAGTGATGTTCGCCGACTTCTTCGCCGTGTGCTGGGACATGGTCGTCAACGAGATCGCCAAGGCCCGCTACATGACGAACGGGCAGGTCAGCTGCCCGCTCGTGATCAAGTCCGGCAACGGAGGCTCGGTGCGCTTCGGTGCCCAGCACTCCCAGAGCGTGGAGAACTGGGCGATGGCCGTTCCGGGCATCAAGGTCGTCGCTCCCTCGACCGCCACCGATGTCGTCGGGCTGATGGCGGCGGCGGTGCGCGATCCCGATCCGGTCCTGTTGTTCGAGCACAAGGGTCTCTACGCCTCGAAGGAGGAGTTGCCCGACGGCGAGATCGTCGACACGCTCGGCACCGCCAAGGTGCTCCGCGACGGCACGGACTGCACGGTGGTCGCCCTCGGCCTGATGGTCGGCCGGGCGCTGGCCGCCGCCGATCGGCTCGCCGGCGAAGGCATCGATGCGACGGTGATCGACCTGCGCAGCCTGGTGCCCCTCGACATGGCCACCGTGCTCACCTCGGTGGCGGCCACGAGCCGGCTGTTCACCGTCGAGGAGAACCCGCAGGCCTGCGGGTGGGGAGCCGAGGTCGCCTCGATCGTCGCCGACGAGGCGTTCTGGGATCTCGACGGCCCCATCGTGCGGATCACGACACCGCACCTACCGCTACCAGCGGCGGGAGAGTTGGAGGACCTGGCCATCCCGTCCGTCGAGCGCATCGCCGCGACGATCCACAAGTCACTGAACTGATCGGGGAGGACGGGATGGCCGAACATGTCGTGAGGAAGGTCGCCGACCTCGACTACCGGACGCCGCGCCGAATTCGTCGGGCGCAGCACCGGTTACAGCGGCGACAACGTCGTCGACGAGGCCGGCGGTGCGGTCCAGATGGGATTCCGCGTCGCCCGCCTCGAGCCCGGCGGCTCGGTCGACAGCCACGTGCACTCCTGGGAAGAGTCGCTCTACGTGACCGCCGGGTCGCTGACCGTCGACACGCCGGAAGGAAGCATCGAGCTGGTCACTGGTGACTATGGGCTCCTGCCGGTCGGCACGACCCATGCCTTCAGGAACACCTCGGACCAGCCTGTGTCCTTCTCGGAGATGAAGGCACCGCTCCCACGGTCGCGGTTCGACTTCGACACTCAGTTTCCCCGGCCGCTCGCTGCCGGGTCCGCTCGGCCGGTCGACGTTCGTGACCCGCGCAACCGGTACTTCGGACACATCGACGCCGAGTCGATGGATCCCGCCAACCAAACTCAGGACCGGCTGCAGGTCAGCGCGAGCATGCGTACCGCCTTGCTCGTGTACAGCGGAATCTCGGTCAAGATGATGGTCGACTCCGACCTCGGCGCGGACCTCTCGACGATGTTCATGGTGCAGTACGAGCAGGGCGGGTTCGCCGGCGCCCACGACCACCCGCTCGAGGAGACGTATCAGATCCTCGACGGAGAGGTGGAGGCCTTCTTCGACGGGAACGCCTACGAGCTCGGCCCGGGCGACGTGGCCTGGGCCGGCGTCGGCTGCGTTCACGAGTTCCGGAACATCGGCTCGGGCCGCGTCCGCTGGCTGGAGACGCAGGCACCGCAGCCACCACCTCGCCACTCCTACCGCTTTGCCCGGGACTGGAGATATCTCCACGACACGCTGTCCGCTGAGACAAACGACTAGGGCAGGACCGCATGGACGACAGGACGGGCTGATGGCCAGGGTGCTGATCAAAGGAGGCACGGTACTGTCGCTCGACCGGGCGGTTGGCAACCTGGTCGAGGCGGACGTGCTGATCGACGACGGAGTCATCAGCGAGGTGGGCTCGTCGCTGCGG
Organism: Ilumatobacteraceae bacterium; assembly: GCA_963772825.1. Taxonomy (GTDB): domain Bacteria; phylum Actinomycetota; class Acidimicrobiia; order Acidimicrobiales; family Ilumatobacteraceae; genus Desertimonas. The sequence goes on along the minus strand of CAVYYX010000015.1, from coordinate 159,735 downwards.
GCACGCGGTGCCGAAGTCGTCGACGCCGCCTCCACGATCGTCATGCCCGGGTTCGTCGATGCCCACCGCCACCTGTGGCAGTCCTTCCTCCGCGAGGTCGGTTCGGCGTCCGACCCCGATCTCGCCAGCCGCTGCCAACCTGACGACGTGTACGCAGCCACGCTGGTCGGATTGCTCCGAGCGCTCGAGGCCGGCATCACGACCGTCGTCGACTGGTCTGATTTCCCTGGTGACGCAGCTCATCGCGAGGCGGCGCTGGCGGCCCACGCCGACTCCGGTGTGCGCACGGTCTTCGCCTCGTCGCAAGCCGCCGCGACTCGGTCCCCCGACACCACGCTGGCATTCGCGTCCCCCGACCTCGTCGGGGCAGATCTCAACGGGCTCGCGGCCGGATGGTCCGAGGCCCGCGCTCGGGGACAGCGGATCCACGCCCACGCCGGCACGTCGGGGGCGGCGGGTGGCGAGGTTGCCGAGATGGGTCGCCGTGGACTCCTGGGGCCGGATGTCACCTTGTCGCACTGCACCCGTCTCGACCTCACCGACTTCGCCGCCATCGCTGCCTCGTCGACGGCGGTCGCGCTCACGGCGGCGAGCGACATGGTCGGCGGAGTCGGTCCGCCTCCCGTGCAACAGCTCATCGACCGGGGCATCCGGCCGGGCTTGGGCGTCGGGGTCGAATTGCTCTCGCCCGGCGACATCTTCGCCCAGATGCGGGCCGTGATCTCGGTTCAGCACGCCACGTCGTTCGACCTCAAGCTGGCGGGCAAAGGAGGTGTCCCGAACCTGCTCGGGACTCGCGAGGTCATTCGCTACGCCACCATCGATGGTGCACGGGCCGCCGGTCTGGCCGCCGTCACCGGGTCGTTGAGCCCGGGCAAGCGGGCTGATGTCCTCGTGCTGCGAGCCGATCGTCCGAACATCGCTCCCGTCAATGACCCGGTCGGTGCCGTCGTGTGGGGGATGGACACCTCGAACCTCGGGTGGGTCTTCGTGGGCGGCGCCCGACTGGTCGAGAACGGCGAGCTCACCGCCGACGTGGCGAGGGCACGAGCCCTCGCCACGGCGGCCCAGCGGCAGATCTCCGTCGCCGGGCTCGCCGTCAGCGCTGGAGCCGATCAGCGATGACGATCACGGCGTTCCCCGGCCACGCAGTCTGCCGTCGCTGGCCGCTCACTCGCTGGCGCTCGCTCGCTCGCACGCAACAGGCGCAGCAATGACCGCGTCAGTGCCTGCCGCGGCCCTCACAAGGTTCGTTGTCGCGTCGCGCTACATGCCCGTCTTCATCGCCCTGCTCCTCCTCGTGGTCGTGGCCGCGATCTGGGTGCCCGAGACCCTCAGCCCGGTCGCCTTGTCAGCGATCGCCCCGTTCGGTGCCCTGCTCGGGATCACGGCGCTCGGCCAGATGTTGGTGATCATGACCGGGGGCATCGATCTCAGCACGCCAGGCACCCTGACGCTCGCGGCGATGATCATGACCGGCGTCGGCGAGCAGTCCGACAGCCGCATCTGGATCGCGATCCTTGCGGCGATCGGCGCCGCCGCGCTGATCGGCTTGGTGAACGGGATCCTCATCGGGGGCCTCAAGTTGAACGCCCTCATCGTCACGCTGGCGACGGGCCAGATCGTGGTCGGCGTCGTCAGCCGTTACGTCGGCACGTTCCCGGTGCAGAGTGCGGTGCCGCGCGGTCTGTCCGACTGGGCCGCGGGCCGGATCCTCGGGGTCAGCCCGATCTTCTGGGTGGGGGTGGTCGTCACGCTGCTGTTCATCGTGGGACTTCGATCGACCTCGGTCGGACGCCGCTTCCAGGTGGTCGGCGCCAACCCGGTGTCGTCCCACGTGATGGGCGTGCGGGTGACGCTGAACCAGACTCTCGTCTACGTGGTGGCGGCGGTCCTGTACGCGATCGCCGGGATCGCCCTGGCCGGGCTGCTGCGCAACCCTGGGGTCAACATCGGCTCGCCGTACCTCCTCGGTCCGATCGCCGCGGTCGTCATCGGTGGCGCTTCGCTGGCCGGAGGTCTGGCCAGCCCGCTGTCCACATTCGCTGCGGCGTTCTTCCTCACCGGGTTGAACCAGATGATGCGATCGCTCGGCCTGGCGACCTCTCTCCAGTTCCTCGTGTTCGGCCTCGTGATCATCGGGGGAATGCTGATCTCGGGCGACCGCATCATCAAGGGCGTCGAGGCGCTCTTCCGCGAACGGCGACTTTCAGTCGAGACGAAATGACATCAACACAAGACAGGCCCATCAACGGGCCAAGGGGGAAGACATCATGCACCTGAAGCGAAACCTAGGAGTCGTCGCGCTGCTCGCGATGACGGCGACCGCGTTCGGCTCTGGGGCCAACGCGACCACCGAACCAGGCGGCGGATCGCTGGCCGACTACGGCGAGGATCCATCGGCGGCGGATCCGGCGCTCGTCGAGAAGGCCCTCGGCCCCGTCGACCCATCGGCGCCGGAAAGCTGGGACATCGTGCTCGCGGCGATCGCCCGGGCCAGCCAGGACCTCGACCAAGCGACCATCGACAAGGCCCTGGAGTGTTGGAGCAATCAGTCGTGTGACACCGGCAGCGGTGGGGAGCTGGTCATGGGCTACGCCGACGGTGGCGGCGACACGGTCAACGTCTGGCGATCGGTGAGTCACATGGAGGCGATCCTCCAAGCGCTCACGTACCCCGAGATCGGCTCGATCGTCTCGACTGCCGCCAACTTCAACCAGGATCCGGAAGTTCACGCCAACGACGTGCGGTTCCTGATCCAGAGCGGCGTCGACTTCATCGTCGGGTATCCCGACGTCGGCATCGCCCTCGCCGGAGCCGTGTCCGAAGCGGAGGCCGCGGGCATCCCGTACCTGTCCTTCTCGGCGGGCTACGTCGGATTGCCCGGCCAGGAGGGCGCGCTCGTCCCGGGTGAGGACTACACGGCGGTGATCGGTGAGGACCTCTGCGCGCTCGGCGAGAGCTTCGCCGATGTTCTCAACACCGGCGTCGGCACTGGCGAGGTGGCCATGCTCGGCGGTACCCCGGGGAACGCGCTCGAGCCTCGGTTGGCAGCAGTGTGCGACCACCGCCCTCGCCGACGGCGTCGATCTCGTCAACCCGCCGGCCGACGAGAACTCGACCACCGGGGACACGTACTGGGTGAACACGATGGCCCTCGACACGGTTCGCGGCCTGCTCACGACCACCCCGGACATCAGGGGATGGGCGTACGAGTACTCCGACGGGCTGTACACGGCCCTGCAGGCGTACGACGAGCTGGGCATCCCGGTGCAGGACCTGACGGTTGCGCTGCGCACGGACGAGCAGACCCTGTTCTGCGACTGGGCGGAGCGCGCCGAGCCGACCTACAACATCTGGTACTCGGCCGGCGGAAACTTCCAGTCCCGAGTGGCCGTCACCGCGGCGATGCTCGCCCTCCAGGACGCCGACGTTCCGGGCGAGGTCGTGGTTCCCCATGTGATGAGGCAGGTCACCGAGGCCGACTGCAACCCGGATCGGGTGAACGAGGTCGTGTCCGGGACGTCCCTGGTGCCCGACAGCGTGCTCGCCGAGATGTTCGGCGGTTGAACGGTCAGCTGGACGTTGTCGAGGACTGCGAGCGACGAGGCGCCAACCGGTCGCTCCACTGTGAGCGACCGGAGCGCCAGCGGAGGGAGCAGCCACAGGCGGCCTGCGTGGCCGGGGAACGCAATGACGGCCTGCGTGGCCGGGGAACGCAGTGAATAGCGAACTGGTGCTCGAACTGGCGGGCGTGTCCCGCCAGTTCGGCGCCGTTCGGGCGCTGACTTCCGTCAGCTTCGACTGCCGCGCCGGTGAGGTCCATGCGGTGGTCGGCGAGAACGGCTCCGGCAAGTCGACGCTCCTCGGCGTCGCGTCAGGGTTCGTCGACCCCGATCGGGGCACCGTGCGGATCGGGGGCCGGCCGCTGTCCCACGACTCGCCCGCGCTGTCGCGCAAGCTCGGCCTGGCGATGGCCTACCAGGACGGCTCGTCGGTTGCCGCCGAGCCAGTCAAGAACAACCTCTACTACGCCGCCAGCGATGGGCGTCCGCCCTACCGGCACAGGAAGAAGTGGGCTCGACGGGTTCTCGCCGACCTCGACCTCGACCTCGAGCTGTTCCCTGACGCCCCGGTCGGTTCGCTCACGATGGCCGAGCGTCAGCTGTTCGAGGTGGCCAAGGCGCTCGTCACCGAACCGAAGGTGCTGCTCCTCGACGAGCCCACCACCGCTCTCGGCCCAGAGGAGGTCGAGGCCCTCCACCGAACCGTGCTGGCGTGCAAGCAACGCGGTGTCGGTGTGGTCTATGTCAGCCACCGCTTGCCGGAAGTGCTCGAGGTTGCCGACCGGATCACGGTGCTCCGTGACGGGCGGCATCAAGGAACGTTCGACGCCGCGACCACCACCGAGTCGGACCTTGTCGAGCGGATCGTCGGCCGCCCGTTCGAGGCGGCGTTCCCGCCGCCGGTTCCGGCGTCGGCCGAGGCCGACGAAGTGCTCGTGGTCGATGCCCTGCAGGGTCAGTCGTTCGGCCCGGTCAGCTTCACGCTGCACCGCGGCGAGGTCGTCGGGATCGCCGGCGCCGAGGGCAATGGCCAGCCCCAGCTCTTCGACACGCTTGCCGGCCGGATCCCACCTCGTGCCGGCAGTGTCGTCTGCGCCGGGAAGGAGCTGTCCTTGGTCTCGACCAGGGAGGCAGTGCGCGCCGGGATCATGCTGCTCCCCGGCGATCGGAAACGGGAGGCGTTGATGGGCGTCCTGGGCGTGCGGGTGAACGCCACCGTTCAATCGTTGCGGCGTTTCACCCGGTTCGGGCTGCTGCGCCGGCGGGCCGAGCGCGACGCGGTGCGAGGTCTCGTCGAGCAGCTCGAGATCCGCACCCCCTCGCTCGACCAGCCAGTCGAGTTCCTCTCCGGCGGGAACCAGCAGAAGGTCTCCGTCGCCCGATCGTTTCTCAGCTCGCCGTCGGTGATCTTGGCGTACGAGCCCACCCAGGGTGTCGACGTCGGCGCGCGCCTCGACATCTACACCGCCCTCCATGTCCGCGCCGCGGCCGGGGCCGCCCTGCTCGTCAAGTCGAGCGACCCCATCGAGCTTTCCGGCCTCTGCAACCGCGTGTTCGTGATGTCGCGAGGCACGATCATCGAGGAGATCCCCGGAGACGAGCTCGACGAGGTGCGCATCGTCGAGGCCATCGTTCGCGGCCCAGGGATGTCGAAGTCCGCCAGATCTCCGCTCGGTGTGGCGATGCCCACGTCGCCCTCGCGCTCGAGTCCGAGTGACGCGGCGGACCAGTGACGGTCGCGATCCACACCTCGACCGTCGATCGGGCGAGACAACTCGCCCGCAAGGCGGCCCGCAACGCCCGCGACAAGAACGAGTGGCGCAAGATCGTCAAGGTCCGACTGTGGATGCCGGTGGCCCTGCAGGTGCTGCTGATCGCGGGGCTGCTCTGGTACACCGAAACTCGGTTCGACGGATTCATCAACCGGGCCAACCTCACGACGGTTCTCCTCCTGGCGATGCCCCTCGCGCTGGCTGCCATCGCCCAGACGCATGCGATCCTCGTCGGTTACCTGGACCTGTCGGTCGGGGCGATGATCAGCTTCGGCGTCGTCGTCGGGTCGTTCGTGATCGCCGGCGACGCCTCGACGGTCGAGATCCTCTTCGGGATCGCGACGGTGCTCGCCTGCGGTCTCGGTCTTGGCCTCGTCAACGCCGTGCTGATCAGGGGATTCAAGATCCCGTCACTCATCGCCACCCTGGCAACACTCAGCATTCTCGACGGGATCTCGCTGACCATGCGACCCACCGCCCAGGGGATCATCAGCGATGACCTGGTGTCCGTTCTCAAGACGAGCGTCGGGCCGATCCCCGTCGCCTTCATCGTCATCGTCGTCGGTGCCGGCCTGCTCGATCTCTGGCTGCACGCCTCGGGTTCGGGTCTCGAGGTGCGCGCTGTCGGTTTCGACGAGCGCTCGGCAAAGCGCGGAGGGATCAGGACCAACTGGATTCGGGTGCGCGCCCTCCTGTTGTCGGGCGGCCTTGCTGCCGTCGCCTCGCTCTTCGTCATGGCCCGCTCGCCGATCGGCAACGCCCAGATCGGTAGTTCGTTCGCGCTCAACAGCATCACCGCTGCGGTCCTCGGCGGGGCGGCGCTGGCCGGTGGCCGAGCGACCTTCGTCGGGAGCACGGTGGCGGCTGTCCTGCTCGCCCTCGTCATCACCGCACTCCCGTTCCTCGAGCTGTCGCCGACCGACGGCTCGATGATCATCGGCCTCCTGGTGCTGGTCGGAATCGTCCTCTTCCAAGTCGGCGATCTCAAGGAGTTGGTCAAGCGCAACTTCCGCAGAGCGCGTCGCCTCGTCGTCGGCAGCAGGGTTGCCGAGGTTGCCGAGCTGCCCAAGTTCTACGCAGCAGGAGTCGACTTCTCGGTGGTGCCAACCGAGTACCGGTTGATCAAGAACGGGATCGTCCTCAGCCTCGATCCCCAGATCGGGGACGTCAACGGCTGCGACGTGCTGATCGATCGTGATCGAATCGTGGCCGTCGGCCAAGGCCTCGAGGCGGACGGGGCCGAGGTCATCGACGCTTCAGGAATGGTCGTGATGCCGGGGTTCGTCGACAGCCACCGCCACATCTGGGAGGGCCTGCTCCGCAACCTCGGCGCCGACGTGCCCTTGGAAGGGCGGTCGGGTTACATCTCGCACGTCCTGCACAAGTTGGCTCCTACCTTCCGGCCGGAGGATGCCTACCTGGGAAACCTGATCTCGGCGCTCGGGGCCATCGACGCCGGAATCACCACCCTGCTGGACTGGTCGCACATCCAAGGCTCGCCCGAGCACACGGACGCGGTCATCCAAGCGCTGGAGGACTCCGGGATGCGAGCCGTGTTCGCCTACGGGTTCCCGTGGTGGGGCAAGTGGGAGGAGCGTCAGCCGAGCTGGTTCATGCGGGCGGCCACCGAGCACTTCGCGAGCCAGGACCAGATGCTCACACTCGCCCTGGCGGCACCGGGTCCGGAGTTCACCGATTTCGAGGTCACCCGTGACCACTGGAAGCTGGCCCGAGAGGCCGGTGCCCGAATCACGACCCACGTCGGCGTCGGGTCCTATGGCCTGGATGCCAAGTTCGAACAGTTCGGGCGGTCCGGGGTGCTCGGCCCCGACACCACCTACATCCATTGCACGACGCTCAACGACACCGAGATCCAGATGATCGTCGATACCGGCGGAACCGTGTCATTGGCCGCCCCGGTGGAGATGATGATGGGCCATGGCATGCCGCCCATCCAGAAGTTCCTCGATCGCGGCTTGAAACCCAGCCTCAGCGTCGACGTGGAGACGAACGTCCCGAGCGACATGTTCAACCAGATGCGATCGGTGCTCGCCCTGCAGCGCGCTCGCGCCGCGGGCGCCGCGCCGATCACCGCTCGCGACGTCCTGGCCTACGCCACGATCGAGGGTGCGAGAGCGAACGGGCTCGATGCCAAGGTCGGATCACTGACGCCAGGCAAGCGAGCGGACATCATCATGCTGCGCACGGATCGGATGAACGTGACGCCGCTGGGTGATCCGGCCACTGCGGTGGTGACGAGCATGGACACCGGCAACGTCGACACGGTCCTGATCGCCGGTCGCCTCATGAAACAGGGCGGTCGGCTGCTCCATGTCGACTGGCCAGCAGTCCACCGCCGCGCCGTGGAATCTCGGGACTTCGTGATCGCCAAGTCGGGCTTCAAGCTGCCAAAGATTTGAGTCACCGTTGTGGTCAGTCGCCGACCAATCCGGTGACGCAAGCGATGGGAGTGCGCTGTTGGGCAGCGGCGAGCACCGCTTCAGTCACGGATGTGGTTCAGTTTGTGACCACAGCGGTGACTCAAGTGGTCGGCGACGCCCGGCTCACGCCCAGCTCTGTCAGAGCAGCATCCAGCCACCGTCAATCGCAAGGTTGACGCCGTTCACCCCTCGGTTCTCCAGCAGGAACTCGGTGGCGTCGACAACTTCGGCCATCGTGACGAGACGGCCCGTCGGGGTTCGCTGGATGACCGCGTCGAGTGGCTTGTTCTCCCAGAACGGGCTGTCGCCGACGATTCCAGGATGGATGGCGTTGAAGCGCACCGGGGCGAGCTCGACGGCCAGGGTTCGGATCAGGCTGCTCACACCGCCGTTGACGGTCGTCACCGTGGTGGAACCCGGGTACGGGCGATCCTTGGCTCGACCGCCGAACAGCACGACCGAGCTGTCCTCCGAGAGGCGGCCGATGAGGGCATTCACCGTCGTCGTGTAGCCGACGAGCTTCATCGTCGTCAGGTTGATCGCGTCGGCGATCGTGTAGTCGCGAATCGGGTTGTTGTCCCGAGCGATCGATGACAGGACGAGCCGCGACACCGCACCCAGCCCGCTGATCGCCTCGGCGATCGTTTCGGGCTCGGCGAGGTCGAACGCCAAGGCGCCGACGTCAGCGCCGAGCTCAGCGGCGACCGCACTCGTGCGTTCCAGGTTCGCGACCGGTGATGGTCACGTCGTGGCCTCGCTCGTGATACCGGCGGGCGACTTCGCGGCCGATGCCACCCGTGCCACCGACCACGAGAACAGATCCGTCCCCCATGTGGCTCCCTTCACCTGGTACGTCTCGCTTGTTCACTGTAGTTGAACAGTCGGGGAGCACCGCCCTCGGTCGCTACGTGCGCTCGAGCACCCACCACACGCCGACTGCCGGCTTGAGCCCGTCATTGCGGTAGCCGTGCGGAGTCGTCGACTCGAAGCTGACGGCGTCGCCGGGACCGAGGCGGTACTCGTCGAACCCGAGCGTGAGGACGAGCGACCCCTTCAGCAGGTAGCCGTACTCGGTGCCCGAATGACGCATCAGCTCACCCGAGCTCGATGAGGTTCCGCCCGGCTGGTACGTGATCAGCAGGAAGTCGGTGTACGTGTTCGGCACCTGACCGAGTCGCTCCCAGATCACTCCCGAGTCGAGCGTGAGCGACTCCCGATCGTCAGGCCGCACGACCGGGCTTCGGAGTAAGCGATCGACAGGAGCAGGGAGAATCTCCTGCGTACGGGCCATTGGCCGCGGTGCGGACTCCTGCACCGCCGCACCGTCTTGGGTCGGCGAGAGTTCCGTCGCCGAGCCGTCCGACTCGCCGAACAGTGACTCGATCGTGATGTCGAGTGCTGTCGTGATGGCGTAGAGCGTGCTCACGGACGGCTGGCTCTTGTCCGTCTCGATCTGGGAGATCAGGCTGGGCGACACGCCGATGTCTCGGGCCAACCCGCGAACGGACAGCCCTCGCCGCTGTCGCTCGATGCGGATCCGACTGCCCAGGGGCGGGACTGTCGCCTGGCTCACCGGATCCTCCTACCCGTAGGTCGCCCACCGTCCGTAGGGCCCGTCAACGGGCGGTCTCGATGTGCAGCGAGCGTTGACACGTCGGAACTCCACGTGTCCACCACTATTGCACTCGTGTGCGCCGCGAGCATACACTCGACGCAAAGAGCTGCGCCCGTCACGGTCGATACACGACATCGGTCGATCAAGACCATGGGGGGAGGGGTGCCAGCCGAGGGCGCTACAGGGGGAACTCGCACCGACCGATCGCCACCACGCGCACACCCGAACGTGCGCGGTGGCTGACACCGCTTCTCCGCAAGGAAAGGTGACACACGTGAGGACACGACTGCTGGCCGCAAGCTCGGCCACCGCCCTGGCGCTCGGGTTCGCCCCGCTCGGTGGATCGGCGCCGCGGACGACGCCACCACCCACCTCCGATGCCGAGGCAACGGAGGGGTCGGCTGCCGCCCCGTCCGGTGAACCGATCACCGTCGGATCGACGCTCTCGCTGACCGGCGCGTTCGGCGCCACCGGCGTGATCCACCGCATCGCCGGCGAGCTCTTCGTCGACCGGCTCAACGCCAGCGGAGGACTGCTCGGCCGGCCGGTCGAGTGGACGGTGCTCGACGACGAGTCCGACCAGGCGCAGGTGACGACGCTGTACGAGCGCCTGATCAGCCAGGACCAGGTCGACCTGATCATCGGGCCCTACGCGACGCCGAACATCCTGTCGGCGGTCGCCGTGGCAGAGCGCCACGGGTACACGATCCCGCAGCACACCGCGGTGATCGCACCACTGCTGACGTACGACTGCCAGTTCCCCGGCTGGTCGATCGGCCCGACGCCGAACGAGTACGTCCCGAACCAGCTGCTCGACGCCGTCGAGAGCCTGCCGGAGCCGCCGACCAAGATCGTCGTGGCGACGAACCAGAACGGCTCGACCGACTTCATCACCCGCGGCATTCCCGACGACGACAGTGATCCAGGGATGCTGACGATCGCCGAGGAACGCGGCTACGAGGTCGTCGACCTCCCGTACCCGCCGGGCACGACGGACTGGGCGCCGATCGCCACCCAGATCCGCGACGAGGATCCCGATCTGCTCGTCAACAACGGACTCGGGGTCGACCCGGTCGGCCTGATCGAAGCGATGGAGCAGCTCGACTACCAGCCACCGATGATGTTCAGCCTGTTCCCGGCGCCCGGCCCGCCGCTCGGCCTCGGCGAGCTGTCGGAGGGTTTGATGTCGGTCTCGATCTTCGAGCCCAACGAGGCGGTGATCGACCAGTACCCGCCAGAGGTCGCCGAGATCGTGGCCGAGTTCTCGACGCGGGCCGAGGAAGAGGGTGTGCCGTACACCGTGTTCGAGACGCAAGCGGCCGCTTCGTGGAACGCCTGGGAGATCCTCGTCCAAGGCGTCGAGGCTGCCGGCAGCATCGACCAGCAGGCCATCTGTGACGCGCTGCACGAGAACGGCGCGGAGACGACGTTCAGCGGGCCTCTCGAGTTCGACCCGGAGGTCAACAACTTCTGGCCGAGCAACGAAGGACTCAAGCAGATCCAGGACGGCGACTGGCTGATGGTCTGGCCGGCCGAGCGGGCTGCCGCCGAGCTGCGGCCGCCGGCGGGCTGAGCACGATTCTCAGCGTTCCCCGGCCACGCAGGCCGCTTGTGGTCGCTCCTTTCTGGCGTTCAGCCACTCAGGCGGGGCTAGCGCCTCGTCGCTCGCATCGGTAACGCGGGGGTCGAATGACGACCGCACAAGCGGCCTTGTCCGGCATCCTCGTCGGCGGGCTGTACGCGCTGATGGCGATCGGCCTGTCGCTGACGTGGGGAATGCTCAAGATCATCAACCTGGCGCATTTCGGGCTGATCCTCCTCGGCGCCTACCTCACCTACCAGACGACGACGTCGTGGGGGCTCGACCCGCTGCTGACGCTGCTCGTCTCGGCCCCGCTGCTGTTCGTCGCCAGCGCACTCCTCTACTGGGTGTTCGACAAGCTGGCGATCAGCGAGCTCAACTCGCTGCTCGTCAGCTTCGGCGTGCTGGTGATGACGATCCAAGCGACGAGCAACATCTGGAGCGAGGACTTCCGGCGGATCACCGCAGACCGCAACCGCTACGCCACGCAATCGGTGCGCATCGGCGACTTCGTGTTCCCCGTGCCGACGCTGCTCGCCTTCGCTGCCGCCGTCGTCCTGACGGTCGCCATCCAGGTCATGCTTCGGCGCACGTTCGTCGGCCGGGCGCTGCGGGCCTTTGCCGAGGACCGTCCCGTCGCCGCCGCCTTCGGCATCGACCACCGGCGGCTCGGTGCGCTGCTCGCCGGCCTGGCTGGCGCCAGCGCCGCCGTCGCCGGCCTGCTGTGGGCGCTGAGCAATGCGATCACGCCGTCGACGCCGTTCGCCTGGTTCGGCATCGTCTTCGCCGTCGTCATCCTCGGCGGCATCGGCAACGTCGCCGGCACGTTGCTCGCCGGGGTGCTGATCGGGACGTTGTCGAGCGTCGTCTCGGTCGTGTGGTCGGCAGCGGCGGCGCCGCTCGCCCTGTTCTCGGCGATCATCCTCGCCCTGCTGTTCCGCCCCCAAGGGCTCCTGCCGACTGGTGACGCGCGGTGAAGCGGGGGTTCGCCGGCATCGCCGCCGCGGTCGCCGCCCTCGCCGTCCTCCCGTTCGTGCGCGAGAGCCTCGGGCTGACCGGCTTCTACGTCGTCATCCTCTACAGCATCTTCTTCTGGACAGCGCAGGCGACGAGCTGGAACGTGCTCTCCGGCTACGCCGGCTACTTCAGCTTCGGTCAGGGGGCGTTCGTCGGCGTCGGCGCCTACACCGCGGCGGTGCTCAGCGGTCGCCACGACGTCGCTTACTTCGTCACGATCCCGGTCGCCGGCGTGCTCGGCGTGGCACTCGCCCTGACCATCGGCGCCCTGGCGTTCCGACTGCGGTCGTTCCGCGGCGAGATCTTCGCCCTGCTCACGCTGTCGGTGCCGTTCATCCTCGCCTCCGTGGCGCGGCTGAGCACCCGCATCGACGGCGGCCAGGGCATCATCGTCCCGTCGCCGAGCTATCCCAGCGCACTCGGCGACTTCCAGGACTTCCTCTACTTGTTGAACCTGGCGATCGCCGCCCTGGCCGTCGGCATCGCCTACGCCATCCAGAACAGCCGGTTCGGCTGGGCGCTGGCGGCGGTCAGGGACGCCGAGGACATCGGCGAGGGGCTCGGCGTCCCGACGTTCCGCTACAAGATGCTCGCCATCGCCGCCAGCGGTCTGATCGGGTCGATGTCCGGTGCGGCCTACGCCCAGCAGATCGGCTTCGTCACCGTCGAGGCGGTGTTCGGGCTGACGATCCCGGTGTTCGTGATCGTGATGAGCGTGCTCGGCGGCCGAACCCACTGGCTCGGTCCGGTGATCGGGGCGACGTTCATCGTCCTGCTCCAGGACCGCCTGACCGTCGCCGGCTTGGAGGGCTGGCGGATGATCATCTTCGGGGCGATCCTCAGCTTCGTTGTCGTCGCTGCCCCCGAGGGACTGCAGGCACGGCTGAAGGCGCGGCCGGTCCCGGCGCTCGTCGCCTTCGTCATCCTCGCCGTCGGGTCGCGTGTCATCGGCGGGGCGGATGAGCTGCTCGACTGGATCGGCGCCGGGATGGTCGGCGCCGCCATCGTGGCGCTGTGGCCTGGCGGGCAGCGCCAGGCTGCCCGGCTGGCTGCGCCGTTACTGCCGTCGCAACCGGCCGAGCCGGCAGGTCCGGTCGAGTCACTGGTGGCGATCGATCCGGGCGGCGACCCGAGTCCCGGTGCCGCGGCGATCGTCGAGTGCGCCGACCTGTCGCGGTACTTCGGTGGTGTGCGGGCGCTCGACGGCCTGACGTTGACGATCTCCGCCGGTGACCTCGTCGGGCTCGTCGGCCCCAACGGGTCGGGCAAGACGACGCTCGTCAACCTGCTGTCACGGACGCTGCGCCCGACGCACGGCGTGATCCGCATCGCCGGCTACGACATCGCCGGGCTGCCGCCGCATCGCGTGGCCCACGCCGGCGTGGCGCGGACCTACCAGATCCCCCGACCGTTCCCGTCGATGACGGTGCGCGACAACGTGGCGATGGCGATCATGTTCGGGCGCGCCCCGCGGCCGATCGGGGGGGCCAGAGCGGACGCCCAGGAGCACCTCGACTTCGTCGGCCTCGCCCATCTCGCTGACGCCTTCCCCGACGAGACGAACCTGCACGAGCGCCAGCTGCTGGAGATGGCCCGGGCGATCGCCTCGAGCCCGAAGGTGCTGCTCCTCGACGAGGCGCTGGCCGGGCTCAACCCTGCCGAGATCGACAGCGCCGTCGAGGTGGTTCGGCGCATCCACCGGTCCGGTATCACGATCGTGATCGTCGAGCACCTCCTGCGTGTCGTCAACCAATTGGCCACGAGGGTCGTCGTGCTCGACCGCGGACGGCTCCTCGCCGATGGCACCCCGCAGACCGTGATGCGCGAGCCGGCCGTGGTGAGCGCCTACCTGGGCAAGCAGGCCGATGCTTGAGGTCCGCGGCCTCGACGCCTTCTACGGTGATGCCCAGGCGCTGTGGGAGATCGATCTCGACGTCGGTAGCGCCGAGACGGTGAGCATCGTCGGGCCCAACGGGGCGGGCAAGACGACGCTCGCCAACACGATCACTGGGATCCATCGGCAACGGCGCGGCGCCATCTTCGTCAAGGGCGTCGACGTGACGGCGTTGCCGGCGCACGCCGTCTGCGCGTGTGGCGTGGCGACAGTACCGGAGGGGCGACGGGTCTTTGCCCACATGTCCGTCTTCGACAACCTGTGCCTCGGCGCCTACCGCAGGGACGCCCGCGCGTTCCACCGCGACGAGATCGAGCGCGTGTACGCCCTCTTCCCACGGCTACGCGAGCGCTCGACGCAGCTAGCCGGCAGGCTCAGCGGCGGCGAGCAGCAGATGCTTGCTATCGGCAGGGCGCTGATGTCCCGCCCTCAGCTCCTGGTCATGGACGAACCATCGCTAGGCCTCGCCCCGGTCGTGGTCGACGAGGTGTTCGAGGTCGTCGAGTCGATCACGTCTGCCGGGGTGAGCGTGCTCCTCGTGGAGCAGGAGGTGGATCGGGCGCTCGCCGTGTCCTCCAGGGCGTATGTTCTCGTCGAGGGCCGCATCGTCGCCTCGGGCTCCGCCGAGACCTTGCGGGGCAGCGCCGAGGTGCGCAGCACCGTCCTCGGCCTGTGAGCGTGGCTGGTCGCCCACCTGTGCGGGCTGCCTGGAAGCGCTGCTGGTGCCGTCAACACGGTTCGTGAGTTCTGGAACGGCGATGTCGCGAGACATCCCGGACAGCCGAACCTGCACTCGGGCTTCGTTCGGCGGCCAAGTCCGTGTGGTCAACGCGTCGTGATCGCCCGGACGACCACGCCGACCACGAGCGTGGCGGTCCCGGCAACGATTGCCGTCGGCGGCAGCGACGCGATCAGCGCGACGCAGCCGATGAGGCCCACGACGGAAATCGTGGGCGACCAACGTCGTTGTTCGCTCGTCAGGGTTAGGGCGGCGGCGTTGGTGACCGCGTAGTAGGTGAGCACGGCGACGCCGGAGATGGCGATCGCATTGCGGAGATCGACGACGGCAACGATGGTGACGACGACGGCGGCGACGCACAGCTCGGCACGGACCGGAAGCGAGCGCTGCGGCTCGATGTGGGCGAGCCATCCAGGAAGTTCGCGCTGGCGGGCCATTGCCAGGGCGGTGCGTGACACTCCTGGGATCAGATTCAACAGGGCGCCGAGCGCGGCGACGCCGGCGCCAAAGCGCACGATCCCACCCGCATCGATAGGTCCGGCGCTGGCGACGAGTCGCAGGGGTGCGTCGCTGCCGGCGAGCAGCGCGGAGTCGACGGTGGCCAAGGCGGTGACCCCGACGGCGGCGTAGACGGCGAGGACGACGAGCAGGGCGCGGGGGATCGCCTTGGGGATCGTGGTCCCGGGTTCGCGGACCTCTTCGCCGAGGGTGGCGATCCTGGCGTATCCGGCAAAGGCGAAGAACAAGAACCCGGCAGACCGCACGATGCCGAGCGGTCCGCCCTCGACTGGGGTGAGGCGTCCGAGGTCAGCGTCAGGACTCGACCAGCCGGCCACCACGACGGCGGCGAGCACGGTGAGCGACACGACGAGCAGGATCCGAGTCACGGCAACGGTCCGGTTGAGTCCACCGACGTTGACCACGGTGATTGCGACGACGGCGGCGACCGCCACCGCTCGTTCACGCTCGGGCCACAGGTAGGCGCCGACGGTCATCGCCATCGCCGCACACGACGCGACCTTGCCGACGACGAAGCCCCATCCGGCGAGATGACCCCAGCCGTCGCCGAGCTGCCGGCGACCGTACACGTAGGTGCCACCCGACTCGGGGTGCACGGCGGCGAGCTGGGCCGACGAAGCGGCATTGCAGAAGGCGACGAGCGCCGCGATTCCCAGACCGATCAGCAACCCGCTACCCGCCGCGCCTGCAGCAGGTGCCCAGGCGGCGAACACACCGGCGCCGATCATCGACCCCGCACCGATGACCACGGCGTCGCTCACGCCGAGGCGTCGTTGGAGCGCTCCGGCGTCGGCCACGACGTCGGGCGAGCGATTCGCCGCTGCGTTCATCGGCGTCGCCAGGACTTCGATGATCGTGCTCGGGCCCAGCTGTCTCGAGTTCAGCGACTCGCTGGTTGAAACAGCTCGACGACGTTGCCGGACGGGTCCTCCAGCAGGATCTGCTTGCCGCCGGGTCCCTCCACGACATCGTTGCGGAACGCCGCACCGGCCTCCCTGAGCCGTTCGACCGCGGCGTCGATGTCGTCGACGATGAAGTGGAGACGGTTCCATCCCCCCGGTCCAGGCTTCGCACCGTCGGGCATCGCACGCCCCGCTGAGCTTTTCGGCCCGGAGAGCAGCAGCCGGAGGTTGCCGCGTTTGACATCGGCGAAGGCGGGCAAGGCGCTGGTCAACAGCTCGAAGTCGAGCAGCTTCGTGTAGAAGGTGATCGACTCCTCGACGTCATCGACCATGTATCGAACATTGATGATCTCATCGTTGGGCATGCGTGGACCTTCCTGTCGTTGCTGGTTGGGCCAAGACGTGGAGCTGGAAGTTGATGCGTGTCTCGAGCTCGGCAGCGGTGCGTTCGAACGCCGGGTACGAGGCGCGTTTGGACCGACCGCCAAGCGCCGGGTCGGGCACGCTCCAATGCACGCGCTCAGGGGCCGACGGGAACTCGGGGCAGACCTCTCGAACGCGGTCGCACAGCGTGATCACGATGTCGAACCGCTCGGAGATGAACTCGCCGAGGTGCTTGGTGCGGTTCGCACTGATGTCGATGCCACGCTTCTGGAGAACGCGGACGGCATTGGGATGCAGTGGCTTCGGATGGCTACCGGCGCTGGCGGCCTCGATCGCCCCGCCAGACAGGTGGACGAGCAGCGCCTCGGCGACCTGGGAACGCGCGCTGTTCCCGGTGCACAAGAACAGGACTCGCTGCCGGCGATGCGAACGCCGGCCCCGTCGTGGGGCCAGCGGCTCGGGTGTCAGCCGCAGCGCGGGATGCAGAGCGCTCCCCGCCGCTCGTAGCGCCTCTCGGCAGGCGGTGAGGTCGATCGCGTAGTAGGTGTCGCGGCCGTCCGCCGAACTACGACGCGCCGTCACGAGCCCACCATCTCGTAGCAGCCGCAGGTGGTATGACACCAAGCTCTGCGGCTCGTCGACCAGCGTCATCAACTCCCACACGGCCCGATCGCTCCGCATCAGTTCGCCCAACAGCCGCCACCGCAACGGGTGTGACGCCAGGCGCAGGAACACCGGTGGGTCGCCGATGGCCGGGTGGTCGACGACGTTCGACTGCACAGGGTCAACCGTACCCCGCCATGAGAAATAGATCAAGTCAAATTGATGTATTTCTCGAATCAGCAAGGAGGCGGCCGACAGGACCATCGAGCGCTCATCGACCGATGGGTGCTCAGGGGACGGTTCGGTCCCCTAAACACCCATCGGTGAGCTTCTGATCGGTCGGGTACCGTCGCCGGGGTGACGCCCGAGGAGATCGCCGATCTCGTCTACCTTCGCCGGGCGCGCGACCTGATGGACCGCGACTACGCCCAGCCCCTCGACGTCCCCGCGATGGCGCGCACTGCGCTGATGTCGCCGGCCCACTTCTCGCGCAAGTTCCGGGCGGCCTACGGCGAGACGCCGTACTCCTACCTCATGACCCGGCGCATCGAACGGGCCAAGGCCCTGTTGCGTCAAGGGAAGTCGGTCACCGACACTTGCTTCGCGGTCGGTTGTACGTCGCTCGGCTCGTTCAGTTCGCGCTTCACGGAGATCGTCGGCGTGATGCCATCGGAGTACCGCAGGCGTGACCATCGCGGGATGGAGATCGTGCCCGCGTGCGTGAGCAAGGTCGCGACTCGGCCGCGGCGCACCACGATCAAGGCGACGCGTGCCGCCGGCACCGAGCAGGATCGGAGAAGCAAGCGACGGGTCGACGCCCGTACGGTCGTCTCATGACAGTTTCCATCTCCACCATGTTCATCCCCGTCAACGACCCCGACGAGGCGCTCGGTTTCTACCGCGACGCGCTGGGCCTCGAGGTCCGCGCCGACGTTTCGTCCGAGGGCTTCCGCTGGGTCACCGTCGGTGCCCCGGGGCAGGCCGTCGACATCGTCCTGTCCCAGCCGCACGGCGGCCGCTCGCAGGCCGAGGGCGACGCCCTCCAGGCCCTCGTGGCGCAAGGGTCGCTGCAGGCCGCGATCTTCCGCGCCGACGACCTCGACGCCACGTTCGAGAAGGTCCGGGCATCGGGCGCCGAGGTCCTCCAGGAGCCGGCGACCCAGCCCTGGGGAGCGCGCGACTGCGCGTTCCGCGACCCGTCGGGCAACCTCGTGCGCATCGCCCAGGCGTGAGGGGCATCGGCGAGTTGACGCGATCGTCTGCGCCGCCCGCTGCCGATCGTCACGACCTGATCCGCGTGCACGGCGCACGCGTCAACAACCTCAAAGACGTCAGCATCGAGATCCCCAAACGCCGCCTGACGGTGTTCACCGGGGTTTCGGGCTCGGGTAAGAGCTCGCTCGTCTTCGGCACCATCGCCGCCGAGTCGCAGCGGTTGATCAACGAGACCTACAGCGCTTTCGTGCAGGGCTTCATGCCGACGCTGGCCCGGCCAGACGTCGACCTGCTGGAAGGTCTGACGACGGCGATCATCGTCGACCAGGAGCGGATGGGCTCGAACCCGCGCTCCACCGTCGGCACCGCCACCGACGCCAACGCGATGTTGCGCATCCTGTTCAGCCGGCTCGGGCAGCCGCACATCGGCTCGCCGAACGCCTACTCGTTCAACGTCCCGTCGGTGAAGGCCAGCGGGGCGATCACCGTCGAGCGCGGCGCTGGCAAGACGAGGACTGAACGGGCGACGTTCACCCGCCTCGGCGGCATGTGTCCGCGCTGCGAGGGGATGGGCTCGGTCACCGACTTCGATCTGACCGCGCTGTACGACGACGACAAGTCGCTCAACGAGGGGGCCCTGACGATCCCCGGGTACAGCATGGATGGCTGGTACGGACGCATCTACCGCGGCTGCGGGTTCTTCGACCCGGACAAGCCGATCCGTTCGTACACCAAGCGGGAGCTGCACGACCTGCTCTACAAGGAGCCGACGAAGATCAAGGTCGAGGGGATCAACCTGACGTATTCGGGTCTCATCCCACAGATCCAGAGGTCGTTCCTGTCCAAGGACGTCGATGCGATGCAGCCGCACATCCGGGCGTTCGTCGAGCGGGCGGTGACGTTCACGACCTGCCCCGAGTGCGACGGCACCCGGCTCAGCAAGGAGGCCCGCTCGTCGAAGATCGACGGGAAGAACATCGCCGATGTCTGCTCGATGCAGATCAGCGACCTGGCCGACTGGGTCCGCGGCCTCGACGAACCGTCGGTGGCTCCGCTGCTCAGCGGGTTGCAGCATCTCCTCGACTCGTTCGCCGAGATCGGTTTGGGCTACCTGTCGCTGGACCGGCCGTCGGGCACGCTGTCCGGCGGTGAGGCGCAGCGCACGAAGATGATCCGCCACCTCGGGTCGTCGCTCACCGATGTCACGTACGTGTTCGACGAGCCGACGGTCGGCCTTCATCCCCACGACATCGAGCGGATGAACGACCTCCTGCTGCAGTTGCGGGACAAGGGCAACACCGTGCTCGTGGTGGAGCACAAGCCCGAGACCATCGCGATCGCCGACCACGCCGTCGACCTCGGCCCCGGTGCCGGCACGCAGGGCGGCGCGGTCTGTTTCGAGGGCACCGTCGAGGACCTGCGGGCGAGCGACACGATGACCGGCCGCCACCTCGACGACCGGGCGAAGCTCAAGGACTCGGTGCGTTCCTCGACCGGCGCCATGGAGATCCGCGGCGCCTCCGCGAACAACCTCCAGAAGGTCGACGTCGACATCCCGCTCGGCGTGCTGTGCGTGGTCACCGGCGTCGCCGGTTCCGGCAAGAGCTCGCTGATCCAGGGCTCGGTCGCCGGGCGCGATGGTGTGGTGGTGATCGATCAGGGCGCGATCCGCGGTTCGCGCCGGAGCAACCCGGCGACCTACACCGGGCTGCTCGATCCGATCCGCAAGGCGTTCGCCAAGGCCAACGGGGTCAAGCCGGCGCTGTTCAGCTCGAACTCCGAGGGCGCCTGCCCCACCTGCAACGGGGCCGGCGTCATCTACACCGACCTCGGCGTGATGGCCACCGTCGAGTCGACGTGCGAGGAGTGCGAGGGCAAGCGGTTCCAAGCGTCGGTCCTTGACTACACGCTGGGCGGCCAGAACATCGCCGATGTGCTCGCCATGTCGGTTGCCGAGGCCGAGCGGTTCTTCGACGACGGCGAGGCACGCACGCCGGCCGCCCACAAGATCCTCGACCGGCTCGCCGACGTCGGGCTCGGCTACCTGCGTCTCGGCCAGCCGCTCACGACGCTGTCGGGCGGTGAGCGGCAGCGGGTCAAGTTGGCCACCCAGATGGCCGAGAAGGGCGACGTCTACGTCCTTGACGAACCGACCAGCGGCCTGCACCTCGCCGACGTCGAGAACCTGCTCGGCCTGCTCGACCGGCTCGTCGACTCGGGCAAGTCGGTCATCGTCATCGAGCACCATCAAGCGGTGATGGCCCACGCCGACTGGATCATCGACCTCGGCCCCGGCGCCGGCCACGACGGCGGCCGGGTCGTCTTCGAGGGCCCACCCGCCGACCTCGTCGCCGCTCGCTCAACGCTCACCGGCGAGCACCTCGCGGACTACGTCGCCAGCTGATCGCACGCGACGGGAAGGTGCGCCAGGTGGCACGATGGCGGAGTGCCCTACGATCCGAGCGACCTGCGCACCCAGCTTGTCAACGCCGGGCCGGCGACGGGAGTGCCGCGTGAGGTGTCTTGTCGAGAGCTCGGCAACTCGGCGGCCGACGAGGTTCACACCCACGGGAGCCTGACGTGGTGGACTCGTAGCCAGTCATTGGTCGTCGCCTACACGGAGGCGCAACCTGGTGACGATCTCGTCGTCGAGGGAGTCGAGGGGGAGTCGACGATGCTCGTGCTCGACGGTGCCGAAGTCAGCGTCGAGCACTCGTCAGGCGACGAGGTCGTCCGCGAACCGGCGGTGGTGATCGTCCCGCCGGGACCCTCGACGGTTCGCGTGCTCGGCGGCGGCACGATCGTTCGCCTGGTCGCGTCGTGCACCGCACCGACGCTGGCAGCTCGCTGCTCGAACTCCGACGAGTACTCCGAGCCCGACGGCAACGTCGCCGAGTTCATCGCCTGGCCGGATCCGCCGGCAGGGGGACGAGTGAGGGTGTACCGACTCTCCGAGCATCCGATCGAGGAAGGGCGATTCGGTCGCATCTTCCGATCTTCGACGGTGATGGTCAACGTGCTCGCCGAGGACGACCGGCCGCGTGATCCGACGAAGCTGTCCCCGCACCACCACGACGACTTCGAACAGGTCTCGCTGCAGATCCACGGTGACTACGTGCATCACTTGCGGGTCGCCTGGACGGCGGATTCGACAGCGTGGCGCGATGACGAGCATCGCCACTGCGTCGCCCCAGCAGTCGTGGTGATCCCCCCGCCGCTGATCCACACGAGCCAAGCCGTCGGTGAGATGCACCACTGGCTGATCGACGTGTTCGCACCGCCGCGCCTCGACTTCTCGCAGCGCCCCGGGTGGGTGCGCAACGCCGACGAGTATCCGATACCGGAATCCTGAGCGCGCTTGGCGGCGCCGATCAGTGCGACGCTCGGTGATCCCCGTGGCGGTGGTCGAACCGCTCGTGGTGCTGAGCCAGGAGATCGGCGCCGTAGTCGCCGCCGTGCGGCGTGCGGACGACGGTGTGCACGTGGAGGCGGGACGGCGCGTCGTTGTCGAACACGACCCCGGGGTGATGATCGAACTCGACGAGCACGACCGGACTGTGCACCCGGTAGTAGAACGGCGAGTCGTCGCTCGTTCCGCCGTACCACGAGAACCACGTCTCGTCGAGGTGCGACGCAACCTCGCTCAGCTTCGCCGCGGCGTGCTCGTCGCCGGCCCATCCCACGTACGTGCCGACGAGGTCGAGCAGCAGGCGGCGCTGGGCATCGCTCAGGTCGAGACCGGCGACCCCTTGATACGGAGCAACGAGGTTGTCGTGGAACGCCCCGGCCTGCATGCGACCGTCGAACAGGTTCTGCAGGTGGGTGGGGATGTCGTCGGGATGGATCGACGGGTAGATGGTCGCCCGATTCCGCTGGGCGGAGTCGAACGAGCGGATCAGGTCGAGGCCGAGTTGCTCCTCGGGATCGAACAGCGAGGTCCCGGCGAGCGCGCCGTGGGCAACGCGTCGGGGCTCGGCACCCATGAACGCCGGGGTCATCACGATCCGACCGTCGAACACGACGGTGTTCACGCACAGGTGGTGGCCGTCGATCTGCCAGCCCCACGGCTCGTCGCCGCTCGGTGTCCCGAAGATCGACAGGAAGTACGGCCACTCGCCGAACGCCTCGTGGTCACCGGTCAACTCTGCGAGCAGCTCATTCAGTCGCATGATCGAGCGGGCCTGGTGGTAGCCACGCGCCGACAGCGTCGCCCGCAGGATCCCGAGGGCCAGCTGACGCACGGGCGGGGCGAGGTCCTCGAGCAGCAGGCCATGACGGAAGTGGTTCATGTGGACGTTGATCCACATTCGCCACTCGGCGGCGTCCATCGGCCACGAACAGCGGGTCCGTTGTTCGGGGGTCAGCGCTTCGAGGAAGGAGAGCGTCGCGTCGAGGATCGGTCGGGTGCTGACGGGCGGACCGCCGAGCGAGCGCAGGCCGGTGCGCACGACGCCGTCGGTGGTGACACCGCTGAACGGGCGCTGCAGCTCGGCTGCGCGTTCGTCGACGATGTCGCGGATCGGCGGTGGCGGGTCGTCGACCTGCACGCGAGCCGACATCGACGGCATCGTCCGGAGACCGAAGTCCCGCCACTCGTCGACCACCGAGTCGTCCGATCGCTACGGCGCCGACGCCACCTCGGCGCGGACCAGCGCGGCGCCGGCAGCCATCGCTTGCAGCTTGCCGAAGGCGACGTCGCGGGGCAGGTACTTCATGCCGCAGTCGGGTGCCACGACGATCCGTTCAGCCGGCACGTGAGGGAGCGCCCGGCGGATGCGTTGGGCGACGACCTCGGCCGTCTCGACGGTGTTGTCGCTGAGGTCGAGCACCCCGACGAGGATCGTCTTGCCGGGAAGCGACTCGAGCACGGCCGTGTCGAGGTTCGACTGGGCCGTCTCGATCGAGATCTGATCGACGTCGGCGGCGGCCAGCTCGGGGAGGAACGAGTATCCGGCAGGGCGCTCGTGGATGATCGCCGCGTAGCCGAAGCAGAGGTGCACGACGGTGGTC
The DNA here is from genome assembly GCA_963772825.1 of Ilumatobacteraceae bacterium. GTDB lineage: Bacteria > Actinomycetota > Acidimicrobiia > Acidimicrobiales > Ilumatobacteraceae > Desertimonas. Next base: position 136,476 of record CAVYYX010000015.1, on the reverse strand, counting down.
CCGGTGACGCCGTCGACCGCCCGCGCCAGTGCCGTCAGCCCGAACTCGCGGGCCTTGTCGGGGCGCGCCTGCAGGTACGGCTCGTCGATCTGCACGATGTCGGCGCCTGCCGCGAACAGGTCGAGGATCTCCTCGTTCACCGCCGCGGCGTAGTCGAGGGCCAGCTCGGTTTCGTTGTCGTAGTGATCGTTCTGAGCCTGCTGCGACATGGTGAATGGTCCAGGCACGGTGATCTTCACCGTGCGGTCGGTGTGCGCCAGCAGGAACTCCAGGTCACGAACCTGCACGGCGTGCTTGCGGCGGACCTTGCCGACGATGCGCGGCACCGGGTTGGGATGGCCGCTGCGGTCGAGGGCCGTCCCGGGGTTGTCGACGTCGACCCCTTCGAGGGCCGTGGCGAATCGATTCGAGTAGCTCTCCCGGCGCATCTCCCCGTCGGTGATGATGTCGAGGCCGGCGCGTTCCTGGTCGACGATCGCCAGGATGGTGGCGTCATCCTGAGCTTGTTCGAGCCATTCCGGGGCCACTCGCCAGAGCTCGGTGGCGCGCACCCGAGGTGGGAAGCGGCCCGCCAGCTTGGCGCGGTCGATGAGCCAATCCGGTTGAGCGTAGGAGCCGACGAGTGAGGTCGGCAGCAGTGGTGCGATCGACGTGTGCCCGATGGCCGGGCAACGTAGCAGAGGGCGGACAGCAGTTCGCCGGTTCGTGAGACGTCGATCACCACGCCACAATGGTCCTCCCATGGCCGACCTCCTCGCAGTGCTGACCGACCGATTGGCGGAGGCGTTCGCGGTGGTTGCCGGTGAATCGGGGGTCGATCCCGTCGTTCGGCCGTCGGACCGCGCCGACGCTCAAGCGAACGGCGCGCTGGCGCTCGCCAAGCGGCTCGGCCGGAGCCCCCGAGAGGTGGCCGCCGACGTTGTCGCCGCCGCCGACCTCGACGGCATCGCAGCCCCGGAGATCGCCGGCCCCGGCTTCATCAACCTGACGGTGGATGCGTCACTGCTCACGTCGATGCTCGGTGACGTGTCCACCGACGACCGCCTCGGCATCGCCGCCGACGTCGGCCGGCGCTACCTCGTGGACTACTCGGCACCGAACGTCGCCAAGGAGATGCACATCGGACACCTGCGCAGCACGGTGATCGGTGATGCGTTGGTTCGGATGCTCGGCTTCCTCGGCCACGACGTCGTCCGCGAGAACCACATCGGCGACTGGGGACGGCCGTTCGGCTTGCTCATCGAGCAGCTCGTGGAGGTCGGCGCGGCGGCGGATGGCAACCTCGATCTCGACCAGACCGGCGAGTTGTACAAGCTGGCGACGACGCGGTTCGCCGACGACCCCGACTTTGCCGAACGGGCGCGGGCGCGCGTCGTCGCCTTGCAGCGCCGCGAACCCGACACGATCGCCGTGTGGCAACGACTCGTCGAGCTCAGCGAAGCGCAGTGGCAGGACGACTACGCCAAGCTCGGCGTGCTGCTCACGGTCGACGACGTGGTGGGGGAGAGCTTCTACGAGGACCTCATGCCGACGGTGATCGAGCGCCTCGACGCAGCCGGATTGTTGACCGAGTCCGACGGAGCGCTCGTCGTGTTCCCGCCCGACTTCACCAACCGCGACGGCGATCCCTTGCCGCTCATCGTGCGCAGTAGCGCCGGGGCGTTCACCTACGCCACCAGTGACCTGGCATGCGTCGTCGACCGCCTCGAGCGGGTCAAGGCCGAGGTCCTCGTCTACGTCGTCGGCGCACCGCAGGCCCACTACTTCCAGATGGTGTTCGCCGTCAGCGCGATGGCCGGGTGGTTGCAGCCGCCGGCCGAGGCGGTGCACGTGCCGTTCGGGAACGTGCTCGGGACCGACGGCAAGATGCTGCGGAGCCGCAGCGGCGATCCGGTGGCCCTCCACGACGTCGTCGACGAGGCGATCGAACGAGGGGTTGCCGTCGTGGCCGAGAAGAATCCGGACCTCCCGGCCGAGCTCCGCCGAGCGATCGGACACGCCGTTGGCGTGGGGGCGCTGAAGTACGCCGATCTCTCCACCGATCGGGTGCGCGACTACACCTTCGACTGGGATCGCATGCTGTCGTTCGACGGCAACACGGCGCCATATCTGCAGTACGCCCACACGCGGATCTGTTCGCTGTTCCGCCGTGCCGGGATCGATCGCGAGAGCGCTCGAGGGGCGGCGATGGTGGTCGACGAACCGCAGGAGCGAGCGCTTGTGATGCGGCTCCTCGGGTACGAGGCGGCGCTGCGCGAGGCGGCCGCCCGCTACAGCCCGCACCGCCTGTGTACGTACCTCTACGAGTTGGCGACCGACTTCACGGTCTTCTACGAGCACTGTCCGGTGCTCAAGGCGCCGAGCGACGAGTTGCGCATCAGCCGCTTGGCGCTCAGCGACGTGACGGCGCGCACGCTCGCCCACGGCCTCGGACTGCTCGGCATCGACGCCCCCGAGCAGATGTGATCTGCTCGGGGGCGTCGGGCTAACGCCGTCCCTGGCGCGACGGTCGGTGGTAGACCTGGTACCGCATGCGGGTTTCCCCCGCCGCCCTGCGCATCCCTTCGATGCGCGCATGGACGTGGAGGAAGGCCAGGTCACAAGCAATTGTCGGGTGCATGATCGGGTTCCTTCGAGGTTGGAGCGCCGGCTAGCGGCGCTGTCGTTGTCGTTCTCGTCGAGACACCTGGCGGCGCCTGCGGTGCTCGTCGGCTGACTTACGCATCTCGTCCATTCGATGGTTGACGAATTCGTGAGCCAGGTGGGGATGGAGGTGGTCCATGGGATTCCTTCTTGGTCGTTGCTGGTTGGGGGCGCGAGGTCGCGCGGAGAACCCGGCCGTTTGGCCAGGGCGGAACGGAGGACAGCGCCGTTTGCGGCGCAGTCGTGAGCCGAAGCGTCAGCCGTCAGCTGCAGTGAGGCCGCCGCGGCGGCGAGCGCCGAGCGAGCGCCACGCGGTGCAGGCGAAGGGCACCGCACGGAGATCGTTCAACGCGTGCTTCGGCGCTTCAGTCTTCAACATGTTGGTGCCTCCTTTCGTCTGCTCGTCTCAGGCACCGATCATGATGCCCTGGACCAGTCCCGTGATACAAACGGGTTTCGCGGCCCGGCGTGCGCCCGTAGATTCGCTGGCTCATGGCGCCGATCGAGTTCCGGTTGCTGCCCGACTCGGCGATCGTCGAAGCGGACGGCTCGTTGTCCGTCGGCGGCTGCTCGCTGGTCGAGCTGGCGGCGCAGTTCGGCACCCCGCTGTTCGTCTACGACGTCGAGCACATCCGCACGAGAGCCCGTGAGGCGGTCGCCGCCTTCGGGCCTGGCAGGGTGATCTACGCCACCAAGGCGTTCCTGTGTCGCGCGCTCGTCAAGGTGGCGCACGAAGCAGGCCTGCTGTTCGACGTCGCCAGCGGTGGCGAACTGCACGTCGTGCTCGACGCCGGCGTCCCCGCCGCGTCGTGCATCATGCATGGCAACAACAAGAGCGTCGACGAGCTTCGTCAGGCGATCACCGCCCGTGTGCGGCGCATCGTCGTGGACAGCTTCGACGAGCTCGATCGTCTCGATTCGCTGCATCGTGACGGGCTCGCTGTTCCCGACGTGCTGTTGCGCGTCACCCCGGGTGTGCATGCCCACACGCACACCTACATCGCCACCGGGCAGAACGACTCCAAGTTCGGGTTCAACCTCGCCAACGGCGACGCCGAGCGGGCGGCCCGCCGGGCGCAACGATCGTCCTCGGTGAATCTCGTCGGGTTCCACTGCCACATCGGCTCGAACGTCTTCGTCTCCGACAGCTTCGCCAAGGCCGCTTCCGTGATGGCCTCCTTCGCCGCCCCGTTCGGCCTTCCGGAGCTGGTCCTCGGCGGCGGGCTCGGCGTCGCCTACGTTGCCGGCGAGTCCGCCCCGTCGATCAGCGACTGGGCAGCCGCGGTGCTCGACTCCTGCCGGTCGGCAGGAGTCACCGGCGAGGTCAGCGTCGAGCCAGGCCGCGCCCTCGTCGCCGGGGCGGCCGTCACGCTGTACACGGTCGGCACGATCAAGCGGATTCCAGGCGTGCGCACCTACATCGCCGTCGACGGTGGGATGAGCGACAACCCGCGGCCGGTGCTCTACGGGAGCGGCTATGAGGCGATGCTGCCGCGCAGCCCGCTCGCCGATCGTCCCGTTCGCGCTCGCCTCGTCGGCAAGCACTGTGAGTCGGGCGACATCCTGATCCTCGAAGCCGACGTGCCCACGGACATCGCCGTCGGCGACGTGCTGGCCGTCCCGGTCACCGGCGCCTACGGGCACTCGATGGGCTCCAACTACAACAAGGTGCCTCGACCGGCCATCGTCTTCGTCGAAGGCGGCGCGGCTCGAGTCGTGGTCCGCCGGGAGACCTACGACGACCTGCTGCTCACCGACGTCGGCTGAAATCCAACCGATGGGTGTTCAGGGGACCGTTCCGTCCCCTAAACACCCATCGGTCGTCCTGTGTGATACTCGCCGTCCATGACTGCCCATCTCACACGCTCGCTCGCGTCCCTCGGCGCCGCCACCATCGTCGTCGTCGCCTTCGGAGCATCCGTCGCCGCCAGCACACCGCCCACGGAACCACCGACGGGATCCACGACCAGCGGCCCTGCCGGGTGCGCCGAGATCGGCGCGCTGTTCGACAATCAGATGGCGCTCGTGGTCGGCTTGACGAGCGGGGACCCGGCGGCGATGGAAGCGACGTTCGCCGAGATCACCGAGGCCGCCGCAGCGGCGGCGGCTGCCGCTCCCGAGGAGATCGCCGCTGAGGTCGCCACCCTCGCGGCGAGCGCCGAAGACATCGTGACCGCGCTCGACGGCGTCGATCTGAGCGACTCCGACGCGGTCGGCGCCGCCCTCGAGTCGACGGAGACCGAGGCGACTGCCGAGGCCTATCCGGTCGTCTTGCAGTGGGCGACCGACAACTGCGGATATGTCCAGCCCGACCCGTTCGCCGACGCTCCCGAGCCCGCCGAGTGCGAGGAGCTGGACGCAGCGGCAGCGGCGGAGGCGGCCGGCATCGACGTCGACGTCACCGATCTGGACGGCAGCGCCGACGTCAGCCTGCCTGGCTTCTGGACGAAGTCGTGCTCGTACGGCAACGGGGCGATGACCGTGTCGACACTGTCGTTCACGGCGATCGAGAACGCCCAGCAGTTCTACGCCGACAACCTCGACGTCTCCGCAGGCGTCGTCCTCGATGTCGCGGTCGGCGCCCTGCCGGAATCCTCGCTCGTGATCCAGACCGGTGTGGCGCCGGCCGCCGACGGCAGCGTGCCGGCCAGCGAGGAGCCTTCCCCGGCGGTGACGCCGGCAGTCCAGGTCGCCGTGTTCGAGGCGCCGGTCCCGTTCTCGGTCGCCTTCACGGGCGACGACATCGACCCGTTGGCCGTGGTCGCCGCAGCCGAGGCCCTTCTCGCCGGGCAGTCCGCCGACGGGCAACCTCCAGCGACTGACGTCACGACGACCGCCTAGATTTGCCGGGATGGCGGGATGGACCGACACCCTCACTCGCGCGGTTCGCCGGGCGACGGCCACGCTGCGCCATCGCGAGCGGAACACCGGCAAGGTCCAACGCCGAACTGAGCCGACGGCCCGGGCCGTGCCGGCGGACGTGCGCATCGAGTACACCCCGCACCTCGACGGCGACCCCGATCCCGGCGAGGTGGTGTGGGCCTGGGTCCCCTTCGAGGACGACCCGACGCTCGGCAAGGACCGCCCCGTCGTGATCATCGGTCGGCACGGCCCGGCGCTGTCCGGTGTCGCCCTCACGTCCAAGGACCGCGACGGCTGGGTGGACGTCGGCACCGGCGACTGGGACTCGCGGCAACGTCGCAGCTACGCCAAGGTCGACCGGCTCATCGACCTCGACCCTCACGCCGTGCGCCGGGAGGGTTCGATCCTCAACCGCCGCCAGTTCGACCAGGTCATCGATGCCGTGGTCCGCATCCACGAGGTAGTCCGATGAGCAACCAAGAAGCTGTGCTCGCTCAGGAGCGATCGAGCGCTGCTGCCACGGTTGCGAGCGACGAGGCGCCAGCCGAGGAGCGGCAACAGGCGGCCTTCGTGGCCGGGGAACGGAATGACGGCCTGCGTGGCCGGGGAACGCTGAGAATCGGCGTGCTGGGATGCGGCAACGTCGGCTCGGCGTTCGTCGAGCTGGTCACCGAGCGCAGCAAGGAGATCGAGGCCCGCACGGGCATCCAGCTCGAGGTCGTCCGTGTCGCTGTGCGCAACCTGTCGCGCAATCGCGACATCGAGCTCGACCCCGCGCTGCTCACCAACGATGCCGCCACCGTCGTCAGCGATCCCGACGTCGATCTCGTCGTCGAGGTGATCGGCGGCATCGAACCTGCCCGCGAGCTGATCGTTGCCGCGCTCACCGCTGGCAAGCCGGTGGTGACCGCCAACAAGGAGCTGCTCGCCAACGTCGGCGTCGAGTTGTACGAGGTCGCCGAGCAGCGTGGCGTCGATCTGCTCTTCGAGGCGGCGGTGGCCGGCGGGATCCCGATCGTGCGGGCGCTGCGCGAGAGCCTGCGCGGCGAGGCGATCTCGCGGGTGATGGGCATCGTCAACGGGACGACGAACTACATCCTCACGAAGATGTCCGAGCAGCAGATGCCGTACGCAGCCGCCCTCGCCGAGGCCCAGCGGCTGGGCTATGCCGAGCGTGATCCGACGGCTGATGTCGAAGGTTTCGATGCCGGGGCCAAGGCGGCGATCATGGCGACGATCGTCTCGGGCACCAAGGTCGTTGCCGGGCAGGTGTACCACGAGGGGATCAGCAACCTCACGCTCGCCGACATCGAGGTCGCCCGACGCCTCGGCTACGTCGTCAAGCTGCTCGCGGTCATCGATATCGACCGTGACGCAGCGAGCGGCGAGGGAAGCGTCGGCGTGCGCGTCCACCCGGCGATGGTCCCAACGCACCACCCGCTTGCCAGCGTGCGCGACAGCTTCAACGCCGTGTTCGTCGAGGGCGGCGCCGTCGGCTCGTTGATGTTCTACGGACGCGGTGCCGGGGGCATCCCGACGCGCCAGCGCCGTGCTCGGCGACGTCATCGACGCCGCGGTCAACCTCGTCAAGGGCACCCACGGCTCGCTCGGGACGTTCGGGCGCTCACGGATCCGTCCGATCGACGAGTTGACGTCCGAGTACCTGATCGGCCTCGAGGTCGCCGATGAACCGGGTGTCCTGCACGCCGTCACCGGTGTGCTCGCCGCCCACGGTGTGAGCATCCGGGCAGCGGAGCAGGAGGGCCTCGGCCCGGACGCCCGCCTGTTCTTCATCACCCACGACGCCAAGGAGTCCGCCGTGCAGGCGACGGTGCACGAGCTGCGCGAGCTCGCCGTCGGTGCGCAGCGTGGACGCCCTGCTGCGCGTCGTCGGACCCGCGTAGTGCCGGGCGTGCGCTACGTCTCGACCCGCGGCAAGGCTCCCGAGCTCGGCTTCGCCGACACGCTGCTCGCCGGCCTCGCCAGCGACGGTGGCCTCTACGTCCCCGCCGCCTGGCCGGAACTGCCGAGCGGCGACGTTCTCGCTGCGTGCGACTCCTACGCGGCCACTGCCGCGGCGGTGCTGACCCCGTTCGTCGGCGACGAGATCGGGGCCGCCGACCTCGCGGCGATGTGCGACGCGGCCTCTGCGACGTTCCGCCACGAGGCCGTTGTGCCGCTCGTCCAGATCGGCCACGACCAGTGGATCGCCGAACTGTTCCACGGGCCGACCCTGGCGTTCAAGGACGTCGCCCTGCAGCTCGTCGGGAGGATGTTCGACCACGTGCTGAGCCAGCGCGGCGAGCGGGTCACGGTGGTCGGGGCGACGAGCGGCGACACGGGACCGGCGGCGATCGAAGGGGTTCGCGCGCTGCGACCTCGTCGACATCGTGATCCTCTACCCGCAGGGTGGGACGAGCGACGTGCAGCGTCGGCAGATGACGACCGTCGACGCGCCGAACGTACGGGCCGTGGCCATCGACGGAACGTTCGACGACTGCCAGGACCTCGTCAAGGCGATGTTCAACGACGCCGAGTTTCGCGAGCGGCTCAACCTCACGGCGGTCAACTCGATCAACTGGGCGCGGGTCATGGCCCAGACCGTGTACTACGTGACCGCCGCCAGGGCACTGCGCGGGCCGATCACGGCGTGTGTCCCGACCGGCAACTTCGGCAACATCTTCGCCGGATGGGTCTCCCAGCGAATGGGCGCCCCGATCGCCGACTTCATCGTCGCTTCCAACGCCAACGACATCCTCACCCGCTTCGTCAACGACGGCGACATGTCGATGCGCCCCGTCGTCGCCACCACGAGTCCCTCGATGGACATCCAGGTGTCGTCCAACTTCGAGCGCCTGCTGTTCGAGATCAACGAACGCGATGGCCTGCGCACCGGCGAGCAGCTCGACTGGTTCCGCGCGATCAGGTCGCCTCGAGCTCCCGGCTGGGGTCCACGAGCGGTGGATCGCCGGACGCTTCCGCGCTGCCCGGTTCGACGATGCCCAGGTCGCCGCCGAGATCCGCCGCGTCTACGAGGCAACGGGAATGCTGATCGACCCGCACACGGCAACGGCCACGGCGGCGGCCCACCAACTCGCCGGCGACCACCCGGTCGTGACGATGGGAGCGGCCCATCCGGCCAAGTTCCCCGACGTCGTCGAGCAGGCGACCGGCGTGCGGCCTGCGCTGCCCGAGCACGTCGCTGACCTGCTCGACCGTCCCGAGCGCACCGAGACGCTGCCCAACGACCTCGCTGCCGTCGAGGACTACGTCGCGGCCACGTTCGCCGGGCGCTGATCGGCGAGCACTGAGCGACACTCGGCGAACACCCAGGTCATCCGTCCCTCATGGATACGCACCCAGACCTGGCGGTCCGGCGGTGACCTCGCTCCACTGGGCGGCCGGTGTTCCGTCGACACAGCTCGTCGGCAGCGTCGCGAACGCCGAGCCGCACGACGATCGCTACGTCCATCGGCATCGTTCGCGATCGTGTGTTGTTGTTGACGATCACGTAGTTGGGGCGGTCGGCGATGACCGTCGCCCGGTCGCTCGGCAGCGCCGAGGCGGTCGGGGACGGCGAAGATGCACAGCAGGTCGATCGACACGTTGCTGGCGTCGTGGCCGGTGACGAAGCCGGCGAACAGGCCGTCGGGGATCACGTCGCCGATGCCGCCGTCTGCTGCCGCAGCCCGTGCCGCGCACTGAACCCTCGTTCCCGAGCTGTGGAACGTTCCAGAACTGGCCGTACGGCCAAACCGTTCCATCGCTGCTGGGATACGGCGCGGGCGTCGCCGGGTTGAGCGTCGGCGGGGTGGTCGGCGCCGGGCTCGTCGTAGGGCGCGAGCGCCGTCAGCGCCGTGCTCGCTGGCGCCGGTGCCGTCGTCGGTCGAAGCGCCGATCGAGGTCGACGGAGCGGCAACCTCGAGGTCGGAGCGGCCGGTGTCGCGGGTCGCGGCGAAGCCGATGACGCCGACGACCGCCGCCATCGCGACGCCTGCTGCGGTCATCCGACGGGCGGCGCGCTGGCGCCGACGGTGTTCGACCCGTGCCTCCAGGTCGCTGCCCGGGCGGTAGCGCCGTGCTTGCTCGTGGGCGCTGCGGCGGATGAGGTCTTCGAGGCGCTCGTTCATCGCCGCGCGCCTTGGACGGGGCGGTTGCCGTCGCCCGAGTCTGGTGCGCAACGTGGCAAGGCCGCGGGACGAGCGCGACTTGACGGTGCCGACGGAAACTCCGAGCAGCGCCGCGGTCTCCTCCTCGGAGCGGTCCTCGGCGTGACGCAGGATGATGACGGCACGCTGGTCGACGGGCAGCTGCCAGATCGCCCGCCAGAGCTCGTCCTGGCTCTCGACGCGGTGCTCGAACCCGCTCTCGGGAGCGGAGGCCCGCGGCACCCGCCAGTCGAGCCGCCGTGTCGCCACCTCGCGCCGCTCCAACCGAAGGCGGCGTAGCCGGCCCTTGGCGAGGTTGGCCATGCTCCTGCGGAGATAGCCCGCGACGTTGTCGATGTTCCCGCGCCGATAGTGCGGCCAGGCCCGGGCGTACGCCTCGGCGAGCAGATCGTCGGCCGCCGCGCTGTTCCCGACGAGCAGGTAGGCGAAGCGCCCGAGCTCTCCACGAGTGGCGGCGACCTCGCGAGCGAACGCCTCGTGGCGGTCGGCGATCAGCGGCGCTGCGGAGTCGAGCCGCATCGTGGTGGTCACGCGTCTACTGACGCGCTTCACCCTGATCGCGTTCCATCCGCGACGGCCACGATCGACAGTATCTCTGGCCGAACCGTCCCGATCGGCCGCCGTTCATCGTCGAGCTGGCCGGACCGGAATTACATCGTTGTAAGCGAAAGGTTTGCGATCGGTCCCGGCGCTCGGTATCGTGAGGTTCTGCCTGGAATCCCAGGCAGAACTCGTTCCATTCCCTCCGCCGCCTCCCCCTCGCCCGACCGGCGAGCAATCGGCGGAAGGTGCCGCACGAGTGACGTTCTCCCGCTCGACCGTGGGGCGATGGCGCCGGGGCATCCGAAATCCGCAGATCGGACACCGAAGCCTCAACACCTCCCGCCAGCCACGGCGAGCAACGCGAAGTCTGGGCGCCGCCCAGACCCGTGAAACCTGGGCACACCGCCCAGACCCGTGAAACCTGGGCACACCGCCCAGACCCGTGAAACAAGAGGTAACCCTCGTGGCCGCAGAGGCACTCGAACAATCCGTCCTCGAATCGAAGGACAAGGATCAACTCCTGGCGATCGCCAAGGCGCTCGGTCTCAAGGCGAACAGCCGGACCAAGAAGGCCGAGATCATCGACTCGATCTTGGAGATGACCGGCTCGTCGGCACCCGTCGCCGTCGCCACCAATGGTGAGCTTCCAGCGCTTGCCGAAGAGCCGTCGCGCTCCGATCACCTCAACGGTTCGACGCACGGCAACGGCGATGCCCTGGCGACGCAAGCCCCGACGGTCGACACCATCGACAGCGTCGGTGCCGTCGATGCTGCCGCGCCCGTCGACAGTGCCGGCGGCGCGGTCGTGGTACTCGGCGACGACGGCGAGCCGCTCGCCGAGTGGGAGCTCGCCCTCCACGGCGCCAACGCCCCGGAGGTCGACGAGGTCATGCCGGCGGCAGGGAACGCCCCGCCGACTCCGACGACCGCTTCGCCCGAGACGTCGGATCAGTCGCAGGACGGCCCGGTTTCTGCCGGCCAGCCGACGACTGCACCAGTCGACGGCGAGTCGCGCAACCGCCGGCGCCGCCGCCGCCGCAAGGGCGGTCGGGGCAGTGACGGCCCCCAGGGCGACGATTCGGCGTTCGTCGAGGCCGACCTCGAGTCCCAGCCCGTCATCTCAGCCAACGAGCCGGTGGAAGTGTCCGGCTACATCGACATGCGCGACGAGGGCTACGGCTTCCTGCGCGTCAAGGGGTACCTCCCGAGCCGCGAGGACTCCTACATCCCCGTCAAGCTGGCCCGCCAGTACGGCCTGCGCAAGGGTGATCACATCACCGGCACGAGTCGTCCGGCCGGCCGCAACGAGAAGAACCCGGCGCTGCTCGACGTGATCACCGTCAACGGCGGCGACCCGGAGCTCGCCCGTCGACGGCCGCGTTTCGAAGATCTCACGGCGCTGTTCCCCGACGAGAACCTGCACCTCGAGGAACCCGCAGACCCGAGCAACATGACGGCTCGGATCATCGACCTCGTGTCGCCCATCGGCAAGGGCCAGCGAGGCATCATCGTGTCGCCGCCGAAGGCCGGCAAGACGACGATCATGAAGACGATCGCCAAGTCGATCGAACAGAACAGCCCAGAGGTCAAGCTGATCGTCCTGCTCATCGACGAGCGTCCTGAAGAGGTCACCGACATGCGCCGCCACGTGCAGCGCGGCGAGGTCATCGCTTCGACGTTCGACCGGCCGAGCGACGAGCACACCCACGTCGCCGAGTTGGCGATCGAAAAGGCCAAGCGACTCGTCGAGCAAGGCGAGGATGTCGTCGTGATCCTCGACGGGATCACCCGCCTCAGCCGCGCCTACAACCTCGCCGCCCCGGCGAGTGGCCGGATCCTGTCCGGTGGTATCGACGCCGGCGCCTTGTACCCGCCAAAGAAGTTCTTCGGCGCGGCCCGCAACATCGAAGAGGGCGGCTCGCTGACGATCCTCGCCACCGCCTTGGTGGAGACGAATAGCCGGATGGACGAGGCGATCTTCGAGGAGTTCAAGGGCACCGGCAACATGGAGCTGCGCCTCGATCGGCGCCTCGCCGAGCGGCGCATCTACCCGGCGATCGACGTCGATGCGTCGAGCACACGCCACGAGGAGTTGCTGTTCGACCGCAAGCAGCTGCAGATGGTGTGGAAGCTGCGCCGTGTGCTCAGCGGCCTCGCCGCCGACGGCAACGCGGCCCCAGGCCTCGAGCTGTTGATCGACCGCCTCAAGACGTTCAGAACCAACGCCGAGTTCCTCAACGAGATCGCCAAGCAACCCAGCATGTGAGGCCCGGCGATCCCGGGAGTGGCCGAACCACCGACAAACACCGACACAGGGTTGTCGCCGGGCGCGTGCACGCTCGGCGCCATGACCAACACCTTCACCCCCAACCTGCTCGCTTGGTTCGAGGTGGCTACCGACGACCCCGACACCGCCACCTCGTTCTATGCCGATCTGTTCGGCTGGACGTTCAGCCCGTTCGCCGACCCCGCGACGACCGACGTTGACTATCGGGTGGCGGCGCTCCCCGGCAGCGACGTCCCGTTCGGCGGCGTCGTGGCGACCGGCGGCGCGATGCCCGGCCACGCCGTGTTCTACATCGCCGTCACCGACGTCGCCGCCACCTGCGAGACGGCCGAGCGGCTCGGCGGCAAGGTCGTCAGCAAAGATCTCGAACCGGCGGCGGGGCCGCCATTCGCCTACCTGCGCGATGCCGTCGGCAGCCTGTTCGGTGTCTTCACTCCGCCTGCGTGAGACTGATGGGCGTGAGCGAGCGAGTCGAGCGAACCGGCAGGACGGCGAGCGATGCCCGCAAGCTCTACGACGAGTTGACCGACGACCTCTTGTACGACCCGGCGGTCGGGCGCTCGACGATGATGGGCTACCCCTGTGTGCGTCGGGCGGGCCGCTTCTTCGCCTCGTACGATTCGCGGGCCGAGTCGCTCGTCGTCAAGCTGCCGCGGGAGCGCGTGGCCGAGCTGATCGCCGATGGTACCGGCGAGCCGTTCGCCCCGAACGGACGTGTGTTCCGCGAGTGGGTAACGATCCCCGATCCCGACCCAGGCGTGTGGGAGCAGCTGCTCGCCGAGGCCGGCGACTTCGCCGCGCCGGCACGGCTTGCGCCGTCGGGATTCGACGAGGAGCTCGCCGACCGGATCCGCGAAGTGCTGTTGGACCTCGGTGTCGACGGTGTGCGTGAGCAGCAGATGTTCGGCGGTCTCGCATTCCTCGTCGGAGGCCACTTGGCGGTCGCCGCCAGCCGCGAGGGCGGCGTGCTGCTGAGCGTCGCCCGCGACGACACCGACGCGCTGCTCGAGAAGCCGCACACCCGACCGATGGTGATGCGCCGCCGCGAGATGGCGGGCTGGCTACGCGTCGACCCCGCGGGCGTGCGTACGAAGCGTCAGCTGTCACCGTGGGTGAGGCGCGGCGTCGCCCATGCCAGCTCTCTGCCGCCGACGTAGAACCGGCCGCATCGGTCGTCGGTTCGGTTTGGAAGTGAGGCTAATCCTGGGGGAGGAACGAGGTGTCGAAGAGACGGTCGTAGGCCAGGGCCCACGGGGGCCGGAGGAACCCAAGGGCCCGGACGTCCTCGAACCAGTGGGCGAACGGCGAGCTGCGGGAGAACGATCCGCCCCCGTGGACCCTGCAGAGGCGGCGCAGCACGTCCTCGGCGAGACCGGCGACGGCCTCCTTGGCCCGCAGCGCGGCGTGCGCGGCCACGGCCGGATCGCCGGCCTCGATTGCCCGCAGCGCTCCTTCGAACGCCTGAACGGCGACCCAGTGGTCCTGCTCCGCGGCGGCCCACTCGACCCGCTCGAACGCCCTCAACTCGTCGAGCTTGGCGGCCAACCGCTCCCTCGACCTGCTGATCGCCGCGTCGACCACGCCGAGGGTGACCGAGGTGAACAGGATGAGGACCCACGGCATCGGTGCGCGCATGAGGGCGTCGAGTGGCTCGTCACGTCCGAAACGGACCGCCGGAGCGCCGTCGAGCCGCACCGCGTGACTCTGCGTCGCGGCCATGCCCACGCCGTCCCATTCGGCGGTGATGTGCACGCCATCGATCAACCCTCCGTTCGCCGCGAGGACGTCGAGCACGAAGATGGCGGGTTCCGTCTCACCCTCGGGGATCGCCGTCGTCACCATCCAGCGGCTGACACCGAGGCCGCTCCCGAAGTGTTTGTCGCCGGACACCTTGTAGGGGCGCCCGGGAAGACGTCGGGCACCGTCGTCCGGGGTGGCTACGGCCCGAGTTCGGCTCAGATCGCCGCCGCTACCCGGTTCGGACGTGACCGTTCCCCACTGCTCCCCGGCTGCTGCGCTGGCGAGCACCGCGTCGCGCTGGGTAGTCCAGTCGTCGTCCTCCGGGCTGGGGTTCGCCAACCAGAAGGCGATCACCGACGGGTGCATCGCGGCGACCAGCGCCACCGACGAATCCGCGGCGGCGATCAGGCGCAGCGCGTCGCACACCGGACGCAGCGAGGTCTGCGCATCGCACCACAACCCGCCCATGTCCGTTGGCACGACCGTCGCCCAGAGTCGCCCTTCGCCCAGCGCCGCGAAGTCGGCTCGATCAAGGTTCCGTCGCGCCTGGCGTTCTGCCTGCTCGGGTCGCCACCGGTCGGCGATCGATTTGGCGGCACCGACGACCGACTGGTCCAGCATCTCCATCACGACAGTCTCGTCACGCCTCGAGCAAGGTGTCAGCGAATTTGCGGTGGCGGTACAATGATCAGTCCAGATTCCTGTCGGAGACGCACACCATGAAGACTGACGTTCACCCCACCTACGGCGAGACCACCGTGCGTTGCTCGTGTGGCAACACGTTCACGACACGTTCCACCAAGCCGGGCGAGCTGCACGTCGAGCTGTGCAACGAGTGCCACCCGTTCTTCACCGGCAAGCAGAAGCTCGTCGACTCCGGTGGCCGCGTCGAGCGCTTCAACAAGCGCTACGGCGAGCGCAAGCGCACCGGCAAGTGACGGGTCGTCGCCGATGGGCGACGACGTGAACACCCTCCCGACTGCTCCGACGACGCCAGACCGGCGCGCCCGTCTGCTGGCCGCCAAGCTGGCCGCCGTTGTGGCGCCGCACACCGGCGGTGCCGCCATCCGGCCGGGCACGTTTCCGCCCGGCGCGGCGCTGCAGGTGGCTGCACGGGCTTGGGTCCTCCTCGACGACACGATCGACGACGGATCAGGGCTCGGCCCGGCCATCGCCTGGGCGTTGCGTGGCGGGTCGGCCGAGCTGAACGTCGTCGCCGACGCCCCGCTCGAGGTTGTTGCCCGGCGGGCTGGCGAGTTCACGGTGCCGATTCAGGTGTGGACGCTGGCCGGCCGTGAGCTGCAACGAGTTGATCCGGGCGCTACCGTCGCCCCACCGCCGGTTCCAGCGGCGCACCTGGCCCTCGCTGCCGGGATCGAGGCCGCCGGAGCCGCCGTGGTGGTCGAGCACGGCGTGGTCACGGGGGAGGTTCGGGGTCTCGAAGTGTGTCGGGTCGTCGACATCGATGACGGCCCTGGCGTGCGCCTCGAAGTCGGGGTTGGGCGGCACGACCGCGAGGCCTTTGCGATCATCCATGGCGACGTCCCGACGGGGGAGGCCCTGGCGGGGGTCGTCGCTGCGGTCACAGCAGCGCGCTCACCGCAGGCTTCCGGACATCCGCTGAGTCGTCTGGCGCCGGAGCGGTTGCTGCGATGGAGGCTCGTGCAGGAGCCGTGGCTTGTAACGATGGAGTCCGTGCGTCCCGCCGAGCCGCCGGTACCCCGCCGCAGTCTCAGCGATCGGGCGCCCTGTGTCGCCGTCGGTCGGCGGGTGGACGGCACCCCAGCCGTCATCGTTTGCAGCGTCGGTGTCGACCTCGACGTGGTCCCGTACGCGGCCGACGCCCGCCTTGCGGCGGGCGTCGGTGCGGGGGTAGTCGGTACAACACCGGAGACCCTGATCGTTGTTCCCGAACGGGATCTTCTTCCGGTGACCAGCGAGCTGGCCGAGCTGCTCCGTGAGCCGCTGTCGCTGGTTAGCCTCGAACGACCCTGATAACCGATGACTGATCTATCCATTGCGTTCCCCGGCCACGCAGGCCGCAGTTGGCCGCTCCTCGGCTGGCGCCTCGTCGCTCGCAGGTCCGATGACTGATCTATCCATTGCGTTCCCCGGCCACGCAGGCCGCAGTTGGCCGCTCCTCGGCTGGCGCCTCGTCGCTCGCAGGTCCGATGACTGATCAGATTGCTAGGCGCCTTGCCGCCATCGAGCGGGAACACGCCGATCTCGAGGCGCGCCTCGCCGATCCGGCAGTGACCGCCGACCCGAACGAGCTGCGCACCGTGACCCGCCGATATCACGAGCTGACGCCGGTCGTCGATGCCGCCCGCCGCCAACGGGCGCTCCGTGCCGACGCCGAGGCGGCGCGGGAGCTGCTCACCCAAGCGACCGGCGACGAACGAACCATGCTCGAGGACGAGCTGAGGACGACCGACGAGGCGATCGTCGAGGTCGACAACGAGCTCGCCGAGTTGATGGTCTCCCCCGACCCCCATGCCGGGCGCAACGTGATCGTCGAGGTCCGTGGCGCGGAGGGCGGCGAGGAAGCCAACCTGTTCGCCCGCGACCTCTACGAGATGTACCTCGCGTACGCCGCCCGCCACGGCCTGCGCACGGAGACGCTGACGGCCGACACGAGCGACCGCGGTGGGTTCAACACGGTGACCGTGATGGTCTCGGGCCGGCGGGCGTGGCCGGCGTTCAAGTACGAGGGCGGCGGCCATCGTGTCCAGCGCGTGCCGGTGACGGAGAGTCAGGGGCGCATTCACACCTCGTCGGCGACGGTGATGGTGCTCCCAGAAGCGGACGAGGTCGACGTGCAGATCGACGACAGGGATCTGCAGATCGACGTCTACCGGTCGAGCGGACCGGGCGGCCAGAGCGTCAACACGACCGACTCCGCGGTCCGCATCACCCACGTGCCGACCGGCATCGTCGTGGCGATGCAGGACGAGCGCAGCCAGCTACAGAACCGCAATCGAGCGATGACCGTGCTCCGCTCACGGCTGCTCGAACTGGCCGAGCAGGAACGCGAGGCCGAGCGCTCGGCCTCGCGCCGAGCGCAGGTCGGCGGCGGCGGTCGGGGCGAGAAGATCCGCACGTACAACTACAAGGAGAACCGGCTCACCGATCACCGCATCGGGTTCACGATCTACCGGCTGGCCGACGTACTCGCCGGCGATCTCGACGCCGTGGTCGCCGCCCTCGCCGCCGACGAGCGGACGCGGCAACTCGCCGGCGATGAGTGAGTGGCGGGAGCTGTACCGCCAGACCCGCGGCCGGGTCGGCGACCCGGTTGCTCGCTGGCTCTGTGAGGAGGCGAGCGGCGCCGACCAACTCGACACCGTGCTCGGAGAACCGGCGACACCACGCATGGTCGCCCACCTCGACGAGATGGTGGCCCGGCACCGGTCTGGGGAACCGCTGGCGTACGTCCTCGGGCATTGGAGCTTTCGCCATCTCGATCTCGCCGTCGACCGCCGCGTGCTGATCCCTCGTCCGGAGACCGAAGTCGTCGCCGAGGTGGCGATCGAGTTGGCCCGTGGGTTGCCCCGCCCGCTGACCGTCGCCGACCTCGGGACCGGATCCGGGGCGATCGGGCTGGCGATGGCCGATGAGCTACCGGTCGATGGGGTCACGGTCTGGATCACCGACGTCAGCGCGGCGGCCGTCGAGGTCGCCGGCGCCAACCTCGCCGGGCTCGGTCGGCGTGGCCGCAACGTGCGGATCGCCAGCGGATCGTGGTTCGATGCCCTGCCGGCGGGGGCGGTGCTCGACCTCGCCGTCGCCAACCCGCCCTACATCGCCGCCGACTCGCCCGACGTCGAGGTGAGTGTCCGGGAGTGGGAGCCGCCGGCGGCGCTGTTCGCCGGCGACGACGGGCTCGACGCCATCCGAGCCATCGTCGCTGCGGCATCCAGATGGATCCGCTCCGGCGGCTGGCTCGTCCTCGAGATCGGAGCCGACCAGGGCGCCGCCGTCACGGAGTTGCTCACCGCTGAGGGTTTCGATGCCATCGAGATCCGCCCCGACCTCGCCGCCCGCGACCGCGTCGCCGTCGCCCGCCTCCCGTAACGTCTCGCCGCCTGGGGCCGGTCGGCGCCTGTGTTGCGGTAACGCTCCGACGGGGGGTCCGGGGCCGGTCGGCGCCCGTGGCGTGGTACAGCTCCGTCGGGGGTTCGGGGGCGGTAGCCCCCGATGCGGCGGCCAGGGCCGGCTTTGCCGGCCGCCGCCAGAGATTGGGTGCGGCGAAGCCGCTCAACGAGCTCGACCGAACGGAGCGAGCGAGCGCAGCGAGCGACGCGAGTGAGGCCGAAACGATCAGCCGAAGCGGACGGCGATGTCGGCGAGGAGGTCGTTCTCGTTGTCGCTGACCGAGCCGTCGGCGCCGGTGATCTGGCGGGCCGCCGAGAACAGCGCCTTGCGCAGGACGCGTGACGTGATGCGCGTGTCGACATCGTCGAGAAACTCCGTGACGGTCTCGTCGCGGAACGCCTGCCGAGCCTTGGCCACGGCTGGTCCGAGGTATTGCTCGAACGAGAAGGCCTTGCCGCGCCAGTCCTCGGTCAGCTCGCGCAGCACGTCGAGCTCGTCGTCTCCGAGGTGCGAGTCGGCAAGCATGACGAGGGCGAGCAGCTCGAGGGCCGCCATGTGCTCGCGATCGGCGGTGGCATGGACGGCGACACCCCGATAGAGCTCCTTGAGGCGTTCCTCCACGCCGGCGACGTTAGTCCGGCGGGCCGAGGGCGCGACGAAGGAAGTCGAGCTGGTGGCGCAGGAGGTTCTCGGCGACGACTTCCTGGGGCGTCATGTGCGTGACGCCGACGAGTGGGAGCACTTCGTGGAGTCGCCCCGCGGCGAGCAGCCGGGACGACAGCTGCAAGGAATGGGCGGCGAACACGTTGTCGTCGGCCAGCCCGTGGATCAGCAGCAACGGGCGGGTCAGGGCGTCGGCCAGCGGGAGCAGCGACGAGCCGTCGTAGACCTCCGGATGCGTCCTGGGGTCGCCCAGATAGCGCTCGGTGTAGTGCGTGTCGTAGAGCCGCCACTCCGTCACCGGCGCCCCGGCGATCGCGGCGTGGACGCGATCGGGCCGCAACAGCACGGCAAGGGCGGCGAGGTAGCCGCCGAAGCTCCAGCCGCGGACGGCGACCCGTTCGAGGTCGAGGCAGCCGAGCTCGGCGGCGGCTTGCTCGAGGGCATCGATCTGGTCCTCGAGCGTCAACGTGAAGTCGCCGTGGATCGCCCGCTCCCAGTCGCTGCCACGCCCCGGTGTCCCGCGGCCGTCGATGACGACGACGGCAAAGCCCTGGTCGGCGAACCACTGCGAGACGAGGTGCGGGATGTGCGACCTCACCGAGCGCAACGCATGCGGGCCACCGTAGGGGTCGAGCAGCACCGGCAGCGGCGTACCATCGTGGTCGATCGGGAGCAGCACCGTCGTCGCCAATCGGCGGCTCCCGAGGTGGTGCATCGAGGCATTGAGGGTCAGGTTCGGCAGCGCTGCGGCCGAAGTCAGCTCGATGCCGTCGAGGGTGTCCCATGACGCTCGAGGCTCACCGAGTGTGGCGGTGCGGACGACGATCGTGCCGGCGGCAGCCGCCGCTGTGTGCACACCCGGTTCGTCGGTCAGGGCGGCGAGCCCGAGGGCGTCGTAACGCCAGACGTGGGAAACGGTGGCGTCGTCGATCGGGTTGGCGATGAACACGACGCCTCCGTCGTCGGCGGCCACGACCGATCGCACCTGGAGGTCGGCCGGAGTGACGGGCTCGCCGTCGATCAACAGTCGCCGGGCGCCTTCCCGGTCGGCGCAGTGGACCAGCTGACCGGCGCTCCACAGGCGCGGTGTGCCGGCGACGAGCTCGACCCACCGGTCGTCGTCGTCGGCGAAGCGCACATCGGTCGCGCCGGAGTCGACATCGACGTCGAGGACCTCGACCGACTGTTGAGATCGGGACTGGGTCGCGATGACCAGCCCCGCTGGCGACCACTGCACCTCCGTGAGGTATGGGAATCCATCGCGATCCCACTCGATGTCGACGATCTCGCCGTCGAGGCCGATCAGGTGCAGGGACACCTCGGCGTTGTCCGTGCCGGCGAACGGGTAGGCCACCGAGCGTGGCGGCACTGATGGTTGCGCCGGGTCGGAGATCCACGCCGCGGCGATCGACGCGTTG
The DNA here is from genome assembly GCA_963772825.1 of Ilumatobacteraceae bacterium. Taxonomy (GTDB): domain Bacteria; phylum Actinomycetota; class Acidimicrobiia; order Acidimicrobiales; family Ilumatobacteraceae; genus Desertimonas. Next base: position 116,056 of record CAVYYX010000015.1, on the reverse strand, counting down.
TCCACCCGCGTCGCGGCGATCGCCGATCCGTCTGGACTCCACCAGTAGCCACGCTGGCGGCGCATCTCCTCGGCGGCGATGAAGTCGGCACTGCCCCACGTGACCGTGTGCGGCTCGTCATCGCCACCGGCGAGGGCGCGCCACGATCCGTCGAGCTCGGCGACGCAGAGCGTCCCCCCGCTGACGAAGGCGATGCGTTGCCCGCCCGGGTCGGGACGTGGATCGAAGACCGCCTCGCCGATCGGTAGCTCGCGACACTCGCCGGTTCCGACGTCGCACACGAAGAGGCGACCGGCCAGTGCAAAGCAGGCGAGGATGCCGGCTCGGTCGATCGCGTAGCTGGTGATCCCACCGGCGGCTTCGCGGGTGCGCTCGCGCCGTGCCAACTCGTCCGGCGGCAGGTCGGACGCGTCGTCCGCGATCAGCGCCGATGGGTCGGCGAGCAGGCGCTCCGCGCCCGATGCGGCGTCGACCACCCACAGGCAGTTGACCGGATCGTGCCCGTGGCGGCTGCGCAGGAACAGGATCTGCGTGCCGTCGGCGGTCACCTCCACCGTCCGCGGCTCGCCGAGCGTGAAGCGCTGGGTCCTGGCGTGCAGCCGGGGGAACGTCAGCGTCTCGGCGGAAGCCGCCGCGACGACGACGTCGGCCTCTTCGATCTCCACGGGACGAACCGTCGATGGTTCGACGATGTCGTCGCCGGGTCGTCGCTCGACGACCTCGGCGTCGACAACGTCGTCGTTCATCGCCGTCGATGTTAAGACGCTCGGGTCGCGTCTCCGGTCAGGTGAGGTCGAAGCGATCGAGGTTCATCACCTTGTTCCACGCGGCGACGAAGTCGTTGACGAACTTCTCCTTCGAGTCGTCGCATGCGTAGACCTCGGCGAGAGCGCGGAGCTGGGAGTGCGATCCGAAGACGAGGTCGACGGCGGTCGCCGTCCACTTGACGTCGTCGGTGCCGCGAGCGCGACCCTCGTAGACGTTCTCGTCGGCGACGGATGGCTTCCACTCCGTGCCCATGTCGAGCAGGTTGACGAAGAAGTCGTTGGTCAGCGTCCCGGGCTGGTCGGTGAGCACGCCGTGGCGGGTCTGGCCGTGATTGGCGTCGAGGGCCCGCATGCCACCGATGAGCACCGTCATCTCGGGCGCCGTCAGGTTCAACATGTAGGCGCGGTCGACGAGCAGGGTCTCCGGGGACAGCTTCTCGCCGGCTTGGAGGTAGTTGCGGAAGCCGTCGGCCTGCGGTTCGAGCACGGCGAACGACTCGACGTCGGTCTGCTCCTGCGAGGCGTCCGTGCGCCCCGGCGCGAACGGAACGGTGACGTTCGTGGCCGGCGTTCTTCGCCGCTTGCTCGACCGCCGCGCAGCCGCCGAGGACGATGAGGTCGGCGAGCGACACCTTCTTCCCGCCGGACTGCGAGCCGTTGAAGTCCTGCTGGATCTGCTCGAGGTTCTGCAGCACCGTGGGCAGGTCGCCCGTGTTGTTCACCGCCCAGCTCCGCTGCGGCTCGAGGCGCAGGCGCGCCCCGTTGGCCCCGCCCCGCTTGTCGGTGCCGCGGAAGCTCGCCGCCGACGCCCAAGCCGTGGAGACCAGCTGGGGGACCGACAGCCCCGAACTCGAGGATCTTCGCCTTCAGCGAGGCGATGTCCTCGTCGCCGATCAGCTCGTGATCGACGTCGGGGACCGGGTCCTGCCACAGCTGCTCTTCGGGCACCCACGGGCCGAGGTAGCGGCGGCGGGTCCCATGTCGCGGTGCAGCAGCTTGTACCACGCCTTGGCGAAGGCCTCGGCGAGCTCGTCGGGGTTCTCGTGGAAGCGCTTGGCGATCGGCCCGTAGATCGGATCCATCTGCAGTGCGAGGTCCGACGTCAGCATCATCGGGGCGTGCCGCTTCGACGGATCGTGGGCGTCCGGCACCGTGTCCTTGGCCTCGGGATTCTTGGGCGTCCACTGCTGCGCGCCGGCGGGGCTCGTCGTCAGCTCCCAGTCGTACTTGTAGCAGGTTGTCCGAGGTACCCGTTGTCCCACTTCGTCGGCTCGTTCGTCCAAGCACCTTCGAGCCCGCTCGTGAGCGTGTGGACGCCGTGCGCCGCTCTCATAGCTGTTCTTCCACCCGAGACCCTGGTGCTCGACCGGACATCCCTCTGGCTCCGGTCCGAGGTACTCGGGGTCGACGGCGCCGTGGCACTTGCCGACCGTGTGCCCGCCGATGATCAGGGCGGCCGTCTCCTCGTCGTTCATCGCCATCCGCCCGAACGTCTCGCGGATGTCCCTGCCGGAGGCGAGCGGGTCGGGGTTGCCGTTGGGACCCTCGGGGTTGACGTAGATCAGGCCCATCTGCACGGCGCCGAGGGGCCCGCCGAGCTCGCGGTCGCCGGCTATAGCGCTCGTCGCCGAGCCAGGTGTCCTCCGAGCCCCAGAAGATCTCTTCCGGCTCGAAGATGTCCTCGCGCCCGAAGCCGAAGCCGAACGTCTTGAAGCCCATCGACTCGATAGGCGACGTTGCCGGCGAAGATGATGAGGTCGGCCCAGGAGATCTTCCGCCCGTACTTCTGCTTGATCGGCCAGAGCAGCCGGCGGGCCTTGTCGAGGCTGACGTTGTCGGGCCAGCTGTTGAGCGGGGCGAAGCGCTGGGCGCCCTCGCCACCGCCGCCGCGGCCGTCGGCGATGCGGTAGGTACCGGCGGCGTGCCACGACATCCGGATGAACAGCGGCCCGTAGTGGCCGTAGTCGGCCGGCCACCAGTCCTGTGACGTCGTCATCACCTCGATGAGGTCCTGTTTGAGGGCCTCGACGTCGAGGGTCTTGAACTCCTCGGCGTAGCTGTAGTCCTCGCCCATCGGGTTGGGGACGGACACGTGCTTGCGCAGGACGCTCAGGTCGACCTGGTTCGGCCACCAGTCCTGGTTCGAATTCGGTCGAGTCGACTTGACAGTCGGGGCCTCGATTACTGGGTTTTCGCTCTCAGACACGTGCGTCCTTCTCCTTCGTGGATGGTTGCTGCTGATGGTTGGTGGCGTTCGATGCCGCCATACAGTCGGGGCATCGGCCCCAGTAGATGACCTCGGCCTCGTCGACCTCGTAGCCAGAGTCGTCGGCGGCCGTCAGGCACGGGGTGTCGCCGACGGCGCAGTCGACGTCGACCATCCGGCCGCAGGATCGGCAGATGAGGTGATGGTGGTTGTCGCCGACCCGACCCTCGTAGCGGGCCGGCGATCCGGCTGACTGGATGCGCCGCAGGAGGCCGTTCTCGGTGAGCGTCTCGAGGGCGTTGTACACCGCTTGACGGGAGATCGCACCGATCTCCGCACGAACGACGCTGCAGATGTCCTCAGCGGCGCTGTGCGGTCGGTCGGTCACCGCTCGCAGAACCGCCAGGCGCTGGGCCGTCACCTGCATGCCGTGTTGGCGGAGCAGCGCATCTGGGTCAACGGACGTCTCCCTCGACACGTTGAAGAACCTAACCAACGATCGTGGACTTTGTCCAATACGAGGATCAGTCGCTCGATGAGAACCGGGCGATCGCCGAGATGACACGCTCGAATGCCGAGTCGGCATCGACGGCCACGAGCACGTCACAGTTGGCTGGCGGTCGGCTGCGCACGGCCCGCTCGTCGATCACCGTCATGCCGCGGGTGAGCAAGCCCGCCGTCTCGACGGCCACGTGGCGTCGACGCTTCTCGAACAGCGTGGGCTCGACGACGGCGAGGACAGCGAGCACGTCATGCATCGGCGCCCCGGCAATTTCGTCGTGGCCGGCGCGATAGGCGCCGGCGAAGAACGTCAGGAGCTCGGACAGCGTGGTGGCGAGGCGACCCCCGATCGTCCCGACGCGCGCGATGCGCTGGGGCGTGGCGAGGAACTGGTGGGTGACGTCGAGTCCGGCCATCACCAACGGAGCGCCTGACGAGAACACGATCGCCGCGGCCTCCGGATCGGCCCAGATGTTGAACTCGCCGACCGCAGTGCGATTGCCGAACGTCCCCCCACCCATCACGGAGATCCCGGCGACCGACTCGACGAGGTCCGGGGCCCGCCGCAAGGCGAGGGCGACGTTGGTCAACGGCCCGACGGCGACGATCCACGTCCCTGCCCGCTGCCGGCAGGACTCGACGATGAATGACGTTGCATCGTCGGAGTCGACGGGACGGGCGGGCTCCGGGAGATCCGCGCCGTCGAGGCCACTGAGTCCGTGGATCTCGGCACCGGCGATCGGCTCGGCGAGGATCGGACGGGCCGCCCCGGCGTGGATCGGCACGTCGATGCCGAGCAACTCCCTCATGACCCGAGCGTTGAAGGTGGTGCGATCGAGGTTCGCGTTGCCGGCGACGGTGGTGATCCCGACGAGGTCGCACAGGTCGGCGGCGACGACGAGGGCGATGGCATCGTCGTGTCCGGGATCGCAGTCGATGATGACGGCAGGGCGTTTGCCGGGATGATCGGTGTCAGACATGCAGCGCTCCATTGCTTTCCAGGTGAACGGCCGATCCGACCCACTCGCCTTCCGTCAGGGCTGTTGTCGTGTCGGCCTCGCCCGACGTCGCCCATGTCCGCCGACCGTCTGGCAACGTACATGCGGCGATGGCGAACTGCGGCGCACCGTCCCGGTCGTGCATCACCGTGTACGCCTCGATCGTCGCCGCCGTCGCGTCGGGGTTCTCGGCGACCTCGCGGGCCGGCAGGCGGTCGATCGCCGACTGCGGCTGGTCGTGGCGGAACTCGGTCGGCGGTGCTGCGGCGTAGACCCCGAACGAATGCTTCGTCAGGTACCCACCGTTGGCCCACACGAGCGCCCGTTCGCTGGCGTGGTCGCGCAGTTCGGCGACGATCGTGGCGATCGCATGCATCACGTAGTTGTTCCACGGCCCGCCGGCAAAGCTCAGTCCGCCGGTGCGGGTCAGCTGGGCGGTGAGGTCGAGCCCGACCGATGCTGCGCCGAGTCGTACGGCGGACGGGAAGCACGAGTACAGGTCGACGAAGGCGATGTCATCGATCCCGACGCCCGCCAGCCGGAGCGCCCGCCGTGCGCCGATGCGGATGGCCGGCGTCTCGGTGAACGACCACCGATGCGACACGTAGAGGTGCTCGTGGCAGTCGGTCCCGGCGTGGGGGAACACCCAGCGATCGCGTGGGACGCGGAGGGCGTGCCGCCCGCTCGGCCGAGCACATGATGAGCGCCGCCGCCATGTCGACGTCGTTGTTGGCGTTCATCACCTTGCGGTACGGCAACCCGACGATGCGGTTCTGCGGGGTCACCGTGGCGATCTCCGCGGCGGACATCGGCGCTCGCGTCCAGGCATGGGGATTGGTTGCGGCGACGGCGCTGAAGCGCGACCACAGCTCGGCGGTCTCGGCCACGTGCTCGTCGGGTGGTGTTCGGGCCGCCGCCCTGATCGCCGACTCGAACAGCGGATACACCTGCACCGGGAGGTAGATGCCGCGAGCTGCCTCGGCGGGATGGGTCATGTCGAGCTCGTCGCCGATCGTCACCGGGGTCGCCGTCTCGGGTGCCTTCTCCCAGTCGACGATCGTCCCCGACTGCCGGACGCGCATCCGTGTGCGCCACGCCTCGCCGCCGGCGAGCACGACAAGATCGGCACGACCGGCGGCGATGTCGAGCGCCGTGCGGTTGACGAGGGCCTGCGGTGAGTTCCCCCCAGCGGTGGTGTAGGCAAGCTCGCCGGCCTCGACACCGAGGCGGCGGGCGACTACCCAGGCCGGGTTCCCGTAACGCCACGACAACAGATTGACGACGCGGATCGAGTCGACCGACCTGGGCAGGGTTGCGAGTCCGGCATCGGCGCGGGCGGCGTCCACCGCCTCGACCAGCAGGGTGGCCGGTTCCACGCCGTCGTCGACCGACGCGGCGCGGTGGACGTATTGGCCGGCGCCGATGATCACCGGAGCGCGCGGGTCGGTGGGCATCGATCGGCACGTTACGAAATGCGTGGCTCGACAGGCAGCCGTCGAAGCAGCTGCAAATCCTGAGAACCGAGGCACGCCGTCGTGCAGACTTCGCCGGTGTCACGGCGGGCTCACCTGATCGGCATGATCCTCACCGCGTCGCTCGTCGCCGGCGCCTGCGGCGGGTCGAACGACTCAGCCGTGCAGCGCGAGGCGTCCGACCTCGAGGGAGCGTTCGGTGACGACACGGTCTCCGCAGCCGTCGACCTGCTCGCCGGCGCCGGGGTGACCGTGCGCGTCCGACCGGCCGAGGATCCGCTGGCGGCCGTCGACGACCCGGGGCCCCTGGCCCTTCTTCGCTTCCAGGCGCGCAACCTCGCTCTCGAAGCGAACCGGGCAGGCGGGACGCTCGGCGCCGACCTCGATGCCCTGACGGAGGGTGCCGGTGGGGCGCCGATCTCCTACCTCATCGCCGGGTGGGCGCACGGAGGAGCGACGCCGAGCGCCACGGTCGCCGCCGAATTGCTCGGGATCGACGACTCGACGAACCCGCCGGACCTGGTGATCCCCGGGCTGGTGGTCGCCATGTTCCTCGGCGACATGACGAGCGGCGGGACCGATAGCGATCGGCCCGTGCCGTCTGGATGGCGCAAGCCACCAGCTCTCCCGGCAGGGGACGAGCCAACCGACGACTTCTGCGCCGACGTCTCCGCCTACCTGTCGGCGTCGCTCGAGGACCTGCTCGACACGGGGCGCGAGCTGGAACCGCAGTGGTTGCAGGCGGCGATCGACCTGTATGCCCCGTGGGAGACGAATCCAGAGCGGATTCGTACCGCCGTCGGGACGGTCGCCTTGATGGTGTACGCCACGAGCATCTCCCGTCCGTGGGTGCCGTTGCTCGTCGCCAACCCGCTCGGCGAGGTGCACTACCGGGTCGGATCGGACGCAACGCCATTCGACCCCGCGGCGGACCCCAACGCCGGCCCGCTCGTCGAGGACGATGAGATCCTCGGCGCCAACGAGCTGCGTCTGTCCGTCGACGTCGGCGAGGGGTCCTTCGCCGACGAGGCAGCCGAGTGCGCGGCGCTCGCCGACGTCGGATTGACCGAGCACGAGGTCGAAGGAACCGACATCGGGTGGCTCGTCGCTGGGCTGCTGCCGCACGCCACCGATCCGCAGGGAGATCTCGAGCTCGACGAGGACGGCCACGCGGCCTACGAGTGGAAGCCGGTGGGCGAGGATGACGAGCGGCATCGCAACGGGATCCTCAACACGGCAGTCGTTCCCGTTGCCGCCTTCGTGGTGCGGGAGGAAGTCGAGGAGGTCAGCGACCTTGTCAAATCACTGCTGACCGGCGCCGACTTCGGCGTCGCCGCACCGGCGGTCCAGGCGACCTACGCCCGCGTCGCGCCGATGCTCGACCAGCTCCTCTACCCCCGCGCGTCGACGGCGGTCACGATCACGTGGCACACGCCGAACCCGCCCGAGGACGAGCTCGGCGAGTGCGGCGAGGGCTGCGCGGCGAGCAACGGCGACCCGCACCTCGTGCCCGTCTCCGGGAACGACTACGACTTCCAGGCGGCCGGGGAGTACACCCTGTTGCGTTCCACGGACGGGGCGATGGAGATCCAGGCTCGCCAGGAACCCGCGGCGGGGAGCACGACCGTGGCCACGACGACGGCGGTGGCGGCCCGCATCGGCGATCAGCGGCTGGGGATCTACCGCAGCGACGCCGGTGTCGAGCTGCTGCTCGACGGCTCGGCGATCGCCCTCACAGAACCAGCTGCGCTCGGCGGCGGGAGCGTGGCGCCGTACTCGGGCGGTGTCGAGGTGACGTTTCCGGATGGCACGGTGATGTGGGTCATCGCAGCCGGACCTGGACGTCTCGACGTCGTGATCAGCCCCTCCGACGACGTGCGCGACGCCGGAGCGGGGCTGCTCGGACCGGCCGCTGACGAGGGCTACGGGTTGCCGCTGCTGCCGGACGGATCGGTCGTCGCCGAGCCGGGGGACGAGGGTGAGGCGTTCGACCTGCTGTACGGCGAGTTCGGGCAGGCGTGGCGGGTCACCTCGGCGAGCTCGTTGTTCGACTACGCGTCGGGGGAGTCATCGGAGACGTTCGTGGTCGAGGACTTCCCGTCGCGCCCGCTGACCTACGACGACCTGACGGCCGATCAGTTGGCGCTCGGCGAGCAAGCGTGCGCCGAGGTGGCGATCGCCATGCTCCGCCGGCAGTGCGTGTTCGACGTCGCCGTGACCGGCGATCCGTCGTTCGCCGAGACGTACCTGATGATCGGCCGGGTGATCGCCGAGGCGGGAGCGGGGCTCGGCGAGCCTGGACCGATCATCGCCGCCGCACCGGCCGGCGACGTCTCGCCGCCGCCGTCGTTGGAACCGGTGTCGAGCGAAGTGATCGAGTCGCGGCCGACGACGACAGCGAGCGTGGCGGTCGCCGAGCCACGGTCCGGCGAGCCGACGATCACGCTCGACGGCCTGCTCGCCGCGTCGTACTCCGACCAGGCGTTCGATGACGGGGTCGTCGCCGAGTTGCGGGGCCGTCATGCGAGCCGAGGAGGGGGCGGTCGTCCTGCTGCACACCGACGATTGCCCGCCCGATGCCACGGTGTTCGTGAGCGTCACCCACGTCGGCTCGGGCGTGAGCGCCTCGCCGTTCCTGTGCGACCCCAGCGTGTTGCGGACCTACATGGTCGACGACGACGACGAGCTGATCGATGGCGAGGTGTACGTCTGGGTGCCGGCGGCCGGCGAGCTGGAGATCTACGTTGACACCGACGCCGAGATCCCGGCCCCGATGACGATCGACGTGTACACCGATCCGACCCCGGCGGTCGTGGCGGGTGACGAGCTGCTCGCCGAGGGCCACGCCACGACCCTGTCGGGGATCGGCGACACCGTCGTCTACGACCTCGACGGTTCGGCACCGACACTCAACCCGGCATTCGTGGCCGTCGGCCTCGATGCCGTGTGCGGCGTCGAGGTGTACGGCACCGATCCGCTCGGCACGCCGGAACCCTGGGATCTCGGGGTGTGCGATCACGGAACGGCGATCGGCGCCGGTCTCGCGGGAGGTGGCGCTCCGGTTCCGATCGTCGTGTTCTCGCGGACCGACGAGGACACCGCAATCGAGCTCACGCCCGGCGCCTAGAGGCTCCCCCCACCCGAGTGTTTGCGGCCACCCGAGTGCCAGCGGCGCGATCGTCGCGCCGGAGACGACTCGGGTCGCTCAGCACCTAGCATCGCCGACCGATGGCCACGATCGCCGTTTCTGCGGACCATGCCGGCTTCGAGCTCAAGGAGCACCTCGCGACGCGGCTGCGCGACGCCGGGCACACGGTCATCGACTTCGGTACCGACTCAACTCAGCCGGTGGACTACCCGCCGTTTTGCGCGGCGGTCGGCCGGGCGGTGCGCGACGGCGACGCACAGCTGGGCCTCGTCGTCGGCGGCAGCGGGCAGGGCGAGCAGCTCGCCGCCAACAAGGTGCGCGGCGTGCGGGCGGCGCTGTGCAACGACCTCTATACGGCGCGCATGGCGCGAGCCCACAACGATGCCAACGTCGTCACGATCGGTGCCCGGGTCGTCGGTGTCGGCCTCGCCGAGGAGATCCTCGACACGTTCGTGGCGACGACGTTCGACGGTGGCCGCCACGCCCGCCGCGTCGACCTCATCACCGCGTTGGAAGAAGAGTTCTAGGGGGACTCCTCGGCGGGGGGTTCGGGGGCCGATGCGGAGATCCGGCTTTGCCGGTCGACCAGCTGAATTCTGCGGTCCGGCCAGGCCGTCTCGAGCTCGGAAGGGCTTTGGCTTCCGCTCGAAACGGCTAGGCCGCCGGGAAGGTGGCCGGTTCGATGTCCATGTCGGTCATCTTGGTGACGTAGCTGGCGTACAGGCGTTGCGCCGAGCCGTGGTGGCCGGCCGCCCGGAGGGCGGTGATCGCGCCGAGGTAGGCGTGCTCGCTGTACGGGTCGCGCTCGATCATCCGCAGGTAGCGGCGCGCCGCTGACTCGTGGTCGCCAGCGGCCGCGTCCGCTCCGGCGAGCACGCCGCCGATCGACAAGTACATCGCCAGCGCCTCCTCGCGCAGCGGCAACGCCCAGTCGGCGTAGGGCTGCTCCTCGAGCACGTCGCCCGTGTAGCGCGCCTCGGCGACGCGCAACAGGGCGAGTCCCTGGGCACGGTGGCCCTGGCGGATGAGGGCCTGACCGCGGGCGCCCTCGGCGAGGAACTGATCGACATCGACGCTCACGTTGGCGATGTTGAGGGCGATGCTGTCACGATCGCCGATCACCACGTGGTCACCCGGGCGCAGGCGGCCCGGGTCGGTGGCGTTGCGGATTGCCGTCAGGGCGACCGACAACCGATTGTTCGCCTTCTCGCCGAATTCCCCGGGCCACAGCCGCTCGATGAGCACCTCGCGATGGATCGGCCGGCCACGGTTGATTGCCAGCATCTTGAACAGATCACGGGCGACCTTGGATTGCCAGCTCGACGACGGCACCGGGAGACCATCGTCGAGCACGGTGAATCCGCCGAGCACCGTGACCGACACGCCGGCGACTGCGTCGCCGTACGCCGAGGCGGCAATCGCCCGCGCTCGGATCGCCTCGCGCTTCGCTCCCAGACGATCGAGGGCGTCGGCCGCCGAGGCGGCGAGAGCCACCCCGTCGGCACCCGGCGTGACCTCGGCGAGGGCGACATCGAGGCGCGCCACGCCGAGCGGCGAGCCGACTCGCGACCACAACGATCGAGCGTCGCCGAGGAGGGACGCTCGACGAGATGTGTCGTCTTCGCCATCCGCAGCGAGCTCGAGAGCGAGGGCCAGCGCGACGTGGTCGCCGCGCTCGCGGGCGAGGCTGGCCGCGGTGCCGGCCAGCTCGGTGGCGACCCCCTCGTCGCCAGTGGCCGACCTCACCCAGCCGAGGGCGATGAGCGCCTTGGCGTGGTGGACGGTGGCGTCGTGGTCGACCGCTCTGCACGCGGCGTCGAGGGCGGCCACCGGATCGTCGTCTCGTTGGGCGAGCGCCAGTCCGATGAGCGCCGGCACGAGAGCCTGGATCTCGCCCGTTGCTTCGGCGATCGCCACAGCCCGTTCGAACGCGGCGACGGCGAGGGCGTGATCGCCGCGTGCCATGTAGACGTCGCCGAGATGGCCCAGGGGATAGGCGTCCATCGAGGGCGATACCTGTTGGAAGATGGCGCGCGCTGCCTCGAGGTCGGAGACCGCCTCGTCGAGTCGTCCGGTGGCGATCAGCGCCTCGGCGCGATTCGTCAGGCACAGCCCGCGGAACATTCCGTAGCCGCCGAGGTCGGCAAGCCGGGTGGCGACGTCGAGCTCGGCGAGGGCCTTGGCGAACTCGCCGTCCTCGGTGAGGTGCGAGCCATTGTTGCAGCGGATTCGCACGACCTGGAGGAGGTCGTTCGCTCGTTCGGCGTGGTCCAGGCTGAGGGCGTAGTTGCGGTGCTGGGCGATGTGCTCGCCGTCGACGCGGGCGACCATCGTGAGCATCGTGTAGGCGGTCGCCAGGGCCTTGTCGTCATCGGCCCGCGACGCCAGATCGAGGGCCTGCTGGGCCGCCGTCAGGGCTCCGTCACGATCGCCACGCGACCAACTGATCGCCGCCGACCAGGCCAGGCAGCCGGCGTCGTCGGCTGGGCTCCCCGACCCGAGCTCGGCCCGCTCGAGCACGGTGCTGGCGGCGAGGGTGTCGCCGCGGAGGTAGTGCAGCGCTCCCAGCCGCCAGGCCACGGCCGCGTCGATCGACCCGCTCGGCGGGATGCACGCCGAGAACCGAGCGACGGCCTCTTCGGCGCGGCCGACCGCCTGCAACGACTCCGCCCACAGAATGCCGAGGTCGGTACCCAGATCGGGTGACGAGGCGGTGAGCTTGACCAGCGCTTCGAGGACATCAGGACCTTGGCCGGTGGCGACCATCGCCGATCCGTGGGTGCACAGGAACGATGCCAGATGCTCGCTCGGGCCACGTCGCGTGAGGCAAGAGAGCGCTGCGGCGTAGGCACCGGTCGCCTCGTACCACCGGGCCGCGGCATCCTCAACGGAAGGCTCGTCGCGGTCGGTCGACCCGCTGTCGAGCAGGTCGCGGACCAGGGGCGTCACCGCGACAGCTCCCGGCACGTCGGCCACAGGAGTCATCATGATGCTGGCTCGTTCCGGATCGGTCAGCCGGGCACCGGCGTCGCCGAGACCGAGATGTTCGGCGAGCTCGGGGGTCAACCACGGCAACGTGGCGGCAGCGCGCAGCGCTGTCCGGGTCGCCGGGGTCTCAGCGGCGAGGACCTCCTCGGCGAAGTAGGCGAGCAGTTGTCGGTTGCCGCGATCGAGGGCGCCGCCGACGTCACGTCCGCTGACTTCGGCACGTGCGGCGAAGGCGACCGCGGCCGCCCAGCCGCCGGTCCAAGAGAGCAGCCGGCTGACCGTCGACGCCTGCTCCGCGCCGCCGCTGTCGCCCAGCAGCTCGGCCGTCTCCTCGGCATCGAACGGCAGCTCAGAGGCGGGGATCGCCGTCGCCAGGCCCTCGACGACCAGCCTGGCGGTGGGTATCGGGAGGGTCCCTCGCGATACCAGGACGACGTGGAGCGTGTCAGGGGCGTGCCGGACGATGGAGGCGATCAGCTGGGCGGCGGGTCCCTCCGTTCCGAGGGCATGAGCGTCGTCGACGATCAACACCACGTGCTCGACAGCGCCTTGCGAGGCCACATAGCGGCACAACGCAACGCCGAGGGCATCGGCGCGGGCTGGGTTGTCGTCGGGGGACAGCGACGTGAGGGCGTCGGCGGCCATCGACAGCTCGGAGTTCGGCCTGGCCGCGTCGTCACCGAGGCCCTCGATCAACGAGCGCATGACGGCAACCTCGGAGTCACCGTTGGTCGCCGTGTGCCACACGGCGCGCTGCGCCGCCGCCCACTGGGCGACGAGCGTGGTCTTCCCAGTGCCGGGGCCGGCGACGATCGTCGTCAGACGATGGTCGAGCACGGCCTCGTCGAGGCGACGCAGGAGCCGCTTGCGGAGGACAGGTGCGGAACCTGTGACAGAACGATTCGCCGGCCCTGGAACGGACACAGATCGCGAGTATGGCGGATGACCGGTGCCCAGCGGTGACGTTTGTCCGTCGTAGGATCGCCGCAATGAGTTTCCCGAGCGACACCGACCCGGATATCGAGATCGAGGCGCTTCTCGCTGCCGAATTCGAGCGCCAGACCACCGGACTCCAGTTGATCGCGAGTGAGAACTTCACGTCACCGGCCGTGATCCGGGCGATGGGCTCCGTGCTCACCAACAAGTACTCGGAGGGCTATCCCGGCAAGCGGTACTACGGCGGCAATCTGGTGATCGACGATGTCGAGACCGTGGCCATCGAGCGGGCCAAGGGCCTGTTCGGCGCCCAGCACGCCAACGTCCAGCCGCACTCCGGCGCCAACGCCAACATGAGCGCCTATCAGGCATTGCTCCAACCGGGCGACACGGTGCTCGGGCTGAGCCTCGACCACGGCGGCCACCTCACCCACGGCTCGCCGGTGAACGCCAGTGGGCTGACGTACAACTTCGTCGCCTACAAGGTGACGCCCGGTGACGAGCGCATCGACATGGACCAGGTCCGCGACCTCGCCATCGAGCATCGCCCGAAGATGATCGTGGCGGGCACGACGAGTTATCCGCGGCGCCTCGAGCCGGAACCGTTCCGGGCGATCGCCGACGAGGTCGGGGCCCTGCTGCTGTTCGACATCGCCCACCTCGCCGGACTCGTCGTCGGTGGCGCCCATCCGGACCCGGTGCCGTTCTGCGATGTCGTCACGCTGACCACGCACAAGACGCTGCGCGGGCCACGCGGCGGCACGATCCTGTGCCGCGAGGAGCACGCCAAGGCGATCGACAAAGCCGTGTTCCCCGGATGGCAGGGAGGACCGCTCGAACACGTCATCGCCGCCAAGGCGATCGCCTTTCGGGAGGCCGCCGCGCCGTCGTTCAAGCAGTACGCCGCGCAGATCGTCGCCAATGCCGCGGCGCTGGCCAAGGCGCTCGCCGGCGAGGGTTTCCGGCTCGTGTCGGGGGGCACCGACAACCACCTGATGGTCGTCGACCTACGCCCGTTCGACGAGGAGCTCACCGGCAAGGTCGCCCAGACGACACTCGACGAGGCGGGCATCACGCTGAACAAGAACACCGTGCCCGACGATCCGCGCAGCCCGTTCGTCACGAGCGGTCTGCGGATCGGCACGCCGTCGGTGACGACCCAGGGGATGACGGAGGCCGAGATGGCGACGGTCGCCGGACTGATCGCCAGGGCGCTGCGCGAGCGCAACTCCGGCGAGGAGCTCTCCGCCGTCCGCAAGGAAGTCGCCGAGCTGTGCGCCCGGTTCCCCGCCTACCCCGACGGCGACCCGCACCTCGCGCCCTGACCGCTGGATCCGCATCCTGACGTCGATCTGGGGAAGATCCGCATCAGCGTCTGACACGGATCTTCCCCAGATGCCCGTGTGACACGACTCTTCCCCAGATGTCGGACCCGTAGGATCGCTGACTGTGCCGGGTACCGGTGACTACCTCATCATCGGTGCCATCGCCGCGGTGGTTACGTTGGCCGCCACGCCCCTCGTGGGGCGGCTGGCCAGGTCCCGTGGCTGGTTGTACGCGCCGAGCGAGCGGACCGTGCACACTGCGCCGATCCCGGCGATCGGCGGGCTGGCGATGTTCATCGGCTTCATCGTCGCGTTCGCCGCGGCCCGCCTGCTCGACCGTTTCGACCCGCTGTTCGCTCGCAACTCCGAGCCACGAGGGATCATCGCGGCTGCCGTGGTCATCCTCGTCGTCGGCCTGTACGACGACATCAAGGGCTCGATGCCGCCGGCCAAGGTCACGGCGATCGTCATCGCCGGGCTGATCCTCGTGCAGAACGGCGTGACGATGTACTACTTCCGCGTCCCGTTTCTCGACGACATCTTGTTGTCGACCGATTGGGTCCCGCTCGTCACCGTGCTGTGGCTGCTCGGGATGACACAGGCGATCAACCTCATCGACGGGCTCGACGGGCTGGCCGCCGGAATCGTCGCGATCGCCGCCGGCTCGTTCTTCCTCTACGCCCAAAAGCTCAGCGATCTCGGCCTGCTCGCAACACCGAACTTCGGCCCACTCGTGGCGATCATCGCCGTCGGCATGTGCCTCGGATTCCTGCCCCACAACTTCAATCCGGCGCGCATCATCATGGGCGACAGCGGGGCGCTGCTTCTCGGGCTGATGATGGCGGTGTCGACGAGCGTCGTCGGCGGGCGTGCCGATCCGAGCGGCGCGGGGATTTGTCGGGCAGACGTACTTCTTCCTGGCGCCGCTCGTCATCCCGCTGCTGATCCTGGGCGTGCCGATCCTCGATCTCGTCTATGCCGTGATCCGTCGAGCCAGCCGCCGCCAAGCCCTTGACGTCGCCGACAAGGGCCACCTCCACCACCGCTTGATGAACCTCGGTCACGGTCATCGGCGCAGCGTGTTGATCCTGTGGGCGTGGACCTTGGTGCTCTCGGGGTTCGTGCTCTATCCCGTGCTGAGCGACGACAACCCGTCGTACCTGCCCTTCGGCATGGCGGCCATCGCCATCGTGTTGTACACCGTGCTCCACCCGAGCGTGCGGCGACGACGGCGGGACAACGGCCAAGTACCGTCGTGACGACCGCGACGCTCGTGCCGGAGGCGAGATTCGCTTGCGCACCACTCGATTTACGTGTAGCTTGTGCGTGGATTCACAAGCTCCCCGCACCCCATGTGAACCATCATCAACGCCGATGAAACTGTTGCCCTCACCCAGCTACGCACGCCGCACGATGCGCGCCGACGACAGCCTCGGGCGAGCCATGGAGGCAGCGTTCACGCTGCTGGCGTTCTTCGGGATCGGCTTCGCTCTCGATCGGTGGCTGGGCACGACGCCCGTGATGATGATCGTGTTCTCGATGCTCGCCGCAGTCGGCATGTTCTTGTCCTGGAAGGCCCGCTACACGGCGCAGATGGAAGCGCTCGAAGCCGAACGTGCGGCGACCCGCGATGCTGGACGGTCGCGGCCAGCGTGGCCGGGGAACGCATTCAAGGACGGCGCGGCATGAGCGACGCGTTCGTCACTCGGCTCGACGGCCCGGCGCCGGAGATCGACGTCTCCAAGGACATCAGCAAGCGCGGTCTGCTCGTCGCTCCGGTGGTCATCGCCGTGTGCTTCGTGATCTGGGGAGCCGACGGCGCCTGGTCGGCGGCCTACGGGATCACCATCGTGCTCGCCAACTTCTTGCTCTCGGCGGCGATCATCGCCACTACGGCGCGCATCTCGCTCGGCCTGATGATGGGCGGCGTGCTGTTCGGCTACCTCATCCGCCTCGGCCTCATCTTCGTCGCCGTGTGGCTCGTCAAGGATGCCTCGTGGGTGTCGTTGCCGGCCCTCGGCGTGACGCTGATCGTCACCCATCTCGGGCTCCTCGCGTGGGAGCTCAAGTACGTGGCCATCTCCCTCGCTCACCCTGGCCTCAAGCCCTCAGGTCTCAAGCCCTAACGACGGAAGGCAATCGTGTTCGCACTCGAGTTCCCGCCGATCAACGCCATCCTGCGTTGGAAGGACTTCTTCCCGACGTTCAACAAGGTCGCCCTCATCGCCGTGGTGGCGGCGGTGATCGGTTGCCTGATCTTCTGGTTCGCCGGGAGCCGTGACGGCACGAAGGCACCCAAGGGGATCCGCAACCTTGCCGAGATGATCGTCGAGTTCATCGAGACGCAGGTCGTCCTGCCGACGATGGGCAAGGCCGGGCTGCCTTGGACGCCGTTCCTGATCAGCCTGTTCGTGTTCATCTACCTCTGCAACGCCCCGGGGATCATCCCGATCCTGCAGATGCCGGCCACGGCACGCATCGCCGTCCCGCTGTGCCTCTCGCTGCTCGTGTGGGTGATCTTCATCTGCGTCGGCATCAAGCATCAGGGCCTCGGCTACTTCGGCCACCTGCTCTGGCCG
This sequence comes from Ilumatobacteraceae bacterium, assembly GCA_963772825.1. Classification (GTDB taxonomy): domain Bacteria; phylum Actinomycetota; class Acidimicrobiia; order Acidimicrobiales; family Ilumatobacteraceae; genus Desertimonas. Next base: position 99,136 of record CAVYYX010000015.1, on the reverse strand, counting down.
CCTGGGGTGCCGACGGCATTGAAGCCGCTCGTCGGGATCATCGAGTTCGTCTCCGTGATCCTCGTCCGCCCGTTCTCCCTCACCGTCCGACTGATGGCCAACATGCTCGCCGGGCACATCCTGTTGGTGACGTTCGCCCTTCTGTCCGAGGCGCTGTTCCAGGCCGAGACGAACAAGGTGGCCTTCGCCATCATCGGCATCTTCCCGTTCTTCATGCTGATCTTCCTGACGCTCTTCGAGATCCTCGTCGCCTTCCTCCAGGCGTACATCTTCACGATCCTCACGGGCGTCTACATCGGCACGTCGATGGAGGGGCACGGCGACGAGCACGCCGAGCACCCCGAAGCGCACATGCCCGAGGCGATCGCCATCTGATGTCCACTTCTCCCAACCCAGACCACGACTAGGAGACCCCAACCCATGGAAGCAATGAGCCTCCTCATCCAGCAGGCCGGCGACGGACTACCTGCCGCCGACCAGAAGAACATCCAGGCCGCCGTCGGTGCCGGCTTCGCCTATGGACTGGGCGCCATCGGCCCCGGCATCGGCATCGGCTATCTCGTCGGCAAGTCCGTCGAGGCGATGGCCCGCCAGCCCGAAGCCGCCGGCATGGTCCGCACCACGATGTTCCTCGGCATCGCCTTCACCGAGGCGCTCGCCCTGATCGGCTTCGTGGTGTTCATCCTCCTCAAGTTCGCCTGAGCAAAGGATGCAGATGACCGAGCAAGTGGATAGCAGCGGCCTGCGTGGCCGGGGAACGCCATGAACGTCTCACCTTGAACGGCGAGGCGCTCGTCCAGTTCAACGCGCCTGCCGGCGCCGAGGAGGACGAGGCCCACGAGGAAGTTCCCGAGAGCGACCTCAACCCGATCTTCCCCGAGCTCAAAGAGATCGCCTGGGGCTTCGGCGCGTTCATCGTTCTCGCCGTGCTGATGCGCTGGGTGCTCTTCCCGCGCATGCAGAAGGGGACCGAGGCACGTCACGCGTTGATCCGCTCCGGCCATGAGGACGCCGACCAGATCACCGCCGCGGCCCAGGGAGACGCCGATACCTACGAGGCTCAGCTGGCATCGGTGCGGGCGGAGGCGGCCAAGCGCATCGACGCGGCCCGGGCGACGCTCGAGCAGGAGCGATCGGAGCGCCTCGCCGCCGTCAATGCCACGATCGCCGAACGGCGAGCTGCGGCGGCCGCCGAGGTCGAGCGAGCCCGTGAGGCGGCGCAGAGCTCGGTCGAGATGGCCGTCCGCGACGTCGCCGCCGCGGCAGGTCGTCTGGCGACCGGCAGTGAGCCCGATGACGACGACGTCGCCGAGGCGGTCAGCGCCGTGATGAGCCAGGGGGCGGCACGATGAACGGTGTACTGGCGACGCTTCTCGCGGGCCTGCACCGCCTGCCGCAGGCCGAGCACGGCATCGACGACCAGGGCTATACCACCCATCACCCGCTTTGGCCCGAGCAGGCAGAACTCATCTATGGCGGCCTCGCTTCGGTGCTCGTGCTCGGCCTGCTCATTTGGAAGGGCGGTCCGCTCCTCAAGAAGGCGATGACGGCACGCACCGACAAGATCCAGGGCGAGCTCGACGACTCCGCCGCCGCCAAGCGCGACGCCGAGGCCGAAGCAGCGCGCATCCGCCAGTCGCTCGGCAACATCGACGCCGAGCGGCAGCAGCTGCTCGCAGACGCCGATGCGCAGGCTGCCGCCTTGCTGGCCGACGGGCGCACCCGGCTCGACACCGAGGTGACCGAGCTCGAGACGAAGGCCGAAGCCGACATCGCCGCCGGGGCAGGTCGCGCCGGCGACGAGCTGCGCGGCGAGATCGCCCGGCTGGCCGGCGCAGCCGCCGACCTCGTCGTCGAGCGCTCGCTCGACGACGCGACCCAGCAGCAGCTGATCGAGGCGTTCATCGCCAAGGTCGGCGCCACAACGCCCGCAACGTCTGGAGCGAGCTCATGACCACGGATGCGCGTATCGAGGGGTACGCCAATGGATTGTTCGAGATCGCCAAGGCGGAAGGCACGCTCGACGAGGTCGAGGACGAGCTGTTCCGCTTCGCCCGCTCGTACGAGTCGAGCGACGAGCTGCGCAACGCGCTCACCGACGAGCTCGTGCCGGTGGCCCGCCGGCAGTCGATCGTCGAAGACCTGCTCGGCGCCAAGGCATCGCCGACCACGGTGCAGCTCGTGTCGATGATCGTGGGCAGCGGCCGTGGGCGCGACCTCCCGGCGATCGTCGACCGGCTCGTGCAGCGGGCTGCGGCGACGAAGGATTCCACCGTCGCCGAGGTCCGCACTGCGGTGCCGCTCAGCGCGGATCAGCAGGACCGCCTGCGAGCGGCCCTCGCCAACGCCACCGGACGCAACGTCACGGTCAAGGCGGTCGTCGATCCCGCGGTGCTCGGCGGCGTCGTCGCCACGGTCGGCGACACCGTCATCGACGGAACCGTGCGCACCCACCTCGACCAGCTCAAGAGCCGTCTCTAGCCCCCGTCGCAAAGGACCATTGCCAATGGCAGAACTCACTCTCTCCGCCGCCGACATCGCGGCGGCCCTGACCCAGAACCTCGAGGGCTTCACGCCCTCGCTCGAGGCCCGCACCGTTGGGCGCGTGTCAGAGGTCGGCGACGGCATCGCCCGCGTGTCAGGCCTCCCCGACGCCGCCGTCAACGAGCTGCTCGAGTTCGAGGACGGCACCGTCGGCCTCGCCCTCAACCTCGACGAATCCTCGATCGGCGCCGTCGTGCTCGGCGACGTCGACAACATCGAGGAGGGCCAGACGGTCAAGGCGACCGGACGGATCCTGTCGGTGCCGGTCGGCGACGGCGTCCTCGGCCGCGTGGTCAACGCCCTCGGCGAGCCGATCGATGGTCTCGGCGACCTCACCGGTGTGCAGCCGCGGCGGATGGAGATCCAGGCACCGGGGATCACCGGCCGCAAGCCGGTACACGAGCCGTTGCAGACCGGCATCAAGTCGATCGACGCGATGACGCCGATCGGTCGGGGTCAGCGCGAGCTGATCATCGGCGACCGCAAGACCGGCAAGACGACGATCGCCATCGACACGATCCTCAACCAGCGCGGCCAGGGCGTGAAGTGCATCTACGTGGCGATCGGCCAGAAGGGCTCGACGGTCGCCCAGACCGTCGAGACGCTGCGCCAGCACGGAGCGATGGAGTACACCGTCGTCGTCAATGCCCCAGCCGCTGATCCGGCACCGTTCAAGTACTTGGCGCCGTACGCCGGCTGCGCGATGGGTCAGCATTGGATGGAGAACGGCGAGCACGCCCTCGTGGTCTACGACGACCTGTCCAAGCAGGCCGAGGCGTACCGCCAGGTGTCGCTGCTGCTGCGCCGCCCACCGGGTCGCGAGGCGTACCCCGGCGACGTGTTCTACCTCCACAGCCGCCTCCTCGAACGGGCCGCCAAGCTCTCCGACGAGAACGGCGCCGGGTCGCTGACCGCCCTGCCGGTCATCGAGACGAAGGCCGGCGACATCTCGGCGTACATCCCGACGAACGTGATCTCGATCACCGACGGGCAGATCTACGTGCAGGACAACCTGTTCAAGTCGGGCGTCCGCCCGGCGGTCGACGTCGGCAACTCGGTATCCAGGGTCGGCGGCGCCGCCCAGATCAAGGCGATGCGCGCCGTCGCCGGCACGCTCAAGCTCGACCTCGCCCAGTTCCGCGAGCTGGAGGCGTTCGCCACCTTCGGGTCCGAGCTCGACGCCGTGTCGAAAGCTCAGCTGGAGCGTGGCTACCGGCTCGTCGAGCTGCTCAAGCAGCCGCTCAACTCACCGATGCCGGTCGAGGAACAGGTCGTCGTCATCTTCGCGGGTACCCGTGGGTATCTCGACGATGTGGCGGTCCCCGACGTCAAGCGCTTCGAAGCCGAGCTCGCCCAGTACGTCAGGTCCGGCCACGGCGCGCTGCTCGAGGAGATCAGGAGCACCGGGCTGCCCGAGGGTCTGGGCGACATCGTCGAGGCGTTCAAGGCCCAGTTCCGAGCCGGCGACCAATCCGGCCTACGCGGTCGACCCGACCAACCTCGAGCAGGGCGAGGTCGGCGAAGCCGCGTCGACCAAGACGTTGGCAACGGAATGATGATGAGCGACCACTCTCTCCGGAGTTCAGCGAGCGCTAGCGAGCGTCCTGAAGTTCGCGCGGGTAGGCGACCGGAGCGCCAGCGGAGGGAGCCGGCGCAACGGCCTGCGTGGCCGGGGAACGCAGAATAATGGCGGGTGGGCAAGAGACGGATTTTGCGGGGACGCATCCGCACGATCCAGGCGACGAAGAAGATCACGCGGGCGATGGAGCTGATCGCCGCGTCTCGAATCGTCAAGGCGCAGCAACGCGTCGCCGCCGCCGTGCCCTACTCGGAGAAGATCACCGAGGTCGTCCGTGACCTCGCCGCAGCCGGGGCCGGCACCGACGCTCCGCTGCTTGCCGGTCACGACACGATCTCGACGACGTGCTACGTCGCGGTCACCGCCGACCGCGGCCTGTGCGGTGGCTACAACGCCGGGGTGCAGCGGGCCACCGAGGGCGAGGTCAAAGCCGACGTCCTCAACGGTAAGCAGTACCGCATCGTCCCGGTCGGTCGCAAGGGCACCGGGTACTTCCACTTCCGTGGTTACGAACTCGGCGAATCGTTCACCGGGTTCTCCGACACGCCTCGGCTGGAGGACGCCAAGCGCGTCGCTCGGTACGTGATCGAACAGTTCACGTCCGGCGCTGTCGACAAGGTCGAGCTCGTGTACACGCGATTCATCTCCGCCGGCAACCAGGAAGTCGTGCTGCGTCCGCTCGTGCCGCTGTCCGTGGAGACCGTCGCCGGCGGCGATGGGAAGGCCGGCACGGCTGACGCCCCGCAGGGCGACTACGAGTACGAGCCGGACCCCTCGACGATCCTCGACGCCCTGCTGCCGAGCTACGTCGAGGCTCGGGTGTATGCCGCCATGCTCAACGCCGCAGCGTCCGAGCACGCCTTCCGGCAGCGGGCGATGAAAGCCGCCACCGACAACGCCGAAGAGCTGATCAAGTCGTTGAGCCGGGTCATGAACCGGGCCCGCCAGGACTCGATCACCACCGAGATCATGGAGATCGTCGGCGGGGCAGAGGCCCTCGCCGGAGGCCCTGACGACTCGGCCGCCCGCGTCGCCCTCGACTTCGTCACCGAGGTCGAGCTGGAAGTTGCACCATTCAGAGGAGAAGCACTGTGACCATGACGGATAACCAGCAGTCGGCAGGCACCGAGGGCCGCGTCGTCGGGATCGCCGGTCCCGTGATCGACGTCGAGTTCCCCCGTGGCGGTCTGCCCGAGCTGAACGCCGCGCTGGAGTTCGAGATCAAGGTCGAGGGCAAGCCGATATCGGTGTTGGCCGAGGTCGCCCAGCAGCTCGGCGGAGGGCGCGTGCGGGCCATCTGCATGAAGCCGACCGACGGGCTGACCCGTGGTACGGCGGTGCGCGATACCGGTCATGGGATCACCGTTCCGGTCGGCCCGCAGGTGCTCGGTCACGTGTGGAACGTGTGGGGTGACCCGCTCGACGTCGACGCCGAGCAGGCCGCCACGGAGTTCGCCGACATGGAGCGCTGGGAGATCCACCGTCCCGCCCCGGCATTCGATGCGCTCGAGCCGTCGGCGCGCATGTTCGAGACCGGCATCAAGGTCATCGACCTGCTCACCCCCTACGTGGCCGGCGGAAAGATCGGCCTGTTCGGCGGTGCCGGCGTCGGCAAGACCGTGTTGATCACCGAGATGATCAACCGGGTCGCCAGCCAGCACGGCGGCGTGTCTGTGTTTGCCGGCGTGGGTGAGCGGACCCGCGAAGGTACCGACCTCCGCCTGGAGATGATGGAGTCGGGCGTGTTCGAGAAGGCTGCCCTCGTGTTCGGGCAGATGGACGAGCCGCCGGGCGTTCGGCTGCGCGTGGCGCTGTCGGCGCTGACGATGGCCGAGTATTTCCGCGACGTGCAGAACCAGGACGTGCTGTTGTTCGTCGACAACATCTTCCGCTTCGTGCAGGCCGGCTCCGAGGTGTCGACGCTGCTCGGTCGCATGCCTTCGGCGGTCGGTTACCAGCCGACGCTTGCCGACGAGATGGGCCAGCTGCAGGAGCGCATCACGTCGACTCGAGGTCGCTCGATCACGTCGCTGCAGGCCGTCTACGTGCCGGCCGACGACTACACCGACCCGGCCCCGTTCACGACGTTCACGCACCTCGATGCCACGACGGAGCTGAGCCGCGTGGTCGCCGCGCTGGGCATCTACCCGGCGGTCGATCCGCTGGCGTCGACGTCGACGATCCTGTCGCCAGAAGTCGTCGGCCAGCGCCACTACGACGTGGCCCGGCGGGTGCAGGAGACGCTGCAGCGCTACAAGGAGCTGCAGGACATCATCGCCATCTTGGGCCTCGACGAGCTGTCCGAGGAGGACCGTCTCACGGTCAACCGGGCCCGCAAGGTGCAGCGCTTCCTGTCCCAGCCGTTCTTCGTCGCCGAGGTGTTCACCGGTCTGAAGGGTGAATACGTGCAGGTCGCCGAGACGGTGGAGTCGTTCGAGGCGATCGTCAACGGCGATCTCGACGAGGTTCCCGAGCAGGCGTTCCTCAACGTCGGCGGCATCGAGCAGGTCCACGCCAAGGCCAAGAGCCTGCAGGAGAGCGCAGCGTGAACGTTTCGGTCGTCTCGCCAGAAGCGGTGCTCTTCGAGGGCGAGTCGACGCAGGTCGTCACGCGCACCACGGAGGGCGACGTCGCCTTCCTGGCCGACCATGCCCCGTTCCTCGGCACACTCGTCGCCGCCGAGACGCGCGTGTACCTCACCGACGGCTCGGTGCAGCGCTTCGAGCTCGCCGGCGGCTTCGTCGAGGTCTCCGGCAACAGCGTCACGATCCTCGCCACCTGAGCTGCCGCTGACGTCGGCCAGGTCCGTCGGGCCGCGGCCGGCCAACTGAGAATTCTCGGGATTTCTCGTCGAACGCCGTCATCGCGGTCGTCGTCGCTGCTCTTGTACGTCACCAACTCGACAACGGGAGAGAACGTCGATGCGGGCAGACCTACAGCACGGCCGATTGATCGCCCTTTGGCGAGCGCCTGGGACCGCGTCTCTCCCAGCGGTCCTAGGGGCGGACAAGGCCGTCGAATTTCGGCGGGACAGTGGCTTGGCACCGGGGCAACCCGGTGCCTTGCCGCGTCATCGGTGGTATCACCGGACCGGCCGCGTGGTAAGGAGGGGTCATGAGGCGGCGTCATCATCCGCTCCCGGCCGCCGATGGTCAGCTCGTCGATCGGACCCGTAGCGGGGACCGTCAAGCCTTCGGCGAGTTGTACCAGCGCCATCGTCGGGCGGCCGAGTCGACCGCCCAGTGGATGCTGCGCTCGCCTTCGGAGGTCGACGACGTGGTTTCCGACGCCTTTGCAGGAGTGCTCGAGGCGATCCGCAACGGAAACGGACCGCGCGACAACTTCCGGAGCTACCTCCTGGCCACGGTGCGCAACGGCTGCCGATCGCGTTGGCAGCGAAGAGAACGCGCCGTGCGTGCCGAAGCCGACGATTCCTCCGTGTTCGAGGATCCCGAACGCTACGTCGAGGCGGATACCGTCGCGAGGGCGTTCGCATCGCTCAGCCCGCGGTGGCAGCAGACCCTGTGGCTCACCGAAGTCGAGCAACGGTCGGCTGCCGAGGTTGCCGCTCACCTTCACCTGGCGCCAAACGCGACAGCGGCGCTCGCCCATCGAGCGCGGGAGGCGTTCGCCACGGCGTACCTCGCCGAGCACATCGACTCGGCCCACGAAGTCTGTCAGCGGTACGCGCCGCGGTTGGCAGCCTATGTGCGCACGCAGCTCACCGACAGCCAGCGAGATGCTGTGGAGCGACACCTCATCGACTGCCAGCGTTGCCAGCAGGCGGTGAACGATCTCCGCGACGTCAACGCCAGCCTGCGCAAGCTCGTTCCACCGACCGTTGCAGCGCTCGCCGCCCCGTCGACCGTCGGCATCAGCACGCTCGGCACAGTGTCGGGCCTGTTCAGCTCCGGGCTCCTGCTCAAGGGGGCCGCAGCCGTGCTCATCGCTACCCCGCTTGTCCTCGGCGTGACCGGTGGATCCCGGGGCGGTGAGGCGACGAACGATGACGACGTCAGGGTTATCGCCGCCGCACCATTGGAGATCGACGAGGAGCATGCCCCGATCGTCACGGTTCCATCGGTAACGCTCGCCGACACCGCCATCGGTCCACCGACCAGCGCGGTGCAGGCACCGACGACGACGCCATCAACAACGGTTGTGGTCGAACCTGCACTGCCGGCTCCGTCCTTGGGAGCTGAACCGTCGAGGTCGGTGCCACCGGCGGTCGACGAGATCGTGCCCCCTGGTGCCGGACCTGTTGTCGATCCGGTGGTCGATGAGGTCCTCGTCGCCGGTGGTCGACGGGGTCGTGGTGCCGGTGGTCGACGGGGTGGTCGTGCCGGTCGTCAAGCCGGTCGTCGATGAGGTCCTCGTGCCGGTCGTCGATGACGTCGTTGGACCGGTAGTCGACGAGGTCGTGGTGCCGGTGGTCGACGGGGTGGTCGTGCCGGTCGTCAAGCCGGTGGTCGACGAGGTCGTGGTGCCGGTGGTCGATGAGGTCGTGGTGCCGGTGGTCGAGCCGGTCGTCGATGCCGGTGGTCGATGCGGTCGTGGTGCCGGTGGTCGATGAGGTGGTCGACCCGATCCTGCAGCCGGTGCTCGATGAGGTGGTCGAGCCGGTGGTTGAGCCGGTGCTCGATGAGGTGGTCGAGCCGGTGGTTGAGCCGGTGCTCGATGAGGTGGTCGAGCCGGTGGTTGAGCCGGTGCTCGATGAGGTGGTCGAGCCGGTGGTTGAGCCGGTGCTCGATGGGGTGGTCGAGCCGATCCTGAGCCGGTGCTCGATCGAGCCGGTGGTCGAGCCGGTGCTCGGGCCGGTGGCCGACGACATCCTGCCGACGGTCGACGACGTGATCGATGTCCTTGCACCGGTGACGGTTCCTCCGGTCACGCAGACGCCGGCCACAATTTCGTCGACGTCCGCACCCGCCGTGACGGTCCCGCCGACCACCACGCCGGAGGCAACGGTTCCGGCGGCGACCCCGACATCGACCACGACGCCGGCGGAAACGACGACGACGGTTCCGCTGCTGCCGTCCTTGGTCCCCGGTCTGTCGCTCCCGGGGTGACCGCGTCACCTGGCGGGTAACGTCTGGCCCGGGGTGCCGGGAAGTCTGGTCGGCGACGAGACCGCCGACCCCGGAGTCAACCCGTGCCCACCCGACCGATCCCGAGTGCATCACCCAGTTTCTTGCACAGCGACCGCCGCCTGGCGCGCGTCGTTGCCCAGCCGCTGAGCCGCTTCCTGCATGTCGAGGCGGCCGGCGGAATCCTGCTCATCCTGGCCACGTTTGCCGCGCTGGTCTGGGCCAACGCCTGGCCGGCCAGCTACGAGTCGTTCCTGGCGACGGAGGTGCGCGTACAGGTCGGCGGCTATGAGTTCGAGGAGGATCTCCTGCACCTCGTCAACGACCTGTTGATGGGGCTGTTCTTCTTCGTCGTGGGGATGGAGATCAAGCGCGAGCTCGTCGTCGGCGAGCTGCGCGACCGCAAGGCCGTCGCCCTGCCGGCGATGGCCGCGTTCGGCGGGATGATCGTCCCTGCGGCGATCTTCTTAGCGATCAATGCCGGAGGCGACGGACGTGACGGATGGGGGATCCCGATGGCGACCGACGTCGCCTTCGCCCTCGGCGTCGTCGCCCTCCTCGGGTCACGTGTCCCGGCATCGATCAAGGTGCTCCTGCTCACCCTGGCGATCGTCGACGACATCGGGGCGATCGTCGTGATCGCCGTGTTCTACACGTCGGACCTCGAGCCGATCTTCCTCGTCTTCGCCGCCGGCGTTGCCGTGGTCGTCGCGGTCATCCTGCGTCTCGACGTCACGTACCCACCGATCTTCCTGATCCTCGGGCTGTTGCTGTGGCTGATGGTCTACGAGTCGGGGGTCCACGCCACGATCGCCGGCGTCGTGATGGGGCTGCTGACCCCGGCGACGGCGCGGCAGACCGACCTCGAAGCCGATGAGATCGTCGACGTCCTCGAGGACCGTCGGGACCTTCACGCCGCCGACGTGCGCATGGCAGCGTTTGCGATCCGTGGATCGATCTCGGCGTGTGACCGGTTGATCGACGGCCTGCATCCGTGGACGAGCTACGTCATCGTGCCCCTCTTCGCCATCGCCAATGCCGGGGTCCAACTCGACGGTGGGCAGCTCAGCGATCCGTCCGCCGTGTTCATCGGCGTCTTCCTCGGCCTCGTCATCGGCAAGCTGGTCGGCATCTCGGCGTTCTCCTGGATCGCCGTGCGTACCGGACTTGGGCGGCTGCCCGAGGGAACGAGATGGGGACACATCGTCGGCGTCGGCACCGTCGCCGGGATCGGCTTCACGGTGTCCCTGTTCATCACCGGTCTGGCCTTCGACGAGCTCCGCCTGCAGGACGACGCCAAGATCGGAACGCTCACGGCGTCGATCGTCGCCGCCCTCGCCGGGTGGGCCGTGTTCAGCCGAGTGGCCCGACCGGCCCGCCACCCGACCGATGGGTGTTTAGGGGACGGAACGGTCCCCTAAACACCCATCGGTTGCTTGGTGAGGGTGTCAGTTGGCGTCGAGTACGGCGTTGACCTTGTCGACGCGGTGCAGGGCGTCGATCATCCGCACGGTGCCCGATCGGGAACGCATCACGAGGCTCTGGGTCATCACGCCGCGGTCGTCGGTGCGCACCCCGTTGAGCAGCGGGCCGTCGGTGATCCCGGTAGCGGCGAAGAAGCAGTTGTCGCTGCGCACGAGGTCGTCCATCGTGAGCACCGTGTCGGTGTCGTAGCCGCTGGCAGCCAGCGTGGCCCGCTCGGCATCGTCGCGGCACCACAGCCGCCCCTGGATCTCGCCGCCCATCGCCTTCAGGGCAGCAGCCGTGACGACTCCCTCGGGGGTCCCTCCGATTCCGAGCAGCACATCGACGCCGGCCCGCGGCCAGGCCGTGGCGACGGCGCCGTACACGTCGCCGTCGGTGATCATCCGGATCCGTGCCCCGGATGCCCGCACCTCGTCGATCAACTCGGCGTGGCGGGGCCGGTCGAGGATCACGACCATCAGGTCGCGCACCGACTCACCCTTTGACTTGGCGATCCAACGCAGGTTCTGGGTCGCCGTGGCGGTGATGTCGATCGCCCCGACGGCGCTCGGCCCGACGGCGATCTTCTCCATGTAGAACGACGGCCCCGGATCGAACATCGACCCGCGCTCGCTCACAGCGATCACCGACAGGGCGTTGGTCCGCCCCTCGGCGGTGAGCCGCGTCCCGTCGATCGGGTCGACCGCAACGTCGACGAGCGGTGGAGTGCCGTCGCCGACCCGTTCGCCGTTGAACAGCATCGGGGCGTCGTCCTTCTCACCCTCGCCGATGACGACGATGCCGTCCATCGTCACGGTGGACAGCACCGTGCGCATCGCCGTCACGGCTGCCCCGTCGGCGCCTTCCTTGTCGCCGCGCCCGATCCACCGCGATGCCGCCAACGCCGCCGCCTCCGTGACCCGCACGAGCTCCATTGCCAGGTTGCGGTCGGGACGCAAAGACGATGTCGCCATGACCAAAGCGTAGGCGGGTCCCGTTAGCGTTCCGGTCGTGCTCGACTGGGACCCCAACGATCCTGATGCCGTCAAGGTGCACTACGACGTTTCGGCGTGGAACCTCGAACAGCGCGCCGAGCTGTCGGCCGCCCTCGCCGAGGAGGAGATCGCCCACGTGTGGTCCGGCGAGGAGCTGGTCGTTCCCGAGATGCTCGAGCCACGCGCCGACGCCCTCTTCGAGCGTCTCGACGACGAGCTCGGGCCGTTTCCGATCGCCCTCGCCGAGGACGAGGCGGCGGTCGAGTACGGCCTCGACGAATGGCCGGACGACGATCGGGACACGCTGACGGCGGCGCTCGTCGAGGCGGGTGTTGCCCACCGCTGGGAAGCGGCGACGATCTTCGTCGCCGCCGAGGCGGAGCCGGCGGTCGACGAGTTGCTCGACGGCATCGAGGCCGGCACGGTCGTCGCCGGCGCCGCGGCCGCGCCGCCGGATGATGCGCTCTCGCGGTTGTTCGCCGCCTCCGACCGGCTGGCCAAGGATCCAGAGGACCGAATCGGCCGGGAGGATGTGGCGGTGCTCGCGGGGAGCTGCGATCCAGCCCATCCTCCCTACGGACTCGCCAAGAACGTCTGGCGCGGCGTGGTCGAGTCAGCTGGCCGGCTCGCCGAGGTGAGTGACGCCGCGGAACCTGCGCCGTCCGACGTGATCGGCGCGGCGCAGCACTTGCGCTCGCTCGTGCGGCCCTACGTCTGACGGCGATGCTCCTCGCCGAGCTGGAGGTGTGGCACACCCGCCCGCTCGCCCCGACTCGCCGCGTCGCTCTCGGCCACCTCATTCTTCCGGCCGACCCGCCCCCCGGCTTCGGCGGTCTGCTCCTCGGTGCCGTGATCGCCGCCCACATCGACGAGGTCGACGAGGATCTGATCCCCGACGTGCACCGCCTGATCGGGCAGGTCGAGCTGGGGGAGCGGATCGTCCAGCCGCGCCTGCGCCACCGCTTCCAGATCGACCGTCACGGCCTCGGGCGATCGCTGCACCAGTTGCACGGTGACGGCGAGGAGCTCAGTTTCCAGTTCGACTCCAGAGGCACACCGATGTCGATGGTCCTCGGGGCGGTGTACGCCGTCGAACGGCTGGCCCCCACGAGCCGGCTGGTGATCGCCCCATTGCTCCATCAGGCGATGCGCTGGCGAGGTCCGGTCGGCCCGGCATTGATCACCCACCTCGCCGGGACGACGTCGGTTCCGCTGTCGGCGCTTGCCGATCCACGGGCCTGGGCGATGGACGTCCTCGGCTTTCCGGTCGGCTCGCCGACACCGACTCGCCGCCAGCTGACCGCCAAGTTCCGGCAGCGGATGCGCTCGGTGCACCCCGACCACGGCGGTGATCAGGCGGACGCGGCGAAGGCGATGCACGACCTGGCCACGGCGCGCCAGATCCTGTCGGAGGCAGTGCCGAAGTGACCGCCCGATCGGGCACGATGCTGCTCTTCCCCGGAGCGGGTAGCGGGCGCGACCAACCGACCCTCGTCGCGCGTCGACGCGGCCGTCAGCTCGCTGCCCGGCTGGTCGGCAGTGCGTGCCGACTTTCCCTATCGCAAAGCTGGTCGAAAGGCGCCGGACAAGCCCGAGGTGCTGATGGCTGCCGTTCGGGAGGAGCTGGCGGCGATCGGCAGCCGCCGCAACGTGGTCGTCGGTGGACGTTCGATGGGTGGCCGGATCTGCTCGATGGTCGCCGCCGGGGTCGACGGGCTGGCCCCACCGAAGCGGCTGCTCGGCGTCGTCACGGTCTCCTATCCGCTCCACCCGCCAGGCAGGCCAGACCGGCTGCGCGTCGAACACCTCGCGAACGTGGAAGTGCCGTGGCTGTTCGTCCACGGCACGCGCGACCCCTTTGGCTCACCCGACGAGCTGCAGCAGTGGACGGCGACGATCCCTGGCGTGGTGACCCACCATTGGCTCGACGGCGGCCACGACCTCAAGGGCAAGGACGGGGCCGTGGCGACCATCGTCACCGACTGGCTGCGTACTCTGTGATGGCTATCTGGGCGGCCGAACCCCGGTAAACCGGACCGCCGGCCGCCCAGAAGTGGGATCGGACCGCAGGCCGCCCAGATCGAGCTTGGTGTCGAGCCGCTCAGAGGGCTCGCAAGCGGTTCCTGTCAGGGCATCAGTCGGCAGCACGCGTTCGCAGCTTGGTCCAGGCGAACCAGGCGATGCCGGCGACGATCAGGGCGATCACCACGTACTGGACGATCGAGATGATCGGCTCGACGTCCTCCCAGTTGTCGCGCAGCACGTAGCCGGCGGTCACCAGGGCGGTGTTCCAGATCAGCGAGCCGATCAACGTCAGCACGAGGAAGCGCACGAGGTTCATCCGCCGGAATCCCGCCGGGATCGACACCAGCGACCGCAGCAACGGCACGCATCGGCAGACGAGCACGGCACGATCGGCGTTGTCGTCGAACCATCCTTCGGCGCGACGCACGTCGCTCGGCGTCAGCCGAAACCACCTGCCGTAGCGCAGCAGGAAGCGGTCGAGGCGGTCAGGGCCGATCCATGCGGCGATGCCGTAGAGCACGAGCGCCCCGATCAGCGAACCCACCGTCGCCGCGGCGATCATCCCAGGCAGCGTGGCCCCGCCATCGCGGGCGACGAAGCCGGCGAACGGCAGGATGATCTCCGACGGGATCGGGGGAAGACGTTCTCGAGGGCGACGAGCAGGGCGACACCGATGTAGCCGAGCGCGTCGACGACATCGGTGACCCAATCGGCCAGCCCGGAGAACATCGGTTGGTCAGCCGACGGTGGCTTCGAGCTTCGCCGCCGGTGCAGCAGGCGCCGAAGCAGCGGCGATGCCCTCGGTCCTGCGCGACGAGTACACGATCGAGGCGAGCAGCACGAGCCCGGCGATCCCGGCGATCACGAAGCGAGCCGCGTTGTCATCGGTTTCCAGGTTGATGATCGCCGGGAGCATCAACAGCGACACGAGGTTCATCACCTTGATCAGCGGGTTGAGCGCAGGGCCGGCGGTGTCCTTGAACGGGTCGCCGACCGTGTCGCCGATGACCGCCGCCTTGTGGGCCTCGGAGCCCTTGCCGCCGTGCTGGCCGTCTTCGATGTACTTCTTGGCGTTGTCCCACGCGCCACCGGAGTTGCTCAGGTAGTTGGCCATCAACTGGCCGGTGAGGATGACCGCGGCGAGGAACCCGCCCAGTGCCTGCCACCCGATGCCGAACCCGACGACGACCGGGGTCAGCACAGCGAGGAGGGCCGGCGTGGTGAGCTCGCGCAACGAGGCGGCCGTGCAGATGTCGATGACCGGGCCGTAATCCGGCTCCTTCGTGCCGGCCATGATCTTGCCGTCGGCGAACTGGTCGCGGACCTCGCGGACGACGACGCCGGCGGTACGACCTACAGCGCGGATCGCCAGCGCCGAGAACAGGAACGGGACCGAGCCGCCGATCAGCAGCCCGATGAAGATCTTCGGGTCGGCGACGTTGATCTGCAGGGTGATCTCGTCGAAGATGCCCCGGCTCGTCTCCTGTAGCCGCTCGATCACGCTGACGTCGAGCAGTTCGTTGCCGGCGGTCTCGATGAAGCTGGCGAACAGGGCGACGGCCGCGATCACCGCCGAACCGATGGCGAAGCCCTTGGTGACCGCCTTGGTGGTGTTGCCGACGGCGTCGAGGCTGACCATGATCCGCTCCGGCTCACCATGGAACTCGCCGGACATTTCGGCGATCCCGGCAGCGTTGTCGCTCACCGGGCCGAACGTGTCCTCTGACACGATGACGCCGGTGGTGGCGAGCATGCCCATCCCGCACAGGGCGACGAGGTACAGCGAGAACTGCAGGTTGCCGCCACCGAGGCCCAGCGACACGGCGATGGCGATGGCGATGGCGAGGACCGCGTAGACCGAGCTCTCCATGCCGATCGAGGTGCCGGAGAGGACCACCGTCGCCGGACCGGTCTCGGCCGAGTCGGCGATCTCCTGCACGGGGCTGTGGTGGGTGCTCGTGTAGTACTCCGTCAGGCGGCTGACGAGCTGGGCGAGCACGAGGCCGATGGCGACCGCTCCGAAGCACTTCCAGCCGGCGTTGTCGAAGTCGTTGCCGACATAGAACAGGGACACGAGCAAGGTGCCGATGAGGGTCAGCGAGCCGGCCGTCAGGAAGCCACGGTTGATCGGCTTGAGGGCGTTCGTCTCGCCCTGCTTGGCCTTGACGGCAAAGACCCCGGCGATCGAGGCGACCACGCCGATGGCCCGGGCGGCGAGCGGGAACACGAGGCCGAGCGCCGGGTTGGCGCCGATCGAGTTGAAGGCGGCGACGCCGAGGATGATCGAGGCGACGAGGGTGACCTCGTAGCTCTCGAACAAGTCGGCCGCCATCCCGGCGCAGTCGCCGACGTTGTCGCCGACGTTGTCGGCGATCGTCGCCGGGTTGCGCGGGTCGTCTTCGGGGATCCCCGCCTCGACCTTGCCGACGAGGTCGGCACCGACGTCGGCGGCCTTCGTGAAGATGCCGCCGCCGACGCGCAGGAACAAGGCGAGCAGCGAGCCGCCGAACCCGAAGCCGATGAGGATCGCCGAGCTCGTGTTCTGGAAGAAGATGATGATCAGCGTGGCGCCGAGCAGGCCGAGGCCGACGGTGAACATGCCGGCGACGCCACCGGTGCGGAACGCCACGGTGAGGGCGTCGGCAAGGCTGCCGGTGCGGGCAGCGGCGGCGGTGCGGACGTTGCCCCGCGTGGCCAGCGTCATGCCGATGAAGCCGGTGAATCCCGACGCCAGGCAGCCGAGGACGAACGCCGCCGTGCGGAAGGCACCCGACTGCGCGAAGCTGAGCGCTTCGGTACCGTCGGACTTGGTGATCGCCGTGGACGTGATGAAGACGATCACCGCCAGCGGCACGAGGATCATTGCGATCGTTCGGAACTGGCGCTTGAGATAGGCCGAGGCGCCCACCTGGATGAGGCCGGCGATCTCGCGCATCTTCGGCGTGCCCGCGTCGGCGGCCATCACCGACCTGGCCAGGTAGAAGCCGACGCCGATGGCCAGCAGTGCCGCCGCGACGGAGAGCCACAGGACGGTCCACTCCCCGCCAGCGAGGACGAAGTCCTGCCATCCGCCTTCGGATCCGAACAGTGCTAACTCCACAATGTCTCCTGCTCACGCGCGGCCGCTCTGCCGCCCGGTCCGGTGGGGGCCCGGGACTCGACGGCTGGGCACCGCCCAGACCCCGACACCCGGGCACAGCGGGCGCAAGAATACCCCCTCCGCCGTCGCCCTCCTACCTGCCGGTAACCAGCTGCTTCGACCTCACTCGTTCACTCGCTTCGCTCGCTCTCTCCGTTCGGCCGAGCTCATCGAGCGGCTTCGCCGCACCGAAACTCAAGGCGGCGGGCCAGCAAGCTGGCCTTTTCGCCGCCGGCGAGGGGGCGACTGCCCCCTCCCGCACCCCCGACGGAGTGGTCTCGTGACACGATCCGCGACCGGTTTCCTGACGCTGGTCAGGTCTCCTCGAGGGTGAGCAGGAGGGCGTTGCCCGGCGGCCCGCGCAGCAGGGCCACGTCGTTGGCCGCCCACTGTGGCGGTGTCGGATCGGTGGGGACGAACGGGACTCGGAACTCGAGCGGCCCGAGATCGCCGGTGGAGGGGTCGACACGGGAGAAGGCGAGCTCGTCGCCGTCGCGGTAGGCCACGAGCCCGGCTTCCCCGTCCGGAGACAGCCCGACCGGGGTGATCGGCCAGGCGAGCGTCATCACGTCGCCAGGGTCGTCGGCGATCTCGTCGGGTGTTACCGGAGCGCCGGTCGCTGGATCGACGTTGAGCACGGGCACGGTCGAGCCGTCGAGACCGGCGATCCAGAACTTCGTCATCGCTGGATCGGTGGACTGCGTGACCAGGGGCAGCGACAGCATGGACAGGTAGTCACCTCGCGCGGCACCGACGACCAACCCAGGCTCGTCCACGTCGCCGAGCTTCAGCCGGACCGGCGTGCCGCCGTCGAGCGGTAGGCGCCAGATACCGTTTGTCGGCTCTTCGACGTCGCTGCTGGTCTGGGCGTAGATGATCGTGTCGTCGGCCAACCAGTGCATCGGCGTCCAGACGGCGAACGGCTCGGCGACGTCGAGGCGGTGGACTTCGACGGGATCGCCGCCGCTGCGGTCGATGCGCATGATTGTGGTCGATCGGGGTTCGTCGCCGAACGAGCTGCGCACAAACGCCAGCTGGCTCCCGTCTGGTGACCACGCCGGCACGATGTCGACCGGAGTGCCGACTGGTGCGTCGTCGAACGACGATCCCTCGTAACCGTCGTCGGTGAGGTTGGCGAGCTCGGCGGTCGCCACGTCGAAGACGTAGACGTCGCTGTCGACGGCCTCCACGAGGGCACTGAGGTCGAACGCCACTGCGGAACTGTCAGGAGCCCAGGCCATCGTCGGCAACGGGATCTGCCGGGAGATCTGCAGCGGTGTGTCGTCGCATTGCGGTGACAGCGTCTCGGCGTCCCAGAGGCACAGCGTGTTCTCCGGGCCGATACCGGCGATCCACTTGCCGTCAGGGGACAGCGAGCTGATCTCGCCGTCGACCTCGATGCCGCGCAGCTCGGCGATCCGCCACTCGGGCTCTGGCGAAGGTTCGGTGGTGGCCGGAACCGAGATGAGCGCGGCGGCTGAGAGCAGGGCGTAGGCAGTACGCACCACGAGAGTGTCGCCCGTCAGGCCGGGGCCAGTTCGACGGGCACGCCGTTGAGCACAGCGGTGCCGGTGAGGGCATCGAACATCTCGTCGTCGGTGAGCCGGTTGACGTTGACACCCGCATGTCTGGTGGCGACCTCGAGGTCGGCGCCCGGCAGGTCGTGACCCCAACCGTGGGGCAGACTGACGACGCCGCGACGAATCCTGTCGGTGACCTCGATCGGCACGACGACGGTCCCCACTCGACTGCTCACCTTGGCCTGCCCACCGTCGACGAGCCCGATCGTCGACGCGTCGTCGGGATGGACATGGAGCACGCACCGCGGCTTGCCCTTGACGAGCACCTCGACGTTGTGCATCCACGAGTTGTTGGAGCGCAGGTCGCGGCGGCCGATCAGCACGTAGTCCTCGGTCGACCGAGTCAGCGCCGCTTCCAGACGCGGCAGGTCGTCGAGGATCGGCTGGGGGGCGATGTCGACCATCCCGCTCGGCGTCCGCAAGCCGTCAGGCAGGCGCGGCTGCAGCGGTCCGAGGTCGACACCGTGGGGCGCGGCGAGCAGGGCGTCGAGCGTCAGCCCGGCGGGGTTCGTCCCGAAGTGGTCGCCGTAGGGTCCGCTGCGCAGGTAGAAGTCGATGATCCGGGCCGGCCCCGTCCGTCGCGCGAGGGCGGCGTGCAGCTCGTCCGCGGGACGGCCGTGCAACGGGCCGTGCTCATCGGCAACGGCGGCGTTCACGAGGGCGCCAATCACGAGGTCGTCGACGACCGTCGGCGCGGCGTCGGCGCCGGCGCCCTGGGCGATCAACGCCAGGCGGGCGAGCACCTCCCACTCGTCCGGCTCGCCCTCGGGACGCGGCAGTACCGCCACCGACCAATTGGCGACGTTGCGCACGGCGAGTTGCAACAGGGCGACGTCGTAGTGCTCCTTCTCCAATGCCGACGGCGCCGGCAGGATCACGTCGGCGTGTCGCGACGTCTCGTTCCGGTAGATGTCGACGGACACCATCAGCTCCAGCGAGCCCAGCGCGGCGTCGAGCCGTTCGCCGTTGGGCAATGACAGCACCGGATTGCCGGCGACGCACACGAGGGCCTTGATCTGCCCGTTGCCAGGCGTCTCGATCTCCTCGGCGAGGCACACGGCGGGTAGTTCACCGAACGTGCCAGGGAGGTCGCGAACCCGCGAGCGAGGATGGTTGGGACGCACCCCGCGCCCGACACGGGGAGCGCCGTGAGTGTTGGCGCCGGCGACTGCCGGGGTCGTGAACATCGCCCCGCCGGCCCGATCGAGATTGCCGGTGCAGATGTTGAGCACGTCGACGAGCCAACTCGCAACCGTCCCGAATTCGGCGGTGGTCGTTCCGATGCGGCCGTAGACGGCCGCCCGCGGCGCGGCGGCCAACTCCCGGGCCAGCCGGCGGATCGTCGCCGCCTCGACGCCGGTGACGTCGGCGACGTCATCCGGGCCGAACGCGGCCAAGGCCGGCCCGAGCCGTTCGACGCCTTCGACGAAGGGCGCCACGTCGCCGAGATCGACGAGCCGCTCGTCGAGCAGCACGCGGACCATCGCGGCGAGGAGCAACGGATCGCTGCCGGGGCGCACGGCGATCCACTCGTCGGCCTCTTGGGCGGTTCGGCTGCGGCGCGGGTCGACGACGACGAGCTTGCCGCCACGGGACCGCAGTGCCTCGAGTCGCCCCGGCCAGTCAGGCGCCGTCGCCAGGCTGCCGTTCGAGGCGTAGGGATTGGCGCCGAGGATCAGCAAGAAGTCGGTGCGGTCGATGTCGGGGACGGGGACGATCAGCGGTCCGCCGAACATCAGCGCCGCGGCGAGCTCCTTGGGTCGCTGGTCGACAGTGCTCGCCGTGTACACGTTCCGCGACCCGACGGCCTTCACCAGCGCCTTGCCGTAGAGCATGCCGGCCAACGAGTGGGCGTTGGGATTGCCGAGGTACACGGCGACGGCATCGCGCCCGTGGCGCTCGACGATCGGCATCAAGCGGCGCTCGATCTCGGCGAAGGCCTCGTCCCAGGACACCTCGACGAACTCGCCATCGCGGCGCACCAGGGGGGCGCGCACTCTGTCGGGGTCCTCGTGGAGCTGCTTGAGGGTCGACCCCTTCGGGCAGATGAACCCGTGGCTGAACACGTCGTCACGATCGCCACGGATCCGTTTGACGTGACCGCCTTGGACGGTGACCTCCAGGCCACACCCTGCCTCACACAACGGGCAGGTGCGATAGGCGGTCCACGTCACGCTCATGTAAGAACCTCGACTCGCTCGCTCATCTGCCCATTGTGGTTCCCGCTGACGTCCGTGGCCGAGGCGCGAGGGTCTCCGTGACGAAGAGCACAGTGCCGAACTTCACGCTTTCAACAGCCCAATCGGCGACCTGGGGAGGATCTGTGTCAGACGCCGACACGAAGGTTCCCCAGATGTCGACGTGACACGGATCTTCCCCAGATGAGGGGACGGGTCAGCGAGCGATGGGTAGATCGATCGGGTTGAGCTCCTCGAGCTCGCGGTGGGCCGTCTCGGGGAGCCACAGCAACACGATCGCCACGACGGCGATCTGCCCCGTTGCCAGCCAGCCGAGGACAGCGCCGTGCGACCGACCCCCGTCGAGCAACCACCCCATCGCGACGAGGCCGACGATGCCGCCGAGCAGCGCCGCGGCGGTGATCAGCGCCGAGGCGAGGCTGCGACTGCCGGTCGGGAACAGCTCGTTGCGATATACGGCGAGGGCCGGAAAGGCGATCGCCCCGACGATCCCGCCGAGCATCGCCGCCAGCCACATCGGCGAGCCACTGATCGAGTAGGAGATCACCAGCAGGGCGGCGGCGAGCGGGAGGCACACGGCGATCAACCGCCGCCTGCCGCGCACGTCGGCGAGCCGCCCGCCGACGATCAACCCGATCCCGGCAGGGGTCGCCGTCGCCAGCGTGAACGTGGCGATCAGCGCCGCCGAGTAGCCGCGCTCGTCCTCCAGATAGCCGTTCTGGAACAGGCTGGCAGGGGCGATGAACAGATTGCTGAGGACGGCGATCGCCGCCAGCACGCCGAACCGGCGACGGTCGATCGGCGGGGAGACCACGTGGCGCCGCTCGAAGCGCTCGGTTTCGGGCAGATGGCGGGCAATCGAGACGGCGACGAGCAACCAGATCAGCGTGACGGCGTAGACCAGCCGCCAGCCCCCGGTGCTGACGTCGGCGAGCGGCAACGAGATCACGGCGATGCCCGCGCCGAGTCCACTGGCCATGGCCAGCACGCTCACCGCGTACGCCCGCGAGTTGCGCGGCATCTCCTCGGCAGCGACGACGGCGACGAGGAAGTCGAGGGCCAAGCCGAGCGGGCGGCCGAGCGTCTGGGTGGCCACGAGGATCGGGAACGTCGGGGCCAGCGCTCCGGCGGCGGCGACCAACGGGGCGGCGAAGCCGACGGCGACGATGACCCGGCGCCTGCCGACACGGTCGGCAAGGAGGGCGAGGGGCAGCACGACGACGATCCCGGCGCGCACGACGGCCCCAGCGACACCGATCCCGGTATCGCCGACGCCGAAGTCGTCGGCGGCGAACTCGACGGTTTGGGTGAACAGCGTGTTGATGAAGGCGGACGCCATCGACGAGGCAGCGAGCAGCCCGAGAATGCTCAGTTGGCGGGACGTCAGCCGGTCGGGAGGTGCCCACGCCGGGGTGCGATGCGATGGAGGGCGGTCGCTCGCCGGATCGTGGCCGCGGCGGGCGATCGTCCAGCGGATCGGGAGGGCGAACAGCCAGCCGAACCACGGCAAGCGGTACCGATAGGTCGTGCGCTCCTCGATCGTGGTGCCATCGCCGCCGTCGCTGACGACGCGCTCGTAGTCGAGAAACGGGCCGGACTCTTGGACGAACCGGCCGTCGCCATCGGCGCGTTCGCGGACGATGTCGTCGCGTGGCGCGTGGACGTGCTCGGCGGTGGTGCTCCCGGCGGGCCACGACCGGGCGACCCGCCACCCGTGTTCGCGGCCCGTCACGGCCGGAGCATACTGGCGCCCTAATGACTGCCTCCGGAGAACCCCGCGACCAGATCGCGATCCGTCATCTCGGCCCGTTGAAGGGGACGATCCGTGTGCCCGGGGCGAAGAACGCAGTCCTCAAGCTGATGGCCGCGAGCCTCCTCGCCGACGGTCGGTACGAGCTGACCAACGTCCCGGCGATCGACGACGTGGCGATCATGGGCGAACTGCTCGCCGCCCTCGGTGTGCGTGCCCACAGCCCCGAACCCGGTCGGCTGATCCTCGACAACGACGGTGACCTCGTGCCGCTGGCGCCCTACGAGCTCGTCGAGCGGATCCGCGCCTCGATCAACGTGCTCGGCCCGCTCCTGACACGGTGCGGCGAGATTCGCCTATCGATGCCCGGCGGCGACGACTTCGGGGCCCGTCCGATCGACCTTCACGTTGCGAGCCTGGAGGCGATGGGTGCGTCGTTCAAGTTCGCCCATGGCGAGCTGCACGCCACTGCCGAACGGCTTCACGGTGCCGAGATCGCCCTGACGTTCCCGAGTGTCGGAGCGACGGAGAACATCGTCACGGCAGCCGTGTTCGCAGAGGGGACGACGACCATCGACAATGCTGCACGCGAGCCAGAAGTGGTCGACATGTGCGACTTGCTCGTCGAGATGGGTGCCGACATCACGGGGATCGGCACGTCGCGCCTCGTCGTCAACGGCGTCGAGCGGGGGAGTCTCAAGGCGGCAGACCACAGAACCGTCCCCGATCGCATCCAGGCGGCGACGTACCTCGCCGCCGTCGCCGTCGCCGGCGGCGAGCTCGACATTGTCGAGGCGCGACCGGAGCACATGGAGAACCTCCTCGCCCGGTTCGTCGAGATGGGCCTCGACGTCTCCGCCGACGCCGGCCGACTGCACGTCGTCGCCGAGGGCAGGCTGCATTCGATCGACGTACCGACGTTGCCGTATCCAGGCATCGCCACCGACTACAAGCCGCTGATCATCACGATGTTGAGCGTCGCCGACGGTGCAGGGATCGTCACCGAGAACCTCTATCCCGGCCGGTTCCGATACGTCGAGGAGCTGATCCGCCTTGGCGCCAACATCCGCACGACCGGCCACCACGCCGTCGTGCGCGGGGTGCCCCGGCTGTCGGGTGCGCCCGTGCGCGCCCACGACATCCGCGCCGGTGCGGCGATGGTCGTCGCCGGACTCGCCGCCGACGGGGTGACGACGGTCAGCGGGGTCCAGCACATCGACCGCGGCTACGACGACCTCGTCGGCCGGCTAGCTGCGGTCGGTGCCGGCATCGAGCGGATCTGAGCGCGAGGCGTTCATTGCGTTCCCCTGCCACGCAGGCGTAGCTGGCCGCTCCTCGGCTGGCTCCTCGTCGCTCGCACTCACTCGCTTGATCGGCTCTTCGCGTCAGCGGCGCGGTCGACGCGCCGTTTGGCGATCCACAACAGGGCGACGACGATCACCATCGGGGCGATGACCAGCAGGATCTCGTCCCACCCGCCCTGATGAGCCAGCACGGTCACCACGGTGAGGGTATGGAATCTTCCATCGGATCGGCTGGTTGAATGGAGACATCAGCACGACCGCGACCACCAGTTCCTCACTCGGCATGCGCGCCCAGGTCGAAAAGACCGTCGAGGTGATCCGTCCGGCGCTACGCGCCGACGGCGGTGACATCATCCTGCACGGCGTCGACGAAGACACCGGGGTGATCACCGTCGAGCTGATCGGTGCCTGCGTCGGTTGCCCGGCGTCGACGCAGACGCTCAAGGCGGGGATCGAGCGGATCATGCGCGACCGCATCGACGGCGTGACCGAGGTCATCAACGTCGGCGAATGACGCCTCGGCAACAACGTTCGACCGGGGAGCTGTTCGACGCCGCGGCGACCGGTGACCGGACGGCGCTCGCCAAATTGCTCTCGCTGGTCGAGCGCGGCGGCGTCGACGCCCGGGAGATCGGCCGCCTCGCCGCCCCCCTGGCTGGTGAGGCGTACACCCTCGGGATCACTGGGGCACCTGGCTCCGGCAAGAGCACGCTGACCAGCGCTGCTCGTCGGCCACGTGCGGTCGACCGGCGCCGGTGTGGCCGTGCTGGCCATCGATCCGTCGTCGCCGTTCAGCGGGGGAGCGATCCTCGGCGACCGGGTGCGCATGCAGGACCACGCCACCGACCCCGACGTGTTCATCCGCTCGATGGCCACGCGTGGACACCTCGGTGGCCTGGCCCTGGCCACCCCCGAAGCCGTTCGACTGCTCGATGCCCTCGGGCACCGGTTGATCCTCATCGAGACCGTCGGGGTCGGTCAGGTCGAGGTGGAGGTCGCCGGCAAGGCGGACACGACGATCGTGGTCGTCAACCCCGGCTGGGGCGACAGCGTGCAGGCCAACAAGGCCGGGTTGATGGAGGTCGCCGACATCTTCGTGATCAACAAGGCCGACCGGGCGGGCACCGATGAGACCCGCCGTGACCTCATCCAGATGCTCGACCTCAGCGCGTCGACCGAGTGGCGTCCGCCGATCGTGCCGACCATCGCGACTACTGGCCAGGGGGTCAGCGAGCTGTTGGAAGCCGTCGTCGCCCACCGGCAGCACGCGGCCTCATCGGGACTGCTCGAACGGCGACGCGGCGCGTGGATGCACGAGGAGCTCACCGAGATCGTGACCCGGCGGCTGCGCGAGCGCGCCGAGGACCTGTGCGGCGAGGCCCGCTGGCGCGAGCTCACGGACGCGGTACTCGAACGTCGTCTCGATCCGTGGGCCGCGGCGGAGGAGATGATCGGCCCGGCGCCCGGCACTCGCTGACGTCAGCCGTTCCTCGATCTGGGCGGCCAAATGGCCGTAGTCCGGACCTTAAGCCGCCCAGATCACGATTTGGACCGCTGGCCGCCCAGATCGAGTAGTGCCTGGTGACACGTTGCACGGCCCAGGGTTGTCACGCTCGGCGGCGGTTGTTCGTCAACGCGGTGGTTTCGGACGTGACCCCTCGAAGGCCCATCGCCGGGCCCGCCACGTTCTGATCAGATGGAGGAACAATGGTCAAGGTCTTTGTTTCGGGAGCGACCGGTGTGCTTGGTCGCCGAGTGGTCGCCGAACTGGCCGCCGCCGGCTTCGACGTGACCGGTGTCGCTCGCAGTCACGCCAAGCGGGCCAGCCTTGCGGCGGTCGGTGTCCGACCGGTCGAGTTGGACCTGTTCGATCGTGCGGCTGTGCACGCCGCAGTCGCCGGACACGATGTCGTCGCCAACCTGGCAACGGCGATCCCGGTCGGCCGGCGGGCAAACAACCCGTCGGCGTGGGAGGACAACGACAGGATCCGGCGGGACGGGTCCCGCAACCTGGTCGACGCTGCGCTGGCGGCGGGCGCCGGGCGTTATGTGCAGGAATCGATCGCCTTCTTGTATGCCGACGGTGGCGACCGGTTGCTGGACGAGTCCGCCGCGCTCGCGTCGACTGGCACCACCGGCGCCGCCCAGGTGGCCGAGGCGGAGACCGCCCGATTCGCCGAGCACGGCGGGGTCGGCGTCGCCCTGCGATTCGGGCAGTTCTACGGCTTCGACAGCGGTCATACGCTCGAGGCGATCGACGCCGTGCGGGCTGGTCGGCCCGTTGAGCTGGGCCCAGACTCGGCCTACCGCTCGTCGATCACCACCGACGATGCGGCGGCTGCAGTGGTCGCGGCGTTGGACTCCCCGAGTGGCGTCTACAACGTGGTCGACGACCAGCCGCTGACCCGATCCGAGTATGTCGAGGCCCTGGCCCATTCGCTTCGTGTGCCGACCCCGACCGTGCGGTCGGTGATCCCCGAGTCTGCTCCGCCGGGCGCCGTGATGCTGCGATCGCAGCGTGTCTCGAACGAGCGCTTCAAGGAGGTCACCAGCTGGCAGCCGCAGTTCCCCAGCGCGTGGGAGGGCTGGGATTTCGTCATCGCCGAGTGGCGCGTCTGCCAGGCCGACCTCGCCTGACCGCGCCGAGTTCGTAGTCGGCCAGACTGGCGCTGATGTACGAACTGCTCTCCCTCGAACGGCGCGACGACGGAGTCGCCGTGCTCACGCTGCGCAACGGCAAGGTCAACGCCCTGTCCGCCGCCCTCCTCGACGAGTTGCACGGGGCGGTCGACGAGCTGGCGGCCGAGCTGCCCGGCGCCGTCGTGATCACCGGCGGCGAGCGGATCTTCGCCGCCGGCGCAGACATCAACGAGTTCGGAGGCCAGGAGCAAGCCCGCCCGATCACCGACAGGTTCCATGCCACCAACGACGCCATCGCCGCCCTCGACCGCTTCGTGATCGCCGCCGTCAGCGGCTATGCGCTCGGAGGTGGCTGCGAGCTGGCCCTGGCGTGCGACTATCGAATCGCCGGCGAACGGGCGGTGTTCGGCCAGCCGGAGATCCTCCTCGGTGTCGTCCCGGGCGGCGGAGGCACGCAACGTCTCGCCCGCCTCGTCGGGCCGAGCCGGGCGAAGGAGCTGTGCCTCACCGGCCGGCAGGTCGACGCTCAGGAGGCGTTGCGGATCGGGCTGGCCGACGAGGTCGTCGACGGCGATCCGCACGAGCGGGCGTTGGCCCTCGCCGGCTCCATCGCCAGTGGCGCACTTGGAGCCCAGGCTCTGTGCAAGCGGATCATCGACCGCGGCCTGTCGTTGTCGCTCGCCGATGGCCTGGCCGCAGAACGTGACGCGTTCGTCGAGGTGTTCGGGACGAACGACTCGCAGATCGGTGTCGCCAGCTTCCGCGAGCACGGCCCCGGCAAGGCGCAGTTCACCGGTCGCTGAGCGGCGCCCTGCCCATCGTGAAGAACTCCGGGTTGGGCCGCATGTCGAAGGCGTGGGCGAGTCGGTTGGAGAGGGCGAAGAATCCGACGATGGCGACGATGTCCCAGATGTCGTCGTCGGTGAAACCGACGGCGCGCAGCGCGTCGGCGTCGGCGGGACCGATGTCCTCTGGCGTGCGGGCCAACCGGACGGCGTAGTCGACGAGAACCCGCCGGCGGTCGTCGAGCGGCGCCTTGCGCCAGTCGACCGCCACGACGTCGGCGATCTCGGGGTCCTTGTCGCGGATCCGCAGGATCGCCCCATGGGCGATCACGCAGTACGTGCAGCTGTTCACCGCCGAGGTGGCAACCACGATCAGCTCGCGGTCGGCCTTCGACAGCGCCGGGGTGTCCTTGTCCATCAACAGGTCGTGGAACTCGAAGAACGCCCGGAACAACTCGGGCCGCTCGGCGAGTGCGCTGAACACGTTGGGCACGAACCCGGCCTTCTCGGCGACCTCCGCGATGCGTGCCTCGATGTCAGCGTTGCCCATGCCGTGACGCTATGGCGGCGCGTCAGCGGTTGCGAGCGACGAGGCGCCAGCCGAGGAGCGGCCACCAACGGCCTACGAGGCCGGGGAACGCCAGGAACGTCAGCTGGCCCACGTGGCGAGGCCGAGCTCGTACGGTGACGACAATGCCGGATGGACGGGGATCACCCTGGCGGTGACCCCGTACGTCCCGGGGGCCGTGAGCACGAGCTCGCCGGTGTACGTATTGCCGTCGCTCGGAGACAGTGTCACCGTCGCCGGCTCGGGTCGGAACTCGCCGTCGGGACCGACCGTGCCGTGGAGCACGTCGACGCGCAAGTCACCGGGACCCAAGCCGTCCGTCGCCACCGACACGGTGACCGGTCGGCTCACCCCGGTGTCTGCCCCGCTCGTGTCGACCTCGAGCGAGGTGATCGAGACCGATGGCCAGGACGGCCTCGACGCGGCGTCGCCAGGCGGCGAGCTCGCCGGCCAGTGCCGCCTTCGAGCTGGTCAGGGCGCGGGACGCCGATGCTGACGGTTCATAGAGGTCGGTGGTGTAGTCGCGCACCATGCGGGCGGCAGTGACCCGCGGTCCGAGCCTCGCCCACGCCTCTTGGACCATCTCGATCCACCCGCGCGGCAGCCCCCCGGACGTCAGCTCGTAGAACTGCGGGATGACCTGCTCCTCGAGCACGGCGAAGAGGCTGGCGCACTCGCGTTGGTCACGCCGCTCGAGATCCGAATCGTCGTCTGCCGAGTCGATCGCCCACCCGATGCCGGGGGCGTAACACTCGTCCCACCAGCCGTCGAGGATCGAGCAGTTCAGCGCCCCGTTGAGGGCGGCTTTCATCCCGCTCGTGCCGCACGCTTCGAGCGGCCGCCGAGGCGTGTTCAGCCAGACGTCGCAGCCGTGGTACATCTCCCTGGCGATCGCCATGTCGTAGTCGGCGAGGAACACGAAGCGGTGGCGGACGCCGGCCTTGCGGGCGAACTGCTCGACCTTCTGGATCAGCTCTTTGCCGGGCGTGTCGGCAGGGTGGGCCTTGCCCGCGAACACGAACTGCACGGGCCGGTCGGCGTCGTTGAGCATCGCCAGGAGGCGCTCCGGTTGGGACAGCAGGAGCGTCGCTCGCTTGTAGGTGGCGAAGCGGCGGGCGAACCCGATCGTCAGCGTGTCCGGGTTGAGCACGCCGCCGCCCAGCCGGCTGCGCACGAAGCGCACCAGCCCGCGCCGGCCGGCCACCAAGGTGTCCCAGATCTCGGCGGCGTCGAGGTCGCCCACCACTGCCCAGCGATCGGCGCCGGCGCTCGACCAGTCGTCGCCGATCGCCCGCGTCAGCAGGGCGTCGACCCGGCTCGACGTCCAGCTGCGGCCGTGCACGCCGTTGGTGATCGCCCCGATCGGGACCTCGCTCGCCGGGAGGTCGGGCCACAGCCCGTTGAACATCGTGCGGCTCACCGAGCCGTGCAGTTGGGCGACGCCGTTGCGCCAGGCGGCGAGGCGCAACGCCATCACCGCCATGTTGAACTTGGGGTCCTCGTCGCCGTCCTCGTCGGGGCTCACGCCGATGCTGAACAGGTCGTCGAACGTCACTCCGCACTCGGCGGCGAAGCCGCTGAAGTACTTCTCCATCAGCGCTCGCTCGAAGCGGTCGATGCCGGCCGGCACCGGCGTGTGGGTCGTGAAGACGCCACCGCCGCGCACCGCCTCGACGGCGGTTTCGAACGGCTGCCCGGCGGCTACCAGCTCACGGATCCGCTCGAGGCTGAGGAACCCGGCGTGGCCCTCGTTGCTGTGGAACACCTGCGGATCGATCTCCAGGGACCGCAGGGCGCGCACCCCGCCGATGCCGAGCACGATCTCCTGGCGCAGCCGGTGGTGTGAGTCACCGCCGTAGAGCCGATCGGTGACGGCGACGCCTTCGGCGCTGTTGCCATCTACGTCGGTGTCGAGCAGGTACAGGGCGATCTGGCCGACGTCGGCACGCCAGACCCGGATGGCGACGTCGTCACCCGCCAGATCGACGGCAACGCGCACGCCGGTGTCGGTGAGCCCGAGCGACTCGGGGTCCATGTTCAGCGTGCGCTCCTGCTGCCACCCGTTGGCGTCGAGCGCTTGGTGGAAGTAGCCCTCCGTGTACAGCAGGCCGATGCCGACGAGCGGCACGCCGAGGTCGGAGGACGCCTTGAGGTGATCGCCGGAGAGCACGCCGAGGCCCCCGGAGTACTGCGGCAGGGCCTCGGTGACGCCGAACTCCGGGGAGAAGTAGGCGACCGTGCCGAGTGGCGAGTCGGTGCGGTTGGCGAACCACGTCGGCCCGGTGATCGCCGCTTCCAGCCGCCCGTTGGCGGCGGCGAGGTCGCGCACGACGGCCTGGTCCTCGGCAAGCGCGGCGAGGCGTTCCGACGAGGTCGTGCGGACCATGTGTGCCGGATGGGAGTCGCCGGCCGTCCAGCCCGGCCACAGCCGCTCGAACAGGCGCACCGCCTCGCGATCCCACGCCCAGTGGAGGTTGGTGGCCAGCCCGGGCAGCGCGGCGAGCGCCTCGGGGATCGTCGGACGGACCTCAAACCTACGAACCGGTCGCATAGCCGCGCAGGCTAACGGCCTCTCGGATTGGAGTGTTTGCTGCCATCGGAGTGTTTCACGCGGGGCGTGTCGGCAGGTGACACTCCATCGGCAGCAAACACTCCAAGAGAAGGCGTCAGGCGGGGGAGAGGGCGGCGTCGGTCTCGGTGGGGGTGGCTCCGCCGTAGATCAGCGTGGTGGCACCGGCGATCGCCGACCACGAGTAGCGGGCGCTGAGCAGGGCGGTGCCGCGGGCCCGCATGTCGTCGGCGAGGCGCGGATCGCCGAGCACCCGCTCGATGCACACGGCTAACTCGTCGGCGTTGCCAGGTTCGAACAGCAGGCCGGCGCCCGTGTCGGCGATCAACTCGGCCAACCCCCCGGTGCGCGCCGCGATCAACGGCGCGCCGCCTGCCAGGGTCTCCAGGCCGACGATCCCGAACGGCTCGTAGAGCGACGGGATGACGACGCATCCGGCGCGGTGGACGAGGTCGCGCAGCTTGACGTCGGACACGAAGCCGACCAGGCGAACGATGTCGCTGACCCCTTCGATGTCGACCTGCGACTGCAATTCGGGCAGGTAGCTACCCCGACCGGCGATGATGCACTCGAGGTCAGGAGTCCGCGAGCGGAGCGTGCTGATCGCTCTGGCGAGCACCTGAAAACCCTTCTCGTACTGCACGCGGCCCCAGGTGAGGACCATCGGCGGGCGGCTCTCCGGCCACTCGCCGGCCGACCACCACGTCGGATCGATGCCGTTGGGCACGCGATGGATGCGCTCGGCGGGCAGCTCGAACCCGGTGAGGATCTCGCGGGACATGAACATCGATGGGGCAATCACCTGTTTGGAGCCGTGGGCGAGCCATGACTCGACGGCGTGGATCGTGCTCGGCTCGCCCGGAGGAATGCGCCCGCCGTGCTGGCTGCGCAACGTCGTGTGGAACGTCGTGACGAGCGGTGCGCCATGCAGGGCGGCGATCGTCATCGCCGCCCAGGCGCACTCCCAGTTGTGGGCGTGGACCACGTCTGGTCGCCAGTCGCCGAGCTCGGTCGTGAGACTGACGAGGTGATGGTTCGTCGACGCCGCGCCGGCCACCCGTTCATCGTCGGGGATCCACGGCAACCCGGTCGCGGCGCGCAGCACGCGGACGGACGTCATCGTCGGGCTCACCGGTCCCGGCGGTCCGACGGTCAACACCACGACGTCGTGACCGGCCTGGGCCTAGCGCCCTGACTGAGACCGTCGACGTGGGCCGCCGCGCCGCCGGTGAGCGGCGGGTACTCCCACGTGAGCATCAGCACCCGCATCCGGCGCACGCTACCCGTGGCACTCTCGACAGCTCGCGCTCCGCGGCCTACGGTGTCCTCAACCACTCACAAGGGGGATCCATGCGCACACGGGCAAAGGTTTGGTCAGTGCTCTCGGTCATCGCCGTGCTCGGCGCCGCCGGCACTGCAGGAGCGACCACGGTCCCGCCCGGCACCGAGCCCGCCGGCACGGAGCCGGCAGGCACCGAGGCTCCCGCCGCTACGGAAGCGGCAGGCACCGCGCCGCCCCCGACCGCGCCCGACCGAGGCGATGCCGACCTCGTCATCTGGGCCGACGACACCCGGACTCCGGTGATGAGAGAGATCGCCGAGCCGTTCGCCGAGGAGCTCGGCATCGTCGTCGCAGTCCAGGAGGTCCCGTCTGGCGACATCCGCCAGCTGCTGACGGTGACCGGACCACAGGGTGAGGGGCCCGACGTCATCGTCACCGCTCACGACGGAATCGGCGAGGCGGTCGCCGACGGAGTTGTCGAGCCGCTCGACCTGTCCGGCGTCGCCGACGGATTCCAAGACGTGGCGGTCGAGGCGTTCACCTACGACGGGCAGACTTACGGCGTTCCCTACGCCGTGGAGAACATCGCCTTGGTCCGCAACACCGATCTCGTACCGGAGGCGCCGGCGACGTTCGAGGAGATGATGCAGATCGCCGCCGACTTCAAGGCCGAGCACGCCGACGACCCGACATATCTGGGTCTCGCCGTGCAGGTCGCGCCGGAGGGCGACACCTATCACTATCATCCGTTCCTCACGGCGTTCGGCGGCTACATCTTCGGTCAGAACGACGACGGCACGTTCAATCCCGACGACCTCGGCGTCGATTCCGAGGGCGGTCTGGCCGCAGCGACGTGGCTGCAGGAGCAGGCCGCCGCCGGCGTGCTCAGCGCCGACGTCACGTACGACGTGATGAAGGAGGCGTTCGGCGCCGGCAAGGCCCCGTTCGCCGTCACCGGCCCGTGGGCGATCGGCGATCAGAACAATGGCTTCGAGACGACCGGCGTCCCCTATGCGATCAGCCCCATCCCGGCCCGCGAAGGTGGTGAGCCGCCAGCCGTGTTCGTCGGCGTCCAAGGGTTCATGGTCTCCTCGTTCTCAGAACAGAAGGACCTGGCGACGAGCTTCGTCCTCGACTACCTGAGCCAGGAGTCGAGCCAGCTCGCCCTGTTCGAAGCCGGTGGCCGGCCGCCCGCTTTGACGTCGGCGTACGAGCAGGTGGCATCCGACCCCGACATCGCCGGCTTCGGCGAGGCGGCGGCCGCCGGAATCCCGCTGCCGGCCATCCCAGAGATGAGCGCCGTGTGGGACTCGACGAACCTCGCCCAGCTGAACACGATGCGGGGCGGCGAGGGCCCGGCCGAGTTCACCGCCGCCGCCGAGCAGATCCGGTCGCAGATCGGCGGCTAGCACCGTGACGGAGGGGCACGCGGCGCCCGGACCTGGCCGGGCGCCGTCCCTCGAGCAGCAGCACGCCAGCGTCCTCGGCGGTGGCCGCAGCGGGACGATCTCCGGGTGGATGATCAAGATCCTCCTGCTCGGCGCCGCCGACGCCGTCGCCGTGGCCGGGCTGATCATGGCCATCGACCACGAAGCCTGGGGATACGTCGCCGTCCTTGGCCTGACCCTCGTCGCCCTCAACGTCGTCTACCTGCCTCGGCGCTTCGTTCCGATGAAGTACCTCCTGCCGGGTCTCTTCTTCCTCACCGTCTTCGGCATCTACCCGGTGCTGTACACGGCCTACGCCTCGACGACGAACTATGGGACCGGCCACGTCCTCTCCAAGTCGCAGGCGATCGATCAGATCCAGGGCCAGTCCGTCCAGCCGGTGGAAGGGGCGACGCGTTACGACATCACGCCGATGAAGGACGCCAGCGGGCTGTTCGCCGGGTTCGCTCTGTTCGATCCAGAGGGCGAGCAACTCTTCCTCGGAACCGACACCGAGCTCACCGAGCTCGACCTCGATGATGTCCAACTCACCACCTTGGTGACCACGGGCCGGACGTTCGTCGAGTCGGCCGGCGACCTGACCGGAGTGCGCGCCGGCGACGTGGGGACGCTGCCGGGCTACCCGGATCCCGAGACCTACCAGATGCCCGGCGAGACCGAGGATGCGGCGATCACGATCACGGGTGGCCAGGCGGTGGAAAGCCGCTCCACCCTCGTCTACGACGCCGACGCCAACACGATCACCGACGTTGCCGACTCGGAGAACCCGATCGTCTACCACGAGCGGGAGGGCACGTTCGTCGCCGACGACGGCACCGCCCTGCGGCCCGGCTTCACCTCCCAGGTTGGGTTCGACAACTACCGCACGGTGTTCACGTCGTCGGAGTTCCGGGCCTCGTTCTTCCGGGTGCTCGCCTGGAACTTCGCCTTCGCCGTCGCCTCCGTCGTTGTCACGTTCGCCCTCGGCCTGCTCCTCGCCGTCGTGTTCAACGATGCCCGGATGAGGGGACGGAAGATCTACCGCTCGCTGGTCATCATCCCCTACGCCCTGCCCGGCTTCATGACGGCGTTGGTCTGGCGAGGCATGTTCAACGAGACGTACGGGATCAACAAGTGGCTGCCCTCGTCCCTCGAGGTGTCGTGGCAGTCGGCGACGATCCCGGCAATGATCACGCTGATCCTCGTCAACATGTGGCTCGGCTATCCGTACATGTTCCTCGTCAGCACCGGTGCCCTGCAGAGCGTGCCGACGGATCTCAAGGAGGCGGCATTCGTCGACGGCGCCACCGGTTGGAAGGCGTTCCGCAAGATCACCTTCCCGCTGCTCCTCGTCTCGGTGAGCCCGCTGCTCGTGGCCAGCTTCGCCTTCAACTTCAACAACTTCACACTGATCTGGCTGCTCACCGGCGGCAGACCGCGCGACACCGGCGAGACCGCCGGGAAGACCGACATCCTGCTTTCGTGGGTCTACCGCGTCGCCCTCGACGCCAGCCCGCAGCGCCAAGGCCTCGCCGCCGCCCTCTCCGTCGTGATCTTCCTCATCGTCGCGGTCCTGTCGGCGATCGGGTTCAAGTACACCAAGGCTTACGAGGATGTGAAGTGAGTACCGACGACGCGACGTACGAAGAGGGCATCTACTCGGTCGGCAAGTATCCCGCTGCCGGCATGGCCTCGCTCTTCGAACCCGATTACAAGCGTGTCGGCCAACGCCGGCGGCCGTTCGGACGGTGGTTCCGCGAGACGGGGTGGCGGCACATCGTCGGCGTGCTCGCCCTCCTGTTCGCCCTCTTCCCGGTGTGGTTCGTCCTCCTCGCCGCGTTCTCCGAGAGCGCCTCGCTGAGCAGCCAGAGGCTGTGGCCGGAAACTCTCACCCTGGACCAGTTCCGGGCCGTCCTCGACGGGTATCCGTTCTGGAGGTGGTTCTTCAACTCCCTGGCGATCAGTTTCGTCACGTCCGCATCCACGGTGCTGCTCGCTGCGTCGGCAGCGTTCGCCTTCTCCAGGCTGCGCTTCAAGGGTCGCCGCGGAGGATTGCTGGCCCTCTTGCTGATCCAGATGTTCCCCGCAGCACTGGCGTTCGTGGCGATCTACCTGATGGTCCAGCGGATGGCGATCTTCTCGACCCTCGGTCCGGGCTCGATGGCGACGATCGTGCTCTTCTACCTCGGCGGCGCCCTCGGAGCCAACGCCTGGCTGATCAAGGGCTTCTTCGACACGATCCCCCGTTCGCTCGACGAGAGCGCCAAGATCGACGGAGCGACTCACGCCCAGATCTTCTGGAGGATCATCCTCCCGTTGGCCATGCCCGTGTTGGCGATCATCTTCCTGCTGGCGTTCATCGCCGCCCAGGCAGAGTTCCTCATCGCCTCCGTCGTCCTGTTCGGTCAGGATCTCTCCTCGCCGTCCAAGACGGTCGCCACGGGTCTTCAGGGGCTGCTCGCCGGCGACCGCTACGACCTTCGCTGGGGTCCGTTCGCTGCCGGCGCGCTGCTCGCCTCGATCCCGGTCGTGCTGCTGTTCCAGTTCCTCCAACGTTTCATCGTCAGCGGCATCACCGCCGGGGCGGTCAAGGGCTGAGCGACGCCTCCACCTCGGCGACCGCTCTCGCCAACTCGGCCGAACCGGCTGCCACGGCGAAGCCACCGGCGGCTGCGGTGGCGGCGCCGTGGCGACCGCGCACCACACCGCCGGCGGCCTCGATGACGGCGATCGGGGCGACGATGTCGTACGGCTGCAGGCCGGTGTCGATGACGAGGTCGACGTGGCCCATCGCCAGCTGGGCGTAGGCGTAGCAGTCGCCGCCGTAGCGCACAAGCCGGGCGCGGCGGCGCACTTCGTCGAACAACGCACGCTCACCCGGGTCGACGAACATCGTGGGCGCCATGCAGTAGACGACCGCTTCATCGAGGCTGACACCGCGACGGGTGCTGAGCGGCCGCCGCTCGCCGCGCCGCTCGATCCACGCTCCCTTTCCAGCGATGCCGACGAACGTCTCCTCGAGATACGGCTGGTGGATCCACCCGGCGACCGGGCGGCCGTTGTCGAGCAGGCCGAGCAAGGTCCCCCACAACGGTGAGCCGGTGACGAACGCCTTGGTGCCGTCGATCGGGTCGATCAACCAGCGGTAGCGGCCCGGCGAGCCGCTGGTCCCCGCCTCCTCGCCGACCACCTCATGATTGGGGAACGCCGCCGAGATTCGTTCACGCAGCACCCGCTCGATGTCGCGATCGGCGATCGTCACGGGGTCATAGCCCCGGTCGCCGCCCTTGTCCTCGGCGTGAAGATCGGTGCGGAACCACCTCAGGGCGATCTCGCCGGCTTCGACGAGCATCGCCGCGACCACTTCGTCGAGTTCGTCGAGGGCAATACCTGGTTCGTCATGTGCGTCGATGGTGGCGAACCGTACGTCATTGCGTTCCCCGGCCACGCAGGCCGTTGTTGGCCGCTCGCTCGCACCGGAAGACGCGCATCCGATGGCATGCTCCACCGGTGACCGCGCTTGCCGCCCAGCCACACCACGACGGCTCCGCTCGCTACGTCGACGATCCGGCGCCGGCCCTCGGCGAACGAGTCGGCGTCCGCCTGCGCGTGCCGGCCGGGGTCGATGCCGAGGCCGTCCACGTGCGCGCCGTCACCGACGGCGAGCCGAAGTACACCGTCGCAGCGGTCGTCGGTGCCGAGCCAGGCGACGACGGGGCCATCTGGTGGGAGGGCGAGGTGCGGGCGGTCAACCCGGTGACCTCGTACCGGTTCCTCGTCGAGACGACGGCGGCCGGGGTCCAGTGGGTCAACGGCGCCGGGACGTGGCGCCGCGACGTCGGTGATCGCGACGACTTCGTGCTGTCGACGTTCTCGCCACCGCCCGACTGGCTCGCCGACGCCGTGTGCTACGAGATCTTCCCGGATCGCTTCGCCCGGGGGATCGACGAGCAGGACTGGGTCGACCCAGAGGGCGACTGGGCGATCGAGTGCGACTGGGACACCCCGATCGCCGACGACTGGAGGCGCGCTGTCCGCCAGCTCTATCGCGGCGACCTCGTCGGCGTGCGCCGGCGACTCGACCATCTCGAGCAGCTCGGCGTCAACCTGCTGTACCTCACGCCGGTGTTCCCGGCTCGCTCGTGCCACCGCTACGACGCCTCGACGTTCGACGCCGTCGACCCGGTGCTCGGTGGTGACGCCGCGCTCTCGGCGCTGATCGATGCTGCGCATCGTCGCGGCATCCGGGTGATCGGCGACCTGACCACCAACCACTCCGGCAATCATCATCGCTGGTTCCAGGCCGCCCTCGCCGACGCGGCGGCGCCGGAGACGAGCTACTACTACTTCACCGAGCACCCCCACGACTACGTCGGCTGGTTCGACGTGCCGACGTTGCCGAAGTTCGACCTGCGCTCGGCGCAGCTCCGCGAGGCGCTGCTCGGCGAACGGGACGGGATCGTCGCCCGCTGGTTGCGGCCGC
Organism: Ilumatobacteraceae bacterium; assembly: GCA_963772825.1. Classification (GTDB taxonomy): domain Bacteria; phylum Actinomycetota; class Acidimicrobiia; order Acidimicrobiales; family Ilumatobacteraceae; genus Desertimonas. Next base: position 61,717 of record CAVYYX010000015.1, on the reverse strand, counting down.
AGATCCGCGGCCGGCGAGGGAGGGTTCGACGGCTGGCGGATCGACGTCGGCAACATGACCGGACGCCACGGCGCGATCGACGTCAATCACGACGTGTTCCGCCGCGTCAGGGCGACGATGGCCGCCGTGCGCCCGGAAACCTGGCTGCTCGGTGAGCACCTCCACGACGCCACGACGGATCTCGCTGGCGACGGGTGGCACGGGACGATGGCGTGCAGCTGGTTCACGAGACCGATCTGGAGTTGGTTGGCCGACCCGGCGGCCCGCCTCATCGGCGTCCCCGGACGGCTCCCCGACATCGGCGGCGGGGAGCTCGCGGCGACGATGCGTGCCCTCACCGCAGGCGTGCCTTGGCGGTCGGTGAGCGCGAGCATGACGCTGCTCGACAGCCACGACACGCCGCGGTTCTCGACGGTCGCCCGTTCGGCGCAGCATCAACGGGTCGGCGTCGGGCTGCTCGCCACGTTGCCGGGGGTACCGATGGTCTTCGCCGGCGACGAGGTCGGCGTCGGCGGGGCGACCTCCGACGCCGGTCGACAGCCGTTCCCGTGGGACGAGTCGACGTGGGACCACGAGCTGCTCGCCACCTATCGAGCGCTCATCGCCCTGCGCCGCAGCGTCGGCGCGCTGCGCCGTGGCGGGATGCGCTACGCGGCGGCCAGCGACGAGGCGATCGCCTTCGTGCGCGAGACGGCGGACGAGACCGTGCTCGTGCTCGCCTCCCGGGCGCCGCACGAGGGGCTGCGCATCGGGTGTGGCGACCTCGGCCTGACGGGTACCGCCGAGCGGCTGTACGGCGAGGGCGAGCTGAGCGTCGCCGCCGGGATCGTCACACTCCCGGGCGACGGCCCGGCGTTCAACGTCTGGCGGATCGCCGGGAGCTGACCGCGCCCCACCATCTGGGGAAGATCAGTGTCACACGATGATCTGGGGAAGTTCTGTGTCAGGGCCTGACTCGGATCTTCCCCAGAACCCGGTCGAACGTCGCCGTCAGCAGCAGGCCGGTGCCGCTACCTTCGACCTCGTGGCGACCGACGACGTGCTCGACGAGGCGCTGGCCAGACTCGGGCAGTTCGGGCCGGAGTTCGGCGGCGGGTTGTCGAACCACGGCCCGATGGTCGTCGAGGCGCTCGTTCGTCTCGGCCGGCCCGACGCCGTGTCCGCGTGGGTCGACGGCTACGTCGCTCGACTCGACGGCCCGATCACCCCGCGCGGCCGACCGCCGGAGCTCGGCGCGCTGGCCACGTTCGGGGACTGGGAGCAGCGCTTCGCCGGCGAGCTCGCGACGTCGCCGTGGGGCGACGTCGTGCGTGTCTGGGTGCCGCGCTTGGCTGCCGGCCTGATGGCGGCGGCGACGCATGGCTGGTTGCGCACGGCTCATGCAGTGCGCAGCCTCACGGCGCGCGAGACACCTGAGCGGATCGCCGAACTGGCCCGCGGGCTGGCCTACTGGGCGGCGCGCTACCAGGAGGTTCCTGGGCCGGCGAGGCCGAGCGGAACGCTGGCGATCGCCGCCGGGATCGCCGGCTTGCCCGACGCTCGAACGAGTGATGACGGTCTGATCTTCGAGGAGGTCCGCCGGCTCACGGGGAATGCCGAGTTCGCCGAGGCGGTCGATGCCGTCGACGCCACGGCGCTCGACATCGACGCCCTGCTCGCCGCCGCTGGCGCCGAGATCATTGCCGGCGGTGCCGGCGACCCGGTCGTCTACGTCCACACGCTGACGCCGACGGCTGCGATCCGCCCGGTGGCGGAGCTGCTCGACGCGGCCACCATCGAGCTCGTCCTCGGATGCGCCTGGCGGGCCGTGGCGGCTCTGGTGTCGACGTATCGCCTGCCCCACGTCGAGGTCTCCGGGACCGAGTGGGACGTCGATGCCGCTGACGTCGTCGATCGGGCCGTGTCCGGCGGTGACGAGCACGCCATCAAGGTGGCCGAGGCTGCCTTCGGGCCCGACGCCTCCGCCGCCCCCACCGTGCGTGCCGCCGCGGCAGCGCTCGTCGCCCGGCTCAGTGGCTGACCGCTCCTCGACGCCAGATCCGACGGCCGCCCGCCGCGAGGTGGTGTCGGCCTCGATCACGCTCGGCGCCGCGGTCGGAGTGTTCGGCTTCGTGTTCGGCGTCGGCGCCGTCGCCGCCGGCGGCTCGGTCGCCCAGGCGTGCGTCATGTCGCTGCTCGTGTTCACCGGGGCCTCGCAGTTCAGCGCGGTCAGCGTCGTCGCCCTCGGCGGCACGACGTCCGCCGCCCTCGGAGGGGCGATGGTCCTCGCGGCTCGCAACGCGGTGTACGGGCTGGCGATGTCGCGGGTCATCAGCGGGTCGCTCGCCCATCGGGCGCTGGCCGCCCAGTTGACGATCGACGAGTCGACGGCGATGGCCAGTGCGCAGCCCGATCCGGTCGCCAAGCGCCACGCCTTCTGGATCACCGGGATCGCGGTGTACGTCTGCTGGAACGTGGCCACCCTCGTCGGGGCGGTTGTCGGCTCGGCCATCGACCCGGCGACGTTCGGGCTCGACGTGGCGTTCCCGGCCGGGTTCGTCGCCATGGTCGCGCCGCACCTGCGCCACCGCCTCGGGCTGATCGCTGCGATCCTGGGTGCGGCGATCTGCCTCGTGCTGATTCCCTTCACACCGGTGGGCGTGCCGATCCTGTGCGCCTCGGCCGCCGTGCTGGTCGGTCTTCCGACCCCGGACGCGGCACACGCCGACGACCTACCGGACGAGCCGGTGTTGATGTGAGTTGGTCGCTTGTCCTGTGGCTGGCCGCCGGGGCCTACGCCTTCAAGTTCCTCGGCCTCGTCGTGATCGGCTCACGGCGCCTGCCGGCGGCCCTCGATCGGTGCCTCGCCCTCGTACCGGCGGCGCTGCTCAGCGCCCTCGTCGTGCAGGGCACGCTGTCGACGGGTCAGGACCTCGTGATCGACGAGCGCCTGCCAGGCATCGCCGTGGCCATCGTGCTCGCCTGGCGCCGGGCCCCGTTCATCGTCGTGGTCGGCGCCGCTGCGCTGACGACGGCACTACTTCGCCAACTCTGAACAGACGGCTTCAGACGGCGGCGGCGCCGGCGTGGGCGACGCGGAGGCGGGCGGCGGCGTCCTCGGGGGGCACGACGTTGATCATCACGCCGGTGCCGCGCTCGAAGCCCGCCTGGGTGACGAGGTTCGGCCAGAGGTGGACGTGCCAGTGGTACTCGCCGGCGTGCTCGTGCGGCGCGCTGTGGATGCCGAGGTTGTAGGCGACGTCGCCGAGGGTCGAGTTGAGTTCGGCGACGACGTCGCGGATCGCTCGGCCCATCGCCTCGAGGCTGTCGTCGTCGGCGGCCTGCAGGTGGCCTTCGTGGCGGCGGGGCATGAGCAACAGCTCGTAGGGCGCACCGCTCCAGAACGGTGCGACGCACACCACGTCGGCGTCGGTGAAGACGACGCGGTCGCCGCTCTGCTCCTCGGCCTCCATCGTGGTGCAGATCACGCACCCGCCGGCGAAGCGGGCGAACGCTCGCTCTTCGTCGAGGACCTCGGTGGGCACGAACGGCAGCCCGAGGATCTGGGCGTGGGGATGGACCAGCGAGGCGCCCGCCTCCCGCCCATGGTTGACGATGACCTGCGTGTAGCGCACTCCGGGGGCCGCGGCGTGCGCGTCGAGGCGCCGCTTGAGCGCCTGCATGAACTCGCCCGCCTGCTCGTCGTCGAGGTCGGCGAGCCCGCCCTGGTGGTCGCGGGAATAGATGAAGACCTCGTGCGTGCCCGTTGCTTCCGCGATCACGTGCACCGGGCCGACGTGGTGGACCACGAAACCGTTGCCGCCACCGAACGCCGGGTAGAGGTTGGGGATCACACGCATCTCCCACGTGCCGTCGGCCTCGACGGCGTCGAGCGAGGGGAGCGTGGCGTCCTCGTTGCCCGGGCAGAACGGGCACGGCCGGGCAGGGGCGGCTTCGATGGCCGGTTGGCGAGGGGCGAAGTCGCGGGGACGATGGGCGCGGTCCGAGACGATGGTGACCCATCGGCCGTTGAGCGGGTTCAAGCGCATCTGTCTCACAGCTACAGATCAGGATACGACCACACGAGTACCAAACTGGTGCACCTAATTCTCGCAGTGTGGGCAGGCGACGGAGTCAGGGCTTGCGATACACGCTCACGTGGAACGGCGACTCGTCCGTGAACGGCGCGCCCTCCACGTCGGCGTGACGCTCGGCGAGGCGCAGCCCGGCGGCCGTCGCCCACTCGTCGAGCTCGCTCGGTCGCGACCACCGCAACACGTACGGGCGGAGGCGCACGGGCTGGCCATCGACGAGTTCGACGAACTGCCCACTGACCAGTTGCGCCTCGGGATCGGTGAGGTTGGCCACGAGAACGACCCGGTCGGTCGTCATCGAGCGGACTTCGACATGGGATCCGGGGCGCGGTGGGTCCCACGGCACGAAGGCCTCGACGACGAAGACACCGCCTGCCGAGAGCACGTCGGAGACGGCCTGGAAGCAGGTCGCCTGGCGGGACGGCTCGGTGAGCATGAACAGCGAGTTGAAGGCGACGAACACGAGGTCGAAGGGCCCCGACGGGAGGTCGTCGACCATGTCGCCATGAACAACCGTCACCTGCTGGCCGGCGTCGACGTCACGCAATCGTGCGAGCATCTCCATGCTGACGTCGATGCCGGTGACGTCGTGCCCCACTGCGGCAAGGGGGATCGCCAGGCGGCCCGTCCCCACGGCCAGCTCGAGGACCTTCGCCGGCCGCGCAGCGAGCAGCGAGTCGAGGAAGCCGACGGTGGCCGGCACGTCGCTGATGTCGCCGAACAGCTCGTCGTACACGTCGGCGATGCGATCGCCATAGGAGTCGGGCCGGTATCCCTCCATCGCTCAGGCGGCGATGCCGCCGGCGAGGACGCAGCGATCGTCGAGGTCGTAGAGGACGACGCTCTGACCGGCGGCCACACGTCGCTGGGGCTCGGCCCAGCGGATGCGCAGCGACCCGGCGGCGGGCTCGGCCGTCGCCGGATGGGGCGTGCCGTGGGCGCTCGTCTGCACGAGCACGTCGCCCTCGACGGGCCCATCGACCCACGTCGGGGCGTCGATGGCGAGCGAGTCGTCGAGCAGCTCGGCTTCGTCGCCCACCGTGATCGTCGCCGCCGCCCTGTCGACGGCGAGCACGTAGCGCTTCGGTCCTCCGCCGGGGAGCCCGAGGCCCTTGCGTTGGCCCACGGTGACCAGCTCGATCGCCGGGGCCTGGCCGACCACCGCTCCGTCGGAGTCCACCACCCGCCCTGGCGTGAACGGGATCCGCCGTCCGAGGAAGTCCTCGCGTCCACCGGTGGTCGTGATGAAACAGACGTCCTGGCTGTCCGGCTTCGTCGCCGTGCGCAGGCCGAGCTCGGCCGCCATGCGCCGGACGTCGTGCTTGGTCAGCGAACCGATCGGAAACAGCGTGCGGGCGAGATCGTCCTGGCCGAGCATGTGCACGACGTAGCTCTGGTCCTTCTCGCGGTCGGCGCCGCGTTCGAGGGTGTAGCGGTCTCCGCGGCGCCCGATGCGGGCGTGATGGCCGGTGGCGACGGCGTCGAAGCCGAGCTGCGTCGCCCGCTCGGCGAGGCGGGCGAACTTCACCCGGCGGTTGCACTCGATGCACGGGTTCGGCGTCGTCCCCGAGCGATGGGCCGCAACGTACGGGGCGACGACATGGGTGTCGAAGTCCTCGGTGAAGTTGAACACGAGGTGCTCGACACCGAGGGCGTCGGCCGCCCGCCGGGCGTCGTCGACGTCGGAGACGCTGCAGCACCCGGTGTCGCTCTCGCCGCCCCACAGGCGCATCGTCACGCCGACGACGTCGTGGCCGTCTCGAGCGAGCAGGGCGGCGGCGACGGACGAGTCCACACCGCCGCTCATCGCCACCATCACCTTGCTCACTGGCGCACCATGGCCGTGTGCTTGACCGTGGGACGCGACGGGCGGTGCACCATTGAGCTAGAAGCGCCGTAATTCTGGAGCTCGCTGCGCTCGCTCATCGGACTGCCTCGGGAGCGCGAGCGCGCAGCTTGGTGATCGCCGCGGCGAGGATGTCGATGGCGCGTTCGACGTCGGCCTCGGTGGTCGTTCGACCGAGCGTCATCCGCAGCGCACCGCCCGCCCAGCGCGGCTCGACGCCCATCGCTGCGAGGACGTGCGACGGCTCCATCGCCCCGCTGGCGCACGCCGACGCTGCCGAGGCGCACAGCCCCTCCTCGTCGAGCAGGAACAGCAGCGACTCGCTCTCGATGCCGTCGACGCAGACGTGCGCCCCACCGGCGACCTTGACGTCGGCCGGAACCGTCTCGCGGACGTCGGCGACGGTGTCGAGCAGGCCGCCGATCAACCGATCGCGAAGCACGGCGATGCGCGCACATTCGTCGAGCCGCTCGACGTCGGTGGCGCCGAGAGCCGCCGCCATCGCGACGATCCCTGGCACGTTGTGCGTCCCGCTCCGTCGGTCACGTTCCTGTCCGCCGCCGACGAGCAGCGGATCGATGGTCACGCCCTTGCGGACGATGAGCGCACCGACCCCCTTCGGTCCGCCGAACTTGTGGGCACTGAGCGACATCAGGTCGACGTGTGGCCAGAGCTGGCGAAGGTCGAGCCAGCACGCCGCCTGCACCGCATCCGTGTGCAGCAAGGCGGACGGCGCCGACCGGCGGACGACGTCGGCGGCCGCAGCGAGGTCGTTGATCGAGCCGACCTCGTTGTTCACCGCCATCACCGACACGATCGCCACGTCGTCGCCCATCGCGGTGGCGAGCTCGTCGAGGTCGGTGCGCCCGTAGCGATCGGCGCCGACGACCCGCCCGTCGTGGCGCTCGACGACGTTGAGCACGCCGTGATGCTCCGACGCCGCGCACACCGGCACGCCTCCGTGCCGCCACACCGCTCCGGCGATCGCCGCGTTGTCGCTCTCGGTGCCGCCGCTCGTGAACACGACCTCGCCCGGCAGGCAGCCGACGACAGCGGCGATGCGGTCACGGGCGTCGTCGACCGCCCGGCGGGCCTGGCGGGCGAACCGGTAGGCGCCACTCGGATTGGCGTAGCCATCGGCGAGCAACGGCACCATCGCGTCGATCGCGACCTGACGCATCGGCGTGGTCGCCGCATGGTCGAGGTACACGAGCTGCTCGGTCACCCCGCCAGGCTAGAGCCGCTTCGCCGGTCACCCCGTGGGATAGCCGGCCCCGGCCATCGCCCTGACCACCGCCCCGGGCCGGGTCGGTGACACCACGAGGGCGGTGGCGTGGCTCTTCGTGACGTCGCCGTGCGTCGAGGTCGGGGCGAGCAGCACGTCGACGGGTTGAGCGAGGCGGATCTCGACCGCCAAACCAGGGGTCGGGCCGGTGAGGTCGGCGGCCGTCTGGGATGCCGCGCCGAGGTCGTCGAGGCCGACCCCGGCGATCGTGCGACGGGGCATCATCAGCGTGTCGGCGAGGACCACCGGATCGTGGACGACGAGGCCGGCGGGGACGAGGACGAGCCAGCGTCGCGACAGTTGATGCCAGCGCCGCGGGAGCAGCGCCAACCCGCCTGCGCCGACCGCCAGCGAGGCGATGCCGAGCACCCAGGCTCGACCCGCGAGGGCTGGCAGCACGAGCACCAGGGCGACGACGGTCGGCAGCCACGAGGCGACACATGCCAGCAGATAGCCGATCGGAGGGCGCAGGCCGAAGCGGGCCTCGGCACCGTAGGCCGACGCCTGCAGGTAGGCACGTCCGAACTCCGCACTGCCGACCAACGTGGTGCACAGCAGGGCGGGCGCCAGCAAGGCGATCGCCTGACCCGGCTCAGCGCCGTCGATGACCACCGCCACGGCGACGACGACCGATGCCGGGATCGTCACCCGGGCGACGGTCAGCGTGGCGACGCTCGGGACGGCCAGGGCGATCGCTCCGATCGCCCAGCCCGCCCACGCCGCGGCGGTTCCGGCGACCTCGACGGCGCGGCGGTGCCCGTCGAGCGCCGCCCCGACCCCCGCCCCGCCCGTGACGGCGACGCCGAGCCAGAAGATGCGCGCGCCCCACAGCACGACGTGGCTGACAACCGGCAGACGAGACGATCGTTCGATGGAGCGACTGGCGGCGTCTCCTGCAGTGCGGCCCGGCACGCGGCCGACTGTACGGGGCGGGCCGACTGCAACCACCGTGACGCGATCGGTCAGACTGCGGTGCAGTGGTGACGACGACGGCTCGCCTCCCCGCAGCTGTGCCCAACGCCCACCGGGTGCTCGCCCGGGGCGTTCCGCGACTGGCCGATCTGCGACCGGGCTCGGCGACCGGCGTCGGCTCGCTCCCGCACCGTTCCGTCGCCGACGCCGTGCGCTTCGCCGTCATGGAATACGACGTGCCGGCGATTCCGTCGCTGCCTCGCCGCTGCCCGGCGGAAGGGATGATCGCCCAGGCGCTCGTCGGGATCAACGGCGTGGCCGCCGGCCAGTACGGCAGCATCGCCGTCGACCCAGCGGCCGTCGATCCCTACGCCCCGGTGATCACCGACATCGCCACCGACAGCTTTTCCGGGTTGCGACGGTTCCTCGACCACGCCGTGGCGGTCGGCCTCGATGGTCCGGTGAAGTGGCAGTTCGTCGGACCGGTGACGCTCGGTGTGGCGCTCACGCGCGCCGGGTTGGCGGACGACGTGGCCTTCGCCGTCGCGGCTCGTGCGGTCCGCTCGCACATCGTGTCGTTGTCGGTCGCCGTCGCCGCTGCGCTGCCCCGATCTCCGCAGATCGTGGTCATCGACGAGCCGTGGTTCGGCGAGCTGTTCAAGCCTGGCTTCCCGATCGCTCCTGACCCGGCGATCGACCTGCTGTCGGGGGCGATGGCCAGCGTGTCGGGCGTTGCGACGGTCGGAGTGCATTGCTGCGCCGACGCCGACGTGGCATCGCTGCTCGCCGCCGGGCCTGACCTGCTGTCGATTCCGGCGCGGCCGGCGGTGGCCGGCGCTGCCGGCTATCTGGCCAGGTTCCTCGAGGGCGGCGGGCGGATCGCCTGGGGCGTGGTCCCGACGGACGGACCGATGTTCGTCTCGGCGGATCGCCAGTGGCGCGAGCTGGGGGAGCTGTGGACGCAGCTCGAACAGCGGGGAATCGACGCCGAACTGGTGCGGCGGCGCAGCATGGTCACGGCGCATTGCGGTCTCGGGCTGCACACCCCGGTGGTCGCCGAGCGGGTGTGCCGCGCCGTGCGCGAGATCGGCCGCCGGATCGCCGTCTCGTCGTGCGATGATCGATACCCGTGAGCAAGCGAGCCCAGCAGCGTGAGGGAGATGAGCTGACGGAGGCCGGCGATCCTGCCGCCCGGCTGGTGGCGCTCGCCGAGCTCGTTCGGTACCACAACCAGCGCTACCACGAGCTCGACGACCCGGAGATCTCCGACGGCGACTTCGACGCCCTCGTGCGTGAGTTGCGGGCGCTCGCCGAGGCCCACCCGGAGGTCGACTTCGACAACCCGCTGGCGGCCGACGTCGGTGGGACGGCGAGCACGTTGTTCGCTCCGGTGACCCACGCCGAGCCGATGATGAGCCTCGACAACGCGATGACTCGCGAGGAGCTCGAGGCGTGGGGCGCCCGGGTGGCCCGGGGGCTGCCCGACGAGACCGTCACCTATGTCTGCGAGCTGAAGATCGACGGGTTGGCGATGAGCATCCGCTACGAGGGCGGCCGGTACCGCCAGGCGGCGACCCGCGGCGACGGCCGCGTCGGCGAAGATGTCACGGCCAACGTGGCAACGATCGGGGCGGTTCCACGCAAGCTCGACGCCACGGCCGGCGTGGCGATCCCCGCCGTGCTGGAGGTGCGAGGCGAGGTGTACATGCCGGTGGCCAGCTTCGAGCGGCTCAACGAGGCAGCGGCGGCGGCCGGAACGCGGCCGTTCGTGAACCCTCGCAACTCGGCGGCGGGCAGTCTGCGGCAGAAGGATCCGGCGATCACGGCCCAGCGCGATCTGGCGTTCTGGTCGTACCAACTCGGGGCGCTCGAGGGTGGTCCCGAGCTGTCCACGCACACGGAGTCGCTGGAGTTCCTCCGGTCGCTCGGTCTGCCCGTCAATCCGGAGGTGCGCACGTTCACGTCCCTCGACGACGTGCTCGGCCACTGCAAGCACTGGGAGGAGCATCGCCACGATCTCGACTACGAGATCGACGGCGTCGTCGTCAAGCTCGACGACGAGGACCAGCGAGCGCGACTGGGGTTCACCTCGCGTGCCCCGCGCTGGGCGATCGCCTACAAGTTCCCGCCCGAGGAGCGCACGACCGTGCTGCGGGAGATCCAGGTGTCGATCGGACGTACCGGGCGGGCCACGCCGTTCGCCGTGCTCGACCCCGTGTTCGTCGGCGGGTCGACGGTCGGCATGGCGACGCTGCACAACGAGGACCAGGTGCGGGCGAAGGACGTCCGCCCCGGCGACACGGTGATCGTCCGGAAGGCGGGCGACGTGATCCCCGAGGTCGTCGGTCCGGTCCTGTCGCTGCGTCCCGACGGGGCCGAGCCGTGGACGTTCCCGGAGACGTGCCCGTCGTGCGGCAACCCGTTGGTCCGCCTGGAGGGCGAGGCCGACCGGCGTTGCGTCGAGCCGTCGTGCCCGGCCCAGCGCCACGCTCGGATCGGGTACTGGGCGTCGCGGGGGGCGATGGACATCGAGGGGCTCGGCGACCGCACGGTCGGACAGCTGATCGCCAACGGACTCGTCGAGGATCCCGCCGATCTCTACGGGCTGACCGTCGATCAGCTGCTCGGCCTCGAGGGGTTCGCCACGATCAGCGCCGAGAAGCTCGTCGCCAACATCGATGGGTCGCGGACCCGCCCGTTACCGCGCCTGCTCACCGCCCTCGGCATCAAGCATCTCGGACCGTCGGCGTCCGGCGTGCTGGCCTCGACGTTCGGGACCCTCGATGCGGTGGTCGACGCTCCGGCCGAGGACCTCGCCGCCGTTGCGGGAGTCGGTGGGGTGATCGCCTCGTCGATCCGCACGTGGTTCGACCGGGAGGGCAACCGTGCGTTCGTCGAGAAGCTGCGCGCCGCCGGTGTCGACTTCGGGGCGGCTCCCGAGCGCCGCGGTCCGGAGCTGGCACCGACGCTCGCCGGCAAGTCAGTCGTCGTGTCGGGCTCGCTCGCCGGGTTCAGCCGCGACGGCGCCACCGAGGCGATCGTCGCCCGCGGCGGCACGAGCCCCGGCAGCGTGAGCGCCAAGACCTACGCCCTCGTCGTCGGCGACAGCCCTGGTGCGTCGAAGGTGTCGAAGGCCGAACAGCACGGCGTGCCGATCATCGACGAGGCGGCGTTCACCCAGCTGCTCGAGACCGGTGACCTCCCCTGACACGGATCCTCCCCAGATGGGGAGCGCGGTCAGACGACGTTGAACGTCCACGAGTAGCTGCGCGCTGCGCCCTCGCCGCGCTCGACGGGCCAGTAGATGACCCTGACGCGATGGTTGCCTTCGGCGAAGCTCTCCACGTCGATCCCCGGCCCGGGTGTGAACGTCAAGGTGTCGTTGCCCGGCTCGAACACGACGCCGGCCGGGATCTCGACCTGCTCGCCCGGCTCGACGTCGTCGTTGGTCAGGTTCTCCAGGCGCTGCGTCGGATACTCCACATCGTCGATGACGAGGCGGCCCTCGTAGCCCTCGTCGAGATCGACGATGACCTGCGACTGGGCGAGTACCTGCACGGCGTCGGGCACCGGCGTGATGTCCTCGATCGCATCCGGCAGCTTGGTGACGTCGTCGCCGGTGACGCCGCCGACGACCGCCCAGCCGATGAGCACGAGCCCGACGGCGATCGCCAAGCTGGCGACGGCGAGTTTGGGGTCGAAGCGGGCGAACCTTCGGCGCGACGTAGGCGGCGACTCCACAAACTCATCATGCCGTCATTGCGTTCCCCGGCCACGCAGGCCGTTCATTGCGTTCCCCGGCCACGCAGGCCGTCATTGCGTTCCCCGGCCACGCAGGCCGCTTCGCTGGCCGCTCCTCGGCTGGCGCCTCGTCGCTCGCACCGAGGGACGGTGGCGCTGGCGCGCTCGTCGCTCGCCCCGAAGGACGACGTCTCAATACGCCGGTAATCTGCTGCGGCGGGCAGGGCCACCTGCCCGCCGTGACGACCTGCGAGCACATGAGCGACGACCAACCAGCCGACCACACGTCCCCCGCCCCCCGGCGCAAGGGACTCGACGGTCGCACGATCGGTGGCCGCTACCAGGTCCTGCGCACCGTCGCCGCCGGCGCCAACACGCTGATCGCCGACGCCCACGACCTCGAGCTCGACCGCACGGTCACGGTCAAGTTGGTCAGGCCCGAACTCTCGGAGTCGGAGTCGTTCCGCCGCAGCTTCCGCACGCAGATGGAACAGATGGCGTCGATCTCGCACCCCAACCTCGCCGCCGTGTACGACTGGGGCGAGGAGCAAATCGGCCGCCGCGGCACGGTCTACGTGGTCGTCGAGTACCTGTCGGGCGGCAACCTGCGCGACCTCTTCGACCGCGGCCGGCACCTCAGCCCGTCGCAAGCCCTGATGGTCGGCCTGGAGGCGTGCCGCGGTCTCGACTTCGCCCATCGCAAGGGTCTTGTGCACACCGAGCTGACGCCATCGAAGCTCGTCTTCGGTGACGATCGCCGGCTGCGCATCGTCGACTTCGGGCTCGCCCGGATCCTCGGCGAGGCGGACTGGAAGGAACCGTCGCGAGTCGCCACCCATGTGGCCCGCTACGCCTCACCCGAACAGGCCGAGGGTCAGCCCCTCGACGGCCGCACCGACGTGTACTCGTTGGCCCTGATCCTCGTCGAGGCGGTGTCCGGCATGGTTCCCTTCGACGGCGAGTCCACCGTCGCCACCCTCTCGGCACGGATGGGCAAGCTGATGCCCGTGTCCGCCGACCTCGGTCCGCTTGCCGCCGTGCTCGAACGGGCCGGACGTCCCGAGGCCGCCGAGCGCTTCAGCGCGTCGCAGTTCGGACGAGCGCTGGTGCGTGTCGCCGACAAGCTGCCTCGACCGGCGCCGATCCCGATCCTCGCGGCGAGCATCTTCGAGGACCCGGCGGCAATGCGGGCGCCCGATGACCCGACCGGGGGCATCGCCCGCCCGCCGGCGGAGCCGGAGCGCGCCCTCGTTGCCGCCTCGCCGAACCCGCTCGCCCCGACGGACGAGACCGACGAGATCGGCGGTCCACCGAAGGCGATCAGCAACCTCGCGGTTCCGGCAGCCGCGGTCACCACTGAGGCTGCCGGCGCGGCATCGTCGCCGGCGATTCCACCGGCGGCGACCACCACGAGCGAGTCAAGCGACCTCGTCGGACTCGTCGAGAGCACGCCCGAGCCACCGGCGCCGCCAGCTGGGCCAGCCCGTCGCGGCGCCGGTCTGCAAGCTCCACCGCACCCGGCCAGCCCGGGTGCCAAGCAGAGTCGGCGATCGCGCAAGAAGGAGGCCAAGGCGCGCCTCAAGGCCGCCAAGGCCAGCGACAAGGAAGCCGCCAAGCAGGCGGCCAAGCCGCCCGCCAAGCAAGCACCCAAGGCTCCACCGCCAGACGCTGTCGTCCCCCCGGCTGCCGCAGCCGTCGTTCCCGAGCCCAAGCCGGCCAAGCGACGCCGTTGGGTGCCGTGGCTCGTCGGGTTGTTCCTCCTCGGCCTGCTCGGCGGGCTCGGCTACGTCGCCTGGGTGCTGTTCCGCACGCCGACGCACGAGGTTCCGGCGGTGGTCGGGCTGCCTCGTGACGAGGCGCTTGCCCTCGTCGACGACTTCGAGTGGGAGATCACCGTCGACGACGACCGATCCGACGAGTACCGAACGCCCGGTCAGGTCATCCTCACGTCGCCGTCGGCGGGGGAGGACCTCGCCGAAGGCTCGCCGTTGCTCATCGTCGTGTCGGAAGGCGCCGAGTTCCGCAGCGTGCCGGATCTCAGCGGGCTCACCTTGGCGGACGCTCAGGCGGAGATCGAGAGCCTCGAGCTGGTCGCTGCCGAACCGACCACCGCGTTCAGCGAGGACGTACCGGCCGGCACCGTCATCTCCTCGAGTGTCGAGGGCGTCCCGCTCGGTGGCGACGTGCTCCCTGGCGCCGAGGTCCAGCTCGTCGTTTCCGACGGCCCGCAGCCACGGCGCGTGCCGCAGCTCCGCGGGCTCACCGAGGAAGAGGCGACGCAGCTGCTCAGCGACCTCGGGCTCGTGCTCGCCGTCGGCGAGCAGGTCTTCGACGACGAGGTGCCTTCGGGAGGCATCGCCGTGCAGAATCCCGCGGTCGACACGAACCTCGACCGTGGCGGCACGATCTCCGTCAATGTGTCCAAGGGACCCGACCTCGTCACGTTCCCCGATCTCTCGGGGATGACCCTGCCGCAGATCGGTCAGGCGCTCACCGACGCCGGCCTGCGCGTCGGCAACCTGCTGGGTTCGACCCAGGGCACCTTCGTGGCGGCATCGATCGACGGCGATGAGGTCTCGGCCGGCGACCAGGTCCGCCGCAACAGTGCCGTCAACATCATCATCCTCGTCTGACATCGGAGTCGCCTCGATTCTCGCCGGAGAGCATCCGGTGGGGTACGTTGCCGCGGCAATGGGATCACTGGACGGGCGGGTCGCGATCATCACCGGGGCGGGCCGTGGGCTGGGACGTGCGCACGCGTTGCTCTTCGCTCGTGAGGGCGCCCGGGTCGTGGTCAACGACACCGGCGGTGGTGGCGACGGCACGTCGGACGGCTCGACGGAGCAACCCGCCGAGGAGGTCGTCGCCGAGATCCGCGCCGGCGGCGGCGAGGCGATCGCCGAGATCAGCGACGTCGCCGACTGGGACGGAGCCGAGCAGCTCGTGCGAACGGCGATCGACGCGTTCGGCGGCGTGGACATCCTCGTCAACAACGCCGGCATCCTGCGCGACCGCCTTGTCGTCAACATGACCGAGCAGGAGTGGGACGACGTGATCCGCGTCCATCTGCGCGGCCACTTCTGCCCGACCCGCCACATCGCTGCGTACTGGCGCGACGAGCACAAGGCGGGGCGTCCGGCGACGCGCAACGTCATCAACACGTCGTCGACGTCGGGTCTGCTCGCCAATCCGGGACAGAGCAACTACGGAGCGGCGAAGTCGGGTATCGCCACGTTCACCCAGATCGTCGCCAAGGAGTTGGCACGCTACGACGTCAAGGTCAACTGCATCGCCCCGGCGGCGCGTACTCGACTGACGCTGGCGACGCCCGGGCTCGACGAGATCATGGCGGCGCGCGAGGGGGTGTTCGACGAGTGGGATCCGGCCAACGTGGCGCCGGTGGTCGCCTACCTCGCGTCGGCGGCATGCCGGTTCAACGGCGAGACCTTCTTCGTCCGCGGCGGCACGATTCAGCGGGTGCGTTCGTGGGAGCTCTCCGAGACGGTGCGCTGCGACGGTTCCTGGTCGGTCGACGACCTCGCCGCCGCCCTCGACAAACTCTGAGTTTCGACCTCACTCGCGTCGCTCGCTGCGCTCGCTCGCTCCGTTCGGTCGAGCTCGGAGCAGGCGGCCTGCGGCCGCACGAAGCATCTCAGCTGGTCGACCGGCAAGCCGGATCGACCAGCGATCGGGGGGCTCCGGCAGGAGCCTCCGCCCCCCGAACCCCCCGCCAAAGGTCGATCATTCGGTGATCGCGCGGATTTCCTCGGAGGCGGCTTGGGCGGCGGGGTCGGTGGCGGCGAGCGTCGGCAGCACGACGAGCTTCATCAGGTCGCCCTGGACGACGAGCTTGCCGGACATGAATGCCTGCATCCCCGCCGCCGCATCGGTGGCGAGGAACAACGACTTGGCGGTCTCGTAGTCGGTGGTCACGGTGACGTCTGCCTCGTCGAGCTGGCCGAGCTCCATCACGAGCGCTCCCGAGGACGTGTCGATGTAACTGATGATCGACCCGTCGCCGAACGGAGCGTCGTTGACGACGAGGTTGACCTTGACGACGGTCGTGATCGGTGCGGCGTCGGGAAGGTGTCGCTCGCGGATCGCCCTGGCCGCCTTGATCCACTCGTCCGACAAGAAGGGATGCGCCATCGGGGCGACGCTATCCAGCGCCCGCCGTCAGGACTCCGGAACGGGCAGCACGAGGTAGTCGCCTTGGCGTGTGAAGCCGACGACCTTGGCCCCGTCGGTGAGCGGAGCGCCGAGCTCCTCGCGCAGTCTCAGGCGCCACCCTGACGCCGCCGCCGGATCCGTCCGTCGCAGTACGACGATGTCGTTGGGCGTCGGCACGGCGATCGTCCCCGGCGGCACGACCGGCGGGTGGTCGGTGGCTGGAAGTGGGCCGCTCGTCGACCAGGCGACGAGCAGGCGGTCGCTGGGATCTCGGCCGTTCACCGAGTCGGCCATCGGTCCGTAGAAGTCGACGAGGTAGGCGTCGACGCTGGCGCCGAGCACGCCGACGTTGAACCAGGCGTTGCGCCGCACGAGCGGGTCGAACGTCCAGACGATCGTGTCGAGGCCCTGCTCCGCCGCCCACTGTCGCTGGTGCAGCTTCATCTGCCGGCCGAGCCCGGTCTTGCGCACGCCTGGCAGGATCCCCGTGACGTGGCTGTGCAGCACCAGCTCACCGTTGTGCCGTCCGAGGAACCCGAGCGAACCGCCGACCATCCGGTTGTCGCTGAACGCCCCGGCGACGTAGGCCCCGGTGTACCCGAGGGCGCGCAGCAGCTCGACGCCGACGAGCGGCGTGATCGTCCCCCACACCTGGTTGAGCAGCACGACGAGGCGGCGTAGATCGACCGGCGTGTCGACGACCCGGATCTCGATGTCGTCAGGGTCGTCGTTGTCGTGGTGTTCAGCCATCAGACCATCCCGCGGAATCTCCCCGCGGCCCCATCATGACGCCGCCAACGCCGTCCGGTACAACACGCGCATCGCCAACGTCTGGTGCAGTTCCGGGCCGATGTCCTCCGTGAACTCCTCGCGGTACGTCGCGTCGGTGGACAGCACGACGGTGAAGTACATCCCGGCGAAGGCGCCGAGGAACCCGGCGACGCGGAACAGCGGCTCGCTGATGACCAGTCGGCGGCCTCCGAAGGTGACCTCGGCGAGGACGTTGACGGTGTCGTTCCCGGTCCATCCGGCAGCGGTTTCTGCGCTGATCGCAAGGAACCCGAAGAGCACGAAGAATCCGAACATGGCGAGCGCCATCGCGGTGATCTGGATCGCCTGGGAGAACACGGCGACGAGGCCGATGTTGAGGCGCTGACGGATCGACGGGCGGGTCGACGCCTGGGACGATGTCGGCGCTTCCGGCGACGCGGGCGATGTAGTCGTCAGCCAGCACTCCGGTCGCCGTGACGAGGGCGGTGACCTCGGACCAGTCGGCGAACGTGTTCTGGGCGCGCATCAGGGCCGGCAGCCGCGACAGCAGGAAGATGTTGCCGAGGATGAAGAACACGGCGAGCACGACGACGTAGGTCGGTCCCTGCAACGTGCCGGCGACTTCCCAGACCTCGGCGTTGACGAACAAGAACGTCATGAACAGCAGCAACAACGGCAGGGCCCGGAAGATGAGGCTGATGAACGCCGGCAGTTGCGACGACGTGCTCCGTCCCGCCCAGGCCAGCAACGGCACCACGCCGTAGCTCGTCAGCGCCCACACGGCGAACAGCACGATGATCCCTTCAACGACCGTCTGGACGACGTCGCCCCATTGGCCGAGCAGCGCTGACGGCAGTGCCGGGGCGATGACCAACAGGGCCAGCTCGACCGGGCCGATCGTGGCGGGTCGCTCCAGTGGCTGGCGGCCGCGGAGCAGGTTGGCGCCGATCCACGTGGCCACGAGCACGGCGAGCACGAACAGCGCGGCGAGGACGTTGCGCAGCCACGACCAGTCGGCGAGATCGAGGGCATTGAGCCCGAGCAGCAGGTAGGCGACCACGAGCAGGGGGATCGCCCGGCCCCAGATGTCCCAGGCCGAAGGCCGCCGCTCGACGAAGTGGGGGACGCCGCGAGCGACGAACCACTCCTCGATGGCGCGTAGCTGGTGGTCGTCGTCCACTGGCCGGCGAACGTAGTTCGTGGGAAGTGGGCGTCCGGGCGGTAGGCATGCAGTCCATGGCGCGCGTCCTCGTCACCGAAGAGATCTCCGACAGTGGGACGCAACGTCTCGTGGGCGCCGGTCACACCGTCGATGTGCGACTCGGGCTGTCGCGCAGCGAGCTGCTCGACGCCGTCCACGGCGCTGAGGCGCTGATCATCCGCTCGGCGACGACGGTCGATGGCGAGCTGCTCGCCGCGGCTGACCGGCTGATGGTCGTCGGCCGGGCAGGAATCGGACTCGACAATGTCGACCTCGACGCTGCGACGGCCCGCGGCGTGATGGTCGTCAACGCCCCGGAGTCGAACGTCATCTCGGCGGCCGAGCACACGATGGCGCTGTTGCTCGCCCAGGCGCGCAACGTCCCGCAGGCCCACGCCGCCCTCGTCGACGGTCGCTGGGAGCGCAGCAAGTGGGAGGGCGTCGAGCTCGCCGACAAGACCCTCGGCATCGTCGGCCTCGGACGGATCGGCAAGCTCGTCGCCGACCGGGCGCGCGGCTTCGGCATGCGCCTCGTCGCCTTCGACCCCTACGTGTCACCAGAACGGGCGCGGCTCGGCGGTGTCGAGCTGATGTCGCTCGAACAGGTCGTCGCCGAATCCGACTTCCTCACCATCCACCTGCCGAAGACCGCCGAGACGGCGGGGCTGATCGGTCGGGAGCTGCTGCTCAAGGCCAAGCCGGGGCTGCGCATCGTCAACGTCGCCCGTGGCGGGATCGTCGACGAGGCGGCGCTCGCCGAAGCGCTGGGCGAGGGATCGGTGGCGGGTGCTGCGCTCGACGTGTTCGCCACCGAGCCGACCATCGCCTCGCCGCTGTTCGGCCTCGACTCCGTCGTCGTCACGCCGCACCTCGGGGCGAGCACCCGGGAAGCCCAGGACAAGGCCGGGGACACGATCGCCGACATGGTCCAACTCGCGCTCGCCGGCGAGTTCGTCCCATTCGCTGTCAACCTCGCCGTCGCCGAGGCCCATGACTCGCTGCGGCCGTTCCTGCCCCTCGCCGAGCGCCTCGGCGGCCTGTTCGGATCGCTGGTCGGGACCGGGGTCAGCGCGGGTCAGGGCGGTGCTCAGAAGAACGCTGCCGGCCACCGTCGAGGTTTGCGTCGAGGGCGAGATCGGAGCTCACGACACGCGCATCGTCGGCCTGGCCGTGCTCAAGGGGTTGTTCTCGGGCGTGTCGAGCGAACCGGTCACCTACGTCAACGCCCCGCAGCGGGCGAAGGACCACGGCCTCGAGTTGCGGGAGATCTCTTCGACGACTTCGGAGGACTTCGTCAATCTCATCTCCGTGAGCGGCGGCGGCCACTCGATCTCCGGCACGTTGCACTGGCGGCGCAGCGAGCAGCGCATCGTGCTCGTCGATGGGCACACCTTCGACGTGCCGCCGGTCGATCACATGGTGATGATCATCAACGACGATCGGCCCGGAGTCATCGGCACGGTCGGCACGCTGCTCGGCGACGCCGGGATCAACATCGCCGACATGGACGTCGGGCGCTCCGACACGACTGGTCAGGCGGTGATGCTGATCGCCCCCACCTCGGTGGTCGAGCCGGCGGTCCTCGACGCCCTGCGCGCCGCTCCCGGCATCGTCGAAGTCGTCGCCCTGTCCAGCTGAGCCGGAGTGCTCGAGCGGGCCCGAGTGCGGCAGGCACCTCGGTGGCGCGGTCCTGAACTCGGGCGGAATTCGGCCCTCGCGGCGGGCACTAGGTTGGGTGGTGCGGGCGAAACCCGCCCGTCCGACCAGAAAGGTGCCGTATGCACAAGGACCTGGTGATCGAGGTGGACAACGAGCCGGGCGCGTTAGCCCGGGTGGCCGCAGCCGTCAGTGACGCCGGGGTGAACCTCGCCGCGGCGACCTGCCTCGGCAACGGGGAGCGTGCCCAGATGCACATCCTCGTGCACCACCCGGAGGCCACCAGACATGCCCTGGCGCTGTCCAATCTGGCGGTCAGCCATGAGCACGACGTGGTCGTCGTCGACGTCGACGACGAGCCCGGTGTGCTCGCCGACCTCGCCCGCCGCGTCGCCAGGGCCGGCGTCGATCTCGACTTCGTCTACGTCGCCACGAACAACCGTGTCGTCTTCAGCGCCCAGGATGTGGCCGGCCTCGAGGCGGCCTTGGGAGTGACCGCCGGGGTGTAGCGCGAGCGCGGCGTCAACGCTGTCCGGCGTTGATCGACGCGACCGTCGCCAGCGCTCGATCACGCGCTGCTTCGGCGAAGTCCTCACCGGACGAGGCGTAGAGGATCGCCCGCGAGGAGCTGAGCAGTAGGCCGGTTCCCGTGGAGGTCGTGCCCGCGGCGACCGACGCAGCCACGTCGCCGCCCTGCTCGCCGACGCCGGGGACGAGGATCGGCAGCGCGCCCGCGAGTTCGCGTACGGATCGGAGCTGCTCGGGGTACGTCGCCCCGACGACGAGGCCGCACTCGCCGATCTGTGACCAGCGCGTGGCGACCATCTCGGCGACCCGCTCGTACAGCGGCCGACCGGCGACGTCGAGATCTTGGAGCTCCCCGGAGCCCGCGTTGCTCGTCCGGCAAACGGCGAACACGGCGCCGCGGGTGAGCAAGGGGGTCGCCGCATCCGTACCGAGGTACGGGTTGTACGTCACCGCGTCAGCCCCGTAGCGATCGAACGCCTCGCGTGCGTAGAACTCGGCGGTCGAGCCGATGTCGCCGCGTTTGGCGTCGAGGAGGATCGGGATCTGCGGGTGGCGCTCCTTGATGTGGGCGCACACCGCTTCCAGGGCCGCCTCGCCGCGTTGCGCCGAGAAGTGGGCGATCTGCGGCTTGTACGCGCACACGAGATCCGCCGTGGCGTCGACGATCTCGCAGCAGAACCGCTCGATGGCGTCGAGTGCGCCGCTCAGCGGCGCTGGCAGCTGAGCCAGATCCGGGTCGAGGCCGACGCACAGCATCGATCCCGACGCGGCCCACGCCGCACCCAGCTTGTCTGCGAACGTCACGCCTTGGCGGGCCGAAAACCGTCGGCGGACGCGGCGTCCTCGTTGGCGTAGCAGCGCCCGGCCACGGTGCGGTCGTAGAACCGACCGCCCGGCACGTGGAAGATCCCCGAGCTCTCGTTGACCTTGATCGGATGGCTGGCCGGGCAGCTCCCGTCGTCGAGCGGTTCGGCCCACGAGCGGTCGTCCGGCGCCGGACTCGCGGTTGGAGCACCGGTCGCCGTGGCGGCGACGGCGCTCACCAACTCGGGTTCTGCCCTCGGCCTCGATGCGGCGCGCAACGGCGCCGGCGATCGGGGACCGCCGATCGGCGCAGCGCGTCCGGCGCCTCCGCCGCCGCCGTCCGCCTCCGCCGCGGCGCAGCCGGCCGGGTCCGCTCTGCCACCACCGGTAGACCCCGGCGGCGATGCTGACGAGCATCGCCAATCGCTGGATGCGCCGCAGCCACAGCAATCCCAGACCGATGAACCCCGTGCGCCGACGACGTGCTCGCCTTCTCCACATGACCGCCACCGTAGCGAGCGGCGGGTCAACCGGCGGGACGCCACTCGTCGGCCGTCACCGTGACCTGCACCTTCGCCAATCTGGGCGGCCGCAGCTACGGATTCCGGACCGTAGGCCGCCCGGAAGCGGATGTGGACCGCAAGACGCCCAGAATGACAACGGCGGGAACCATTCGGCGGCCGATCACGTCTGAGAACTCCGGTGAACGCAATCACAACCGCAAACGGCGTGCCCGGCGCAACCCGCCGGCGTGGCTTCGTGGCTGCGCGGGCGGCGTCCGTCGCCGGACTGGCGGTCGTCGTCGTCGCGTCGTTCGGGCCGTGGCTGCGTTCCGGCGAGCGGGTCCGATCGTCGTACGACCTCGTCAAGGTCGTCGACCGGATCGAGGTGTTGGACGGCGGAGCACTCCGGTGGCTGTCGACCGTGTGGGTGTGTGTGCCGCTGCTCGCAGCGATCGCCCTTGCTTGCTTCGTCGGCGGAGCCCCCCGTTGGGCTGCGACCGTTGGTGCCGTCGTCGGCGCCTTCGCCCTGCTCGCCGGATGGGCGGTGCTCGACGCGCCGTTGCGCGCAGAGTGGGGCACCCGGGTTGCCGTTGTTGGCGGCGCCCTCGTCTTGATCAGCGGCGCAGCCGTGATCGCTACTGCAACTTCCCAGGAGAGGAACCCCCAATGAACGTCCGTGCCCGTGATTCTGTGAGCGCCGAACCGGTCGGCGTCGGCGAGCGGCGTCCGCGGCGCAGGCGCGGGCGAACCGCCGTCGCCACAGCGGCGCTGTTCGTCGCCGCTGGAGGCGCCTTCGCCGCCGGTCAGATCGAGGCGCTCGGCGCTGCTGACGGAGGGTCGAAGACGCCCGAGGGTGCCGTCGACGCGATGTTCGAGTCACTCAGCCAGAACGACGTCCTCGGTGTCCTCGACCACCTGGCGCCCGGCGAGCGCGAGGTCGTCAAGGACGCCACGGTCGACTACGTCGGCGAGCTCTCCAGGCTCGGCGTGCTGAGTGACGACCTCGACCTGTCCGCCGTGCCGGGCTTCGAGTTCTCCTACAGCGGGATGACCTACGAGGCCGAGCAGGCCAACGAGCGAGTGTGGCTTGTCGAGGTCACCGGCGGCACGATGATCGTCGGCGTCAACACGGCCGAGTTGCCGGTCGGCAACCTGCTCTTCGACCGTCTCGACCTCGAGACGAACTCGGTGGACGAGACGGTGACCGTCGACATCGCCGAGGAGATCGGCGACGAAGAGCTGCGGGTCGCCGTCGTCGAGGACGGCGGCAGCTACTACGTCAGCTCGTTCTACACAGCCGCCGAGCTGGCGGCGGCGAGTGCGGGCTACACGATGCCTGCCGACGCCGATCCCGGCGGTGGGCGCGGCAACGCCAGAAGACGCCCTGCGCGGGGTCATCGACGCGGGCATCCAGCTCGACGTCGCCGGCCTGATCGAGCTGACCCCGCCGGACGAGATGGCCGCCTTGCACGACTACGGCCCGATCCTCGTCGAGCTCGCCGACGAGGCGTTGGTCGAGACGGACGTGCAGACCGTGCTCGATGGCTGGACGTTCTCGGTAGATGCTCTCGACCTCGAGCAGGTCGAGGTGACCGGCGGGATCAAGCTGCTGCCGACGCATATCGCCGTGAGCGGCTCCGACACCGAGGGCCGTTCGTTCGAGGCGTCGGCGACGAAGGTCGACGAGACCTGTGTCGACTACTCGGTCACCGCTGTCGATGTCGTCGAGGGTGGTCCCGACGAAGTCTCGATGTCCGGTCAGGCGTGCGCCGCCGACATCGCGGAAGCCTTCGAGGGTTCTGACGTGCCGATCGAGGTGCAACAGATCGCCGAGCGGATGGTCGGCCAGCTCGGCCAACTCGGCGTGGTCACCGTCGAGGTCGATGGCCTCTGGTACGTGAGCCCGTCGCGCAGCGTCACGGACGTTCTCCTCGTGGCGATGCAGGGCCTCGACAACGCCGACCTCGAGACGCTGGTCGACTTCGTCAGCTCGTCGCTGAGCGACCTCGACGGCGAGTGGGCCGAGTACCCGAGCGAGATCGTCATCGACGAGGTGACCCCTCCGACAACCGCTGGCTGATCGCGGAACCGACCGGCAACCGAGGGCAGTGGGGAGCCGATCACCGCGGTACACCGGTAGCGCCACTGACCGAAGAGATGCTTCGTGGGCGGCAGGGCCGAGGCTTTGCTCGGTCCTGCCGCCCTGCTACGAGCTCGCCGAGCGAGCTTGCGAGCGACGGCGAAAGCGTCAGCGCTGCTGGCGTTCGAGGGCGCCGAGCACCGCCTTGAGCCCGGCGGTCGTGATGTCGGGGTCGACGCCGATGCCCCAGCGCGGTTCGTCACCGTCGCCCACTGTCTCGACGTAGGCAGCCGCAGTCGCCTCGGCACTGCGGCTACCGGCGCCGACGGTCACGGCGTGCTCGGCGTAGTCGACGACGTCGAGCGTCACGCCGAACTCTTCGCGCAGGCCGCGCACGAACGCCGAGATCGGTCCGCTGCCGCTGCCGACCACGGTGTGCGGCTCGTCGCCGTCGACGACGACCTGGGCGGTGATCGACGTCTTGCCCTCCGCCCCGTCGCCGCCGCGTGTGTGTAACTCATGGCTGACGAGCGTGTACCGCGGCGTCGCCGGCAGGTACTCGGACTGGAACGCCTCCCACATCACGATCGGGCTGATCTCCGTTCCGGAGTCCTCGGTGATGTGCTGGATCGTGCGCGAGAACTCGACCTGCATCCGCCGCGGCAGGTCGAAGCCGTGCTCGTTGTGCATCACGTAGGCGACTCCGCCCTTGCCGGACTGGCTGTTGACGCGGATCACCGCCTCGTAGTTGCGCCCGACGTGCTTTGGGTCGATCGGCAGGTACGGGACACCCCAGCGGTCGTAGTCGCTCGGGTCTGGGAGTGCGTCGAAGCCCTTCTTGATGGCGTCCTGGTGGCTCCCCGAGAAGGCCGTGTAGACGAGGTCGCCGACGTACGGGTGGCGGGGGTGGACCGGCAGGCGGTTGCAGTACTCGGCAACCCGTCGCAGGGCGTCGATGTCGGTGATGTCGAGCTGCGGGTCGACGCCGTTGGCGAACAGGTTCATCGCCAGGTTGACGATGTCGACGTTGCCCGTTCGCTCGCCATTGCCGAACAGCGTGCCCTCGACACGATCGGCACCCGCCATCACCCCGAACTCGGCGGCGGCCACGGCGCAGCCTCGGTCGTTGTGCGGATGCAGCGAAAGAACGACGTCGCCGCGGCGCGTGATCGTGCGCCCGAACCACTCGATGACGTCGCCGTACACGTTGGGCGAGTAGCACTCGACCGTGGCCGGCAGGTTGAGGATGATCGGGCGGTCGTCACCGGGCTCGATGACGTCCATCACCCGCTCGCAGATCTCGACGGCGAAGTCGGGCTCGGTGAGCGTGAAGCTCTCCGGCGAGTACTCGTAGCGGATCGCCGAGCTGGGGTGCTGCTGCTCCAGCTTGCGGCAGAGCTTGGCGGCGTTGACGGCGATGTCGACGATTCCGGCTTGGTCGAGACCGAACACGACCTGGCGCTGCAGCGGGTTGGTCGAGTTGTAGAAGTGGACGATCGCCCGCGGCGCCCCCTGGATGCTCTCGTAGGTGCGCTCGATGAGCTCTTGGCGGCACTGCGTCAACACCTGGATCGTCACGTCGTCGGGGATCAGGTCGTCGGTGATCAGCTGGCGGATGAAGTCGAAGTCCGGCTGGCTGGCCGCCGGGAACCCCACCTCGATCTCCTTGAAGCCCATCTTCACGAGGGCCTCGAACATGTGCAGCTTGCGCACCGGGTCCATCGGGTCGATCAGCGCCTGGTTGCCGTCGCGGAGGTCGACCGAGCACCACAGCGGTGCTTCGTCGATGACCCGGTTCGGCCACGTTCGGTCGGTCAGCACGATCGGCACGTACGGGGCGTACTTCCCGAACGGCATCGGTCTCGGGTCTGGGCGGTGCCCAGGAATCTCGGTAGTGGGTTGTGGTGGCATGTTGAATCAGCTCCGAAAAACGAAAGAACCCCCCGGCCGGGTGGGCGGGGGGTGGGCGAGTCGCGATGAGTTGTGGCGCTCGCCCTACGTAAGGAGGAGGAAGCGGCCGCGGGACGTCATCGGTGTCACCCTACACCTCGGGGCATCCGGGTTCAATGTCGTTCATTGCGTTCCCCGGCCACGCAGGCCGTTGCTGGTCGCTCCGAGACTTCGTTCGGCCACGCAGGCCTGCGTTCCCCGGCCACGCAGGCCGTTGCTGGCCGCTCCGAGACTTCGTTCGGCCACGCAGGCAGCGCAGGCGCCTCGTCGCTCGCACCGCAGGACGACGTCGCTCTGCCCGATACGATGGTCGACGACATCATGCTCCCGGTCACGCCGAGCGCCCGTGGCCACCCGTTCGTCGGCGCTCATTCGCTCGTACGTAGACAGGTTGACTTTGACTTCCCCACCCCCTGGGCGTAGCGCCGCCCGACGCCGCCGCCAGCCGCGCCGGCCATCCACCCCGCGAACCTCTCCGCTGACGCGGATCGCCACCCTCCCGCCCGTCGAGGCGCCCACCGGATTCTCCGAGCTCGGCGTTCCAGAGCGCGTCGACGCCGGCCTCGCCGCCGCCGGCTTCGCCCAGCCGTTCAAGATCCAAGGCGCGGCGATCCCCGTCGCCCTCGCCGGTCACGACGTGTGCGGCCGGGCTCGCACCGGGTCAGGAAAGACCCTGGCGTTCGGCGTGCCGATGCTGTCGCGCATCGTCGACCGGGCGGCCCCCGGCCGCCCACTCGGGCTCGTGCTCGTGCCGACCCGCGAGCTCGCCGTGCAGGTGTCCGAGGTCCTCGAACCTGTCGCCAACCACGGCGGCCAACGGGTCCTCGCCGTGTACGGCGGGTCGAGCCGTCCGCACCAAGTCGAGGCCCTCGGCGAGGGCGTCGAGATCGTCGTGGCCACGCCCTTGCGCCTCATCGATCTGCTCAAGGCCGGCGACGTCTCGATGGCCGACGTCGACATCGTCGTGCTCGACGAGGCCGACCGGATGGCCGACGACGGCTTCACGCCACAGGTCGAGTGGATCCTTCGCCACTGCACGGGGCGAACCCAGACGATGCTGTTCTCGGCCACCCTCGACGGCGACGTCGGCCACATCATCCGCCGCTACCTCACCGACCCGGTAGAGGTGGCGATCGATTCGGCGACCGACACCATCAGCACGATGCACCACCTGTTCCTCGCCGTGCATCACATGGACAAGGACCGTGTCGTCGGGGCGATCGGCCAGGCGATCCCCAGGATCCTCGTGTTCTGCCAGACGAAGCGGTCGTGCGACCGCGTCGCCCACTCCCTCGCCGAGCTGGGTATCGGCGCCGAGGCGATCCACGGCGACCTGCCCCAGCCTGTGCGTGAACGGGTCCTCCACAAGTTTGCCGACGGATCGTTGCCGGTGCTGGTGGCCACGGACGTGGCGGCCCGTGGTATCGACATCGACGACATCGGCGTCGTCATCCACTACGAGCCGGCCCAGGATTCCAAGGACTACCTCCACCGGTCGGGGCGCACCGCCCGGGCCGGGCGCGACGGATGGGCGATCACACTCGTCGAGTACAACCAGCACACCCAGATGCGCATGCTCCAGCGTCGCCTGCAGTTGCCGCTCGTCCCAGCGATCGAGGTGTTCAGCAACGACGTGCGGTTGCGCGACCTCGACGCCTTCCGCGGCGAAGGCGTGATCGACAGCGAGGTCGCCGTCGCCGCCGATTGATAGAGCAAGCAGACGCTTGTTCTATGAATCTGGGGAAGTTCTCTGTCAAACGCTGGCACGGATTCGCCCCAGAAGGGCGATTGACGCGGGTCTTCCCGAGACGTTGGGGCTAGGTCAGCCAGGCAGCGCGAGAGTCTTCGTAGGCGGTGATCGCCCCCTCGTTGCCGAGCGTGATGCCGATGTCGTCGAGCCCCTCGAGGAAGCGCTGCTGGGTCGACGGGTCGAGGTCGAACGCCACATCGATGGCGATACCGGGCACCTCGACGGTCAGCCGCTCGACGTCGACAACCACCGTCGTGGCCGGGTCGGCTTCGATGGCGTCCCACAACTGCTCGACGACATCGAGCGGCACGACGACGGGAACGAGCCCGTTCTTCGTGCAGTTGTTGTGGAAGATGTCCGAGTAGCTCGGGGCGATCACGGCATCGAAGCCGTACTGCTGGAGTGCCCACACGGCGTGCTCGCGCGACGAGCCGACGCCGAACGCCGGCCCGGCGACGAGGATGCTCGCGCCGCTGAAGCGCTCGTCGTTGAGCACGAAATCGCGGTCATCGCGCCACGTGGCGAAGAGGCCCTTCTCGTAGCCGGTGCGTTCGATGCGCTTGAGCCACTCGGCGGGGATGATCTGGTCGGTGTCGACGTCCGCCCGGCGCAGCGGCAGTGCCGTCCCGGTGATCACTCGGACGGGATTCACGCGAGATCCGCCGGGGTGGCGAAGTGGCCGGCGACGGCGGTGGCCGCGGCGACCGCCGGGGAGACGAGGTGGGTGCGCCCGCCGCGGCCTTGTCGTCCCTCGAAGTTGCGGTTGCTCGTGCTTGCCGAGCGCTCGCCAGGGCTCAGCTTGTCGGGGTTCATCGCCAGGCACATCGAACAGCCCGGTTCACGCCAGTCGGCGCCGGCGGCCGTGAAGATGCGGTCAAGGCCTTCTGCCTCGGCCTGCGCCTTGACGGCGTGGCTGCCGGGCACGACGAGCACCCGCTGAGCGGTGACGTGCCGGCCGTCGAGAACGGCGGCGGCGGCCCGCAGGTCCTCGATCCGGCTGTTCGTACATGACCCGATGAACACCGTGTCGACAGTGATGTCGCGGATCGCCTGGCCGGCCCGCACGCCCATGTACTCGAGGGCCCTGGAGACACCCTCGCGTGTCGTGACGTCGGCATAGTCGTCGGGGGAGGGCACGGCGCTGTCGATCGTCGTGACCTGGCCCGGATTCGTTCCCCATGAGACGTAGGGCCGCAAGGTGGTGGCGTCGAGGGTGACCTCGCGGTCCCAGGCGGCGCCGTCGTCGGTGGTCAGGGCGCGCCAGTCGTCGAGAGCCTGCTCCCACGCTGCCCCCGTCGGGGCGTGCGGGCGTCCTTCGAGGTAGCGGAACGTCGTGTCGTCTGGGGCGACGAGACCCGCTTTGGCACCGGCCTCGATCGACATGTTGCACACCGTCATGCGCCCCTCCATCGACATCGCCCGGAACGCCGCCCCCCGATACTCGATGACGTGACCGAGCCCGCCACTCGTGCCGATCGCCCCGATGATCGCCAGCACGACGTCCTTTGGGGCGACGTCGGCCGGCAAGGCACCGTCGACGTCGACCGCCATCCACCGTGGCCGGACCTGGGGGAGCGTCTGGGTGGCGAGGACGTGCTCGACCTCACTCGTCCCGATGCCGAAGGCGAGCGCGCCGAACGCGCCGTGCGTCGACGTGTGGCTGTCCCCGCAGACGATGGTCATGCCCGGCAGCGTGCGTCCCTGCTCGGGTCCGATGACGTGGACGATGCCCTGGCCGGGGTCGCCCATCGGGTAGTGGGTGATGCCGAACTCGGCGGTGTTCTGGCGCAGCGCTTGGACCTGTTTGGCGGACACCTCGTCGGCGATCGGGCGGTCGATGTCGGCGGTCGGGACGTTGTGGTCCTCCGTGGCGACCGTCAGTTCTGGCCGGCGAACCCGCCGTCCGGACAGGCGCAGGCCCTCGAAGGCCTGCGGACTGGTCACCTCGTGGACGAGGTGCAGGTCGATGTACAGCAGGTCCGGTTCGCCCGTCGTCGACGCGGCACGGACGACGTGGTGGTCCCAGATCTTGGCGGGCAGCGTGGCGGGGGTCATCACGGGAGCACTTGATCGACTCTCAAATGTTGAGATACAGTTCCTGGCAAATGGAAAGCGTATCGAACGTGGGCGTGCTTGACAAGGCGATCGGCGTGCTCCACGCCGTCGAGCACGACGGTCCCCAGACGCTCATCGACCTGCAGGCGGCGACCGGGTTGCCGCGGGCGACCCTGCACCGCCTCGCCGTCGCCCTCGAACGTCACGGGCTGCTGCGCCGCGATCACGCCGGCCGGTTCTGCCTCGGCCTCGGCCTCGTCGCCCTCGGCAACGTCGCCGGCGAGACGTTCCCGATCGCCGCCCTCGCTCGCCCCCGCCTCGCCGAGCTGTGCCAGCAGACGGGCGAGAGCGTCCAGTTGTACGTCCGCGACGGCGAGCGCCGGCGCTGCGCCGTGTCGTTCCCATCGCCCCACGGGCTGCGCTGGATGGTCGGCGAGGGAGCCCTGCTACCGCTTCATCTCGGATCTGCGGGGAGGGTGCTCACCGGTCAGACCGGGCGGCATGGCTGGGTGGAGACCGTCGAGGAGCGCGAGCCCGGCGTGGCGTCCGTGAGCGCTCCCGTCCTCGCCGCGGCGGCGGGTGTGCTCGCCGCAGTCAGCGTGGGTGGGCCGATCGAGCGGCTGTCCCGTCAGCCGGGCGAGCGTTTCGGTGCCGATGTCGTCGCCGCCGCCGTCGACATCGCCGCCGCCCTGTGACATTGGGCCGCCCGTCTGGGGCCCGGCGCGCCGCGTGTCGGTCGAAGTCGGGGATCGCCGTACGATGAATCCGTGACCGCAACGGTGCCGACCGCCGTGGACGTCCTGCCGAGCGATTGGCGGGAACAGGTCCGCGAGCTCGCTGCCCAGCGCGATGCGGTGATCCTCGCCCACAACTACCAGCTGCCCGAGATCCAGGACGTCGCCGATCACGTCGGCGACTCGCTCGGGTTGTCACGAGTCGCCGCCGCCGCCGAAGCGTCGACGATCGTGTTCTGCGGCGTGCACTTCATGGCGGAGACGGCGAAGATCCTGAGCTACGACAAGACCGTGCTGATCCCCGACGAGCGGGCCGGGTGCAGCCTCGCCGACACGATCACCGCCGAGCAGCTGCGGGCCTGGAAGGCCGAGCATCCCGGGGCGGTCGTCGTCAGCTACGTCAACACCACCGCCGCGGTGAAGGCGGAGACGGACATCTGCTGCACGTCGTCGAACGCCGTCGACGTGGTGCGTTCGGTCCCCGAAGACACCGAGGTCCTGTTCTGCCCCGACCAGTTTCTCGGCGCCCACGTGCAACGGCTCACCGGTCGAGACAACCTGCACATCTGGCTGGGGGAGTGCCACGTGCACGCCGGGATCAACGGCGCCGAGTTGAAGGCGCGAGTTGCCGAGGATCCCGACGCCGAGCTGTTCATCCACCCGGAGTGCGGCTGTGCGACGAGCGCCCTGTACCTCGTCGGCGCCGGCGTCGTGCCCGAGACGCGCACGCGCATCCTGTCGACGAGCGGGATGGTCGAGGCGGCTCGTGACACGACGGCGTCGAAGGTCCTCGTCGCTACGGAGACCGGCATGCTCCACCAGCTCACCCAGGCCAATCCGCGGGTGTCGTTCGAACCGGTCAACCGCGCCGCCGTGTGCAAGTACATGAAGATGATCACCCCGGCCAAGCTGCTGCGGTCGCTGCGCGACGGCGTCGACGAGGTCGACGTGCCCTCCGACATCGCCGAACGGGCGAGGGCGTCGGTCGAGCGGATGATCGCGATCGGCACCGCATCACCGACGGCCGAATAACTCTTGACGAATCCGCGTTCCCCGGCCACGCAGGCCGTTACTGGCCGCTCCTCGGCTGGCGCCTCGTCGCTCGCATCGGTGAGACTTCTCCGCCAGTGACGAGTCCCAGACTTCCGGCTCAGCTCGCCGCGCCGGCGCCATCGTGGGAGCGCAAGGTCGACGTCGTGGTCGTCGGCTCGGGCGCGGCCGGACTGGCCGCCGCCCTGGCCGTTCGTCCCGTGCGCAGCGCCCTGATCGTCACGAAGGGCGAGTTGGCTGCCGGCTCCACGGCCTGGGCACAAGGCGGGCTGGCCGCCGTCCTCGATCCCACGGACTCGCTGGAGAACCACGTCCGTGACACGCTGATCGCCGGCGCCGGACTGTGCGACGAGGCTGTCGTCCGCGAGCTCGTCGCCGAGGCGCCGACGGCGATCCGCTATCTCATGCGCCTGGGCGCCGCCTTCGATCCTGCGGGGCACGACGGCGACGGCCCGGCGTTGGGCCGCGAGGGCGGTCACAGCCATCGTCGAATCGTCCATTCGGGTGGCGACCGCAGCGGTGCCGAGGTGCAACGGACGCTCGACCAGTCGGCCCTCGCCGCCGGCGTCGAGGTGCTCGAGCGGGCCTTTGCCCTCGACGCGATCGTCGGCACGTCACCGGACGGGCAGCGCCAAGCTGCCGGTCTCCGGGTGGCGATGCTCGACGCCGACGGTTCGGTGGCGTCGGTCGGCGTGGTCCGTGCCCGCGCCGTGGTCCTGGCGACGGGCGGCTATGGGCAGGCGTTCGCGTCGACGTCGAACCCGCCCGCTGTCACCGGCGATGGTGTGGCCATCGCCCTGCGTGCCGGGCTCGAAGTCAGCGACGTCGAGTTCGTGCAGTTCCACCCGACCGTGATGTGGAGCGGGCCGGATGCCGCTGGTCAGCAGGCACTGGTCAGCGAGGCGGTGCGCGGCGAGGGAGCGATCCTCTTCGACGGTGCCGGCCGCCGGGTGATGGCAGGCGTCCACCCCCAGGAGGATCTGGCGCCGCGCGACGTCGTCGCCGCGGCGATCAGCCGCACGATGGCCGAGGCTCCCGGCGGTGTGGGCGATCACGTCTACCTTGATGCCACGGCGCTGGGCGAGCGGTTCTACGAGCGATTTCCGTCGATCACCGCGGCGTGCCGCTCGATCGGCGTCGATCCGGCTCGGCAACGCATCCCCGTGGCTCCGGCGGCCCACTATGCCTGCGGCGGCGTGCCGGCGAAGCTCGACGGCACGACGGCGCTGCCGGGCCTCTACGCCGTCGGCGAGGTGTCGTGCACCGGTGTCCACGGAGCCAACCGGCTGGCCTCGAACAGCCTCACCGAGAGCGTCGTCGCCGGCACCCGCTTGGGTCGCGACCTCGCCTGGGAGCTGCCCGCCGACGTCGTCGCCAACGCCCACGACCCAGGTGCGCAGCACGGGCTTCTCGATCCCGCACAGCGGGTGGCGGTGCGCACGACGATGTCGCGCCACGCCGGCGTGCTCCGCGATGCGGCCGGGCTGGCGGTGGCCGAGGGGACGCTCGACGGGATCGCCGCCTCGATCGCGCCAGGAATGGTGACGCCGTCGCTTCCGGCGTACGAGGCGACCAACATCCTGACGGTCGCCAGCGCGTTGCTCGCCGCAGCCACGGCGAGAACCGAGAGCCGGGGATGCCATCGACGCACCGATCATCCCGATCAGGATCCGGCGTGGGTGACCCACCTGTCGGTCGGGTTGCCCGCATCGCCCGATCTCGGTCGCCTCCGAGTGCGTGGCGTCCCGCCGTCTGGACTTGCCGCACTCGGGACCGCTTCGGCACTCGGGTCGACTGGGTAGCGGCGTGTTCGTCCTCCATTCCCTGTCGGCCGCGACTCGTGAGCGGTTGATCGTCGCGGGCCTCGACCCCGACGCCGTCGCCGCCCTCGTCCGCCTGGCGATCACCGAGGACCTGATGGGCGGCGTCGATGTCACGTCGGCCGCCACCGTGCCGGTAACGCAGCGCAGCGTGGCGACGTTCGGGGCGCGTGGCGACGGCGTCGTCGCCGGGTTGCCGGTCGCCGCCGCGGTGGTCGACGCCGTGTGCGGAGCGGCCGCCTCCGACTTCGACTACCTCGTCGATGACGGAGAACGAGTCGTGCCCGGCACCGACGTCGCCCGGGTGACGGCGCCCACCCGCCTGATGCTCACCGCCGAGCGGTCGGCCCTCAACCTGCTCTGTCACCTCTCCGGAGTGGCCACGCTGACCCGCCGTTGGGCCGATGCCCTGGCCGGCACGCGTGCGGTGGTGCGTGACACGCGCAAGACGATGCCAGGCCTCCGAGCGTTGGAGAAATACGCCGTGCGCGTCGGCGGAGGGGCCAATCACCGGATGGGTCTGTCGGACGCCGCCCTCGTCAAGGACAACCACGTGATGGCTGCCGGCGGGGTGGCCGAGGCGTTCGCCGCCGTTCGCTCGCTGGCCGCAACGCTCCCGGTGGAGATCGAGGTCGACTCGATCGAGGCCCTCGCCGAGGCGCTCGAGGCCGGCGCAGACCTCGTGATGCTCGACAACTTCGACGTCGCCGAGATGTCCGCCGCCGTCGCTCTGCGCAACGAAGCGGCGCCCGGGGTCCTGCTCGAGGCGAGCGGCGGGCTGACCCTCGAGGTCGCCCGACGGGTCGGCGAGACCGGAGTCGACTACATCGCCGTCGGCGAGCTCACCCACTCCGCGCCGGTCCTCGACATCGGCCTCGACCTCGAAGACGTCCTCGCCTGAAGCGTCTGTGTCAGCGTGTAAGCCCCCGGCGGGCTTACACGCTTACTCAGACGGTTCGCTGGTGGCCGTCGGCTCGGTCGACGCGGGCGGTGGCGTCGGATCGATGACGGCGTAGAGGTCGACGACGAAGATCAGGTCGTGGTTGGCGCCGACCTCGAGGTCGAGGTTGCCGGCGTCGCCGAGGGCCAGGGCGGCGGGCACGCTGATGATCCGCCGTCCGCCGGCCTTCATGCCCTGGAGTCCCTCGTAGAGACCTTCCATCAGCTGACCGCTCTGCATCGGCAGTTGGATCCGGTCTTCGGCACCCCAGCTGTTGTCGATCACCACGCCGTTGGCAGCGCACACGGTGTACACGTCGGCGTATCCGGTCGTCCCGGCAACCAGCTCGGCTCCGTCACCCACGGTGACATCGTCGATGACGACCTCCTCGAGCGGCTCCTCGCTGAGCGGCAGCTCGAGGTCGGTCGGGGCGTCGCCGGACTCGCTGCTCGGCACGATGTCGATGACATCGACGAGGAAGCTCACGGCCGCATCCTCGGGGATCGACTCGGCGGGCACGCCGACGTCGCCGTAGGCCTCATCGGCCGGGACATCGATCTGGATCTGCGAGCCTTCGGTGGCCCCGACGAGGCCGTCCTCCCAGCCGTCGATCACGTCGCCGGCACCGATCGTCACGGGGTACGGCTCACCATCGAAGTTGGTGGCGAATCGCGTCCCGTCCTCGCTGAGCACCGCCGTGTACCGAACCCACACGGTGTCGCCCTCGGTTGCCGGCTCACCCGTGCCCGGCTCCAGCTCGGTCACCGTCAGCTCGGTGGGAATCTCCTCGGGCAGCTCGACCAGTGGCGGACCGGTCACGTCGTCGACCTCCAACACCAGCGTGATCGCGGCGTTGGGGGGCACCGTGCCATCGCCCGTCCCGGCCTCGCCGAACGCCTCCTCAGGTGGGAGGTCGAGCTGCACGACATCGCCCGGGCGCACACCGACGATTCCGTCGTCGAGCCCGGTCATCACGCTCGGCTGACCCACGGTCAGGGGGATCGGTTGGTCCGTGCCGAACGTGCTGGCGAAGACGAACTGATCCTCGATGACCACGCCGATGATGTCGACGGTCACCGTGTCGAAGCGCTGGCTGACCCGTCCATCGGCATCGCCCTCCTCGAGCACGGTGCGCACCGCTTCCTCCGGCGCTTCCTCGGGGACCTCGAACTCGGGTGGAGAGGCGATCTCGACGATCTCCACCACGTAGGACAGCGCGGCGCCCGGGGGGATGCCGATCTCGGGGTTGCCGGTTTCCCCGTACGCCTGATCGGCGGGCACATCGATCTGCAGCTGGTCGCCGACCTGGGCGCCGATCATCCCGTCACCCAACCCGACGACGGCGCCACCACCGACGACGACCGGCGTGGGGACCTCGCTGCCGAAGCTGTTCTCGAATTGCGTCCCGTCGGCGCTGAGGACGCCGAGCGAGTAGACGTTGACGGTGTCGAACTGCTCGACCTCGGGTCCCTCGCCGGGGCCTTCGGAGAGCACGGTCACCTCGAGCTCCGTCGGCTGCTCCTCGGGCAATTCCGGCTCTGGAATGTCGACGACGTCGACGACGTCCATGACGAAGGTGAGCGCCGTGTCCGGCGGGATGCCACCATCCTGCGACCCTGTTTCGCCGTAGGCCAGGTCGCTCGGGATGTCGAGCTTCAGCCGGTCGCCCGGACGAGCGCCGTGGAGGCCTTCGTCCCAACCGGCGATCCGGTCGCCCGCGCCGAGCGTCGAGGCGAGCGGGGTTCCCGAGCCGTAGTTGGAGTCGAATTCCGTGCCGTCCTCGCTCAGGACGCCCACGTAGTACACGGACACGATGTCGCCGTCGCCGGCCTCGGGGCCGTCGCTGGGGCCCTCCTCGAGCACGGTGCGGACGAGCTCGGTGGGGATCTCGTCGGGCAGCTCGACCTCCGGCGCCTCGGCGAACGGGTCGACGGTGGTCTCCGTGACCTCGCTGGAGTCGGTGGGCTGGCTGGAGTCGGTGGGCTCGCTGGAGTCGGTGGGCTCGCTGGAGTCGGTGGGCTGGCTGGAGTCGGTGGGCTGGCTGGAGTCGGTGGGCTGGCTGGAGTCGGTGGGCTGGCTGGAGTCGGTGGTCGGTCGTGCTGGAGTCGGTGGGCTCGCTGGAGTCGGTGGGCTGGCTGGAGTCGGTGGGCTCGCTGGAGTCGGTGGGCTGGCTGGACGCCGTCGGCGCCGTCGAGGCGCTCGGCTCGGTCGTCGCCCCTGGCAGGGTGGAATCCGGCACGGTCGCCGCCACCTCGAAGCCGCCGTCGTCCTCCTCGGCGCACAGGTCGACCGGCTCGGTCTCCGGGACGAGGCTGATCTCGGGAATCGTGTCGCTGTCGTCGCCGCTGCACGCCGCGAAGGCGAGGACGGCCACGAGGGCGAGTGGCAAGGAGCGGCGCAGGGACATTGGCGCAGCAAGCTATCCGCGGATCCGCGCATCGGGCCGTCAACCGGTCCGCAACCACGCCTCCTCGGCACGCCCCATCGGCGTGCTCGGGGCACCGTCTGCGAACGGCCACAGCTCCTCGGCCATCCGCCGATAGTTGCCCGTCGCCCCGAGATCGCCGAGCAGGGCGTAGAGCCCGAGGTTGATGCGCTGGATGAACACGAACGCCCGCGGCACCGTGGCGTACTGGGCGATCGGGCTCGTGCGGTCGAAGGTGTGGCGAACGATCTGGCTGGCGTACTCCTTGGTCCACGTCATCGGGGCGTCCTCGGCAACCGGAGCGTAGAAGTCGCTGAAGTAGTCGCCGACCTCGTCCGTGTCGACCGGGGCGCCCGGCAGCAACAAGCCGGCCCGCTCGACGAGCGCTCGGAACGCCCCTGGGTCATGGTCGACGGCGGCAGCCTTCACGAGACCCGCGAACACCGCGATCTCCTCGCCGCTGAAGTAGCGGACGAGGCCGAAGTCGAGGAACGTGATCCGCCCGTCGCCGTGGAACAGGTAGTTGCCCGGGTGCGGGTCGCCGTTGAACGCCTGCATCCGATACAGGCTGCGGAACACGAATCGGAACAGGCCCTCGCCGATCAGATCGCGCTCATCCTGCTCCCACGTCAGCGCCTCCCGCCACGTCGCCCCGACGGCGAGGTCGGTGGTCAGCACGCGGCCCGTGCACAGCGAGTGCACGACCGCTGGCACGGAGAAGAACGGATGGCCGCGGTAGAAGTCGACGAAGCGCTGCTGGTTGTCGCGCTCCCGGCGGTAGTCGAGCTCCTCAGCGAGCCGTTGCTTGATCTCGGCGACGAGCTCGGCGGGGTCCAGCGAACTGAACGTCTGGCGCAGGAACATGCCGATCAGATCGGTGTTCTGCAGGTCGGCAGCGATCGCCTCGGCGACGCCCGGGTACTGCACCTTGACAGCCACCGCCCGTTCCACCCCGGAGTCCGGGTCGCGGAACACGGCTCGATGGACCTGACCGATCGACGCGGCGGCGATCGGTTCGGGGTCCCACTCGAGGAACAGCTCCTCGGGCGGCCGACCGAGCTCGGAGGTGATGACCTCGGCGGCGAGTTCGGCGCTCATCGGCGGGGCATTGGCCTGCAGCTCGGCGAGGGCGAGGCGCACCGGCTCGGGCAGCCCGTCGTCGAGGTAGCTGGCCATCTGACCAACCTTCATCAGGGCGCCCTTCATGTGGCCGAGGCGCTCGGCGATCTGCTCGGCGGTGCGCAGCTGTCGCTCGGCGTCGATCTCCATGCGCCGCGGTGCCGACGCGAACAGCTTGCGTGCCGACGCCGCCGCGTACGTCGATCCGACGTCGAGTCCGATGCGGGCGAGCTGCGCGTTGCGGCCGGCACGCGAGATCCGCGAGACGGGATGATCGGCTCGACGCCGCCGGAGGCGTTTCGTGCGGACGGCGACCGCAAGCAGCGCCGCGACGGCCAAAGAAGCGGCGATGCGGCGTCTCATGCGGCCCGGGCGACGACGGAGTCGATCGCCGCGACGAGCGTCGCCGGGAACTGCGGCACGGACGCGACGGCGTCGTGATCGCCGTCGACGGGGAACACCTCGACATCGCCGATCAGCTCGGTGAGCCGACGCTGGCGGGCGATCGGGACCATCGAGTCGCGCGACGTCATCACGATGGACACCGGGACGTCGATCGCCGCGATCCACGGATCGGAGCGAAACCTGCCGAGGGCCACGCCG
This sequence comes from Ilumatobacteraceae bacterium, assembly GCA_963772825.1. Classification (GTDB taxonomy): domain Bacteria; phylum Actinomycetota; class Acidimicrobiia; order Acidimicrobiales; family Ilumatobacteraceae; genus Desertimonas. The sequence goes on along the minus strand of CAVYYX010000015.1, from coordinate 23,701 downwards.
GCCTCGAGCACCGCCCGCCAGTCGGTGCGGGCCGTCTGCTCGCGCGCCCACGGCGGCCCAATCGGCATGGCGATCGCGTCGGTATCGATCGGCGACCGAACGGCGCACGGCAGCCGGAGTCAGACGGGCGACCGCCGCCAACCCCCCGAGCCCGAGGAAGTTGAGGCGTTCCAGCCGGGTGCCGTTGAAGTGGCTCGCCGTGGCGCTCAGCACGAGGCCGGCGACGCGGCCGGGGTGGCGCTGCCAGACCTGTTGGGCGATGGCGCCGCCCATCGAGTAGCCGACCGGAATGAATCGCTGCACGCCGACGAGGTCGGTCAACGCCACGACGTCGTCGGCACAGTCGGCGAGGCGGAAGGGACGGCGCGTCCGAACCCCGTCGCCGTGACCGCGGTGGTCGAACGCCAGGACGTGAAACCGCTCGCCGAGGGCCTCGTAACAGCGGAAGAAGTTGACGTCGGCCGTCACGCCGAGTCCGTGGAGCAGCACGATCGTCGGGGCGTCCCGGTGGTCCCGGAAGCTCGCGCAGCACCGTCCGCCCTGCCGGCAGGTGATCGGCCGGATGACCGGTAGCAAGTGATTGGTCACGGAGTGATCGTGACCGTAGCGAGCGCCAGCGTGTCGCGACGGCGAGCGACGAGGCGCCAGCGAGCGAGCGGCCAGACTACGGCCTGCGTGGCCGGGGAACGCAATGACGGTTAGGCCGTCTCGGCCTTGAGCACCTTCACGCGCAGCTCGCCGTTGGGCGCCTCGTAGGTGACCGACTCGCCGTTGCGCGCGCCGATCAGCGCCTGACCGAGCGGCGACTCGGGGCTGACCAGCTCGAGGTCGTCACCACGCTCCTCCTCGATGTGCCCGACGAGGTAGCGCTCGGCGGCCGACTCGTCGTCGCCTTCGTACACGACCGTGACGATGCTGCCGGGGCCGACGACGCCGTCGGCGGGCGGGGCGACGATCTCGGCGTTCTCGATGAGGTTCTCGAGCTGGCGGATGCGCCCTTCCATGTGTCCTTGTTCGTCCTTGGCGGCGTGGTAGTCGCCGTTCTCGGACAGGTCGCCGAGCTCGCGGGCACGTTCGATCTTGTCGGCGACCTCGATGCGACCACGTGTCGTGAGATCCTCCAGCTCGGCCTGCAGCCGGTCGAAGGCATGTTGGGACAACAGGTGCGTAGTCATGATCGGCACGAGCCTATCGGCGGGCCTCGAAGCGGTTCGGGAGCTTTCAGCCGACGACCTCGAAGCGGACCTCGTGATCGCCACCTGGCGCGAGCAGGTGCAACAGCCGCTGCGCTTCACCCTCGACGTCGTCGCGGGTCCCGGCGTCGAGCTGGTCGACGGTGTAGACGAGGAGCGTGGCGGGGTCGTCGCCACGGCGCCAGCCGCCGACGACTACTCCGTCGACGAGCAGGTTGCCGAGAAAGCCGAGGCGGTCGTAGGGCATCCGGGCGCCGAAGCGGTCGCTGGCGAACCGGCTGCGGTCGGCGTGGGCCAGCAGCACGTTGTCGTACTCGGGGAGGAAGCGAGGCGGCGCCGGGACGTCGGGATCAGGGATCACACTCTCCGGGACGTCGAACAGCTCGCGCCCGGCGTCGTCACGGAACGTGCGCAGTTGCGGCCGCAGCCGCTCGAAAACCTCGCGCAGGCCGCGTGTACCGCGACCAGTTCGCCGCGTCGCGCACCGTGGACGGGCCGAACGCGGCGACGTAACGCAGCATCACGGCGTCGACCGACGGGGACGTGTCCAGCGGGCGCCCGAGCCACGCTTCAGCGGTCGTGCCGACCACCGCTCCGGACTTCGTCCACAACCCGCCGCGGCGGCACCTGGACGAACGCCAGCAGGTTGCGGCAGGCAAAGGCCATCGCCTCGGCGTCGACGTCGGGGAACCGTTCGGCGATCGCCTCGCGCAGCTGCTTGGCGTTGCGCGGCTGCTCGGCGAGGATCTGCCGGGCGCTGTCCATCACCGCCTCGAGGTCGACACCGTCGAAGCGACCCTTGTACAACGAGTGGGCGCGCAGCTGCTGGAGGAGAATCGGCTGGGCGAGCGGGCGGAGCACGAGGCAGTCATCGGCGGTGACGACGTGCACGGTGCCGCGCTGCACGACGAGACGAACGACCTGGCGGTCGAGGAGCAGGCCCTCCAGCTCGCTCGGACCGAAGTCGACGAGGCGCGACCACAGGGCGACGTACGGGTCGCGGGGGTTCTGGCCCTGCATCCCGACGAGGTCGTGGACGATGTCGAGCGCCGGACGGCGAACGCGGGCGAGGAGGTACTGGCGGTGCAGCGTCGCCCGGTTGAGTTGGCGGGGGGTCAGCAGATCAGCGGTCATCGGCCCCGCGACGATAGGTTCGGGCGCGATGGGAACGAGTACTGGTAACGGCCCTCACCGCATCGCCGTGATCGGCGGTGACGGGATCGGGCCCGAGGTCATCGCCGAGGCACTGGGCGTCCTCGACGCGGCGGGCGTCAAGCTCGACACCGTCGAGTTCGACCTCGGCGGCCAGCGCTACCTCCGCGACGGCGAGATTCTGTCCGAAACGACGCTCGAGGAGCTGGGCGGCTTCGATGCCATCCTCCTCGGCGCCGTCGGGACTCCAGAGGTGCCGCCCGGTGTCGTCGAGCGGGGCCTCCTGCTCAAGTTGCGCTTCACCCTCGACCTGTACATCAACCAGCGCCCGTTCGTCGGGCCGCACCACGAGTTCATCGTCATCCGCGAGAACACGGAGGGCCCGTACGCCGGGGAGGGTGGAGTGCTGCGCAAGGGCACGCCGCACGAGGTCGCCACCCAGGGGAGCGTCAACACGCGGATGGGCGTCGAGCGCTGCATCCGCTACGCCTTCGAGTTGGCGAGGTCGCGGCCGCGGCGCCACCTCACGCTCGTGCACAAGACCAACGTGCTGCTGTTCTCCGGCGATCTGTGGCAGCGCACGTTCGACGACGTGGCCGCCGAGTTCCCCGATGTCGCGACTGCGTACCACCATGTCGACGCGGCGACGATCTACTTCGTCCAGGATCCCCAGCGCTACGACGTGATCGTCACCGACAACCTGTTCGGCGACATCCTCACCGACCTCGGTGGCGCCGTGTCCGGGGGTGTCGGGCTGGCCAGCTCGGCCAACCTCAACCCGGCACGCACGGGGCCGAGCCTGTTCGAGCCGGTCCACGGTTCGGCGCCCGACATCGCCGGCACGGGCCAGGCCAACCCGATCGCGGCGATCCTGTCGGCGGCGCTGATGCTCGACTTCCTCGGCGAGTCCGAGGCCGCCGAGCGGATCAGAGCAGCGTGCGCCGAACCTGTTAGCGGAACCACCCGTGAAGTGGGTTCCGCGATCGCCGACCGAGTGCGAGACTGAAGCCATGCCGATCACACCGACACCGAAGATCTGGATGAACGGGCAGCTCGTCGACTGGGACAAGGCCCAGGTCCACGTGCTCACCCACACGCTGCACTACGGCACGGGTGTGTTCGAGGGCATCCGCGCCTACGAGACGTCGCAGGGCCCGGCCGTCTTCCGGCTCACCGATCACATCGTGCGCCTCGTCAACTCGGCGAAGATCCTCGGGTTCGACCTGCCCTACACCGTCGACGAGCTGATCGCGGCATGCAAGGAGACGGTGCTCTCGACCGGGCTGCCGTCGTGCTACGTGCGCCCGATCGCCTATCTCGGCTACGGCGAGATGGGCTTGAACACGCTGCCGTGCACGGTCGACGTGGCCATCGCCTGCTGGCCGTGGGGCGCCTATCTCGGCGACGACGCCGTCACCAAGGGCGTGCGCATGAAGATCTCGTCGTGGACCCGCCACGAGCACAACACGATGCCCCCGGCGTCCAAGACGGTCGGCAACTACGTCAACTCTTCGCTGGCCAAGGTCGAGGCGCTGAACGCCGGCTACGACGAGGCGATCATGCTGGCGCCCAACGGGCTCGTCGCCGAGTGCAGCGGCGAGAACGTCTTCGTCGCCCGCAACGGCATCCTGCTCACGCCGCCGTTGTCGGCCGGCGCTCTCGAGGGGATCACCCAGAACTCGGTGATGACGATCGCCCGTGACCTCGGCTACGAGGCGCGGGTCGACAACATCGCCCGCAGCGACCTGTACATCGCCGAGGAGATGTTCGTGTGCGGCACGGCGGCCGAGGTGTCCTCGGTCAACTCCGTCGACGACCGGGCGATCCCGTGCCCCGGCCCGATGACCAAGGCGATCGCCGAGACCTATGCCCGCGCCGTGCGCGGCGAGGAGCCCGCCTACAAGGACTGGTGCGAACTCGCCGAGTAGGCCTTGCGACGTTCTCCGACAGCGTCGGCGGTGCGACGACCGTCACCGCCCGCCGGCGATCGGCAAGGCGTAGTGGATCTGCCTGAGCACCTCGACGAAGCCCAGGTTGGTGTAGACGCCGAGCGCTCCGGTGGGGTTGTCAAGGTCGACACCGAGTGCCGCCTCGTCGAAGCCGAGCGTGGCGAGCTGGCGCAGGCTGGCAGCGATCAGCGCGGCGGCGATGCCCTGGCGCCGCCGGTCCCCGTCGCGTCGAGATGTTCTCGGTCCACGCGCGGCGGCGGCCGAGATGCTCCGCCTCCCCCTCGTTGACATACGTGCGCACCTGACCGGCGACCCCGTCGGCGTCCCAGGCGATCTGCCAGAGCTCGGTGCCGCTGCTCGCCTCGTCGACGAAGCGTTCCCAGTCGACCTCGGTCTGCTCGACGTACCCGTGGTGATCACGGAATGCCTCGATGTCGGCTTCCCAGATCGCCCGCAGGTGGTCGTCGGCAACGGCACGGATCTCGACCCCGGGCGGCAGTGCCAGCTCGGGAACGTCCTCGAGATGCGGACGGACGAGGTAGGCCGACCACGAGAAGGGGGAGAAGCCGGCGGCCTCGACCGCTCGTTGACGGAACGAGCCATCGTTCGCCCACACCTCGAGCCGGCGATCGGGGTGGTCTCGATGCTCGGGCTCCGAGGCGATGGCCCGCGCCCGGTCCACCCCGCACTGGAGGAGCTGTTCGCTGAGCCCGGCGATCGAGCTCATCGCCTCGAACGCGACGTAGAAGGCGCGGTACCCCTCGCTGACGTCGTGCCAGAACGTCCGCGCGTAGCCGACCAGACGGCCGCGGTCGTCGTCGAGCACGACGATGTCCCGATCGGGGTCGCAGTTCTGCAGGTGGTCGTACTGTTCGGCGAGCGACGCGACCGTGGCGTACTCGCCCTCGCCCTCCTCGGTCACACGGGCGTTGATGACCTCGGCCATGCCGGCGAGATCGTCTCGTCGCCACGCCCGCCGAGTCACGACGGTCATCGCCGCGCCGCGATGTGTCTCACGCCTCGCATCCCACACGGTGTAGTCGGTCGCCGACGCGTTTGCGTCAGCGATTCGGCTCACCATCGGTCGTCGGGCTGACGTAAACGCTGCAGCGGGCGACGCGAGTGACGGCGAAAAGCAGAGCGCCCCGGGAGCGCTGCGACCGAGGTCGCTGCGCCGCCCGGGGCGACTCCAATGGGACGGACCATCCACCACTGGTCGATCTCTCGGCGTTAGCCTCAACTCGACCTACATCGCCCGTCGTGCCCGAAGGCATGGCGGGCGATGCCGCGTTATCGGCCCGGTGGCGGGTTGCCCCGCTCCGTTCCCGTCACGAAGGAATCCGTCCCACCCGATCCGGACAAGTCCGCATCGGCTGCGACGGCCCACTCGTGAAGACCTTGAATCCGGAGGGCACTCCGTGGCCGAAACCCGGTGGCGTTCCCCCTCGTTCAAGACCCTCGCTGACGAGGTCGGCCTCCGGCGAACCGGGGGCTCTCCCCACCAGCTGTGTCGTCGTCTCCTGGCTCCCCGGCAAGCCGGTTCACCAGTCGGCGGCGACTGGGTGGTAGTCGTCCCGTGCACCGATTCCGCTGGCGTCTCGTGGAGCGAAGCCGTTCTCCGTCCGATGCCCGAGGGCACCTGACAGACTCAGCTCCGAACCCGGTTGGCGCTGCGCTCTCCGGTACGTCGCACATCTTGGTGGGTGCATAGTCCCAGGTCAAGGCCTATCTCTGAATTCACAGGGTTGTCCACGAAACTTTCTCGTTACCCACAGAATCGCGCCATTCATCCACCGTTCATGCACAGCCATACCCACAGAAATCCGTGGCCGGGGAACGCAGCGAACGTCATCCACGTTGACAACCGGGGCGCCGAACCGGTTGAATGACGCTCCGTGAACACGATGTCGATCTCCCGCCCGCACCTCGCGGCGATCATCATCATTTGTTAGTGCATGCGGACGATCCGCATGCACGTAGAGCCGCCCCCCGGGCGGCTCTTTCAGTTTTCGAGCCCACCGAACCCGACCCGCCGAGCGCAAACGAGAACACGATGAGCACCACACCCACGACGATCGAGATCTTCGACACCACGCTGCGCGACGGCCTGCAGGTCGAGGGGGTCACCGCAACCGTCGAGGACAAGCTGCGCATCGCCGCGCAGCTCGACGTGCTCGGGGTCAACTTCATCGAGGGCGGCTGGCCCGGCGCCAACCCCAAAGACGTCGAGTTCTTCGCCAGGGCCGCCACGGAGCTCGATCTCACGACGTCGACGCTCGTCGCGTTCGGATCGACGAGGCGGCCGCGAGGAAAGGTCGACTCCGACGACACGCTGCGCAACCTGCTCGATGCGGCGACGCCGGCCGTGTGCATCGTCGCCAAGAGCTCCGCCTACCACGTCACCGAAGCGCTGCAAACAACACTCGACGAAGGCGAGGCGATGATCGCCGACTCGGTGCGGTTCCTTCGCGACGCGGGGCGCCTCGTCCTCGTCGACATGGAGCACTTCTTCGACGGCTTCAAGGCCGATCCCGAGTTCTCGCTGCGGGCGCTCGAGGCCGCCGTCGTGAGCGGCGCCAGCCACGTCGTGCTGTGCGATACGAACGGTGGGTCACTGCCCCACGAGATCGAGGCGGCAACGGCCGCCGTGGTCGCCCACGTCGGCAACGATGTCACCGTCGGCATCCACTGCCACGACGACACTGGTTGCGCCGTCGCCAACTCGATGGCTGCCGTCGCCGGGGGAGCGCGGCACGTCCAGGGCACGCTGACCGGAATCGGAGAGCGCACCGGCAACGCCAACCTGTCGACGATCATCGGAAATCTCGAGCTCAAGCTCGGTTACCACTGCCTCCCCGACGGCCGGCTGTCGAAGCTGACGAGCGTGAGCCACCACGTCGCCGAGCTGCTCAACCGGGCCATCAGCCCGCAGGCCCCGTACGTCGGTTCGGGCGCCTTCGCCCACAAGGCCGGGCTGCACGTCAGCGCCATCGTGCGAGCCAAGGACGCCTACGAGCACGTCGACCCCGAGACCGTGGGCAACGGAACACGTTTCGTCGTGTCGGAGATGGCCGGGCGGGCGACGATCACGATGAAGGCCACCGAACTCGGTCTGCCGATGGACGGGCCGGCGGTCAACAGCGTGATCGACGACCTCAAGCGCCTCGAGCACGAGGGCTACCACTTCGAGGCCGCCGACGCGTCGCTGGAGCTGCTCATGCGCCGCGCCGCGGGCTGGCAGCAGGAGTTCTTCAGTGTCGAGAGCATGCGTGTGATCACCGACGAGAATGCTGGATCCGAGTTCAGGACCGAGGCGACGGTCAAGGTGTGGGTCGGCGACGACCGCCACCTGCACACCGCCGAGGGCAACGGGCCGGTGAACGCCATCGACAAGGCGCTGCGCGCCGCCCTCAACGGCGCCTACCCGGCGCTGCAACACGTCCACCTGACCGACTACAAGGTGCGCATCCTCGACGGCGCCGGGGCGACCGGGGCGGTGACCAGAGTCCTCCTCGACGCCACCGACGGCGAGCACGACTGGACGACCATCGGGGTCAGCCCGAACATCATCGAGGCGTCGTGGAGGGCGCTCGAGGAGAGCATCGTCTACGGCCTGCTCCACGCCACCCGGTAACCCCACCAACTGGGCAAGGATCGTGTCACCACGCCATCTGGGGCGAATCCGTGTCAGCGTCTGACACGGATCTTTCCCAGAACTCGGATGACCCGGATCTTCCCCAGATGGGGGACAGCGGCTAGAACTGCGTCGTGGCTGCACCCAAGTTCGCTCCGGTCCCGCTGATCGGCGACCTCCAGTCGTATCGCTCGCCGGCCCACGTCCCCGACGGGTGGGACGCCGACCGCCCCGGCGATGTTGACGGCCGCCAGCCGAGCGGCCCGGGGCTCGGCTTCCAGGGTCCCGATCAGGGCTATGCCCTGCGGCTCGCGTCGCGGCTCCGCCCGCAGCTCGTGTTGTCCGATGCCGAGCGGATCGACGACGCCGTCACCGGGTGCACGGCGATCGGAATGCGCAGGGCGTCGTTGTACGGGCGGGCGCCGGTGATCCACGATCTGCGCATCGCGTTCACGATCTGGGGCTTCCTCGACACCGCGCCGGCAGCTGAGCTCGTCGCTCTGCGTGTCGTCAAGTTCGAAGGGCTCGCCGACGTCCACCACTACGACACCGTCCGGGCGCTCGTCGATAGCGTCCCGGACGCGACGCTGCGGAGGTCGCAGGCCGAAGTCAACGAGATCTACTCGGTGAGCTGGAAACACCTCCTCGGCGTCAACTGAGGGGCCCGTCACCCCTGGGCACCGCCCAGACCCGTTACTCCTGGGCACCGCCCAGACCCGTCACTCCTGGGCACCGCCCAGACCCGGGTCACCGTCACACGGCGTGGGCGCGGAGGTCGTCGAGGCTGACGAACTCGAGCGCCGAGACGTGTGTCGACTCGAGGACCACCGGGCAGGCCGAACCGCCGGCCAGTGCTTCCGCCCAGCGCGCCGCACACACGCACCACTGGTCGCCTGGCACGAGCCCAGCGAAGCCGAACTCGGGCGCTGGCGTCGAGAGGTCGTTGCCGTTCGCCGCCTCGAACTCGAGGAACGCTTCGCTCACCCGACAGCACACGACGTGCATGCCCGGGTCGTCTCCATGGTTCTCGCAGCACCCGGTGCGGTAGAAGCCGGTGAGCGGCTCGAGCGAGCAGGGGGTCAGTTCGTCGCCGAGCACGTTGCGCTGCATGGCTGCCAGCTCAGCACATCCACGGCCGGTAGGTTGACCCGGATGCCCACTTCGACGTCGCCACTCGTCGCCGTGCTGATGGGCTCCTCGAGTGACTGGCCGACGATGCACAAGGCGGTCGAGGTACTCGAGCACTTCGGCATCGCCCATGAGGCGAGGGTCGTCAGCGCCCATCGAATGCCCGACGAGATGTTCGCGTTCGCCGAATCGGCGGCCGAGCGCGGCGTCAAGGCGATCATCGCCGGTGCCGGCGGGGCTGCCCACCTGCCCGGGATGCTGGCGGCGAAGACCACCGTCCCGGTGCTTGGCGTCCCCGTCCCGTCACGGCACCTGCTCGGCCAGGATTCGCTGCTCTCGATCGTCCAGATGCCCGCCGGAGTGCCCGTGGCGACGTTCGCCATCGGCGACGCCGGAGCGACGAACGCCGGGTTGTTCGCCGTGGCCCTGCTCGCCAACGAGGATCCGGCCCTGCGGGCGGCGCTCGACGCCTATCGGTCGGAGCGGCGGCAGCAGGCCACCGATTCAGTCCTCGACGCCCCGCCGACGTGAACCACCGGGGATCTCCGATCGCCCCGCCGACGACCATCGGGATGCTGGGCGGTGGCCAACTCGGGCGCTTTGCCGTCGTCGCCGCTCGCTTGGCCGGCTATGGCACGATCGTCCTCGACCCGGACCCCGATGCACCTGCCGGGGCCGTCGCCGACCGTCATCTCATCGCCGCCTACGACGATGCTCCGGCGCTCGACGAGTTGGCGGCGCGTTGCGCGGTGGTCACCACCGAGTTCGAGAACCCCCCAGCGGCCGCCCTGCAACGCCTCGCCCGCGACGTCGTCGTCGCCCCGCCGACCCGGGCCGTGGCGATCGCCCAGGACCGCATCGCGGAGAAGTCGTTCCTCGAAGGGGCGGGCATCCCGGTCGCCCCGTGTGCCGCGCTGATCGATGCCGCCGACCTTGTCGCCGTCGGCACGCTCGACGGACCGTTCGTCGTCAAGACGGCCCGTCTCGGCTACGACGGCAAGGGGCAACGGTCGGCCGCCGATGCCGCCGGCGTCGGCGCCGCGTGGTTGGACCTCGATCGAGTGCCCTGCATCGTCGAGCGCCGGTTGCCCCTTGACATCGAGCTCAGCGTTGTGCTCGCCCGCCATCGCGACGGCAACACGGCGGTCTACCCCGTGGCCGAGAACCTCCACCTTCACGGTGTCCTCGACGTGACCGTGGTCCCGGCTCGGGTCGATCTGGAGGTGGCGGCCGCCGCCCACGCGCTGGGCGTCCGGATCGCCGAGGCCCTCGACTACGTCGGCGTGCTGGCTGTCGAGTTCTTCGTGTCCGGTGGGGAGTTGTTCGTCAACGAGCTTGCGCCGCGACCTCACAACAGCGGGCACTGGACGCTCGATGCCGCGATGACGAGCCAGTTCGCCCAGCAGATCCGCGCCGTCACCGACTCCGCCCTCGGAGCAACGTCGATGACGGCACCGGCGGCGGCGATGGTCAACCTGCTCGGCGACCTGTGGTTCCGTGACGGTTCGGACGCGCCGGTCGAACCGGCGTGGTCGAAGGTCCTCGCCGACCCGCGCGCCCGCTTGCACCTCTACGGCAAGGCGGTTCCGCGACCGGGTCGCAAGATGGGTCATCTCACGGTCGTCGGGAGCGGTCCCGACGAGGTCGTCGACCGAGCGCTGAAGCTGCGTGGGGAGGTCATGCCGAAATCGAGCAAGATTCGGACGGCCGTAGGCGGCGAGGATGAACCGGTGCGGCACCCACCCGAGCGCATCGAGATCCCGTCCGTGGGCGTCGTGCTGCGCCGGCACGAAGCGGGCGACATCGACGCTCTGCACGAGGCGATCGAGGCGAGCCGCGACCACCTGCGCCCGTACATGCTGTGGGCCGATCAGGATCGCGCGACGACCGCCACGTTCATGTCCAAGGCGATCGACGGCTGGCAGTCCGGCGACGACTACGGCTACCTCATCACGTCGCCGGGGGCACCTGTTGAGGATGACCGGGTGGTCGGCGCTTGCGGCCTGCATCGGCGCGGTCCGCCGGGGTCGATCGAGATCGGCTACTGGCTACGTGCCGACGCGGTCGGACGTGGCGTGATGACCGCGGCCGTCAAGGCATTGACGTCAGCTGTCGCGGAGCTCGACGGCATCACCCGCGTGGAGATTCGCTGCGACGTGACGAACACGCGCAGCGCGGCGATCCCCAAGCGCCTCGGCTACGTCCACGTCGGGGACGAGGAGATCGAAGCGAAGGCACCGGGTGAGTCCGGGCGCCGACAGATCTGGGCGTGCGGCGCCGGCACGGATGTAGCCCTGCCTCCGATCGAGCCCTAGCATCTCCCCGTCATGCTCGACTCGCTGCGTTCCGTCGTCCGGTTCCGTCGCTTCGAGTTCGACGCCACGAAACGTCGACTGGCGGGGGCGGCGAACACCGACGACCTCCGGCGCATCGCCAGGCGCCGGCTCCCGGGTGGCGTCTTCGACTACATCGACGGTGGCGCCGAGGACGAGCGCACGATGCGTGCCAACCGCGACGCGTTCTCCAACTACGGGTTCAGGCCTCGCGTCCTGCGCGACGTCTCCGAGGTCGACACGAGCACGTCGTTGCTCGGTACGTCGGTCCCCCTGCCGCTCGTGCTGGCGCCGACCGGTTTCACGCGCATCGCCGACCCGCAAGGCGAGCTCGCCGTCGCTCGCGCCGCCCAGCGAGCAGGCCTGCCCTACACCCTGTCGACGCTCTCGACGCGTTCGATCGAGGAGGTCGCCGCCGCCAACGGCGACGGCCGACGCTGGTTCCAGGTCTACGTCTGGAAGGACAAGGGCCTGCTGCGCGACATGGTCGACCGGGCCGCCGCCGCCGGCTACGAGGCGCTCGTGATCACCGTCGACACGGCGAACCTCGGCCGTCGCGAGCGCGACGTTCGCCGCGGGTTCGAGCTGCCACCGAAGCTCGGGCTCGGCACGATCCTCGACGGCGCCGTGCACCCGTCATGGACCTGGCGGTTCGTCCGCGCCGAGCCGATCCGCTTCGCCAACATCGCCTCGTCGTCGGCCGCCACCGACCAACCGGAAGGGTCCGCGGCGGTCAACCTCGCCGAGACCTTCGCCACGCAATTCGACGCCCGGCTGTCGTGGGGTGACATCGACTGGTTCCGTTCGGTCTGGGATGGCCCGATCGTCATCAAGGGGATCCAGACCGTCGATGACGCGAGGATCGCCGCCGACGTCGGCGTCGACGCCGTCGCCCTGTCGAACCACGGCGGACGTCAACTCGATGACGCTCCGGCAGCGCTCGACCTCGTCGCCCCGGTCGCCGACGCAGTTGGCGGGCGGGTCGAGATCATCTGCGACGGCGGCGTGCGCCGGGGCAGCGACATCGTCAAGGCGGTCGCTCTCGGGGCCACGGCGTGCATGGCCGGGCGGGCGTACCTCTATGGACTCGCCGCCGGCGGCGAGCTCGGCGTCGACAGGGTCCTCGAGATGTTCGCTGGTGACCTCCGCCGGACGATGGCGTTGCTCGGCGCGGCGAGCGTCAAAGAGCTGTCGAGCGACTACCTCGAGCACCGCTGACCGTGCTCGACACGCTGCGGTCCGTTCTGCGCTTCCGGCGCTTCGAGCTCGACTCGACGAAGCGGCGGCTGGCGGCCGCGGCGAACACCGACGATCTCAGGCGGCTCGCCAAGCGCCGCTTGCCCGCCGGCGTGTTCGATTACATCGACGGCGGCGCCGAGGACGAGGTCGCCATGCGCGCCAACCGGGACGCGTTCGGTCGCTACGAGTTCAGTCCCCGCGTGCTCCGTGACGTCTCGACGGTCGATACCGCGACGACGTTGCTCGGGGCGCCGGTGCCCCTTCCACTCGTGCTCGCTCCCACCGGCTACACGCGGATCGCCGACCCGGCCGGCGAGCTAGCGGTCGCCCGCGCCGCCCAACGCGCGGGTGTCCCCTACACGCTGGCAACGATGGCGACGCGTTCGATCGAAGAGGTCGCCGCCGCCAGCGGCGACGGGCGTCGGTGGTTCCAGGTGTACGTATGGCGCGACCGCGCTCTCGTGCGGGACATGGTCGAACGCGCTGCCGCCGCTGGCTACGAGGCGCTCGTCATCACCGTCGACACGGCCAACCTCGGACGCCGCGAGCGCGACGTCCGTCGAGGGTTCACGCTGCCCCCGAAACTCGGCCTCGACACGATCCTCGACGGCATCGCCCACCCGGGTTGGACGTGGCGCTTCGCCCGCGCCGAGCCGATCCTGTTCGCCAACGTCGCGACGTCGAAGGTCGGCGGCAGCCAGTACGACGGCTCGCGCCCGATCGCCCTCGCCGAGAAGGTGTCGTCGCAGTTCGACCCGGCTCTGTCGTGGGCCGACATCGAGTGGTTCCGCTCGATCTGGCAGGGGGCGATCGTGCTCAAGGGCGTGCAGTCGGTCGCCGATGCCCGCCTTGCCGTGGAGCACGGGGTCGAGGCGATCGCCCTGTCCAACCACGGCGGCCGCCAGCTCGACAGCGCCCCGGCGATCCTCGAGCTCGTCGCACCCGTGGCCGACGAGGTCGGCGGCCGCATCGAGATCATCTGCGACGGCGGCGTGCGGCGGGGGAGCGACATCGTCAAGGCACTGGCGCTCGGCGCCAACGCGTGCATGGCCGGAAGGGCGTACCTCTATGGGCTCGGCGCGGCCGGCGAGCTCGGCGTCGATCGGGTCCTCGAGTGGTTGCTCGACGAGCTACGGCGAACGATGGCCCTCATCGGGGCGACGACGATCGGCGAGATCAACGCCGACCACGTCCGCCGCCGCCCGGCCTGATCGCGCCGTCGGACCTCGTCACGACGACGCGTCGTCGTTGGTCCACGGTCGCTCGTCGGCCACCACGTCCCAACTCGGGATCGGCGGCTGCAGCGGATCGTCGATCCACCGGAACTGCCCCGAGATGTGCGCGGCGGCATCGTCACAGAGCGCGAGCACAGCATCGACGGCCTTGGACGGCGGGTCGCCACCCGTCTCGTCGACCCATCGCACCCACTGCTCGTAGGCCTCGGCCAGGGGACCGGCGGCCTTGACCCGATCGCGAATGTCGGCCCACATGTCCGTCTTGACGTCGCCGGGATGGAGCACGTTTGCCGTGACCCCGGTGCCGGCCAGCTCGGCGGCGAGGTGCCGGGTGAATTGGTTGAGCGCCGCTTTGGCGGTGCCGTAGGCGCTGTTCATCGGGCCCGGCGGGTGCAGCGACGCCGCCGAGGTGAGGTTGACGATCCGCCCCCAACCTGCCTCGACCATCCCGCCGACGAAGGCACGGGTGACGAGGTACGGCGCCACGGCATCGATCATCATCGTGGCGACCCACTCGGTCGGATCGCTGTCCTTGATCAGCTGCACCGGACCGAACACGCCGGCGGCGTTGACCAGGATGCTCGGCGGTCCGAGTTCGTCGACGACCCGCGACCGCATCGCCTCGACGGCCGCCGGGTCGCTGACGTCGGTGGGGATCGCGACGGCCTCCCCGCCGCCGGCTCGGATCTCCTGCTCGGCCACCGCCAGCGGGTCCGCCGAGCGCGCCACGAGGGCCACGGGGTGGCCCCGCGCCCCGAGGGCGACGGCGATGTCGCGGCCGAGCCCACCGCTCGCCCCCGTGACGACGGCGATTCGCGTCACGGCCGGCCTCAGGTGCCGCCGGCCGAGGTGCGCAGGTTGAACACCTCGCGCAGCTCGGAGGAGGCGACGATGCCATCGGGCCCGAACTCCATCAACGGGTTCATCACCTCGCCCCACCGATCGTGGACCTCGCTGTGCCAGAGGCGGTCCCACGCCTCCTCATCGGTGATCTCCGAGTACAGGAACAACACCGGGTCGTTCTCGAAGATCGTGATCTGGGCGATGCCCTGACGCTCGATCTCGGCGACCAGCTCCGCCCAGATCTCATCGTGATGGCGCTTGTACTCGGCCAAGCCACCCGGCTGCAGGCGCATCGTGAACGCTCGACGAATCATGTCTGTCGGTCTCCTTGTCTCATGGTCGCGACGAAAGCACGCCGGTGTTGGCGGCGCGCAGCAGGTCGTTGGCGGCGACGTCGGTCGCCCGGCACTCGGTCGTCAGCCGCCCGCGGTAGAACACCAGGATGCGGTCGGCGAGGCCGATGATCTCGGGTAGCTCCGTCGAGCGCAGCAGCACGATCCGCCCGGAGTCGGCGAGCTGTCGGACGAGGGCGTAGATCTCGTGCTTGGCGCCGACGTCGACGCCTCGTGTCGGATCGTCGAGGAGCACCACGGTCGGCGACACCTCCAGCCACTTGGCCAGCACGACCTTTTGCTGGTTGCCGCCCGACAGCGCCGACACGGCGACCGACGGTCCGGCGGTCTTGATGCCGAGCCGCCCGATCTGGCGCTCGGCCACGACGTTGGTAGCCCGCCGCGACAACCACGGATTCGTCGAGCGCAGCGCCCCGACGGCGACCTGTACGACGTTGCTGGCGACGCTCCGTTCGAGCATCAATCCTTGGGTGCGGCGGTCGGCGGGGACCAGGCTGACGCGTCGCCGGGCGGCCTTCGTGGGACTCGTTGGCAGTGGCCCGCCGTCTGGATAGCGGACCATCCCGGCTGATGCGCGCCGCTCTCCGAACAGCGTTCCGAGCAGCAGTTCGATGCCGGATCCGGCGATGCCGGCCAACCCGACGATCTCGCCGGGGCGGGCCTCGAAGCTCACGTCGATCAGGCCGGTGCCGACGGTCAAGCCGCTGACGACGAGCGACGCCCCGCTGTCGTCGACACTGCTGGTTCGCTCGGGGAAGAGGTCCTCCTGCTTCGTGCCGACCATCGCCTCGACCACTTCGGGAATCGTCAGCGCGGCGGTGTCGCGGGTCAGGATCTCCCGGCCGTCGCGCATCACCGTCACTCGATCGGCGATCTGGAAGACCTCCTCGAGGCGATGCGACACGTACAGCACCGTGATTCCCTCGCCTGCCAACTCGCGCAGGATGGCGAACAGTCGCTGTGTCTCGCGGTCATTGAGCGCCGAGTTCGGCTCGTCGAGAACCAGCACCTTGGGGTGTTCCAACAGCACCCTGGCGAGCTCGATCAGCTGTCGCTCGGCGATCGATACGGTGCCGACCGGCACGTCGAGTTCGACGTCGAGTCCCAGCCGGGCGAGCACCGGGCGGGCGAGTCGCTCCATTTCCCGGGTCGCGACGAGTCCGAAGCGGGTCGGCTGTCGGTTGACGAACAGGTTGGCGAGCAGCGGGCGATCGGGGAGGATGCTGAGTTCCTGGTAGACGATCCCGATGCCGTTGTCGCGCGCCGCCCGCGCCGACGCCAACTCGACCGCTTGACCGTCGATCGAGATCGAGCCGGCGTCCGGGCGGATCGCCCCGGCGAGGGCCTTCATCAACGTCGACTTGCCGGCCCCGTTCTCACCGACGATCGCATGGATCGTTCCCGAGGCGACGTCGAGGTCCATCGACTCGACGGCGACGATGCCCCCGTAGGTCTTGCGCAGCCCGTCGATCTTGACCTTGACCATCTAGTGCGTGAGCGCTCCCTCATCGATCTGGGGAACGTTCGCGTCAGCGCATGACACGAACGTTCCCCAGATGGCCGATTGACACGGATCTTCCCCAGATGGCCGATCTACTCGGACTCGGCCTCGATCGGCTCGACGTGCTCCTGCCAATCGGCGATCACCCCGTCGACCAGAGGCTGGTAGTACTCCCGCGCCGCGTCCGGCGACGCAGCCAGTTCGAGCAGCTCGTCGAACGTGATCTCCGGCAGCCCGAAGGGCTCGATGACGCGGTCGGCCGTCACGATCTCCGTGCCGGCGTCGACGAACGACAGCTCCAACTCGGTGCCGTTGCGCAGCGCGTCGACCAGCATGTAGACGGGCAGGTAGCCCTGCATGAACGGCGTTTGGCCGATCGCCACGTCGGCGAAGCCGTCCTGGATCGCCGCCAGGTTGTCCTCGGTGAGGTCATAGCCGCCGGCGATGAAGTCGATGTCCGGGTTGGCCTCTTGGAGCGGCCCGAGGCTCGCCAGGTCGGGGGCGCACAGCCCGATCAGGGCGACGGCCTCTGGGTTCGCCGCCAGCAGCGACTCCCAGGCGGCGTAGTTCGACGCTGCTTCGACGGTCACGTCGAACGGGCCGAGGATCTCCAAACCGGGAGCCTCAGCCAGCGCCTCCTGCACGCCGACGCCCGGTTCTCCAGCACCGGGAAGCCGGGGAAGCAGTTGCCGAGGATGACCTGACCGGTCGCCTCCGCACCGCCGAGCATCTCGAGCACCTGACCGCCCAGGATGCGCCCCGACTCCACCGATCGCTCGCCGACGTACGGGGCGTCGACGCTCGTGCTCAGCAAGTTGAACTGGACGACGGGCACGCCCGACTCGATGATCTCGTTGAGCCCGTTGGCCATCGACTCGCCGGGCACGGAGACAGCCAGCCCGTCTGCGCCGGCAGACACGACGTTCTGGGCGGCGGTCAGCTGGGCGTCGGCGTCGCCGCCGGCCGGCCCGGTCACTTCGATGGCGACGCCGAGGTCTTCGGCGGCGAACTCCGCTGCGTCGATGATCTGTTGGATGAACGGGTTGCCGACGACGTGGGTGACGAAGCCGATCGTCAAGTCGTCGTCGGGGGTCGAGCCGGCAGCCCCCGCAGTGTCGTCGGGTGGCACCGTCGTCCCGGCTGCCGCGCCGCTCACCCACATCGCTGCCGCGGCGGCGAGCGACGTGAGTACTGCGGCATGTCGTCTGGTTGTGGTCATCATGTCCTCCGTGTTGTGGCTTTCTCGGTACCTGGGCACCGCTTGGTCGTCCGGCAGGGATTGCCGTCAGATCGTCTCCTGGGATCGCTCGGTGAGCTGTTTGCGCCGTTGCCGTACGAGCTGGTCGACGCCGACGGCGACGACGGTCACGAAGCCGGTGACGAACGTGCTCCACACGGCGTCGATGCCGAGGAACACGACACCGCTGTTGATGACGGCGAAGATCAGCACGCCGATCACCGTGCCGAGGATCGTCCCGGCGCCGCCGGCGAGCGGCGTCCCGCCGATGATCACGGCGGCGATCACCGGCAGCAGGAAGTCGGCGCCGGAATTAGGGTCGACCGCCCCGCGGAAGCCGACGAAGAGCACTCCAGAGAGGCCGCACACGGCGCCCATCAGCACGAGCACTTGAATCCTTGTCCGGCCGATCGGTATGCCGGCGAGGCGGGCTGCCTCGGGGTTGCTGCCGACGGCCAGGGTGCGGTAGCCGAACCGAGTCTTGTGCAGCACGACGTGGAGCACCACGGCGAGGGCGACGAACACGACGGTGACGAAGGGAATGCGCCCGAAGACATCGGTGGTGAGCAGCGCGAAGAACGGGTCGTCGCGCACTTCCCGGGGTGGCACAACGGCGCGCGAGTCGTTGACCACCAACGACAGGCCGCGGTACATCGACAGCGTCCCGAGGGTGACGATCAGCACCGGGAGTCGCAGGCCCACGGCGAGCACGCCGTTGATCAACCCGAGCAGCGCACCGAAGGCGACGCCCAGTCCCGCGGCGAGAAACGGATCGAGCCCGTTGCGAATGGCGAGAGCAGCGATGACGGCGGAGAAGTTGAACATCCATCCGATCGACAGATCGATCTCGCGCATCGCCAGTAGGAAGACCATGCCCAACGAGAGAATCCCGACGAACGTGTTGCTGGCCGTCAGGTTGAGCAGGTTGTCGGGGTCGACGAAGGCCGGCTTGATCGCTCCGATGAGGGCGACGAGGATGCCGAGGGCCACGATGACGCCGAGCTCCTCGGGGAGCCGACGGTGGCGGCGCGGCCGCGGCTGGGGGAGTAGCCGGCTCGTCGCCTCACTCACCTGAGTGAGGCGTTCGCCGGGACCGACCCCGTCCGCGTGCTCGTCGAGCAGCAACTCGTCGTGCCGCGCCATCCCCCGTTCCTCTCCCGCCACCGATGCTCCGGGCAGTCGCCCCAGATGTTGCGAGTTGGTCGAACGATCACGATCAATCGCAATCGATTCCAGCATGGATTGTGGCACTCCGACGTCGGCCCTGTCAACCGCCGAGGGTTCCCGGCTTCGTCGATCTGGGCGGCCTGCGGTCCACGTGTCGATCTGGGCGGCGTGCGATCCGGATTCCCGGGGTTTGGCCGCCCAGTTTGTGGGATCTGAGACCGGAGGGCTACCGGACGTGCCACGCCTCGGTGAGCGGCCTCGCCCCGTTCAGTTCGGCGTACCCCGCGCCCGTTGTGCCGCTCGGAGAGGCACCCATGTAGCGGTCGTCGAGCGGTAGGTGTGCCGCCTGCCAGCGGGCGTCGCACGAGATCCGAACGATTCCGTTGTCGTCGTGTTGGTCGAAGCTGCCGTGGGCGGTGTACATGCCGAAGACCAGCACGTCGCCTGCCGCGAAGTCCGTCGTCAGCAGCCGTGTGCGGCGCGCCTGGGCGAGTTCGATCGCCGTCTGATCGAAGGCCGCCCTGCGACTCGACTCGTTGGTGACCTGGAAATCGAGCATCGCCGAGATGACGTCGTCGAAGCGGTTCGATCCTTCGACGATGAACAGCGGCCCGCGCCCCATCGGCACGTCGCCGACCGGGATCCACACGGTTCGCACCTGGTCGTGGACGCGGGCGAAGAACGGGTAGTCGTAGTGCGCCTCGGTGGCTCGACCCGGGACCGCCACACGCAGCATCAGGTAGTCGAACGGAACGACGCCGCCGCCAACGACCGCCTCGACGACTCGCCGGACGTGAGGGCCGTGGGACAGCCGCCGCACGTGCTCGCCCGTGCTCACCGATCGCCAGAACTCGCCGCGATCGGGGTGCCGCGCATCGCGCTCGCTGCGTCCGGTGAACCGGCCGTCCGAATCAGGCTCGATCTCACCGACTTCTGTGAGACGGGCGAGTACCTCGGCACGAGCGGCGCCTACGAGGTCGCCGTCGAGGGCGCCGCGGAAGAAGGCGTAGCCGTCGTGTTCGAACCGTGCCCGCAGCAGCGGCCCGTCGTCGAGCAGTTCCGTCGAATCCGTCAGCTCGCCGAGCAGCCCGGCCGGAACTGGTAGCCCGTGGACCGATGCGTCGGCGATCACTCGAAGCGGTACCAACGCCTGGCGTTGTCGACGAACAGCTTGCGCTGCTCGTCGTCGGTGAACTCGGCGACGATCTCCCGATAGGCGGCGACGACGTCGCCGTAGCTGGAGAACAACCGGTCGACGGGCCAGTTCGTGCCGAACATGCACCGGTCGATGCCGAACGCCTCGATGCAGCCGAGCACCCATCGGCGGATCGACTCCACCGTCCAGCGCGGATCCTTCATGCCCAGCCCGGAGATCTTGCATGCCGTGTTCGGGGCTTCAGCCATCGCCGCCAGCCCTGCGCTCCACGTTTCGAAGTACTCGTCGGTGCGCTCCTGCGGGAAGCCGGCGTGTCCGAGGATCAAGTCGACGCCGGGGAACTTCAGCGCCAGGTCGCGAGCCTTGGGCAGGTTCTCGGCGGTGGCATCGAGGTCGTAGGACATGCCGTACTTCTCCAGCAGCGCGTAGCCGCGATGGAACGCTGGGTCGACGAGGTAGTCGCCGACGGCGAAGTCACGGATGCCTCGGAAGTTGGCGTGCCTGGCGTGGCGGGCGAGCGTCGCCTCGACGTCATCGGATTGCATCCGGGCGTCCCCGACCAGCATCACCGGTAGCGAGTCGGCGGTCAGCTGTCCGTTGACGAACTCGCTCTCCTCGGCTGGATCGACGCTGCCGAGCGCCGCCTGCACGTGCACCGCGCCGATCACCCCGGCGAAGCGGGTCTCGGCGGTGTAGTTGTCGAGCAGGTAGCGGTACGTCTTGATCGCGTCGATGTTGCCGATCGCCGGATGGATGAAATCGGGCTCCAGCCAGGAGTAGCGAAGGGTCGAGTGGGCCAGGTCGTAGAAATGCACGTGAGCGTCGATGAACTCGAAGCGCCGCCCGTGGCTATCATCAACCGTCGATTCCAAATCGTTTCCAGTATTGATTCTGGAGAGTGTAGAAACGGACCTCACGGAGCGTCAACCGTCGACATGACCGAGAGCACCTTCGACGACGAGGAAGTCGCCCGACGACCGACGATGCACGACGTTGCGGCGCGTGCCGGCGTTGCCCTGTCGTCGGTTTCCCGTGCCCTGAGCGATCATCCAGATGTCAGCAAGAAGATGCGTCGGCGCGTTCACGAGGCCGCCCGCGACCTCGGCTACGAACCCAACTTCTTGGCCCAGAGTCTGCGCACCGGCAGCACCCACACGATCGGGTTCTTGATCCGCGACATCGCCAACCCGTTCTTCGCGTCGATGGCTCGGGGCGCTGAGCAGTTCCTCCGCCAACGTGGATTCGTGATGCTGTTGGTCAACTCCGACGGCGACTCCGACGTCGAAGCGAACCACATCAACGTGCTCCGGCGGCGGCGTGTCGACGGCCTGATCCTCAACCTCGTCACCGAGGATCACGAAGCGACGATCAACGCCCTCGCCAACCTGGAGACGCCGTACGTGCTCGTCGATCGCACGATTCCAGGCACCGAGGCGTCGGCGGTCCTGTGCGATCACTACTCGGGGGTGCGTGCCGCGACCGACGACCTCATCGCCCACGGTCACCGCCGTGTCGCCCTCGTCAGCGGCCAGCGCACCGTCCGTCCAGTGCGCGAACGTCTACGAGGTTTGAAGGACGCCTTCTCGATCGCCGGTCTCGCTCACGACGACCGATACGTCGTACTCGGATCGTTTGTCGGCGATGTCGCCAGAAAACAAACCCACGCCTTGCTCGACGACCCCGAGCCGCCAACGGCGATTCTGACCGGGGGAGCCCAGGTGACCGTCGGTGTTCTGAGAGCACTCGCTGAGCGACAACTCACTGCCGGACGCGACATCGCCCTCGTCGCCCTCGACGAGCTCGATCTCCTCGAAATCGTGCAGCCGGCGATCTCGGTCGTCTCCCGCGACCCCCAGCGGATGGGTGCCGAAGCAGCGCGGTTGCTGCTCGACGCCGCCGCTGGGCAGCCACCCCAGACGGTGATGCTGCCGACGACGTACTCACCGCGCTCGACTCCCGACGCGTAGCGTTTCGACCGCTTGCGTTCGCTCGTTCCTCGCTCACTGCAGCGGTCGAGCTTTCGAAGGGCGGCTGCGCCGCACCCACCTCCAGGCGGCGGCCGGCAAAGCCGGCACGAGCCGCCGCATCAGGGGGCTTCCGCCCCCTGAAACCCCCGTCGGAGGCGTACCGCGACATGGGCGCCGACCGCACCCCGCCTCGTCTCCACCATCACCGCTGTTGGCGCGACTCGAAGGCGCCCGTGGCACTGCTGCGGTAGGCGAGGTCGAGGGCCTCGACCGTGCGCGCCCCGAGCTCGATCGGCGCCCAGTTGAAGACATCGCGTCCACGGGCGAGATCGAGGATCGTGTCCACCGGGCCGATGCAGTCGTACCACCCGGCACCAGGAGCAAGGTCGGGCCGATGGTCCGTGCCGTCGTGTCGATACAGCCACAGGTCCTCGCGCTCGACATCGATGCGGAACTGACCCTCGGCACCTACGGCCTGGATCAGGAGCTGGTGCTTGTTCTCGCCGGCGCCGACGTGGTTGGAGGCCCCGAACATCGTCCCTACCGCCCCGTCGTCGTAGCGCAACACGATGGCGTCGTGGAGCTCGACCGGCGAGTCGAGCGCGCTGGCCATCACGGCGAACGCTCCGTCGACCCGCTGGTCGAGCAGCCACAAGCTCATTCCCAGGGCGTGCGACAGTTGCGCCTGGGCGTAGCCACCGCCGCTCAGCGCCGGGTCGGTCCAGGTCGGCTGCTCGGGCACCGTGTCCGGGTCCGCCTGCGGATAAGCGCCGGTGTTCGACAGCAGTTCGCGGGTCGGTGACGACATGTGGATCGACACGGCCTCGACCCGACCGATGCCCACTTCGGTCATCAGCCGCTTGGCTTCGCGCAGCATCGGCATGAAGTTCCAGCCGAAGGCGACGGTCACGTGGCGCCCCAGCCGCTGCGCAGCGGCGACGAGGTCCCAGGCTTGCTGAGGGTCGGTGGCGACCGGCTTCTCGACGAGCACGTGAGCTCCCGACTCCATCGCCGCCAGGGCGTGCTCGCAGTGGAGGCTCGACGGGCTGGCGACGAGGACGACATCGAGATCGTGGGACACGACGTCGCGGTAGTCCTCGCTGGCGAACTGGAAGCCGAACGTGTCCTTGACTCGCTGTAGCGCCTCGTCGCCGTGCCTGGCCACGGCGACGAACTCAACATCGTCGTGACGGGCGAAGTTCGGCAGGTGCGACGAGATCGCCCACGACCCTGCCCCGATGACACCTAGACGAATGGTCATGATTGCCCTCCACGTACTTCCCGAACTGGGCGGCTGAGACTGCGCGTTCCGGACCGTAGGCCGCCCAGATGCTGATTCGGACCGGAGGCCGCCCAGATCGGACACACGTTCACGAGGTCGACCGGCTGAAATGCTCGCGAACCCGGTCGAACGAAACTGCGGTGATCAGCAGCACGCCGCTGGCCACCTGCTGCCAGTACGAGCTGACGTTCATCAGCGTCAACCCGTTGTTCAGTACCCCGATGATCATCGGACCGAGCACGGTCCCGACGACGCTGCCGCGGCCACCGTTGAGGCTGGCACCGAGCACGATGGCCGTCACGATGGTCAGTTCCAGGCCAAGGGCGGCGTTG